>DVKH01000039.1 GCA_018716105.1 Candidatus Fimivivens faecavium | reverse complement strand
CCATTCCCGCCAGCCGGTGTGTATCGCTGTGAGGTCCCACCCGTTCCCTTTCCGAACACGGTCGTTAAGCTCACACGCGCCGAAGATACTTGGGTGGCAGCGCCCTGGAAAAATAGGTCCTCGCCGGCACTTTATGAATTCAGCCTCCCAATAGGGAGGTTGTTTTCGTTTCTCAACTTTTTGACGGATAACGGGATGGGTTTTCCCTGCGATGTCCGAATATCTGCAACTCTGCCTTCCCTATGATAAAATAAGCTCAATGAGGATTTATATTAAAATAAAAGGCTGGTATGAAGATCCAAACATACCGGCCAAAACAGAGGGCAAACAGGCGTCGCGCCAGCGGCGCCTCTCCTACTAACTGATATTTCCTATCTGGTTTTTTGCGCTGACCGCACATCTGGGGCGGTTCAATTTTAACCAGGTTTATTGTTCCGTGAAGATGTTTGAGCAAAAACCATATTGAACCTTTTATCAGAACGGCCTGCAGCGCGGCCGCCAGGCATGTTGAGCCGCCCTCACCGGAAGGAGAACAGAAGCATCAGCGCGCCCAACAAAAGCGGCTGGTGGATGAGGTAGATCGCGAGGGTGTGACGGCCCGCCAGCGCAAGCGCTGGAACCCGGCTGGCCCGGAACCATTCCGGGTAGCCGTTTTGACGCCAGCGCGCGCCGAGAAATACGCCGAGCAGGAACAGAAAGCCCCACGGCAGAAGCGGGTAGTAGTCGGCGCTGAAAAATCCAGGCGAAGGAAAACCGAGCCAGAACAGCCATTTGGGCTGGTACAGCGCCGCGGGGAGCCGAAGCAGGCCCAGGGGCCCAAGCCAGAGATTCCCCTGGCCGAGCGGACGGGTGATCAAAAACAAAATGCCGGAGACAACCGCGCCGGCGAACGGCGGGATTTGGGCCAAAATCGGTTTGGCAGCGGCATAAAACAGCATGCAGAGGCCGAAATAGTGAAGAATGCCGAAGACGATCAGTTGATCCGGCATGACGAAGAAGGTGACCGCGGTCAGCAGCATCCCGAGGGCGAAAGTCCGCGCGCCGCGTTTGGCGTTGCTCCGCGAGAGATGGCAGGAGACGCCGGAGAGCACCATCAGGGAACCGGTCATCCCGTCCCGGATCGAGTTGACAGCGGCGCCGAAGAACCAGGGCATCGGGAGGCCAAAAATGGCGGCGAGGTCGTAACCGAGATGATAGAGGCAGACAAGGATGATCAGAAATCCCCGGAGTTCATCGAGAAACGGGAGACGGCGGGGAATGGCCTGGTTCATGGCGTTCCTTTCCTTTCATGAGGCTGTGTCCGTGGAAACGGACGGTTTCTCTTGTATTTTGTGCAGCCGCGTGGTATGATAACAGTCGGATGGGCCAGAAGGCCTGGAACAGGGACGGGAAGATCCCGGACCGCGGTTTGGAAGAACGAATTCTTCACCGGCACGAAGGATCCGCGCGCAGAATGCGAGGCGGGGGTCTTTGGTGCCTTTTTTGCTGCCCTTTTTCATCGGGCGATTTGACAAAGGGGGAATTTCATTGAAAAAGCTTGAGACGAAAACAATGGTCGGCGCTGCGTTTTTCACGGCGCTTGGGGTGCTGTTTCCGCAGATGTTCCATTTGTTCGGCGCGGTCAATGGGAGGGTTTTTCTGCCGATGCATATCCCGGTGCTGCTCTGCGGTTTCCTGTGCGGCAAGCGCTACGGCGCGCTCTGCGGGCTGATTGTCCCTCTGATTTCGTCGGCCGCGACCGGGATGCCGGTGCTCTACCCGACCGGGCTCTCGATGATGGCGGAGCTTGCGGCGTATGGGTTTATGGCGGGCCTTTTGTCGGAGCGGTTTTCCGTATACCCGTCGCTGATCGGCGCAATGCTCGCCGGGCGCGCGGTCTCCGGCGCGGCGAACCTGATGCTGCTGGGGATGGCGGGGAACGCCTATTCGCTCGAGGCGTTTGTTTCCACCGCGTTTCTCACGGCGGCCCCCGGAATCGCAATCCAGTTGGTTGCGGTGCCGCTTCTGGTCACGTCGCTCCGGCGCGCGGGGCTGGCCGGGTTTCTGTATCCGGTTAAAAGCTGACAGGTCAATAGCAAGGACCCCGGAAGGCGTGTGCGTTCCGGGGCCCGGTTTTTTTGGAACCCGGGTGGATCAGGGTTCGTAGAGTTCCTTCCCGGCAAACTGCGGCTCGCAGGTGAGGTTGACGCCGAGCTTCCGGAAGGTGTCCTCATCCGCCTTTGAGATCATGTCGGAGGAGTGCGCTTCGCATCCCTCGAGTTCCTTGAGGCGGTTCATCGCGAGTTCCGCGGTTGGGTTGGTGGCCGCGCTGATGCTCAGTGCGAGGAGGACCTCTTCCGCCGTCAGGGTCGGCTGCAGGCAGCCGAACACCTCCCGCTTGAGGCGCAAAATCGGCTCGAGGACGATCGGCGAGATCAGAAGAATCTCGTCGGACAGGCCGGAAAGGTGTTTGATCGCGTTTAGAATCACGCTCGCGGTGCCGTTCATCAAATCGTTTGTCCGTCCGGTGATGATGATTCCGTCGGGCAGCTCAATCGCGACCGAGGAGCAGCCGCTTTTCGCCGCCTTGTCGAGCGCCGGACGCACCACCCGCCGGTTTTGGGCTTTGAGGCCGAGCGTCTGCATCAGAAAGTCGATCCTCTGGCAGGTTTCCGCGTCGGACAGGCCCTGCTTATAGTTGCAGGCTTCTTTATAATAGCGGCGGATGATCTCCTGGCAGGAGGCCTCCCGCACCACTTCGTCGTTTGTGATGCAGCGGCCGATCATGTTCACGCCCATGTCGGTCGGCGACTTGTAAAGGTCTTCGCCGGTGATCCGTTGGAGGATGGTCTTGACAATCGGGAAGACCTCGACGTCGCGGTTGTAGTTGACCGCCGTGACGCCGTAGGCCGCGAGGTGGAAAGGGTCGATCATGTTCACGTCCCTGAGGTCCGCAGTCGCCGCCTCGTAGGCAAGGTTGACCGGGTGCTGAAGCGGCATATCCCAGATCGGGAAGGTCTCGTATTTCGCATAGCCCGCCCTGACGCCGCGCTTGCTCTCGTGGTAAAGCTGGGAGAGGCAGGTCGCGAGTTTGCCGCTCCCCGGCCCCGGGGCGGTCACCACGACAAGCGGGCGGGAGGTTTCAATATACGGGTTTGCGCCGTAGCCTTCGTCGCTGACGATGGTGTCAATATCAGAGGGGTAGCCCTTGGTCAGACGGTGCAGATAGACGCGCACCCCCCGCCTCTCGAGTTTTTTCCGGAAGTTGTCGGCGCTGTTCTGGCCGGTATACTGGGTGATCACGACCGAGCCGATCAGGAGATCGAGCCGCCTCAGGTCGTCGATCAGCCGAAGGACATCCAGATCATAGGTGATGCCGACGTCGGAACGGATTTTGCTGCTTTCGATTGCGCCGGCGCTGATGCAGAGGATAATCTCCGCCTGGTCCCGGAGTTCACAAAGGAGTTTCACCTTTCCGCTTTTGTCAAATCCGGGAAGCACGCGCGCCGCGTGATAGTCGTCAAAGAGCTTTCCACCGAATTCGAGATACAGCTTCCCGCCGAAAAGCGCGACACGTTCGCGAATGCGCTGGGACTGCTGCGTCAGATAGGCTCTGTTGTCGAACCCGATTCTCATAACGTGTATTCATCCCCTTAAGTTGTATGTCCTAAGCTCACATACATATAAGAATAACAGAAAAACAGGCTTTTTACAATCCAAAATCCGCATCTGAGCGAGTTCCCAGCGAGGAGCCAGGAACCCGCCCGCAAAAAAAGCCCGCCGGACGGGCGGGCTGCCGCGGAAACCGGGCCGAACCAAGCCGGTTTAATCGGCGGATAGGCCGAGCGCCTGCGAGAGTTCATGGATGACGGTGTCTTTCGCGATCACGATCATCTTGTCGCCGCCCATCAGGCGGACATTGCCGCGCGGGATGATCAGCGTGCCGTCCCGGGTGATCGAGACGACGACCGAATCGCTTGGAAGCGGCATCTCCATCAGGGTTTTTCCCTGATACTGATAGCGTTCTGGTAGCTGGAATTCAATTAGAGAGGCCTCGCCGCGGTTGAGGCTCAGGAGCTGGCGGATCGCGCTGGCGTCCACCTCCCGCTCGATGATCCGGGCGATGGAGTCGGTCGCGGAAACCGGGATGTCCACGCCGAGCTGTTTCATGATCCCGGCGTTTTTGGGGTTGTTGACCCGTGCGACCGTGCGGGGGACATTAAAGCGGCGCTTGGCAAGCTGGCAGATGACGAGGTTGTCCTCGTCGGTGCCCGTGACGCTGACCAGCGCGTCCGCCGAGCCGGTCCCCGCCGATTCGAGCGCCTCAAGGGAGGAGCCGTCGTCACAGATCACCGGAAGATCGAGCTGGTTTGCGATCTGCAGGCAGAGCTTTTTGTTTCGTTCGATGATTGAGGGCTGATGCCCGTGATCCATCAGCGTGCGCGCGAGATAGAAGCCGACCTTCCCCCCGCCGACTACGACAACCTTCATATCAGATACCGGTCCTTTCTGCCGTGATAAGGGTCAGGCGTTTTCCACGCCGTTGACCGGCCGCGCGAGGACGAGGAGCTCCCCCGCCATTAATACGCGCCCCGGGTCGGCGAGTTCGAGCTTTCGGTCCAGCCCATATACGGCGATCGGCCTCTCCCCGGTCCTGGTCCGGATGGAAGCGGCCGTCTCTCCCTGCTGGTCGGTGGTGACGGCGACCGTCGAAAGCGAGAGCATCGAGCGGTCGACGGCAAAATAATCGAGTTCCCGCCGGTCGAGCAGCGACGAAACCGCCGTGTCCACGGTGAGGGTGGTCGGGCAGATGGTGTGCAGGCCGAACGAAGCGAAGATGGATTCCCGCTTCGGGTCGTGGACGCGGGTGAGGACCTTCGGGACGTGGAACAGCTCTTTGGCGATCTGGGACACCATGACGTTGACGTTGTCGTTCGAGGTCATTGCCGCGACGGCGTCGCAGCCCTCGATTCCCGCGCGGCGCAGAAAGTCCTGGTCGATTGGATTACCGGTGATGGTCATGCCGCGGAAGGTGGAATCGAGCAGTTCGAAGCTCTCCTCGTTGCGGTCGATTACCGAGACGTCATGTCCCATCGCGCACATGGCCTCCGCGAGCTGCGCGCCCACCGTCCCGCAGCCGATGACAAGTATGTTCATGCAATCGCTCCCTGTCCGTTTGTCTCAGCGACATATTCCTCCAGGCAGAGCCCCTTCTCCTGAATGACCGCCGCGTGTTCTTTTCCTACATACCGGTAATGCCACGGTTCGAAAACGATCCCTGTGATCTCCTGCTTATCCTCCGGGAAACGGAGGACAAAGCCGTATTCATATGCGTGGGCCGCCATCCATTTCGCCGCGTCGGTTTCGGCAAAGCCAAAGTCCAGCATCTGGTAGGAGGGGGTCACGATATCGAGCGCGAGGCCGGTGTGGTGGTCGCTGGTCCCGGGCGGCGCCACCCATTTCGCGGCCTCAATTTCGGCCTGCTCGCGGGAAAGGCCGTAGGAAAGCTGTTGATTGATCTGTTTTTCGTACAGATACTGCGACTGCGCTTTGGTCCGGTAGCCATAGCAGATCAAAAGCTGGACGCCGTCCGCCCGGGCGCCCTCGATCATCGCGACGAGGTCGTCCTTGATCCTGGCGTCGACCTGATAGCCATAGGGCGTGTCGGCGAGGGCGACGGTAAAATCGTCGGGGATGGGATGTTCGGCGTTGACGAGGATCAGCCGCCAGTCGTCGGGGCTGGCAGGGACGGCCGGCTCCGGCCCCGAAGAGGACGGGACAAAAAGCTCCTCCTCTGAAGAGGACGGGACAAATAGATCCGCATCCGAAGGGGAAGGCGAGGACGCGCTCAATGCCAGCGCTTTGGGATCCGGACGCTCCTGTCCGAAGTCCATCAGGGCGCGGGCCGTTAGGATCAGCGCGAGGAAAAGAACAGCTAAGATCAGAACAAAGCTGGCAATTGCAGCGGGATTTCTCTTTGCGTGCATTCAATTACCTCCATCAGGGCTGGTTGCCGCCCTTTGTTATTCTGCCACATTCCGCAGGGGATTGCAAGGAAGACGGCACAGTTCCTGCGGGATGCCGGCCGGTTTTACATTCGGTTCGATCTGTGGTATGATGTCCCCGAAGACGGGGCCGCGCTGTGAGCGAACGGTTATCTTTATCGTGTCCGGAATCGGCCCCGTCTTTGCGCGGCCCGGCAAAAAATGGTCAACCTTTGTACGCAGAGAGGATTTTTCAAATGGAACTGACGAAAGACACTCGATTTTTAATCATTGGCCTGGGGCTTATCGGCGGCTGTTATGCGCGGGGCCTCGCAAAGCACGGATACCATGTCGCCGCGGTTGACCAAAACCCCGAGAGCATCCGTTACGCTTTGGCAGAGGGAATGATCGAAAAGGGGAGCGAAATCCCAACCCCGGAGCTGCTTGGCCGGTGCGACGCCGCGGTGCTCGGGCTCTATCCCGCCCAGATGGCCGGCTGGATACGGCAATATCAGCATCTGTTCCGCCCGGGGACGCTGCTTACCGATGTGTGCGGCGTCAAGTCCGGGGTTGTCGATGCGGTGCAGGAGGCGCTTCGGCCCGATCTCGAATTCATCGGCTGCCATCCGATGGCGGGGCGGGAGCTTTCGGGCGTCCAGAACAGCGACGAGCGGATTTTCGAGGGGGCGAACTTCCTGATCACCCCGACCGGCCGCAACACGCCGGAGGCGATTGCCTTTGCGCGGGAGCTCGGGCGGGTGCTCGGCTTCGGCAGGATCACCGAGCTGGACCCCGGCCAGCATGACGAGCTGATCGGCTTCGTTTCCCAACTGACCCACGCCATCGCGGTGAGCCTGATGACCTGCAACGAAGACCCAAACCTCCAGTTCGTGACGGGGGATTCGTTCCGCGACCTCACGCGGATTGCGCGGATCAATGAGGAGCTTTGGTCGGAACTGTTCTTTTCAAACCGGGAGCGGCTGCTCCGGGAAATCGATTCGTTCGCCGGCCAGCTCGGCCGCCTGCGAAGGGCGCTTGCAGAGGGGGACCAAGAGGGGCTTCGGGAGATGTTTCGCAAGTCCACCCGCCGGCGTGCGGAATTCGACCGGCCTGCGCCGGAAGAAAACGCATAAATTTGGTAAACAGAGGCCGCATGCCATTGACAACAGGTTTGCGGCCTGTTATTCTTAAAATATTCTTTGAAGTTCAAAAGAACTAGAACGGAGGCGCTCTGCGTGACCGAGGAAAAAGAGACGATCAATTCGTTCCTGGTAGGGATTTTTAACGGGATCCTCGCAAGGGAAGAGCGGGCGATGGCGGATTTGTTCGGCCGCACGCTTTCCATCCGGGAAATCCATGTGATCGACGAGGCGTTTGACGCGGCCCAGCGCGGGGAAAACACCATGAGCGAGCTTTCAAGGCGGCTCGGCGTGACGGTTGGGACGCTGACCGTCTCGGTTTCGACGCTTGAGCGCAAGGGCTTTCTCCACCGCAGGCGCGACGAGGAGGATAAGCGGTTGGTGCGGATTTTGCCGTCCGAAAAGGCGGGGGAGGTCCGGAAAGCGCACGACGCCTTCCACCGCAGGATGGTGGAGGCGATTGCGGACCGCCTGAGCGGGGAGCAGCTTGCGTCGCTTGCGGCGTCGCTTCGGATCCTGTATGACTTTTTTGTAAAAACCGGGGAGAATCTCACGGCCGAAGGCAGCTAAGAGGAGGGGCATTTCGAGAATGGCAATTCGGATTATTACCGATTCGACGTCGGACATACCAAAAGCGTTGGAACCGGAGCTCGGCATTGAGATCCTGCCGCTGACGCTTCATTTTGGGGAAACCGAGTACCGTGACGGCGTGGATATCGGAGCGGCGGAGTTTTACCGCAGGCTCCGGGAGGCGAAGGCCCTTCCGACGACAAGCCAGGTTACGGTCGCCGCGTTTGAAGACGCATTCCGGCGCGCGAAAGAGGCTGGGGACGAGGTGCTCTGCGCCACCATCTCGCCAAGTTTTTCCGGGACCTATCAGTCCGCCTGCATCGCCAGGGAATCGGTTGGCCCCGAGGGGATTACGGTGATCGATTCCGGCAGCGCTTCGGCGGGCATCGCGGCGTTGGTCTATCTGATGGCGCGGCTTCGGGACGAGGGGCGGACCGCCGCCGAGATCGCGGCGGTCGCCGAGGAAAAGAAAAAAGATGTAATCCTGCTTGTCGCGCTTGAGGAGCTGCGCTATCTCGTGATGGGCGGACGGCTTGCGGCCTCCAGCGCCTTCGCCGGAAAGGTGCTTGGCATCAAGCCGATCGTCTCGGTGGACAACGGGGCGCTCGGCGTGGTGCACAAGGCCCGCGGCAACGCAAATGCGCAGAAATATCTCGCCCAGCGGGTGCAGGAGGAAGCGGATCTGGATCTGGGCCTCTGGATCATCCACAGCGACGCGCCCGAAGAGGCGCAGAGCCTGATGACAATGGTCAAAAAGCCGCTGCAGCGCTTTAAACCGATTGTGCAGGAGCTCGGCGTCGTCATCGGAACCCATGCGGGGCCGGGAGCCGTGGGCGCAGTCTATTTCAGAAAATCCTGACTTCATGCAGAACAGCCATCGAAAAGCTGAGGACGGCTTTTGCCGGCGCCTCAGCTTTTTGGCCTGAGACTCGGCAGGTATTATAAATCGCGATCGGGTAAGCTTGGATCGGCAGACACGCAAAACGAAACGAACGATTGCGGGAGATGGGCATGGGAAATGTAAAACGCTTTCAGGAGAAGAAAAGCTCTGTTGAGAAAAAGGTCTATATACTCTGTCAGGAGGAGAGCAGCATTGGAATACTCAGGGCGTTCGACGCGTTGTTTGGGACGGAACTTGCGGACGGCGGCGTCAACAACGGGACGCTGAGGGATGGGGAGCTTGTCATCGAGGTGGCGGCCTTTGGCGAGGACCTCGGGAAAGAATGCCAGGAGTTTATCAGAAAGCAGATCAACACGGTCTGCGGCCGTTTCGCGTTGGTGGAAACGGAGCATCTTGACGTCAAAATCAACGCGCTTCACCAGCTAAACGGATCAAAAGGCTTTGCGGCCCTCAAATATTCCTATCCAGGCAAACGGGATGAGGAGGCTGAGTCGGCGATTCTGACGCCGCTGTTTGAGGTCCTCTCGAAGGTACGGGGGCTGCTCCTTGCCGACGGCGGGTCAAGGCTTCTGAACGAGGATGGGAAATTGGTGTTGTCCGACGGCGGCGAAAGCGAGTTCGAGTGGTTTATGCCCTATGAGCGGCCGCTTCCCCAAAATTTTTTCGCCGGCGCCCCACAGGATGCGCTCCGGCGGCGGAACCAGAGCCTGGAGGCGGCTCGCGCGCGCCATATCCATGTGACCGAATGGCTTCCGCTGATCGAAAGCGAGCAGGA
Source organism: Candidatus Fimivivens faecavium (assembly GCA_018716105.1). Classification (GTDB taxonomy): domain Bacteria; phylum Bacillota; class Clostridia; order Oscillospirales; family Ruminococcaceae; genus Fimivivens; species Fimivivens faecavium. The sequence goes on along the minus strand of DVKH01000039.1, from coordinate 32,214 downwards.
CGCCCATTTCCGTTCCGCACGGGAGATCGCCGGCCGCGCGGCCGCGCTGATGATCGTGGCGCTTTACAGCGAACTACTGCTGTCCGAACAGGAAACCACGCAAAAGGCGCGCGAATTCATCCAGCCGATCGTCGAATGTTACGGCGCCGGCGCGTTCTTTTCCCCGAAAGAGAGGGCCTATCTTGAGGACGACAACTCCACGGAACAGGACCGCGTTCAGTTCGTCTGGCAGTACGAGCCGCTTCTGGTGATGCTCTGGGCGCTCGGCTATGAAGAAGAGCTGTCCTTCCCGGACCGGATCTGCGACGTCGCCGCCCTGGTGCGGACCATGCGTGAGCACGACAGCATCCAGGCGCTGCTGGAACAGGCGCGCCCGCGCGGCGGGGATGAGCTGCTCTGTGCGGCCGATCTGACCTACCGGCTGGACTGGGCCTGTGTGGACGCGCGCATCCACGGGCTTCCCGCGCCCGGGGGGATGGACGGCGGGGTGGTCATGGAGCGGCACAAGGCGCTTAACTGGCTCGTCTGCGGGGACGACTGGGACGAGGTCGATATCTCCACCTGATGTTTGCGCCCGACGGAACGGCAAATGGGATGAGGATAGACAAACGCGCCGCCGGTATTGCCGGCGGCGCGTTTCCCTTTTGTCTGGAATTGAATGATACTAACTGTATTAATGATATGAATTATGCCTTTCCGGAACAGCCGAGGACGTATTTCATCTTGTGCGCGACGACTTCCTTAATCGCGGCGCGGGCCGGGGTCAGATACTGCCGGGGATCGAAATGATCGGGATGCTCCGCCAGGTGCTTTCGGACCGACGCGGTCATTGCGAGGCGGAGGTCGGAGTCGATGTTGATCTTGCAGACCGCCATCCGCGCGGCTTCGCGGAGCATATCCTCCGGCACGCCGACCGCGCCGGGCATCTGGCCGCCGAAGCGGTTTACGGTCTCGACATATTCCTGCATGACAGAGGACGCCCCGTGCAGGACGATCGGAAAGCCCGGAAGGCGTTTGGAAACCTCTTCAAGGATGTCGAAGCGCAGCTGGGGCTTGGTTCCGGGCTTGAATTTGTAAGCGCCATGACTGGTGCCGATGGCGATTGCGAGCGAATCGACGCCGGTGCGCTCGACGAACTCCTCAACCTGCGCGGGGTCGGTGTAGGAGGAATCCTTCGCCGAAACCTTGATGTCGTCCTCGACGCCCGCAAGGCGGCCGAGTTCGCCCTCGACCACCACGCCGTGGGCGTGCGCGTATTCAACCACCTCTTTGGTGAGCTTCACGTTGTCCTCAAAGCTGTGCTTTGAACCGTCGATCATGACCGACGTAAAGCCGCCGTCGATGCAGGACTTGCAGATTTCAAAATCCTCGCCGTGGTCGAGATGGAGCGCGATGTCGAGGCCGGTGTCCTCCATCGCCGCTTCGACCAGCTTGATCAGATAGACATGCTTTGCGTATTTGCGCGCGCCGGCCGAAACCTGAAGGATCAGCGGGGCCTGTTCCTCCTTCGCGGCTTCGGTGATGCCCTGAATGATCTCCATGTTGTTGACGTTGAAGGCGCCGATGGCAAAGCCCTCGCGATATGCCTTCTCGAACATTTTCGTTGTTGTTACCAGTGGCATACGAATCATCTCCTTATATTATCTCGGTTAGCGCCGGAGCCGGCCGGCCCCGGGTTTCGCGCTGTCACTGCCCATAGACGTCCCGGGCGGCGGCGACCGTTGCCGAGGCGTCGGGCGCGTAGTAGTCCGCGCCGATGCTCCTGGCGTATGGCTCGGTCAGAACCGCGCCTCCGACGCAGACTTTGCAGTCCGGGCATTCTGCATGCAGGAGCTGGATGGTTTCCGCCATCGCGGGAAGGGTGGTGGTCATCAGGGCGCTCAGGCCCGCGAGCTTGGCGCCCGAGGATTTCACCGCCTCGACCACCGTTTTCGGCGGCACATCCCGCCCGAGGTCGATCATGCGGTAACCGTAGTTTTCCAACACGGCCCGCACGATATTCTTCCCGATGTCGTGAACGTCGCCGCGCACCGTCGCGAGCACGACGCAGCCGCGGTCGGCCTGTTCGGTTTTGCTCTTGGCGAGGGTTTCGCGGATGACGTCGAACGCGGCCTTCGCCGCCTGCGCCGCGCGGATGAGCTGGGGCAGGAAGATCAGGCCCGTTTCATATTCTTTCCCGATGCCGTCGAGAATCGGGATCAGGGTTTTGTTGATGATCGATTCCGGGTCGGCGCTGGAGAGAAGCTCTCTGGTCAGCGACGCCGCCTGGCCCTCGAGGCCGCTCTTAATCGCGGTCAGGATGTTGTCTCCGCCGCCTTTCTCCCCGTCCGCTGCCGCGCATTCGGGAGCGGGGAGGGGCGCCTTCGCCTCCGGAGCGGGCGCGGCGGAACCGGAGTAGCGCTCGATGAACGCCGCACCGGCCGGGTCGCGGCCCGAGAGCAGCCGGTGGGCGTCGAACGCCTCCATCATTCCGGCGTCGCCGGGATTGAGGATCGCGAGGGAGAGGCCGCTCTGGAGCGCCATCGTGAGGAAGGTCCGGTTGACGATGTCGCGGCGCGGGAGGCCGAACGAGACGTTCGACACGCCGAGGATGGTCCTCAGCCCCAGCTCTTCGGTGACCCGCCGGACCGCGTCGAGGGTGATCCGGGCGTTTTCCTCGCCCGCGCCGGCCGTCAGCGTCAAACAGTCGATGGCGACGTCCCTGGCGGGGATGCCGTAATGCGCGGCGCGGCGGACGATTTTTTCGGCGATCCGCAGCCGCCCTTCCACCGTTTCTGGAATGCCGTCCTCGTCAAGGGTGAGGCCCACGACGACGGCCCCGTATTTCTTCGCGATCGGGAGAAGCTCGTCGAGGACTGCATCCTTTCCGTTGACCGAGTTCATCAGCGCCCGCCCGTTTGCGGCGCGCAGGCCTGCTTCGATCGCGCCGGCATTCGGGGAATCAATCTGAAGCGGGAGCTGGACGACCGACTGAACCGCCCGGACCGCCCGGGCCATCATAACGGGTTCGTCGATGCCCGGCATCCCGACGTTGATATCGAGAATTTCGGCGCGGTCCGCGCTCTGCGCGGCGGCCTGCCGCATGAGATAGCCCATGTCGCCGTCGGCGAGGGCCTGTTTGAGCAGCTTTTTCCCGGTGGGGTTGAGCCGTTCCCCGATGACGCGGGGGCGGTCAAGGATGAGAGCGCCGGTCGCCGAGGAGACGGCGCAGGGCGGCCCCCCGGCCGGGACGGGCGGCGGCGAAAGCGTCCCGCAGGTCCCCGCGAGGGCGCGGATGAAGACGGGATCGGTTCCGCAGCAGCCGCCGACAATCGACGCGCCCGCCCCGACCAGCTCTGCCATGCCGGAGGCGAATTCCTCGGGTGAAAGGTCGTAGCTCCCCGCGGCGTTCGGAAGGCCCGCGTTGGGCTTTGCGATGATTGGGAGGGAGGTCCAGCGCCGCAGCTCCTGCACGAGCGGGACGAGCTGCCTGGGGCCGACCGAACAGTTAAAGCCGATGGCGTCCGCGCCGAGGCCCTCGAGCGTGACCGCCATTGCCGGGACGTCGCATCCGGTGAAGGTGCGTCCGTTCGCTTCGAAGGTCATGGCAACGAAGACCGGGAGATCGCAGTTTTCTTTGGCGGCAAGCAGCGCGGCCTTTGTCTCATAGAGGTCCATCATCGTCTCGATTGCGATGAGGTCGGCGCCCGCCTGCGCGCCCGCCCGGATCTGCCGGGCGAAGATCGAGACGGCGTCTTCGAAGGCGAGCGGCCCGAGCGGCTCGACCAGCTCCCCGATCGGGCCTATGTCGAGCGCGGCAAAGCCGCCGCGGGGCGCCGCCGCGCGCTTTGCGAGGCGGACCGCGGCGGAAACGGCCTGTTCCACCGAAACGCCGGAGCCCTCAAGCTTTGGGGCCGCGGCGGAGAAGGTGTTCGCGAAGACGACGCGGCTCCCCGCGTCGAGATAGGCCGCATGGATCCCCTCGACCGTCTCCGGCGCGGTGAGCGAGAGCAGCGCCGGGTTTTCGCCGGCGGAAAGGCCCGCCCGCTGGAGCATGGTGCCCATCGCCCCGTCGAGGACGAGGATGTTGTCTTTCAGAAGGTCAGAAAAGCTCATGGGAGCCTCCTATTCGCAGTCGGTTTTGTTTCGATAGGGGCAGCGGCGCCGGAGATTGCAGACGGCGCACCGCCCGCCCGGCCCCTGCGCACAGCCTTCCGCTTCCGGCTCCGGCGCGCCTTCCGGGAAAAGGCCGAAAACGGCGGTCACGGATTTCAGGGGCGAAAGCATTTTGGTGCCGCCGGCGGAAAGGCCGATCAGCCGCCGCGCATCCACCGCGCCGACGAACGCGGCCTGGATGTCGAGCGGGAGGTCGCCGTAGCCCGGCGAAAACCGCCGCCCCGCGCGAAAGCCGGCCGGGATCAGGCCGGCCTCTTTCATATTCCGGGTGGCCTCGTCCGCGGCGGCCTCGACCGCCTCGGTCGCGCATGCGTCGAGCACCAGCGCGCGGTAAGGGTCGGTCTGTCCGGCGGCGCCGATCAGCCGGTCCACCTCAAACCCGAGGGTGACGGCGAAGAGGACCGCCTCCTCACAGCCCGCGAGCCTGCGCCGGGCGTCCGCGCCCGGAAGGGTCAGGGAACAGCCGGAAAAGGCGACCGGCCCCTCCGCGTTTCGAAGCAGACGGAGCCGGATCCCGCAGGCCGCGGGACTCGCCGCCGCGAGAAGCTCCGCGCCGTACCGGCGGACGTCCCCGGCGAGCGTTTCGGTCGCGGGGCTCGCGAGATAGCGGAAGACTTCGCTTTCCCTGAGGGTTAACGGGGTTTCAATCTTAATTCTCAAGACTCGTTCACGCCCCGGAGGATATTTTTGATGTTGCGGTGAATCGTCTCCGCAACTTTGAAGTTGTTCATCGAATAGAGATGGATCCCGCGCACGCCGCTGGAAATCAGGTCGATGATCTGTTCTGTCGCATAGCAGATCCCCGCGTCGAAGAGCGCGGCGGGATTCCCCTCATAGCGGGCCATGATCTTCGAAAACTTCGTCGGGAGCTTTGCGCCGCAGAGCGAGACCATCCGCTGAATCTGGCGGGAGTTGATGACCGGCATGATTCCCGCCTGGATCGGCACATGAATTCCGGCCTTGTCGCAGAGCTCGAGCATCCGGTAGAAGTCCCCGTTGTCAAAAAAGAGCTGGGAGATCAGGTGGGTGGCGCCGCGGTCCACCTTCTCGCGCAGATAGACGATGTCCTCCTCGAGGCTGTCGCACTCGGGGTGCCCCTCGGGGTAGCAGGTCGCGGCGATGTCGAAGCCGCCGCCGGTTTCGCGGATGAACCGGATCAGATCGCTCGCGTGCGGAAGTTCCGGGTCGCCCCCGGCTTCCGGCGCCCGGTCGCCCCGGAGCGCGAGGATGTTTTCCACCCCGTTTTCCTTGAGAAGCCGGAGCATCGAGCGGATCTCCGGGAGGGACGAATTGACGCAGGTCAGATGGGCGAGCGGCTCGGCGCCGTGTTTTTTGAGATGGGCGGCGAGGTCGGCCGTCACCTTCTGCTGAAACGCCGAGCCGCCCGCGCCGTACGTCACCGAGACATAGTCCGGCGAAAGGGTGCAGATTTTTTCGGCAGCGGCGTAGATCGACTCGACCGGATTCTCTTTTTTCGGCGGAAAGACCTCGACCGAAAAGAGGACGTTTTTGCATTCAAATTTAGAAGAAATTTTCATGGATGACCCATTCCCGTCCTTCGCCGCGCGCCGGATCAGATACAGGCGCCGCAGCCAGATTTTCTTTATTTTGCTTCATAAATTATACAGGAGTTTTAGGGGGTTGTAAAGGACGGGACCCTTAGCGCCAGGCGGATAAAAAAGCGGGGGGCGTTCGCCCTCCGCTTTTGCCTATCGCTCAATTTATGCCTGCTGGAATTCATACATTCCGATTTCAAAGCCGCGGTCCCGGATGGTGTCGATCAGGTCGCCCAGAAGCGCCGCGTTGTCCGCGCCGACCGTGTGCAGAAGCATGATCTCGCCGGGGTGGAGGAACTTCGTAATCTTCTCCATAGCTTTGTCGGCGCCCATCTGGTTTTTCGGATCCCAGTCCTGGTAACCGAAGCTCCAAAATACGCTGTGATAACCCATCTGCTGAAGCAGGGCGAGCGACTGTTCATTAAATGCGCCTTCCGGGAACCGGAACAGGAACATGTCGTAGTTGAAGGTTTCCCTGACATAGTCATGCAGGGACTTGACGTCCTCATAAGCCTCTTCGATCGGGCACTCGGCAAAGTTGAGATGATTGTTCGAGTGGCTCCCGACGATATGTCCTTCGTCGATCATCCGCTGGATCAGATCAGGGTTGGTCCGCGCGTAGTGACCGGTGATGAAAAAGACGCCCTGTACGTCTTTTTCTTTTAAGGTGTCGAGGATGGAGGCGGTAAACCCGTTTTCATAGCCCTGGTCGAAGGTCAGGGTGATCCTGTTGGTATTCGGCCCGATAAAGTCGGCGTTGTAACAGCCGTATTTTTCCTGCAGACCGACGCAGGCGATCGAACGGCCCTGGTCGTCCTGCTGGACGCCCGGCCCCCACTTGACCGCATCTTTGCTGAGAGCGCCGATTTGTGCAAAATCGGCGCTCATAGCAGGTGCGGTTGTGGGAACCGAAACCTCGGGAAGGGAAACGTCAGGCTCGCTGATGTCAAAATCCGGTTCTGAGACGACGGGCGGAAGGCTGCTGACCGGGGGAAGGGTGGATGGCGCCATGCTGGAGCTCATCTCCTGTCTCGAACAGCTGGTGCAGCCGCTTAAGGAAGCCGCGCCAATTGTCAGCAGAACCAGGACAAGGGTCAGGGATAGGATACGTCTTTTCATGTTGTTACCTCCATCTGCCAGTTGGCATGAACGGTTTTGTTGACCGTTTACTGCTATTGTGAACAATTTTAAGTACAACATGAGTGGGGGATACTGGAAAATTTCATCCATCCACATAGAAATTTTACGGAAAAAGTAAACTCTGTTTTAATTATTGGAAAATAAAAGAAAAGGAGCGCTTCCCCTTGCCGCCGCAGGCAGCCGGTTTAAGAATTATACTTCGCCGAAGTGATAGAGAAATGCCGCGGCGGCGGCGATGGGCGCGGTCTCGCAGCGGAGAACCCTTCGGCCGAGCGAGGCGGCGGGAATGCCCGCGCCTTCGAGCAGGCGGGCCTCCGCCTCGGAAAAGCCGCCCTCGCTTCCGACCAGGTACGAGAGCGAGGCGGTTTTTGCCGGCAGAAGCCCGTTGAGCGGGCTGGTCGAGCGCTCATAAAAAAACAGGGCGGTTTCGCTCCGCTTCATCTCGCCGGCGGCCTCCCGCAGGGTCAGAAATCCGCTTACCGCGGGGAGGGCGCCGCGGCCGCACTGTTTTGCGGCTTCATTTGCAATCTTCTGGAGCCGGGCGAGCTTTCGTTCCATGTCCTGGGGCTTTGGGCGCGCGACGCAGAATTCGGTCAGCAGAAAGCGGATTTCAGAGACGCCGAGCTCGGTCGCCTTCTGGACGATCCAGTCCGCCTTGTCCCCCTTTGGCCAGGCCTGAAACAGGCTGAGCCGGACCGCGGGTTCCGAAAGGCTGGGCCGGACCTGCGAAAACGTGCAGGTGACCATGCCTGGGGCGCAGGAGGCGATTGCCGCGTCCGCCTCTTTTCCGCGGCCGTCGCAGAGGGTCAGCGCGTCCCCCTCCCGCATCCGGAGCGATTTTTGAATATGGGCGGCGTCTTCCCCGGTGAGGACGGCGGGGCTTTCAAGCCGCTCGATGAAAAATCTCGGCACTTTGTCTGCTTCCCCCTTTTCAGGCGCCGGAACCGGCGGGCGAGGATAAAACCGCGCACCAGCCTTTGTCTTCGCGCGCCTCTTTGGGGCAAAGGCCCGCCGCCCGGAGCGCCGTTTCCACGTCGGCGCGCCGCTCGGCGATGATGCCGGAGGCGATGAAGGCCGAAGAGGGTTTCATCAGCGCGGGAAGTGACGGTGCGAGGCGGATGATCGCGTCGGCGACGATGTTTGCGCAGACGACGTCAAACGTCCCCGAGACCTGTTCGGCGAGGTCGCCGCAGCGAAGGTCGAGCGAGACCCCGTTCCGTTCTGCGTTTTCAGCCGCGACCCGGACGGCCAGCGGGTCGATATCGACCGCAACCGTCTCTCCGCTTCCGAGCATTTTCGCCGCAATCGCGAGGATGCCGCTTCCGCAGCCGACGTCGAGCATCGACATGCCGGGGCGGAGCGCCGCCTCCAGAAGCTCCAGACAGAGCCGGGTCGTCTCGTGGGTCCCGGTCCCGAACGCCATCCCGGGGTCGAGGCGCAGGACAATCTGCCCCTCGCGCGGCGAAAACGCCTCCCAGGAGGGGCAGATCGCAAGGCGGGGAGAGACTTCAAGCGGATGGTAATAGCGTTTCCAGGCGGTCGCCCAGTCCTCCTCACGGAGATTGCCGGCCGTAAGCGAAAACGGGATTCCGGCGGCCTCCAACCGGCAGCCCAGGAACGAGACCGGCTCCGCCGGGGAAGATTCCGGGGAAAGGTAGAGATGGATCACCGCGGTTTGTCGGTCCTTTAAAAGCAGCTCCTCGTCGATGAGGTCGATGTGCGCGATTTCGAGAACCGTTTCCTCGAGCGCGGAATAATCCTCGATATAAAGCCCGTCCGGCGCGATGAGCCCGGCGATCGCCGCAGCGTCCCCGCAGCGTTCGGCCGGGACGGCGATTTTGAGATCGGTCCAGTCCTGCATGTTTTTCTCCTTGTCGTCGGGCGCGCAGCCGCGCGCCGTTTTCACTGGCTAAAGCATAGCATCTGCAAAACGCGCTGTCAATAAACGCGCGGGGTTGAAACCGGCACGGTGTTTCGGGTATGATATAAAAACGGCAGGTACGGCCGCACGCTGCAAATTACAACGGTTTCCGCCGGTTTCTTTGCGGGGAGCCGAAAAGAAGCGCATCCGGGCCAAGAGAATGCGCCGCCGTACCGGGCTGCGGGCACAGCGGGGAGAGGAATATGCGCCCGGCGGATAGGAAACCTAGCGCCCGGTCACACCGGGCGCCGGCGCTGGCGGCGGGAAAAAGCGGGACCGTTTATAACGCATTGAAATGGCGGCAACGCAAAGATCAACTGCGCGCCCGCGCAGGCGGCGCTGTCTGGAGGTGAAAAAATGGACAAAAGCCGGTTCGACGAAATTTATCAGATCATGCTCGATTCGTTCCCTTCATTTGAACTCCGCACGCGCGAAGGGCAGGAGGCGCTGTTTGACAATCCCCGCTACCGGGTCGCCGTTCATGAGACGGGCGGGAAGATCGATGCGTTCCTCGCCTGGTGGGACCTTCCGTCCTGCGTGTTTCTCGAGCACATCGCGACGGCCCCCGCGAGCCGCGGAAGCGGCATCGGCGCAAAGCTGGTAAAGGAACGCTGTGAAAAGGCCCAAAAGCCGGTTTTTCTTGAAATTGAGCCGGTCGCCGAGGAGGACCCGATGACCGGCCGGCGCGCCGGTTTTTACCGGCGGCTTGGCTTCTGCGAAAACCGCTTTCCATATCTGCAGCTTCCGCTCAAGGAACACGACCGGGCGCTGCCGCTTTGGATCATGTCCTATCAAAATCCGGTGGGAGAGGCGGAATTCAAAGCCTATCAGGCGGAAATTTACCGCGAAGTCTATGGAAAACGCGGAGAATAAGGCTGCATCACAGTCATGATTGCGGGTTGTCCCCCATACACTTTTGTGTATGGGGGATTTTGTTATCCTCATTTGCAGCGGGAAATACCCGGCGGGGCCCCAAACGGGCCGGAACGCCGGTTTGAACGTCAGGAGGAAAGCGGATGGGAAGTTATCGCAGGCATGAAAGCGCATATGTCTCGCAGCAGGCGAATGTCGGCGGCGGGACCCGTGTTTGGAATCACGCGAATATCGCGCCCGGCGCGTATGTCGGAAAGGACTGCACCATTGGACAGAACTGTTATATCGCGCCTGGCGCGGTGGTCGGCAGCCGCGTCAAGCTCCAGAACAACGTCTCGGTTTACCGCGGGATTATCCTGGAGGACGATGTTTTCTGCGGGCCGGGCGTGGTGTTTACAAACGTTTTGTTCCCGCGCAGCGAGTTCCCGAAAAAGCCGGCGCAGTACGACAAAACCCTGGTGCAGAAAGGCGCCTCGATCGGCGGCGGCGCGGTGGTGGTGGCGGGCAACGTCATCGGACAATATGCGCTGGTCGGCGCGGGCGCGGTGGTGGCGGGCGACGTTCCGGACCATGCGGTTGTGATGGGGAACCCGGCGAGGCAGACGGGCTGGGTCTGCCGCTGCGGGAATCCGCTCTCAGAAGATCTTGTTTGCAGCGCCTGCCAGCGCCGCTATCAGAAGACCGAAAAGGGCCTTGCGCCGGCGGAAGGGAAATAGCCCCGTCGGAAAACGGGGAAGGAGGAAAGCTTGATGATCGAATTATCCGGCATTGCCGCCCAGCAGAAAAGGCTTGGGGCGCTGACCACAACGGCGGCATCCGCCGTCATCCGGCGCGGGGACTTTATCCTGGGGGACGAGGTCGCCACGCTGGAAAACCGCCTGGCGCAGCAGGTCGGGCGCCGGTGCTGCGTCTCCTGCGGGAGCGGGACCGACGCGCTGGCCCTGATGCTGATGGCGGAGGGAATCGGCGAGGGGGACGCGGTGTTCGTGCCGGCCTTCACCTTTGCGGCGACCGCAGATACCGTTGTGATGCAGGGGGCGACGCCGGTTTTCGTCGATGTGGACGAGGAGACCATGTGCCTGTCGCCGGGACGGCTGCGCGCGGCGGCGGAGCGGGTCCGGGCGGGAGGAAGGCTCCGGCCGCGCGCGGTCATCGCGGTCGACCTGTTCGGCCATCCGGCGGATTACGGCGCGATCTGCGCCGTCGCAGAGCAGATGGGGATGACAGTGCTCGAGGACGCGGCCCAGAGCCTCGGCGCCTGCCGCGGGACGCAGGCGGCCGGCTCCTTTGGGCGGCTTTCGGGGACTTCGTTTTTCCCGACCAAGCCGCTCGGCTGCTGGGGGGACGGCGGCGCAGTGTTCACCGACTGCCCGGACACGGCCGAACTGCTGCGTTCGCTCCGGGTGCACGGGCGGGGAAAATCGCGGTATGAATACGAGCGAATCGGCATGAATTCACGGCTCGATACAATCCAGGCGGCGGTGCTCCTCGCAAAGCTCGACCCGTTTTACCGCAGGGAGCTTCCGGCGCGCAGAAACCTCGCGGCGCGGTATACCGCGCGGCTTTCCGGGATTGTGCGCACCCCCGCGGTCCGGGCGGGGGACCTCCCGAGCTGGGCGCAGTACACCATCCGGCTCAAAAACCGCCGGCAGAGGGAACGCCTGAGGCAGTTCCTCTCGGCGCGCAGCATCCCGACCGGAATATATTACCCGAAGCCGCTGCCTCTGCAGGCGGCGTTTGAGAACTTTGCGGGAGTGGAGCGGTTTCCGGTGAGCGAGGCGCTGTCCGAAACGGTTCTGAGCCTGCCGATGCACGCATATGTCAGCGATGGGCAGTTTGAACTCATCGCGCGCGCAGTCGAAGATTTTATGCGGATGGGGGACTGCTGAAACGGTTCGGACGCGGCGCCCGGGCCCGTTTCCGCCTTCGCGTCTCCCGAAAGGAAGGATTTGAAATGAAACGATACCGCTATGCGCTGATTGGCTGCGGGCGCATCGCAAAAAGGCATCTCGCGGCGGCGCGGGAAAACGCCGGCCGGCTCTCGCTGACGGCGCTCTGCGACCTGCTGCCCGAGAAAGCGCGCTCCCTCGGCGAAAGCTGGCAGGCGGACCCGCCCGCCGCCGAACAGCCCCCGCCCGGCGTCTTCAGCGGCCACCGGGAGCTGCTTGAAAAGGCGGAGCCCGAAATCTGCGCGATCGCGGCAGAGAGCGGCGCGCACGCCCGGATCGCCCTCGACTGCATCGAGGCGGGCTGCCATGTGCTGATTGAAAAGCCGATCGCTTTGAGCTTGTCCGACGCGGACCTGATCCTCAGGCGGGCGGCGGCCAGGGGGGTGGCTGTCGCGGTCTGCCACCAGAACCGGTTTAACCCCGCGATGCGGCAGCTTTCGTATCTGGTGTCCCACGGCCTGATCGGGAAGCCGTACTGCGGGGCCGCGGTTCTCAGGTGGAACCGGAACCGGTCCTACTACGAGCAGGCCGCGTGGCGCGGCCGGTGGGAGAGCGACGGCGGCGCGCTGATGAACCAGGGAATCCACGCCGCAGATCTCCTTCTGATGGCGATGGGGGCGCCCGAAGAGGTGACGGCCTATTCGGCGCGGCTCGGCCATCCCTATATCGAGGCGGAGGACCAGGTTGCGGCGGCAATCCGCTTTCAGAGCGGCGCGCTCGCGACCCTGGAGGCGGGGGTCAACATCTACCCCGAAAACCTGGAGGAAACCCTTTCGGTCTTCGGCGGGAGCGGAAGCTTCATCGCGGGCGGAAAGGCGCTCGACCGGGTGCTCCACTGCCGGGTGGACGGACATGCCGGGCTGACGCATGACGAGGCGCGCTTCGTGCCCGACGCGGCGCCGGATGAGATCTACGGCGAGGGACACACGGCGCTTTACCGGGATTTTCTCGATGCGCTCGGCGCGGGGCGGCCCCCGCTCTGCGGCGCAGGCGAAGGGAGGGCGGCGCTCGAGCTCGTCCTCGCGATCTATCGGTCGGCCAAAACCGGGAAGCCGGTCCGTTTCCCGCTCGGCGGCTGGTCGAGCGCGGAGATGAAGGGGATGTTCCCGGAACCGGGAAACCGGTAAAAGTTAAAACCAGAACGCTGGCAAAGGCCCGCGCCGTCGGCGCGGGCCTTTGCTGCGGGCGGAATTTGCGTTCAGCGGTCCTTTTTCCGGGGATCGGGCCTGGGATCGTGGGTCAGCCCCAGAAGATAATCGGCAGAGACGTGAAAGATCTGATGGTACGCGACCAGATCGGAAGCCGTCGGGCCGATCTTTCCGCGCTCAATCTTCGAAATTCTTTGCCTGTTGGTGAAAAGCAGTTTTGCCAGCTTGCCCTGCGTCAGATCGCTGTCTTCCCGAATACCGCGCAGGCGTTCACAGATCAGATCCATGTCGGTCACCCCACGCAGAATATAACATAAAAGAGCGATCTCATGTTTCATTTAGACGAAAAACGTCTAAGTAATACCGGGGCCGTAAATGTTAATCGGCCCCGGCCCTGTTCGTTTTTAAAGTACGCGCCCGTCCACGCTGATGGTGGCGACCGAGAGCGGAATGTCCTTCCCGCAGGCGGCGAGGGCGGTTTTTGCGGCGCGCTCGATCCCGCCGCAGCAGGGGACCTCCATCCGGACGACAGTGACGCTTTTGATGTCGTTCTGGCGGAAAATTTCGGCGAGCTTTTCGGCCTGATCGTCCGGATCGAGCTTCGGGCAGCCGATTACAACACGGCGGCCGCGCAGAAATTCCGAGTGGAAGCCGCCGTGCGCATAAGCGGCGCAGTCCGCCGCGACCAGAATGTCGGCTCCGTCGAAGTAGGGCGCGCGCACGGGGACCAGCCGGAGCTGGACCGGCCAGTGGGTCAGCGCGCTCGGGGCGGATTTTGCCGAGGGGCCGGGCGCGGGCGCTTGGCCGAAGGTTCTGCTCCGGCTGCCGGGACAGCCGCCCTGCTGCGCCGCGTTTCCCGCCTTTGCCTTCGCGGCGAGCACCGCCGCATGGTCGTAGGCGGGCGCCTCCCGCTCCTCAAAGGAGATTGCGCCGGTCGGACAGGCGGGGAGGCAGTCCCCAAGCCCGTCGCAGTAGTCCTCCCGGAGCAGGCGGGCTTTTCCGTCGACCATTCCGATCGCTCCCTCGTGGCAGGCGTCGGCGCAAAGGCCGCAGCCGTTGCATTTTTCCTCGTCAATTTTGATTATTTTACGGATCATGTTTTTATCCTCCAAAAATTCATCAGACTGTTTTGGAAAGAGATTGTTTTTCTCTTGCTCTGCTGATCCGATTATCCTATACTGGAAGCGGAAAATCTGTTGTTTTTCCAACATAATAATCAATTTTAGAAGGGAGTTTCCGATGGACGCATATTCGGATGTGATTCGAAGGGTCCGGCTGTTCCGGGGAATCGGCGAAGAGGAACGGGGCGGGATGTTCGGCTGCCTCGGCGCGCGGGTCCGCTCGTTCGCCGCCGGGGAGGCGATTCTCCTCGCCGGGGATCCGCCCGACCGAATCGGCGTGCTGCTCGACGGCCGGGCGAGCATTGTCCGCGAGGACGCGGCGGGGGTGAGGACGCTGGTCGCGGGGCTTGGGCCGGGCGATCTGTTCGCGGAGCTGTTTGCCTGCGCGGAGGCGGAGGCCCTCCCGGTCAGCGTATTCGCCGGCACGGCGGCGGCTGTCCTGTTCCTCGACTATCGGAAGATTGTCCGTTCCTGTCCGTCGGCCTGTCCGTTTCATGCCAGGCTGGTCGAGAATATGCTGGCGGTCGTCGCGGAAAAGGCGCTGTTCCTGAACCGGAGGCTGGGGCATCTCTCCCGAAGGACCACCCGCGAAAAGCTCCTGTCCTATCTCGCGGAACAGGCGGAACGGGCCGGCTCCAGGACCTTTGCCATCCCGTTCAACAGACAGGAACTTGCCGATTACCTCTGCGTCGAGCGTTCCGCGATGTCGGCCCAGCTCGGGAAGCTGCGGGACGAGGGGATCCTCCGGTTTCAGGGGAGCCGGTTCGAACTGCTGGTTTAATGGCCGCTGCGCGTCGGTTTCGATTGATTGATCAACGGGCCTGCGGCTATGAAAATGATAGCCGCCCCTTTAAAGGAAGTTCAAAACCCGTCCGGCGTCTGCCGGACGGGTTTTCCCATGTGCGTTCGCGCTTTTGCGGTTGTCAAATGTACTGTTTGTTCTTCCACCTGCCGCTCTGGAGCCGTGCGGTGAAGATCACGGCGCGAAGGACCCAGTCGCAGCCCATCGCGAGCCAGACCCCGAGCACGCCGAGGCCGAAACCCCGGCTCAGGAGGAAGCTCAGGCCGATCCGGCAGGACCACATCGAGAAAATCGAGACCAGCATCGTGAATTTCGCGTCGTTAGCCGCGCGCAGGCCGTTTGGCAGGGTGAAGGCCGTGGGCCAGAAGACCACGGTCAAGAAGCCGTGCAGAATCAGAAGCTGGATCGCAAGCGCCATCGTCGCCTCCGACAGCTGGAAGATGCCGACGATCGGCCGGATGAACAGGATCATCACGGCGTTGAGGGCCCCGATGGCCAGATAGGAAAGCTTGGTCAGGCGCAGGGTGTAGCGGTGGGCCTGTTCAAAGTCGCCCGCGCCGACGCACTGGCCGACCACCGTGATCATCGCCAGGCCGATCGCCGAGCCTGGGATGATCTCGACCATTGCAATGCTGTTGGCGACGGCGTTCGCGGCGATCGCCATCGTCCCGAATGAGGCGACAAGGCCCTGCACCAGGATTTTGCCGACCTGGAACATCCCGTTTTCAAGGCCGTTCGGGACCCCGATGCGCATGATGCTTTTGATCATACCGGGCTGAAAGCCGAGCCGGCGATAACTGTCGACGTGGATGGGGTTTTGCCTGTTTTTCAGCAGGATCAGCATCATCGCCGCGCCGAAAATCCGCGAGACGAGGGTCGCGATCGCCGCGCCCGCCACGCCCATCCCGAAGCCGAAGATCAGGATCGCGTTTCCGGCGATGTTGATCATATTCATCGCGAGCGAGGCGATCATCGAAATTCGGGAGTTGCCCATCGCGCGGAACAGCGCCGCCCCGGAGTTATAGAGCGCGATGAACGGATAGGAAAGGCCGGTGAAAAAGAAATAGACCAGCGCGTTTTGGAAAACGTCCGCCTCCACATGCCCGAAGATCGCGGTCAGAAGCGGCGCCCGGAACAACTGGGAGAGAGCCGCCACGGCGAGCGAGATCGCGCCGGTCGACAGGATCAGCTGTTTGGCGGCGAGACAGGCGTTGTCCGCATCGCCCTTGCCGATGTACTGGGAAGAAACCACCGCGCCTCCGGTCGCAAGCGCGGTGAAGATATTGATGATCAGGATGTTGATGGTGTCGACGAGCGAAACGCCCGAGACGGCGGCCTCGCCGACGCTTGAGATCATCACCGTGTCGGCCATGCCGATGGTGACGGTGAGGATCTGTTCAATGACGAGCGGAATAATAAGCTTTCTCAGGTCCCGGTTGGTAAACAAGAGCATCCCCGATTCCAGTATCATTTTGAAATTCTATTATACCGCCGGAACGGTTTGTCTTGCAAGAGACGGGACGCGGGGAACGTTGATTTTCGTGGGGACGGTTCCGGCCCAACCGTGAGAGAGCCGGTTTTTGGCGGAACCCGTCCGGCTCAGACGGGCCAGATGAGTTCCGCCCGCGCCTCCGCTGGCCGGCAGACGAACATTGCGCCGGCGCGATAATGTTTTCCGGAACCGGATTGGGCCAGCAGCCCGCAGCCAGCCAGCAGGACGGCGAGAGCGGCCGCAAGAACAAAACGCAGGATTTGATTCATTTTTCCTCCAGTGAGACCGGACGTTTGCATAAGAAAGGCTGCGCTGTTTACGATTTTGAAAAATAAGTGAATAAATTGTTGCGATTATACTTTCCATCCGGCGGGTTTTGTTGTAAAATAAAAAGACATAGCCGCAGCGCGGCCTTTCAGACAGAACAGACGCGCAGCAGCTCTTTTTATTATGCATTCATTAAGAGGTGAAGATTCATGCAGGGAAGCCTTTCGACAATCATCGTGTTCATCCTCTATCTCGCCCTCATGGTGGCGATCGGACTGGTGTTCTATTCCAAATCCAAAAACCTTTCGGACTATTTCCTCGGCGGACGCAATCTCAACAGCTGGGTGACCGCCATCAGCGCGCAGGCCTCCGATATGAGCGGCTGGCTTTTGATGGGCCTTCCGGCGGCGGCGTATTTTTCGGGCGTGAGCGCTTCGTGGATCGCGATCGGCCTCGGGCTGGGGACCTATCTCAACTGGAAAATCGTCGCCTCCCGGCTGAGGCGGTTTACGGAGTGTTACGGCGATTCGATCACGATCCCGGAATATCTTGAGAACCGGTTTCAGTCGAAATCGAGGGCGCTGCGTTCGGTATGCGCCGTGATCATCTTCATCTTTTTCCTGATTTACACCGCGTCCGCCTTCAACGCCGGGGCGAAGCTGTTCATGTATGTGTTCAACACCGACAACTACCTGTTCGCGCTGACCCTTGGATCGGTGATCATCGTCTCCTATACCTTCCTCGGCGGATTTTTCGCGGTCTGCTGGACCGACCTGATCCAGGGCCTTTTGATGTTCTTTGCGATTGTGGCCGTCCCGGCGATTGCGATGGCCCACATCCCGGATTTTTCGCTCTCCACCCTGACCACGATCGCGGACGGGAACTTCACCAACTTTTTCGCCTCCCCCGCGGGCGCGCTCTCGGCGGTGAGCATTATCTCGAGCCTTGCGTGGGGACTCGGCTATTTCGGCATGCCGCACATCCTGACGCGGTTTATGGCGATCAAAAGCGAGGATATGATCAAAAAATCGCGGCTGATCGCGATGATCTGGGTGGTGGTCTCGCTGGCGGCGGCGGTGCTGGTGGGCATGGTCGGCTACGTCTATCTCACCTACATCGGCGCGGGATATGAAAGCGAAGCGGCTGCGGAGACGGTTTTCATGCAGCTTGTCGGGCGGCTCACGCCCGGGGTGATCGCGGGGGTTCTGCTCTCGGCGATCCTCGCGGCGGTGATGAGCACGGCGGATTCCCAGCTTCTTGTGACCGCCTCCGCCGTGACCAATGACCTCTATCAGCCGATCTTCCGGCGGGATGCGACCGACAAAGAGCTGATGTGGGTCAGCCGGGTGACGGTGATCGTCGTCTCGGTTCTCGCCTATCTGATCGCCATCGACCCGGAAAATTCGGTAATGGGGCTGGTCTCCTATGCCTGGGCGGGCTTCGGGTCGGCGTTCGGCCCGGTGATTCTGTTTTCGCTGTTCTGGAAGCGCACAACCAAGAACGGCGCGATCGCCGGAATGATCGCGGGCGGCGCGGTGGTTCTGCTGTGGGAGAACCTCCCGGTTCTCGCATCGACCGGAATCTATTCGATCATCCCGGGGTTCGCGGTTTCAACCGTGATGGTGCTGGCCTTCTCGCTGCTCGACAAAGAACCCGGCGAAGAAGTTCTCCGGCTCTATGAAACAGCCGCGGTGAAGAAACACTGATCGTATAATAATAGAGTAATTATACAAAAAAGCGGCGGCAGGGCTTCGCCCTGCCGCCGCTTTCCGTTCCGGGGGTTAAGGTTCCCGCGTCAGAAAAGGCTTGTCTGGCCTGTCTGATGGGATATGGTTTTTCGCTCCAGGATGCAGTCATCCGGCCCGATATCCCCGAGGAGCACAGGGGCGGCCGGATTGTGCCTGCGCATGTTTTGAAACGCCGCCGTTTGGTTCGCATTTGCATAGCAGTAAAGGCAGCCGTTTGGGCAGCTATGATAGGCGCCGATATCGAAACTCTCGGCGCAGCCGCATGCGGGGCGCTGGCCAGCGGCTTTTCCGACGTCCAGCGGTACGCCGCCCAGCATTTCCAGCCGCTCTTTGTCGATGCACTTCGCGCGGCCGGCCCCCAGGCTGCGAAAATCCCCCTGTTCCGCGCAGGTGTTGAGCGTAAGCCCGTAACCGAAGGCGATCTCCGAAAAACGGCGCATTATTTCCATCTGCTCATCCGGGGTTTCTGGCCGGATTCCCAGAGGGCGCGTATTGCGCTCGGTGTTCAGGTAGCGGTCGAGAAAACTGACTGTGCAGGTTTGCGTATACCGATGCAGCCGTTTCGCGAGCAATTCAAAGGATCTGGCGTGGTAGCCGATGGAATAGGTTTTGCTTAAAAAGATCGGGTCGTAGCGCCAGATCACTCGTTCCTTGCCGACGAGGGAGGAAAGGCGCTGGAAGGCGGGGATCAGCACATCGTTTTTGGACGGAAGGCCCGGCTCCGCGTCCGGCCCATAGGCGTTGAGCGTGAACTGGAAATAGAAGTTGAAGCCTTTTAGCTCAGAGAGACGGTCCAGCATGGGAAGCGGATTCTTTGTCCAAAAAACGATGCCGTCAATTTTGCTGGGGGAAAGGCCGATCCTGGAAAGCCGGTGCGGATTCCTCGGGTTTCGGACCAGGACAAACCCTTCTTTCAGGCGGTTGAAAAACCAGCCTGAATAAAAGGCGGGAAGATCGGTCCGGCGGCTGGCGCTGATAATCACGCATCTTCGCCTCCTTCTCAATTGAACGCGGTGTTTTCCCGATCAAACAACTGCGGGGAAGCGGCATTGCCGCTTCCCCGTTTTCCAGCAACGGTTCAAAGGACCTGATAGATCCAGCCCTCGGGCGCCGGGAGTTTTCCGTTCTGGATGCCGACGAGGGTTTCGTAAAGCTTTTTAATGACCGGGCCGACCTCGGTTTCGCTGTAGAAAACATGGCGCTTGCCGTGGTAGTCGACCGAGCCGATCGGGGAGATGACCGCCGCCGTCCCGCAGAGGCCCGCCTCGGCGATTTCGTCGAGCTGGTCGATGTAAAGATCGGTTTCCTCCACCTCAATGCCGAGGACGTCTTTCGCAATCTGGAGCACCGAGCGGCGGGTGATGCTCGGCAGGATTGAATCGGACTTCGGGGTGATCAGCTTTCCGGATTTGGTCACGGCGATAAAGTTGGCGCCGCCAGCTTCCTCGATCTTGGTCCGGGTCGCGGGGTCGAGATAGAGGCACTCGGAATAGCCCTCCGCATGGGCGAGCTGGCCCGGATACATGCTCATCGCGTAGTTGAGGCCCGCTTTGACGTTGCCGGTGCCGTGCGGTGCGGCGCGGTCGTAGTCGCTTACAACCACCCGGATCGGTTTCATCCCGCCTTTGTAGTACGGGCCGACCGGCGTGACTAAGACCCGGAACAGGTATTCTTCCGCAGGGGAAACGCCGAGGACCGGGCCGGAGCCGATCATAAACGGCCTTATGTAAAGCGACGCGCCCGAGCCGTAGGGCGGGACGAAATCGGCGTTTTCGCGCACCGTCCGGGTGATCGCCTCGAGGAAGCGCTCCTCCGGGAAGACCGGCATCATCAGCCGCTCGCAGGTGTCCTTCATCCGTTTTGCGTTCTGGTCGGGGCGGAACATCACAATCCGCCCGTCTTCGGTGGTGTAGGCTTTGATCCCCTCAAAACAGCACTGCGCATAATGGAAGACGCAGGCCGCCTCCGAAAGCGTCACGGTGTTGTCCGCGGTCATCGCTCCGTCGTCCCACTTTCCGTCCTTATAATAGGAGACATAGCTTGCGTGCGTTTTCCGGTAGCCGAAGCCGATGTTTGCCCAGTCCAGATTTTGTTTTTCCATAATCGTTTCTCCCCTTTGCTCGTTTCATGGAATAGATGGATGTGAATCCCTTTTGGGATATTTATCACAAGCGCATGGCGCGCAATGATATCATTGTTCAGAAAAACCGGTTGTCCGCGCCGGCGGGCCGGGCTTGGCCATCCCTGTTATCAGATCCGCATTAAAATATTATAGCACCAATTTTCCCGCCGCGACACTATTTTTTACCGGCCGGGGCAGCCGCCGCACCGCTGGCAGGCGGTCGGAGTCCCGGCAAGGCCGCCGAGCGCGCTTTCCCGCAGTTCAAACGGAAGGCTCTTTCCGACCGCATACATCGCTGCAACCGTCTCATCGAACGGCACGAGGTGGCCGATTCCGGCGACCGAAAGCTGCGCGCAGACAAGCGCGTTCGCAACGCCCACGGCGTTGCGCTTCTGGCACGGAGCTTCGACAAGGCCGCCGATCGGGTCGCAGACGAGGCCCATCAGGTTCGCAATCGCCGTGGAGGCTGCATCGAGGCAGCCCCTGGGCGGGACGCCGAACAGCTCGGCGACCGCCGACGCCGCCATCGCGGAGGCTGCGCCGACCTCGGCCTGGCATCCGCCCTCCGCGCCGGCGACGGTTGCGTTGCGGGTGATCAGATAGCCGACGGCGCCGGCGTTGAAGAGCGCCGCGGTGATTGCTTCGTCCGAAAAGCCGTATTCCTCCTGCACAGCGAAAAGCGCGCCCGGCAGAACGCCGGAGGAACCGGCCGTCGGCGCGGCGACGATCAGCCCCATCGAGCTGTTCACCTCGAGGACGCCCATCGCGTAGGCGACCGCCCGCCCCATCAGCGCGCCGCAGGCGCTTTTTGCCCCGAGGCTGTCGAGAATCGACTTCGCCTCGCCGCCGATCAGCCCGCCCATCGTCCTGAGCCGTTCGGTCAGCGCGCGGTGGGCCGAATCGCGCATGATCTCGCGGCTGCGGTTCATCTCGGCGAGCGCCGTCTCCCGCGCGTGGCCGAGGCGGCCGGTTTCCCGGCGGAGCATTGCCTCGGAAATCGGGACCTGTTCGGCTTCGCAGAGGGCCAGAAGCCCCGCGCCGTCCCGGAAATCATAGTCTGTCATCCGATTCGTCCTCCTCTTATGGTTCGACCAGAGAGACGTCGAGAATCGCACGGTGCTCCCGCAGCTTCTCGAGGACCGCCCGGTCGATCGGCTCGTCCGCTTCGACGATGGTATATGCGTTTTTCCCCTTCTCTTCCCGATAGAGCTTCATGAAAGCGATGTTGATCCCCGAGTCGGAGAGGCAGGTCGAAATGTGCTTGACAATGCCGGGCTGGTCCTTCTGGCGGATGATCAGGGTGTGGTATTCGCCGGTGAAGCTGACCTGCACCCCGCCGATCTCGTCGATGCGGAAATTCCCGCCGCCGGTCGAAACGCCGACAAGCTGAACGCTTCTGCCGGAAGCCGAGGCCGCCTCGATCTCCACCGTGTTCGAATCCTTCACCTTTTTTTCCGGGTCGGGGAGAAAGGTGAACGAAAGGCCCGCCCGTTGCGCATATTCGAACGCATCGCGGATCCTAAGGTCTTCGGTGCCCATCCCGAGCAGGCCCGCCACCAGCGCACGGTCGGTCCCGTGTCCGCGGTAGGTCATCGCAAACGATCCATAGAGGTGAAGCCGCGCCTGACGGACCGGCTCGTCCAGCATCCGGTTGACCACCCGTGCAATCCGGACCGCGCCCGCGGTGTGTGAGGAGGACGGCCCGATCATCTTCGGACCGATAACGTCGAATACGCTGATCTCTTTCATAGGCCCTCCCGCCGCCGAACGGCGTTTTTTGATTATTATAGCCTGGGCGGGGTTTTGTGTAAAGGTTATCGATTGCAAAGGAACCCCGCGGCGTGATACAATAAAAACAGTTTAGAAAGACAACTGTTTATGAATGAAATACATTACAAACAGCATCCCAGTGACAGATTTCTATCATACAGCCCTAGTGTTGCCAGCGGGCGGCGCGATGATTCGGAAAAATGTCCAAAAGTTGGGGAGAGGGAAAAATGGAGACGGGAGCGGAAACAAAAGCCCGGCAGGTCTGGCGCCTGGCGGGGGACAGCCTTCTGGTCGGGCTTTGCGCGGGCGCGGCGGCCATCGCCTACCGGCTGGCGCTGCAGGCGGCAAAGCGGCTGCCGCTGTTCGCCCTGTCGTTTGCGGACGGGAGGCCGCTTTGGGCGGCGGGCTGGTTTATCCTTCTGGCGGCGATGGCGTTTGCGGTCGGATGGCTGCTGCGCTGGGAGGCGAAAATCCTCGGCGGAGGGACCGCGCATGTGGCGGAAGAGCTTGCCGGGATCACCGACGCGAAATGGTGGAAGGTGCTGTTCGCCAAGATGGCGGCCGGGGTGATCTGCGGCGCGGGCGGGCTTTCGCTCGGGCGGGAGGGACCCTCGGTGCAGCTCGGGGCGATGGCTGGAAAGGGCGCGGCAGCGATGCTGAAAAAGCGTCCGCGGGAGCACCGGCGCCTTCTGATCGCCTGCGGCGCGGGGGCCGGCCTCGCCGCCGCGTTCAACGCGCCGCTGACCGGAATTGTTTTCGTGATCGAGGGGCTGCATAAAAAAGTGTCGCCCCAGATCCTCTGCACTGTTCTCGTCGCGGAGATGAGCGCGGACTTTCTCTCGAAGCTGGTCTTTGGGACCGAGCCGATCCTGCCGTTGCAGCTCGGCCAGATGCTCGAACTCCGGGCCTATTGGATTTTGCCGGTCCTGGGGGTTGTCTGCGCGCTGTTTGGGTCGTTCTATAAATGGGCGGCGGTCTCTTCCAACCGGCTTCTGGCTTCGTTTGACGGCGTTCCCGCCGAAATGAGGCCAACTGCCGCGTTCCTCCTTTCGGGAGCGGCCGGCTTTTTCGCGCCCGAACTTCTGGGCGATGGGCACGCGCTTGCCGAGACGCTGAGCATGGGGGGAATCACGCTCCGGTGGATTTTATTCCTGCTGCCGGCAAAGCTCTTGTTCACGGCGTTTTGCAGCGCGTCCGGCGCGCCGGGCGGCGTCTACTTCCCGGTCCTGGTGATCGGGGGGCTGATCGGCGCGGCGGCGTTTGCTCCGGCCGCCGCGATGCTCGGCCTTTCGCAGTCGATGCTCCCGAATTTCATCGTCCTCGCAATGGCGGGGTTCTTCGCCGCGGTGGTGGAGGCGCCGCTGACCGGGATGCTGCTGGTCTGCGAGATGGCGGGTTCGTTCCCGCATATGCTTTCGATGGCGATCGTCTCGGCCGCGGCTTATGTGACGTCGCTGGCGCTGGATGGAAAACGATGAGAAAACCCCGCCCTGGGGATGGGGCGGGGTTTTCTCAGGAGGCCGCCGGATCGCGGGCGGCCCCGATTCAGACGAGAAGCTCCGCTTCGTCGGGCGATCCGGCCATGAGTTATCCAGCCTGGGTTCCGTTCCGGCCGAGCAGCTCCGGAAGCCGGCCTCAACGTGATCGGCCCCTCGCGAACGTGGAAACGCCGTGGACGAAAAGGCGGCGGGCAGGGCCGCAGCCGCTGCGGCGGATCAGAGCTGTTTTGCATTCATTGGGGATTCCCCTTAGCAATTTGGTTCAGGAACGCTTTCCTTCCATTGTCTGGCGGACGATGTCGTCCATAATGCTGCGGGTGATGGCGCCGGTGACAAAGCCGAATACGTTTCCGTCGCGGTCGATCATAAAGGTGGTCGGGAAGGCGGAGATGCCGTACTGGGAGAAGACGTCGCCGGTCAGGTCCATCACCGTCGGGTAGGTGTAGCCGTTTTCGGCGAGAAACGCAGCGACCTCCGCCTGCGTGACGTCGGAGTTGGCCGGGCGCTCGTCGGTTTTGGGGTTCGCGACGCCGAGGATGACCAGGTCCTCCGCGTTCCCGCCGCTCTCCTCATAGAGAGCCTGAATATCCGGCATCTCCTGGCGGCAGGGCGGGCACCAGGTTGCCCAGAAGTTGAGGAAAACGACCTTTCCCTTGTAGCCCGAAAGGGTGTGTTCGTTTCCAAATTGGTCTTTGAGGGTGAAATCCGGCGCGGGCGGAAGCCCGGGCCCCGATTCCGGCGGGGCCGCTGCGGACGGCGCCCCGGACTCCGGTTCAGAGGGAGGAGCCGGCTCGCTCACAGAGGAAGACGGCGCGGACGGAGCGGGGCCGCCGAAGCCGGAGAGGTAGCTCGAAAAGCCGTTCATCCAGCCGGTGAACATCATCACGCCCATCAGCACCAGCAGCACGCCGCCCGCCTTTGCGGTGTAGCGGACCGCCCGCTGGTAGCGCTTAAATAGGCCGAGCAGCGTCCCGGTGAAGAGGCCGACCGCGAGAAACGGCAGGACAAAGCCGAGGGTGTAGAGCCCGATCAGGGAGAATCCGGCGGCGGAGGTGCTCGCGGACGACGCCATCAAAAGCACGCTCGCAAGGGCGGGGCCGACGCAGGGGGTCCAGGCAAAGCTGAACGTAAAGCCGAACAGAAGCGCCACCAGCGGATTCATCGCGAGTTTATCCAGCCGGAGCGGGAGCTGGTACCGGCCCGAAAGGACGCCGCCGCCCCCGAAAAGGCCGAGCTGGTAGAGGCCGAAGAGGACCACCAGGATGCCGCCCGCACGGGTGAAAAGCGCTTTATTGCCGGTGAAAAAACGTCCGGCCGCCGTAAAACCCAGGCCGAGCATGAAAAACGCAAAGCTTACGCCGGCGACAAAGAAAAAGGTGTTGAGCATGACCCGGCTCTTCTGGTAATGAACGGCGCCGTCCTCGTCTACCGTTTTGGTTCCCCCGGAGAGATAGCCGATGTAGAGCGGGACGAGCGGCAGGACACAGGGCGAGAAAAAGCTCAGGATGCCCTGAAGGAAGACAGTGAGCGCCGAGACGCCGGTTCCGATTGTAAAGCCCATGAAAGACTCCTTTTCAGCAGTAATCGAATTGATTGGGGCATAGAGCCGCTGCACAATTCGTTTCAGGTTTGATGGATCTAAGGCCGCCCTGTCAAATGATTTTATATGGAGCGCCGCTGTTTTTGTTTTATCTGTTGCTGTTTCAATTTCACCAGAGTGATTGCCTCCAGCCGGCTCTTGCATTCCTCGTCGAGGCCGGCACGACCTGTTCCATCACGTCCGCCATGCCGGAAGCGAGCATACATAATCCCGGCGTTTCCGCTTTTCCAGGCGCTTTCACAATTTGACCCGGAGCGCGCCGCCGACCCGGGGAGGGTTACGTCCGCGGCTGAACGGACGGCGTGATAGCCGCCTTGGGTCCCTTCTTTTGTTGCGGCCAGGCCCGCTTGGACCTCCCCGCTCCAAAGCTGACGGGCTTTGTGGCCGGGAAAAACAAGCGCGTGCACCGCCGCGCCAAATTCGCTGGTTATAAAATCCCTCCGGCGGGCTGTTTTTTTAAATATACAGTATAAATGTTATGCTATCGGTAACAGATGGTATTGTCAAGGGGGTTTAGAGCATTCAAAGGGCGGCTGGGCGTCCCCGGCGGATCTGGAAGCCGGCCGAAAAGGATAAACGGCGCGGGCTGTCTGATTTCGACAGCCCGCGCCGTAGGTTCCCTGTGGCCGCTGAACCCGGCGTATCGCCAGTCCATGCGCTTTCCGGAGTTAATCCCGATTCATCGCTCAAGTGAAAATAGCTGTAGCTCTTTATGCAGGGAGAAGCATTATTCCCCTTCGTAAGCCCGGCGGTAGATCTCGATGATCTGTTCTTTCGTGGCCTTGCGGGGATTGGTCAGGCAGCAGACGTCCTTCATGGCGTTCTCGGCCATAGTTTCAAAGTCCTCCGGCTTGACCCCCAGTTGCTTCAGGTTGGCCGGGATGCCCACCTGCTTGCTGATGGTGCGGATGGCCTGGATCGCCTTGGCGGCGGCGTCGCCGGTGGAGAGGCCTTCGACCTTCTCGCCCATAGCCTCGGCCAGATCCCGGAAGCGGTTAAGGTTGCCGATGAGGTTGAATTCCTCCACATAGGGCAGCAGGATGGCGTTGCATACGCCGTGAGGCAGGTTGTAGTAGCCACCCAGCTGGTGGGCCATGGCGTGGACGTAGCCCAAGGAGGCGTTATTGAAGGCGATGCCAGCTAGATACTGGGCGTAGGCCATTTTGTCCCGGGCTTTCATGTACGAGCCGTTGGCAACGACCTTGGGCAGGTACTGGTAAATCATCTTCACCGCCATGAGCGCGGCGGAGTCGGTGAGGACGTTGGCATCGGTGGAGACGTAGGCCTCGATCGCGTGGGTCATGGCGTCCATGCCCGTGGCCGCCGTGAGGGAGGTGGGCATGCCGCGCATCAGCTCCGGGTCGTTGACGGCGATCCTGGGCGTCACGCGCCAGTCCACAATGGCCATCTTTACCTTGCGGGTGGTGTCGGTGATGATGCAGAAACGGGTAATTTCTGAGGCGGTGCCGGCAGTGGTGTTGATAGCCATGAGAGGAACAACGTCCTTGGCAGCCTTATCCACGCCTTCGTAGTCGTGGATGGTTCCGCCGTTGCTGGCCACCAGGCCGATGCCCTTGGCGCAGTCGTGGGAGGAGCCGCCGCCCAGAGAGATGATAGAGTCGCAGTTGTTGGCGTGGAAGAAGGACACGCCAGCTTCGACATTTTTATCGGTGGGGTTGGGTTCGGCGCCGTCAAAGATCACCGACGCGATCCCGGAATCCGCCAGGATCCTGGTGATGCGGCCGACCATGTCCGTCTGAGCCAGGAACTTGTCGGTGACGATCATGGCGTTCTTGACATTCAGGCTCATAAACAGGGCGCCGACTTCCTGGACAGCTCCCTCGCCGAACACGTTTCTAGTCGGCAGGTAATAATAAGTAGGCATTAGAAACTCCTCCTTTTTAATTGCTGACAGAATACCAGCTGGGTTAAAAATTAGTATAGGAGGAAAAATGAAGTCTGTCAATGAGTTTTTTAAGTTTAATTTTTAACTTTTAATAAGTTAACTTTA
Organism: Candidatus Fimivivens faecavium; assembly: GCA_018716105.1. Lineage (GTDB taxonomy): Bacteria > Bacillota > Clostridia > Oscillospirales > Ruminococcaceae > Fimivivens > Fimivivens faecavium. The sequence continues at coordinate 5,040 of DVKH01000039.1, read as the reverse complement.
TATCAATATAAGTTAAAAATGTGACAAGAAAAATAATTTAAATTTCAACAGCGTAAAACATAAAAAATGGCGTTATAATCGTGTTTTTTGATTGGTCATATTAAGATTGGCTGACAAAATTTGATAAGAAATTAACTTATTTTATTCCATCTTCTTTATTTAAAAACTCAAAGTATTATAAGCACCAAGATAACATTTTTTAGTCAAGAAAAAAGAAGTTATTTGAAGAAAATTTCACATATTTTCGTTTGTTTTAATCCTGTGATCGGCGCCTAACCAATAAAAAACGTTTCGTTCGCAGGGAAATGCCGATCGGCGGTAACCGGCTGGCAGGCATAATGGCGTTTGTCTCAAAACCAGTACGCCATCAAAGAAAACGCTGCAGCCGCTGCTGAAATCCTGCAGCGGCAGGGTTCAGACGGCTTGGGACATGCCGGACGACGGCGCATCGGGCGGTCAAGCCTTGTTTACTGGCGCCGCATGAAAATCCCGGGATCCTCGTTGCATTGGCGGTCTATCCGGCTTGTGGTTTTCCCATAATTCGGCGCAGTTTTAACCTGCAGAAATGGATGCGCGGCGGAATTTTTCTTTCAAGTTATTAGATTACCTTGTTATATGAGGTAATATGTGATATGATGTTTTCGGAGGTGAGGCGTCTGCATATCTCATCCGATATGATCTATGGCTATACCGACAGCATCATATTGCACTGTCTGATGGAAAAGGACAGCTATGGCTACGAGATCAACAACTCGATTCTGCAAAAGACGCAGAACTGTTACGAACTAAAAGAGGCTACGCTCTACACAACTTTTCACCGGCTGGAAAAACAGGGATATGTCAACTCCTACTGGGGCGAGCGGAGCGAAGGCGCCCGCCGGCGTTATTATTCCATCACAGAGCAGGGAAAAGCTTATTATCAAAGACGGATTGACGAGTGGGAAACCATCAAGCGGCTTTTGGACGCTTTGTTTTCTTAGACGGGGGTGGAGATCCGAATGGAAGGAAAGGAACGTATTCGCAGGTATCTCGACCGCGCCTTTTCGGGGCTTTTGCAAACGCCCAGGGTTTTGGAGGCGAAGGAAGCGCTTTACGCCGACCTGATCGAGAAATACCTGGCGCAGATTGCACAGGGGCGCCCGCCCGAGGCGGCCTATCAGGAAACCATCGGCAGCATTGGGGATGTGTTTGAGCTGGCGGACAGCATGGCAGAGGGCGCTCAAACCGGCCCCGGACAGCCGTCTCGCAGCAGACAGGGAGATAAGCGGTGGATGCTCCCCTATTTGATCCTCGCCGCCCTCCTTCTCCTATGGGCCGCCAATCTTCTGTTCCCGATTGGCCCCGGGGTGAGAAAATTCCTGCCGCCTTTGTTTCTGGTGTCTGTTCTAACCGGCGGAGCGGTCTGGTTTTTTTGGAAAAGAAAGCTGCTTTTGGGCTTACCTGGAAAGCGCCGCCTTGCTTTGTACCATATCTGGGGCGGCTTCGCCCTTGCCTTTTTGCTGGCCCTGCTGACCCCGCGTTTTGAACGGGCGGTCTGGCTGATCCCTGTCGCGGCGGTTGCGGCCCACCAGTTGTTTGCCGCCTGGATATCTTATCAGGACAGAAAGGAAGAAACGCTGCATGAACAAAGGTAGGATGCCGCAGGTCATTTTCTGGTCGGCCGTCTTAGCCGCCGCGCTGGTTGGGATTGTATACGCCCTCTTTCAGGGGTTAGCCTGGCCTGCGCTCTCCAGCTCTGTTTCCGGCGGGTTGGGGACTTCTGAAGCCGGCGGCGCTTTTGAATCCATGCCCGACAGTCAATCCCAGACGTGGCCGAACGCTGAGGGGCCGGCAGAGGGCTTGCCCCCGGCGGAACCCGCCGCCCCCAAAGAGCCGGTCCCCCCAGAAGGTGAGCAACCGGGGGCCGCCCAACCGCCTTCCATCAGGGAGACGGTTGGGGCTGAGAAGGAACGATTACCGGGCGGGATGTCTCCGCCGGACAAAAAGGCTCCTCCGGCGAAGCCCGCTGCGCCAAAGCCTCCCGCTGAACCGAAGGGTCCAAAGCCCGGCCTTGATGAACCGCCTGGGTTGAAGGATCCCGTATCAGAAGTGAAAAACGCCCAGGCGCAGCTACCTGCAGGGCCGTTGGGGCGTATTCACGATCAGCGCAGCTGCGTTAATGCCCAACGCCCGGTAAAAACCATCCGAGGTTTGTGACGCTTCCCGCAGGGGATTGTCGTGCCGGGAATGGAAAAGGCCCGCCGGTTTGAGCCAATGGCCGGCAGCGCCGGCCCCGCGATATGGACGAACCGCCGGCAGCCTGCAAATGGGCGGGCTACGCTGTATATAAATTTTAATGAATCCTTTCCTGTCCTGCCTTGACCTTAGTTTTTCTCATGACTGATAAGGCGCGTCCCTCCCATGATTTTTCCACGGGTGGGACGCGCCTTTCGATACGTTGGCATGACAAAAATATTCGGAATCCCCGGAACTGGTACAGGATGACGGCTATTGAAGAAAATAAAAGGAAAGTTCAATTACGCAGTAATTGAACTTTCCTCAGCCAGTGCGGGTGACAGGACTTGAACCTGCATGAGCGTGAACTCACTAGAACCTGAATCTAGCGCGTCTGCCAATTCCGCCACACCCGCAGAAAGAAAACGCCATTTGGCGCTTTTCTATCTTACCATTGGAACGCCGTTTTGTCAACAGCTTTATGGAGGATTTTCTGAACTGTCCGGCTTTAAGAGAATACCGTCCCGGTCGTTGAAAGGCCGGGACGGGACGGATTAGATCATTCCAAAATATAGATATTGACGATCTTCCGGCCGTTTAGGCAGCTTTCGATGTAGCTGTCGTAGAACAGGTCAACGTCGATAACCCCTTGCATCAGGCCGATTCCGGTGTCCGCAGCGATCGCATAGCCGTAGACAAAGCTGTTGTCCGCGCTGGCGATGTACATCTTGGTGCCGTAGGGGATGTCGTTTGCACGGACCGCAACATAGCCGGCGGAAAGATTCATCATGCTCGCGCCATAGGCCGTTTTCGAGCCGCTGTATCCGGTCGCGATCTGGTTGGTGAGAACCTTCTTATAGCCGATTGGTTTTCCGTTTGCATCCATTGGATAGCCGAAGTCGAGGCTGGAAACCGGTTTGTTTGAACCCTGCAGGACCACCTGTTTGACCGGCTGACGCACGACCACATCCTCGACCAGTTGCCTTTCTACAAGCTTTCCGTCCACAACTCGGTCGGCATAGGTCAGGGCCCGTTTTCCGGCCTGTCCCTGTTCTACTACGCGGGTGCGTCCCGGCGCGATCAGGCAGTTGGATTTATATTCGGTCTCAAACGGAATCTCCTCGGTGATGGTGGTCGTCTTATAAACCACCCGTTGGATCGAGAGATGATCATTGGGCGCAAGGAAAAGCGCCGGTGAAATGTTGATCTGGTCGTGTTCGCCCAGGGTGATGCCCTCTTTTTTGAGGAAGTCCGAAACGGTCATTTCGGTTGTCATCCTCTCGTGCGTAACCCCGTCCACCGTCACCTGGATGGGGAAGGCGCGCTCGATTTCGATGACGCCCATCTTGCCCTGAAAGCCCGAAAAGTCGACAACGTCATAGGCCATTGTCGTGATTCCGGTTTCGTCGAGAATTTTTTCCGGCTCTTTTTTGAGCGTATAATGAAGGGTTACTTCCCCTCCGTCGCGGATATATACGGTTTTTGTCTCCGCCGTGATATAGATTATCACTGCCGCCAGCGAGAGTGAGAGCATCGTAATACAGAACGCGCGGCTTGTGAGATACCGCCGGACGTCACGAAGCGTCCCCCGCAGTCCCTTTTTGATGTCAGTCATGTGAACCACCTTTAAAAACAGCTTAAACGCGAATGCGGAATATACAATCCGCGTTTATTGTTATTCTTGTCAGATTCAACACCATGATATTCAATCTGGATACTGCTGTCAATTATTCTCCCATCATTTTCTATTTATATGCGGACAAGTGCGCCGTTTGTCAGTCAAAACGGCGAAATTTGGACAACTTATTTTCGGCTTTCTGAGGAAGATGCCTCCGTCCGGGGAAGACGGGGGACCGAAATCACCATGTAAATCCTGCCATTTCTGGTGTTGTCAAAAACAAGTTTTATAATTATAACAAAATGTAGATAGAAAAGCAAGGAAATTCTTCCTATGCAGGCCTCTGCTCCGTCCAGGTCAAAGGGGGACAGCGTTTTTCTGCGGAGTATGCCAAAAACCTCCAAATTAAAAATCGGGTCCGTTCTCGGTGTTCTAAAAGCCCTTTGGGATGTTCCACATCCCTGAATGTTGAAAACTCAACGATAGAATGCGGGAGAACGGTTGGATTCCACTGCGGATGGTCGAAAACGGTGGAAAACTCTGTGAAAACGGTGGAATCTTGGCGTATATGACGAGCCGGCAATTCCATCTTTATATAGCCAAGATTCGACTTTTTAGGGCCTTGCGCGTCGTTTGGCACGGATGACAAATATGCAGCCGGCGCTCCTGAAGCCTGCAGTCCGGCCCTGGTGAATGTATGCTGCGTGCTTCGCGGGGAGGAGGGGGGCCGCCCCGGTCCCGGAGCGCGGGCTGTTTTATCCGGTTTCAACCAGCCTGCGCTGATGAAGAAAGAAAACGGCCGAACAAAGCACGTTATGCTTATCCCATGATCCGGACAGCCGTACTGCTGTTCCTCGTCCCCGGATGCACGCGATATCCGCGCTGCCGCGGGGCCGCACGTTGGAAAGCTTATCGGCAGGGCGTCCGGGAACTGGCCATGATTCTGCGGTTGGTGTGTCCTTTGGCCCGGATTCCCGCGCGTATGTTTGTGTTTACCGGAAAAAAAGCGCCGTCCATTGGGCGGCGCTTTGTCTTTTGAAAATAAATTATCTCTTGGAGAACTGCGGGGCGCGGCGGGCGGCTTTGAGGCCGTATTTCAATCGTCTGAGCGATGATTTTCCTTGATATTCCGGGCTTTTTTGAGCCTCGGCCCCTCGGTTGTCCTATTCCTTAACCAAAAAACAGGCCACTTTTACGAGGGGACAGCT
>DVKH01000038.1 GCA_018716105.1 Candidatus Fimivivens faecavium | reverse complement strand
CGGGGCCTCCTCACGGGCCGCCTTGTCAACCTTAGACGGGCGGCCTGTGCGGGGCTCCGCCGCTTTCTCCTTTTTCCCCGCAGACACCCCGGCCTGCTCTTTCGGGGGACGGCCCCGGCGCTTTTTCGGCTTATCCGCCTCCGGCGCTTTTTCCTCCCCAGCAGGGGCAGGCACTTCCTTTTTACCATTGTCGGCAGACTGGAGCTCTGACAGATTGATCACCTTTCCAGCCGGAGCCGGTGTATCTTCGCCCATGCCGTGAAGAACAGTCTGCTGTGTGTGCTTGTCGGCAGACGGCGGATCGGGCTCCACATGATCGGGGGCCGCTTTATCTTCACCAGAAACAGCAGGAGCATTATTTTCCTCCAGCGGTGGCAGATCACCCTGGCCGGGCGGGGATAGGGTTTCCGGGGGCTTATTTTCCTCCGGGCCCATGTTCACTTTTTCATCGGCCATTTGCTAACCTCCTTTTTGATGGAATGAAAAAAAGGCCAGACCTCCCGGCCTGACCAGCAAAAATAATTCCCCCCTTCATTTTCAATTTGAAATCAGCACCACTCCTTTCTAAAACCAGGCCATAAAAAAACGTCGCTTTTCACAAAGAAACAGCGACGTTTTAGTGTAGGTTGGCTCGGTTTTTGTTGTGATTTATGATTATGCCTTTGTAAAGAAACCTTATGTGTTCTTAAAAGATATAAATTGGAGAAAGTGCATAGGGATTTCAGCCCAGGCTATTATCCAGTTGACGCCTTGGCCTTGCTTCATTGGCATTTCAAGCAGGCTGCCACATTCTGGTGGAGGGTGTCATATTCCTTTTCCTTCCGCCCGTTTGCAGGGCGGCCTTACAGGCGGCAAGTCCGTCCAGTCCCGCTTTCAGCTTCCCGATGGAAGGAAGTTTTGTCAACCCGGCCTTCTTGATCTCCTTGGCTGCCGCCTCAAATAAGATGTTCTCGCTCTCAAACCCACGCCGGAATTTTCCCTTGTCCTTTGACTCCTAATAGCGGTCATAGCGTGTTTCTGTTTGCGGTAGGTTTCGAGCTGCTTTTCCAGCAGGGCAAGGTTGGCGATCCGCTGTTCCGTATCCCGCAGGTTCTCCCCGGTTCGTGTGGCAGCCTGTGGGCGGGGATTCACAGGCAGGATAATGAGATTCCCGCGTTGAACGCCCTCAAAGCATTGCGCAGCGCACCCAGCATCATGGGCCGGGGTGAAATTCCCGTGGAGCTGCTTGCCGGCAGCCATCCGTTTTACTGCCTCTTTTATTGATATCGGGATCTTCTGCTTTTTTGCTTACGGACAATCCGCAAACTTTCCATTATCAGCAGACAAACCCGAAACGGCGCGGTACAATGTGGGTGAAGTTGCCGAAAACCCTGGCTTACATTTTGCGGTAACGGAAAGCCTCCCGGGATGAACTTCGGGGGGTTCTCGGCGACGGATATCAGGACTACGATCTGGCGGCGCTGCCCAATGGTCGGCCCTGCGGGGATCGGATTATCCGAAAGGTGTTTGAAAAGTTGCGGGAGAAGGCAGGGCTGCCTAAAGCGGTCTTCCGCCCCCTCCGTCATTCCGGACTACCTGCAAGCTGAAGCTGAACCCCGGGCGGCCTGACGGCCGCCCGGGGCGGCGCGGGCCGCACCCAGACCGACATGATTTTTCAGGATCAATAGGATTCGAACAAACTGCCGTTTTGGAGGTGGGGATCCGGCTTATAATAAACACTATAGAATTTTATTTAAAACGCTATAGATGTAAACTTTCCGATATAGATATATTACCTTATCACTATGAAGTTGAATGAGGTGACAGGGATGGAGATCGGCGAGAGAATCAGTTATCTGCGGGAACTCAAGGGCTTTACAGTCAATAAACTTGCCAATTTGTCCGGTTTGTCGCAGAGTTTTGTGCGGGAGCTGGAAAGAGGAAACAAGCAGCCGACGATTGAAAGCCTGGAAAGCCTTTGCTTTGCGCTTGGCATTTCCATCAAGGATTTTTTCGACGATCCGACCATTCAGGGCATTGTCTCCGACCCGGCGTTTCTGGAGTTATACCGGCTTGATCAAAAGCAGCGCGAATCGCTTGCGGAGTTTTTGAAATCGCTGCGTTTCGAGCGGGGATGAACGGCATTGCAAAAAATCAGGGCTTTAGGCCAACTCAATATGACCGGCCGGCAGGCCCGCGAGGCGGGAATCAAAGCGGGCCTTGGCCGGCAGCAGCTTTCAAACCGGATGGAACTTCTGACGGTTTATGTGCGCCGCGGTTCGATTTACCGGATTGAAACGGCTCCCGTTGGAATCAGCGGCTTTGAAAATGTTTCGGCCGACTATTTATTCGGCAGGGAATGAAACGAAAATTGACGGCAGCGCTGCGAAAAAGGATGGATGACACGGAATGAAACGGCCGCTTTTCTGGATGGGATTTGTGTTTCTGATCTCGATTGCGGCGGCCTTTTTGTTTGTGCCGGCGGCGGCTTTTGTCTCCGCGCTCTCCGCGGCGGGGGTTGCCGTGCGGTTTTGCGCTCAACGGGGGAGGCGTCTTCGGGCGCTGCCCCTCTTTTTATGCTGCATTGTGGCGGCGGCGCTCGCGGTTTGGGGGCAGTTTGCGCTTTCCCGCGCGCGGCTTTCGCCGTTCGAGCAGAAAACGGCCGCGGTGGAGATGACGGTCACCGGCCTCGAGGCGGTGGGAAGAAGCTATCGGATGTTCGGAACCGCGCGGCTGACGCTGGATGGGAAAACCGCCGAGGTCCCGGTCCGGCTGTCGAGCTACCGCCCGTTTGAGGCCGGGATCGGCGACGGTTACCGCTGTACGGCGTCGGTTGGGGCGCTCCCGGCCTCATGGCGGGATCAGTACGCGAGCAAGACGGTCTATCTGGTCCTGCGGGAGGAGGGGGAGATCCTTCCGGGACGGCCGTTTCACCCGGTGCGGGCGGCGCTCGCCCTCTGGCGGAAGGCGGTCTTCGATCGGACGGCGTCGCTTCTCCCTGAGGAAACCGGCGGCGTGCTCGCCGCGCTTTTGACCGGGGACAAGTCCGGAATTCCGGATGAAGTCACAAAGGCGTTCCGCGGCGCGGGGCTTTCCCATGTGATCGCCGTTTCGGGGATGCATCTGATGATTATTTCGGCTCTGGTGGAGCTGAGCCTCGGCGCGTTCCGCCTCTCGCCGGTTGTGCGCAGAGGCATGGTCGTGCTGTTTGCGTGGGGTTTTGCGCTGTTTACCGGGATGTCGCCGTCGATTATCCGCGCGGCGGTGATGCTCTCGCTCTCTAAGCTCGCCCAACAGGTTGGGCGAAAAGCGGACAGCCTCACCTCGCTGACCACGGCTGCGGTTCTGATGCTGGCGTACTATCCGCCGATGATCAAGAGCCTGTCGTTCCAGCTCTCGTTTGCCGCGACGCTTGGTATCGTTCTGCTCGTATCTCCGATGGAACAGATCCTGTTCCCCGCCGAGCGCTTCAAAGCATTAGGCGGCCGGCGCTGGTTTGCCGCGTATCATGCGGCGGCAAACACCGTTCTGGTGAGCCTGAGCGCGCAGCTCTTCACCATGCCGATTGTGATCATCGCGTTCGGCGAGCTCCCGCTCTACGGCCTTTTGGCGAACCTGTTTGCATTCCCGCTGATTCTGCCCGCGATGGTTTCCGGGATTTTCGCGGCCGCTTTGGTTTTCCTGCCGCCGCTTGCCGCGCTGTTTGCGCTGGCCAGCTCCTGCTGCCTGCGGCTGTTTCTCGCCGTCGCCCGGGCCGTCACCGCGCTGCCGTTTGCGCTGCTCGGCTTTCATGAGCGTTATCAGATCCTCTGGCTATTCCTGTTCTGCGCCGCGGGGCTGCTGCTGATCGCCGTGCGGCCCAGGCGGGAGATCTGCGCCCTGGCGCTGGCGGCGGTTCTGCTTCCGCTTCCCGCATCCTCGGCGGTCTTTCAACTGACGGCGCGGGACACCGCCGAAATTCTCACCTTCGAAAAATCGGGCTCGATGCTGGTGGTCCGCAAGGACAGCGCCGTGCTGCTCGGCGGGCCGAAGGACGCCTACGAGGCGCGGGGGATGGTGGAGTCGATCCAAAGCCTCGGGGTGAAAAAGATACAGCTCGCGGTTTTCTTCGAGGAGGATGCCGCGGTTTCCGCCCAGACAATGACCGTCCTGCGCGCGGCGCCGCCGGAGCTTGTGCTCTGCCCGGACACCGCGGTGACCCGCGCCTATCGCGATTCTTCGGGACTCCCGATGGGGCCGGCGGAACAGGGCTGGGAAGGAAAGCTGCTGGGGCGGATCCCGGCGCAGCTTTCGGACGGCGCGCTCCGTCTCGGGTTTCGGGATGGTTCGATCTTAAAAAGCGAGGGAAATTATGATATAATACAGTCATCTTCGCTGGAGCGGCCGCAGGGAGACGCGCCGGAGCTGTTCGGCAGAGTGCTTTCGCCGATCGGAGGCGAATCGGCGCGCGTTCGCGCCGCGCTGAAACCGCAGGAGGTGAACGGCCCTGATCTTTAAAAATGAAGAGGAACTCAAAAAAGAACTCAAGCTCCGCCAGCCAAAACCGGTATGGCTGCTGTATGGGAGTGAAAACCTCCTGAAAGCGCACTACTTAAAAGCGGTTCTCTCGCTTCTTCTGCCGGACGGCGACGACGGGCTCGACCGGGTCGACGGAAAAAAACTGGATGTGAAGCTCCTCTATGAAAACGCGCGGCAGCCGGCGCTCCTCGGCGGGAACCGGGTGATGCTGATCGACGACCTCGACGCCGAGGCGCTCCCGGAAGCGGAGCTTTCGCTTTTGTGCGAGCTCTGCGGGGATCTTCCGCCGGAAACCTATCTGGTGATGGCGGTGCGCGGCGCGCCGTTCGACCCCAAAAAGCCCAAGCCCAAAAAGCTGATCGCGGCCGCGGGCGCGGCGGGGATCTGCTGCGCGCTCGACGCGCGGAAGGGCGCGGACCTCCGGCGGTTCGTCCGGGCGGCCTGTCAGAAGCGCGGCTGCCCGATCTCCGCCGACAACGCCGCTCTCCTGATCGAACGCTGTTCCGGCGACATGGGCGTGCTGGCTGGCGAGATCGAAAAGCTCTGCGCCTACCAGCAGGGCGGCGAACTGACGGCGGAGGTGATCCGCCATGTGAGTTCGGCGACGGCCGAAGGGGATATCTACGCGATCGCACGGCGGATGATCAAAGGCGACGCGGACGGCGCGCTCCGGGAAATTGGGGCGCTCCTCGCCCAGAAGCAGACCGTCCCGGCGATTGTCACCAATCTCGGCTATGCGTTTTCCGATCTCTGCCGGGCGCAGGCGGCCAGGGCCGCGGGACTTGGTTCAGCCGAGGTGGTAAAAGATTTTGGATACCGGTTCGCCTTCCGGGTGTCGAATGCGTTCCGCGACAGCGCGAACCTTGATTCCCGGCGGCTTTACGCTGCGGCTGGCGCGGTGCTCGATGCGGAAATCACCCTAAAGAGCGCGGCGGCGGACGAGAGGGTCCTGCTGGAGAGCGCCGTTGTGCGGGCGGTTGCCGCGCTTCGGGGCGAGGCGCTTTGACCGGCGCAAAAACGAATAACAGGGTTGGGAAATACGAATGCTGAAAGTGAGACAGGCCATTATTGTTGAAGGCCGGTACGACCGGATCCGCCTCGGCTCGGTGGTGGATGCGACCATCCTTGAGACGGGAGGGTTCCGTGTTTTCCACGACAAGGACCTTCAGGCCAATATCCGGACCCTTGCGCGGACGACGGGGATCATTGTGATGACCGATTCGGACGACGCCGGCTTTCGCATCCGGCGGTTCATCCGCGGCCTGGTCGGTTCCGCGGCCTCGGTGACCGACGTCTATATCCCGCAGGTGACGGGGGTGGAGCGCCGGAAACAGGCGCCGTCCGCCGAGGGAATCCTCGGCGTGGAAGGGATGAGCCGGGAGATTCTGCTCGCGGCGTTTGAAAAGGCGGGGATCGGCTGTATTGAGGTCGAACAGAAGCGGGAGATCCGGAAGGCCGACCTGTTCGACGCGGGGCTGACCGGCGCGCCCGGCAGCGCAGCGCGCCGGCAGGCGCTGCTCCGCGCGCTGGGGCTGCCCGGGAGGATCTCCTCGAACTCGATGCTCTGTATCCTCAACACGATGCTGACCTATGAGGACTTCCGCCGCCTTGCCGGGGCGGGAACGGCGTTGCCGCCGGCCGGGGAATTGGGCGGCCCTTCTGAAAATTCCGGCGGGCCGGATTGAATCAGTTCGGTCCCGCAGGCAAACCTGATTGATGGAGAAGATGGGAAGGAGGGGCTGCGTTGCTGCTGGCGAGCGTTGGTTTTGCTTTTTTGCTGCTGCCGTTTTCGGCGGTCTGTTATTATCTGATTTCGAACCGCTTTAAAACGGCCGCGCTGATGTTGATCAGCGCGTTGTTCCTGGGCATGATGGAACCGGCGGCCGCTCCCTGGGCCCTGCTTTCGATCGCCGCCGACTACCTGGCGGTGCTTAGCGTCTGGAAGTTCGAACTCAAAGGACGCGCGCGCCGGTGGCTGCTCGAGGCGTTCTGCCTGAAAAATTTGGTTCTGTCTGCGATTTTCTGCGTCTTTCTGCCGCTTCTGCGGGAAACGCCGGCTCCGGTCGGTTTTCTGGTGATTTCGGCGAACGCAACCATCTATCTGTGGCAGTTGTTTCAGGAAAAAATCGGCCGGCTCGATTCGCCCTGCGTGTTCGGCGCCTACTGCCTGTTTTTCGGCCGCCTGCCGATGGGGCCGATTGGACAGACGGAGCGGCTTCTGCCGCTTCTCCGCGCACCAAAACCCTCGCTTTCCGGAATTGGGCAGGGGGTGGCGCGTTTCTCGGTGGGGCTGGCCAAGCGCGTGATCTTCGCGCAGCAGCTAATCCTGACCGGAAAAGCGCTGGAAACGGCGGCCCAGCGGGAATTTTCGGTTGCGGCGGCATGGATGCTGGTGCTTTGCTGCGCGCTGATCTGGTATTTTATCCTCTCGTCTTACAGCGACATGGCGATGGGCCTTGCCAAGATCTTTTCGCTGGAACTGCCGCGGACCGTTTATTTTCCCTATCAGTCCCGCAGCTTTGCGGAATATGTGTATCGGTCCAACATGGCGCTGGGAGACCATATCCGGGCGCTGCTTTCGTCCTATCCGGCGTGGCTGTGCGATTTGGCGCTTCCGATCCTGCTCTGCGTTTGGGCCGCGCCGACGCGGGGCGCTTTCCTCTGGGGCGGATGGATGGCGCTGCTGCTTCTTCTGGAGCGGTTCGCTTTTTCGCGCCTGCCGAAGAAGCCGGGGGTTCTCTGCCGGATTGTCACTTATTTGATCTCGCTTCCGGCTTTCGCGTTTCTGCTCAGCGGGTCTGCCGCAGGCGGGCTCGCGCTGGTGCGGGCGATGTTCGGGCTGGGCGGTTTTCAGGTTGTCAGCGGCGAGGTGCTGTATATTATTTTTTCAAACGGGCCGCTGTTCCTGTTGGCAATGGTTTCGTCCAGCAGCGTGTTTGACCAGGCGGATCACTTTATCGCGCAGAAGTTCCCGGCCGCGCACAGCGTGCTGTCCTCGACGCTGAATATCGGGCTGATTATTTTGACGACCTCGTTTCTGCTTGAGTTTATGCGGTAGATATGACAAAGGCATGATATGGCCGGATGAAAGGGCGGTGAAGCGGATGAGACGGGTTATGGCCGTGGCGTTGGTGACGGTGTTCCTGACGGCGGGCATCGTGTTTGCGGCGGACTTTATTGACGCGGCGTCCGACGCGCCGCCCACGTCGCTTCAGGATATCGCGGCGCTGGCGGACCAGGCGGTCACCAGGCGGCTTTTGGCGGTTCCGGGCCTGCGTTCGATTGCGCCCACCGTGCTGCTGGCGGGAGGGATGATCGAGCAGAACGGCGTCTTTATTACGAAGGAGTATCTTCTCGAGGACATCAAACCGGGCCCGCCGGAAATTATGGAGGAAAACATCGCGGGCATCGAGGCGTTTCTCGATTCGCACAACAAACCCGTGTATGTGATGCTGATCCCAACCGCCTGCGCGGTCAAGCAGGATGAGATCCCGCAGCTTGCCCCTCTTTATAATCAAAAGGAGATGATCGGCGGGGTGTATGAGCGCTTCGCGGGCAGGGCGAACCTCGTCGACGTTTACAGCGAACTGTTTGCCGCGCGCGATCAGTATATCTATTATCGGACCGAATCCAACCTGACTGGCCTGGGCGGATATTACATCTATCTGACGCTTGCCAGCCGGCTGGGGTTCAACGCCCGGCCGATCGACCAGTTTGAGGTCCGCCATCCGGTCCATGATTATTATGGCGATCTTTATCAGCGTTCCAATTATAAAAACGTCCCGGCCGATATTATCACGGTATACGACTACTGGAAATACGACCGTCAGTATCAGCTTACGCATATCCGGGATGGGGAGGCGAAATGTTATTATACGCTTTTCCCGTACCATCTCGCCGCGCTCGGCGAGCCGATGGACGTCCTGCTCGGGGGGGAGGCGCAGAGAATTGATATCACGGCCGCGTCCCCTTATGAAGAGTCTTTTTTGATTTTTGCCGATAAAACGGCGCTTTCTTATCTGCCGTTCCTGACCGTCCACTATGGCCGGATCACGGTAATCGATCTTTCGGGGCTGACCGAGGAGATGTTTGGGGAGATCGACCCCAATCAGTACGACCAGGTTTTATTCGCGTATTCGGCGGACAGCTTTGTCAACCGCCCGGTCTCGGCGGCGGCTGGAAAACTTCAGTAACAGAAACCGCCCGGCGGCCGCCGGGCGGTTTCTGTTCAGAGCTGAAACACGATACCAAAGGCCGCCGCGCCGAGGATGTAAAACGCGGGGTGCTTTTTATATTTTTGGAGAAGGAACCAGAGGAGCGCAAACAGCGCAACGGCGAGAAGGTTGATCAAACCCAACGGGCTGCCGGTCTGGACGAAGCGTTCCTGGTTGGTCAGCGCGGCCAGCGCGACGGTGCAGCCAGAGGCTGCAATCATTCCGGCGACTGCCGGACGCAGGCCGTAGAACACGGATTTTACGGTTTTGTTTTCGTTAAACCGGGCAAGAAACCTTGCGATGATCACAATAATAATATAGGAAGGGAGCACCAGGGCGAAGGTTGCGGCCAGCCCGCCGGGAACGCCTTTGGTGTGAAAACCCGCGTAGGTGGCGACATTGACCCCGATCGGCCCGGGGGTGGATTCCGAGACGGCAAGCATGTCGGTCAGCATCGCATGGTCGAACCATGAATAACGGTCGGCGATCTTATAAAGGAAGGGGAGGGTGGCGAGCCCGCCGCCGACGGAGAACAGGCCGGTTTTAAAAAATTCGATGAACAGAGCGAGATAGGTTTCCATCGGTTATTTCGCCTCCCGTTTCGCTTCCAGCGCTTTTGCGGCGACCCCGCAGAGCGCGGCGGCGATCACGACCGCCACCGGCTGCAACGGGGTGAAGGCCGAGACGGCGAACGCGGCGAAAAAGAGCGCCGTTGTAAACCTGTCGACGACGCTTCCGTTCCAGAGCTGGACAATCGCCGAAAGGATCAGCGCCGCGACGGCGACGCGGATCCCCGCAAAGGCGTGCGCGACGAGTCCGATCTGAGAGATGTTCTGCAGGAAGGACGCAATCAGCATTATAATGACGAGCGAAGGGAAGACCACGCCGAAGGTGCTCAGCGCGGCGCCGGGGAGGCCGCGGCGCCTGTAACCGATGTAGGTGGCGACATTGACCGAAATGATGCCGGGGGTGCACTGCCCGATGGCGTAACAGTCGAGCAGCTCCGCCTCGGTTGCCCAGCCGTGTTTTTCGACGACTTCGCTTTGCAGCATCGGGAGCATCGCATACCCCCCGCCGAAGGTGAGGCCGCCGATCTTCATGAAAACCCAGAACATGTTTGCAAGTTCCCGCATAAAATGATCTCCTCCGCTTGTATCCCGATCCCAGCCGTGATATTATGGATATCAAACCCGGCGCCCGTCATAGGCGGGCCGCCGGGGCGCGGCGATCGGATGGCTCTGTAGTTATGATGCCAGAATTGCAGCCGCAGATTCCTTCCGCCGGAGGCAGGGGAATGGAACCGGCGGGAGGCGCATAAGCCCTGTTATAATGGCCAAGGTTTTTAAAAGTTAAATCCTGGAACGAAAAATGCCGGTTACCCATCGGTTACAACCTTGGGACCGGAGGGCGGTTTTTGTCCGTCGGAGGCTTTGATTATGTGTGGAAATTTTTGCGTTTTTCAGGAAAATCGCCGTTCCTGCGTTGGGATATGGCTAAAAAACGGCTTTACGATGCGGGTTTATCGGTTGATTACAATTCGATGACAAAAAGTTAAATTTGGTCTTGTAATTTTGAAATCAGTATGCTATAATGCAATCAAACGGCAGGGAGGTTGGAGAGTAATCCTTGCTGTTGAATTAAAAATTAGGAGGATATCTACCTATGAAGAAGTTATTTGCAATTGCGCTGACTGCTGCGATGGTTATGTCCATGGCTTCGGTCGCGTTCGCCGCTGACGACGAGCCCGAGGATCAATACAGGGTTTCGGGCCTCAGCGAAGGTTATCAGAAAATTGACGACGACGTCATGCTGCCGGATGCCGGAAGCTGGAACGAAAAAATCCCCTATGGCGAGACCGTTTACTTCCAGCTTGTGGCCCAAAACGAGGAACCTGTCACAGACTCCGACTATGTCAAGAGCACTTCCATCAAGGCGAGCTGGGATATGAACGGCTCCGCGATTGCCAAGGTTGAGATCGTCAAGAAGAAAGGTAGCGATGGTGAGTACACCTACTACCTCGCCATCACCGGCAAGGATTCCACCACCACCGCTGACACCGACGTCTCCGGTAAGATCACCCTCAAGAAGTCCGGCAAGTACGGCTTCGATGAGTTCGACAAGACTATCGACCTCACCTATGGCTATTATAACAACAAGAATGACAACCTGGTCATCGAGAAGGATCCGGCAATCTGGGAGTTCGAGACTGGCGAGGGTGCAGAGGACGACGAGTTTGAGTTCGCTGAGTGGGATGGCGCGTACTTCACCGTCGATACCCAGGGCCAGGGCAAGATCGTTGTCGCTGCGGATGTCAAGTACAACGCGGACATCGCTTCCAAGTACCCGACCGCGAACATTGATTTCTTCAATGGCAACGGCGCTTCCTTCAACAAGATCGGCGAGCTCTTCCTGCCGGCCGATGTTGATACCCACATCTACGCTGTGAACGCGGACGGCACCCTGTCTGCTGTCAAGGCGACCTACGATGAGTACGAAGAGGGCTGGAGAGTCAAGACCAGAACCCTTGGCAAATACCTCATCTCTGACGTTGAGCTCAAGACCTCTGTTCCTACCGTTACCCCGGGTGAGGATGCCGATGACACCGTCGACGGCACTGTTGAGCCCACCGTTCCTTCCAACCCCAGCACCGGCGCGAGAGCGTAATCAATATCTGATTCACATTCATTAGCCGAAAAACCCCGTCCTCTCTCCAGGGCGGGGTTTTTTTGTGCGTTTTCATTTGCGGCGGCTGTTGGGATGGAGAAGAAAGGGCGGTCAATTTGTCGTGTTGTGTGATATTTCCTCTTCCTTTTTGAAAAATGTTCAGGTATAATGATACCAGACAATTGGCCTGATTCCACCCTTTCCGGTCATATTTTGGAGAATGTGAATGAGACTGGCAGAAGAAGGCCGCGTCATTTCAATCGGATCAAAAGGGAGGATACTTTTATGAAGAAACTGCTGTCCCTGGTAGCAGCGCTCGGCGTATCTTTTTGTATGATGACCAGCGTTTCGGCAAACGAAATCGTCTACATAGAGATGGGTGGCGACAGCAATGGAGTTTATACCCCTGGAATTACCTACTATTGGCCGGCTTACGACGGAAGTTACCGTATGACCGACGAGTATACGGATGTCTACAAAACCAAAATCGAGGTTACCGAGGGGAAGAAATATGTCAGCGGCGTGAAGCTGGTTCGCCGCGGCGACGGGTATTATTATTTTACTTTCCGTGGAAATCCTTCCTATGCCTATGACGAGAGCGCTGATATTGAGGTGGTCATTACCTCGACCGATAAGCAGGATAAAGAATACGTCTACACAACGACCCTCAATTTCAGCATTGGTTACGGCGGCATCGCGTATGTGGGGGATCTGGACTATGATGTCGACAGCGACATGCCGGTCATTGAGTTTGAAGACGGGATCGATTTCTGTACGCTGAATTTCGACGATGTGGCGAATTACCATGTCAACCTCGGTTCGTCGAGCAAGGTGAAGCGGTATTACAACGTCGCGTTTACCACCGAGGAAAACGAAGCGATTGTTGAAGCGAATCCGGATGCGAACATGACTTTCCTCTCGTTCTATGCCCGTCCGCTTTTCCCGAAGACCGGCGTGCTGAAGATTTATGCGCCGGATGCAAATTATCTTTATACATACGACAGTTATAACGAGCTGGTCCGGATTGAAGCGCCGAACAACAACGGCTATTTTGGCCTGAATACCGATCAGCTTTCGAACTATGTTGCGTCCGATATCCCGCTCAAGTCGACGGGGGGGACCATTTCGAATCTCGGCGATGCCGGGGAAGAACAGCAGACCGAGGGGGCCTCCGGTTCCATTGGGGCAGACGCTTCAGCTTTGAGCCAGATGATCTCAACCTATTTTTCCAACCCGTTTGTCGTGGTTAATTATGGCGACAGCTATACGAGCCTTGAAAAAACCATCGGCCTTCAGTGCAAACCTGATCTGAGCGGCCTCGATACGAAGTCGTTGATGATCTACGCTTATGATGAGGTGAATAACCAGCTTCTGCTCCAGACGAACGCAGCTCCCAAGGTGGAGGGGGATACCCTCTATTTTAACAGCAGCGTGGGCGGTTATTATGTGATCACCGATGCGCCGCTGGCTGCAAAATAAAAGGAAATAGGTTTATCTAAACAGGAAGCGCCTTTGGCGCTTCCTGTTTTAAATTGGAAAGGAAAGGGCGGAGTGGAAGAGGAGAGGGAAGCGTGGGAAGGGAGCGGAATCGCGCGCTTTCGATTTATGACATTTTGTAATCTATTTTGCGTTTTTCCAGGCCGGGTTTTGCGGTTTTTGCTCTATTTGTCTTCTGTTTAATCCCTTATCTTATGCTTTTTTGCCATAGTTATTACATTTCGGTTACATTTCCCTCTTGCTTTTCCCCTTGCCGTGCCCTATAA
>DVKH01000037.1 GCA_018716105.1 Candidatus Fimivivens faecavium | reverse complement strand
CTCGGCGTCCTTCAGCTCGACGGGCCGACCGAAGCGGAACTGAACTTCGCAAACGCCCAGATGCTGAAGATGCGGCTCGAACAGCTCGGCGCGACGGTCGCTCTGACCCGCGGCTCCGGCGACACTGTCTCGCTCTATGACCGGATGGAGAAAACCGAAGAGGTAATGCCCGATCTGTTCATCGCGCTCCATCACAACAGCGTCGCCGAAGCCTCGGACGGAAACCGCTCGAACGGCGTCGAGGCCTACTACCACTTCCCGAACGGCGAGGCGCTCGCCTCCGCGGTGGCGACGCGGATCAGCGCGACCAACGCCGGGCGTGGATACCGCGGTGATTTTGAGTCCTACTACACCGTCACGCGGATGAGGTACATCCCTTCGATTCTCGCGGAGATCGGCTTTGTCCCAAGCCCTTGGGAATACGAGCGGGTCTGCGATCCGGTAGAAATCTACAAAACTGCCTGCGCAATCTCGTCTGCGGTAATGGACCTTCTCGAATAAGCAAAACCGGATGCAGTTTTAAAAAACTGCATCCGGTTTTTTCCGCCGCGGCCTGACTTTCGCCCGCTGTTTATCTCAATTGAAAGCGCCCGTTGCCGATATCGCAACCCGGCCAAACCCCAAACGGTTTCAGCCATGAAACAAGGTCTTGACGGCGAGAAGGATCAGGACCACGCCGCCGATCAGCTCGGCCCTCTGCCCGTTTGCGCCCTGAATGCCTTTCCCAAGCAGGAAACCGGTGCAGCAGACCAGGAAGGTGACGGAGCCGATAACCAGCGCGGGGAAAACAATCTGGCCGCTGACGCTGCAAAGGCCGATGCCGACCGCAAGGGCATCGATGCTGGTTGCAAGGGCCTGCAGCCCGAGGATTCTCGCGCCGCTCGCACGGCTGGCGTCGGCCAGACCGCCGTTCCCCTTTTCGGTCAGCGCCTCAAAAACCATCTTGACGCCCAGGAGAGCCAGAATCCCCGCCGCAACCGCCTCGCCGCCCGATTTGATCAGGTCATTGGCGAGCCATTCGCCGAAACAGAACCCGGCCGCCGGCATCAGGGCCTGCGCGCCGCCGAAGGCCAGAGCGGTGTAGAAGCAGTCCCTCCCGCGCCGCCGCCGGCTCGAAACGCCCCGGCTGACCGCGACCGCGAATGCGTCCATCGAAAGGGCGAGCGCAAGGATAAGAAGCGAAAACAGATCCATATTTCCTCCGTCACCCGGCTTTCGATCGGTTTTCGCGCCAAAATGGGCGAAATAACACGATTGAAAGCCGCGTGTTCACAAAATATTGATGATCATGGCAAAATGATGAGATAAAATTAGGAACGATGCAAACGGTGAAAGGAGCTGCGCGATTGTTCGGCTATATTCGGCCAGTGGAAGCGAACCTTCGGGTTTCCGAACTCGACTGCTACAAAGGCGTTTACTGCGGAATGTGCCGAAAGCTCTCCTCCGACTTCGGGCCGCTCGCCCGTTTTACTCTAAGCTATGATTTTACCTTCGCGGCTATGCTTTTTGCGGCAGTCAACGACGACGGGGTTTCGTTTGTTCCCGCGCGCTGCCCCTATCAGCCGGTTCGAAAGCAGCCGCATCTTTCGGACTGCGAGGCGCTTTCGTTCTGCAGCGACGTCGCCATGATTATGCTGGACTTCAAATGCGTCGACAACATTGAGGATGATTCCTCCGCCGCCCGGGCAAAATGGAGAATGGCACGCCTTTTGACGGCGCCGGCGGCAAAACGGGCCGGACTCCGCCGGCCGAAAGCGATGGAGATCGTCTCCTCCGCGATGGAGCGGCAGCGGGCGGTGGAAAACAGCGCGTCGCCGACGCTTGACGAGTGCTGTTATCCATCCGCCGCGGCGCTCGGCGAACTGTTCGCCCTGATGAGCGAAGACGCCAAGAAACAGCGGATTTTAAACCGTCTCGGCGCCATGCTGGGCCGTTTTGTTTACCTCTGCGATGCGGTGGACGATCTCGAAGAAGACCGGAAAAGGGGCGGTTTCAACCCCCTGTTTCAATATTCGCCGGAGCGTTTTTCCGAACTGCTCTCGGTCACAATCAACGAGGTCTGCAAGGCTTATTGCCTTCTGGAACCCCGTGTTTTCCAGCCGATTCTGGACAATATCATTTTCGAAGGGCTGATTGACCGGGCCGTGCGCCTCTGCGCCGGCGCCCAATCCGGGAGGAAAGGAGGGAAACCCGATGCAGAATCCATATAGGGTTCTCGGCGTCGCGCCGAATGCTTCCGATGAAGAGATCAAACAGGCTTACCGCGAACTCGCGAAGAAATATCACCCGGACAACTACGCCAACACGCCGCTCGCAGATCTCGCGTCCGAAAAAATGGCCGAGATCAACGACGCCTACGACCGGATTCAGATGGAACGCCGCAATGGAACCGGCGCCGCCCGGCAGGACGCAGCCGGATACGGCGGATACTCGGGCTTTTCCCGCCAGCCGTCCGGGGCGCTTTCCGACATCCGCCGCCTCGTCTCGATGGGGCGGATTTCAGAGGCGGAAGAACTGCTTGACGGGATCCCCTTCCCATCCCGCGACGCGGAATGGAACTTTCTGAAAGGCAACGTCCTCTATTCGCGCGGTTTTCTCGAGGATTCGATGCAGTACTTTCAGAACGCCGTCCGGATGAACCCGCAGAACTTTGAATACCGGACCACGCTGGACCGCCTAAACGCACAGCGCCAGTTTCGGGGGAGCGTCTATTCGCAGGGATACTCCACCTGCGGTCCCTGCAGCCTGTGTTCGGCGCTCTGCTGCGCAAACTGCACCTGCAACGTCTGCCGGTGCTGTACCGGCAATTTTTAAAAGACAACCGTAGGGAAAGGGATGCGAAAGATTTGAAAAGCACACAGGTGGCCGTGGGCGGCCTTTCTTCCGCTCTCTGCCTGCTGGCGATGCTCCTTTCAGGGGTCATCCCATTCGCGACCTACGCCCTGCCCGCTGTAGCGGGAGCGTTTCTGATTCCAGCCGCGGTCGAAATCGGGACGCGGCCGGCGTATGTGGTTTATACATCGGTTTCCCTTCTGGCGTTTATCATGGTCCCCGACCGGGAGGCCGCGCTGATGTTCATCTTTTTCTTTGGCTACTATCCGGTGTTCAGGCTTTCGCTCGAATCGCTTCGAAACAATCTACTGCGCTGGCTCCTTAAAACCGCTGTTTTCAACGCCTCAATGATCCTCTCCTACTGGCTTTTAATCCATCTGTTCGGCCTTACGCAGCTTCTGGAGGAATTCGGCGGCGTGGCAATGGCTTGGGCCGTTCTTGGAATCGGGAACATCATCTTCGTGATCTATGAGACCGCCTGCAGGAATCTGACGCTGTTATACCGGCACTGGTTCCGCAAAAAGTTTTTGATGAAAAAATAGAAAAGGCCCGTCATGACTGTGCATGGCGGGCCTTTTTACTGGGCTTTAAGCTGGAAAGCCGCTGGTATTTTTCAAATTCGTCTTCTATTCAATCAGTATTTCAGCTTGGGCAGATTGGCGTCGCTGACAAAATTGGGGAAACTGTAAAGGAATAGAACCCTGTCCGGCCGCTCCCGCGAGATGAGTTCCGAAATCTTTTCGCCAAGGGAACGCAGATCGACCACGATCACCTTTCGGTAGCTCTGGGCGAGGAACGGGACAAAGCTGTTTGCATAGGAATCCTTCACAACCAGGATGCTTCCCTCCGGCGCGGCGGCGTTTTCAATCTCGGTCACGCCGTTGTTGGAATAGAGAAACATCGCGTATTTATCGCGCTCGGCCAGCTTTGACAAATCGTAGAGTCCGTCCTTCTCCTCCCCGTCGATCACAACCGAATCCACCGGAAGGTCATACCAGACGATGGTATCCGGGGCGGCGGAGAACAGCTTGGCTTTGCTGAAGTGCGTTCCGTAAAAGCCTTCCTGTTCGTGCCGCGCCGCGCCGTCAAGCGAAACCGCGGGGCGGCCAAGCCGCTCACAGAGCGCCAGATAGGCGCGATATGCGCCCAGAGTCGTCCAGTGGTGATCGGTCCGGTAATAGAGCTGGGGTTCCTCCGCCCCGCTCAAAGCCGCATCCAGCGGGATGCTTTCGAAGCCGTGTTCCGCCATCCGCTGATAAATGGAGTCGATCAGCGGGGCCTGCGCGACGTTCTCAAGGCCGTATGGAACCAATTCGGATAGCATCTCATAGGCGCTCGGCACGATCATCAGCGACTTTGGAATTTCGGGATAAAGCTCTGCAAACGCCTCGAGATAGCCAAGGTTTGCCTGAAAACGCTCCTGATCATAGGTTTTGTATTTTTCAAACAGGTAATGATCCTTACCGTAGACCACGCCGTTGTTCTCAATCTTTCCAAGGCCCGCTTCCGCGACCGACTTGAGGGTGATCCAGCCGTCCCGAAGGACAAACTGATCGTTGATATAGGTTTCATATTTGAGTGTAAACGAATTGTCTAACAGCGTGTTCGGCGTCAGCCTCGGAAACTGCTGAAGATAGCGGTTTTCAAGATCGGAAAACGCTTTGGTCGGCGTCAGGCTGTCGGCGATAAAACCGCTGGCCAGAAACAGCGCAAACAGAAAGGCGACCGGATAGGTTTTCACCCACTTCACAAGCGTATTGATTTTCATCGGCCGCACCTCCTAAAAGCGGAAATACAAAAACGGGTTGTAACTCGCATCAACCAGATAGGCCACCGAGAGGAACGCAATCGCCCCAAAGAACAGGACGCTCAGCACGCGGTTCCGATCGAGGCGCTGGTAAACAGGCTTGAGCGCAGGCGTCGCAAGCACCCCGGCCAGCAAAAAGGTCACTGCGTAATTGCGCAGGTAATAGATCCAGTCGGCGCCGCCTTCAAACGCAAACAACCGGGTAAAATAGACCCCCATCGCCGAAAGGTCGGTGATCGCGAAGATGACCCAGCTCAGGCTTAGGAAAAACGCCAGATAGGCTGCCGCGAGCCACCGGTGTTTTTCCAGCACTGGCAAAAGGAACAGCTTTTCAATCAGCAGAAGTACAAAGAAGTAAAGCCCCCAGATAATAAAGTTCCAGTCCGCCCCGTGCCAGAAGCCGGTCGCCGCCCAGACGATCAGAAGATTCAGGATGTTCCGCGCCTTCCCCTTCCGGTTTCCTCCGAGCGGAAAATATAGGTATTCCCGAATCCAGGATCCGAGCGTCATATGCCAGCGCCGCCAGAACTCGGTCATCGAACGCGAGATATAGGGAAAATCAAAATTTTTTGGGAACTCAAAGCCGAGCATCTTTCCCAGCCCGATCGCCATCAGCGAGTAGCCCGAAAAATCGAAGTAAATCTGAAACGCATAGGCGAGGATCGCGAGCCAGGCAAGCGGCGTCGAGATCCCGGCAAAGCCCATCTGCTCCACCTCGGTCCAGAGCGAGCCGATGTTGTTTGCAATCAGGACCTTGCTCCCGAGGCCAAAGAGAAAGAGCTTGACGCCGTCGTTGATCTGGCCGGGATCTAGCTTCCGCTCACGCAGTTCGCGGTTGATGTCGGTGTAGCGGACAATTGGACCGGCGATTAGCTGCGGGAACAGCACGACAAACGCGCCAAAATCGATGAGGTTTTGCTCCGCCGTCACCTTCCCTCGGTAGACGTCGATGGTGTAAGACATGGTTTGAAAGGTATAAAAGCTGATCCCAAGCGGCAGGGTGAGCCCGACAAGCGGGATCCCAGTTCCAAGCAGCGCATTGATGTTCTCAATGAAAAAGTCGGTGTATTTGAAAAAACCGAGCATTCCGAGGTTAAAAAACACCGACATTAGCAAAAACGCCTTGCAGGCCTTTGGGTCTCCCCGATGGCTTTCAATGCCGCGGGACGCGGTGTAATCGACCAAAATCGAGGCGATCATGATCGGGAAGTAACGCACTTCGCCCCATGAATAGAAGATGAGGCTTAGAATCAGCAAAACCAGGTTTTTTTGTTTTCTCGGTGTGAGATAATAGACCGCAAAGGCGATCGGCATAAAGCGAAATAAAAACAGGATGCTCGAAAATACCATACTGTCCTCCGGGGCGGCATATGGGAAAAGCCTTCACAGCTTGTCTGCTGAGAAGGCTTTCCACGCGCCGGTACTTCGGCTTTCACAGCGCGGGCAGGAAAGCGTTTTTTCCATCCCCGCGCTGTTCTTCTCTTAGTTAAACATGCTGTCGATGGCGGCTTTCACCATTGCGATGTCTTCTGAAAAGTCGACTGGCGCGTCGGGGTCGTCCGGCATCACGCCGACGACGATCAAGAACGCATAGTTGCCCTTGACATATACTTCGCCGCTCTGCGCCCGTTCATAGGAGCCATTCACCGGATATTGCTCATACTGGGCAACCAGGTCGCTTTTCCGCTTCTCAAGCCCTTCTTTAACTGCGTCGATTTTGCCGTCTTTCGCTTTGACTGCAATCAGCGCGTCGGAATTGGTCATCGACATCGAGTAGCTGCCCGCATATTCGTCCACATCCGCTTTGTCGAGGTGGGCAAAGTCGGTCAGGTACATTTCGTCCACTTCCATCGGCATCATGACCGCGCCGTTGCCCTCGCCGTATTTTTCCGCGAACTTCTTGTCAACCTCGGCGACGACATCTGAAAGGCTCTTTCCGTCTTTGATGGTATTGGGTTCCGTTTTCTTCTGGAAGCATCCGCTTGCCAGCACCAGCATCGCCATAACGGCGGCCGCTGCGGTTATTATACGTTTCATCCTATTGATCATTCCTTTCTGGGGAGCTGCTGCCAA
Source organism: Candidatus Fimivivens faecavium (assembly GCA_018716105.1). Classification (GTDB taxonomy): domain Bacteria; phylum Bacillota; class Clostridia; order Oscillospirales; family Ruminococcaceae; genus Fimivivens; species Fimivivens faecavium. The sequence continues at coordinate 48,786 of DVKH01000037.1, read as the reverse complement.
ATCTTGCGTCTTTGCAATCCTAAAGTGCGAAAGATAAAAGACTTTATTGCACCTTTTTTATTGTTTGCAAGGCATCTTCTTTTTATACCGGCAGCACAAGCCCACAGAATCAAGGAAAAAGGGCATCGACGATGCCCTTTTTCATCTTACTTATGATTATTCCGCGGAAGGCGCCTCGCCGCCCTGCGCTTCGCCGACGCCCTGCTCTTCGAGCAGCGCTTTGATCGAAAGGCTGATTCTGCGGCGCTCGTAATCGATCTCGGTAATCTTGACATCGACTTCCTGTCCGACGCTCAAAACATCGGAGGGTTTGCCAACCCGCTCGGTCGAGATCTGGCTGATGTGGATCAGGCCGTCGATCCCAGGGATCAACTCCGCAAACGCGCCGAAAGCGGTCAGCGAGACGATCTTGACATGGGCGTTTTGTCCAACCTCGTAGCTCTTCTTCAGAATTTCCCACGGGTTGTCCTCATCCTTTTTATAACCGAGCGAAATCTTTTTCTTTTCTGCGTCGATATCCTTAATGGTGACCTCGATCTCATCGCCGACCTTCACAACCTGGGAGGGATGGCGGATCTTGCCCCAGGAGAGTTCGCTGATATGGATCATGCCGTCCACGCCGCCGAGATCGACGAACGCGCCGTAATCGGTCAGCGACTTGACGGTGCCCTGATAATGACGGCCAATCTCGACTTCGGACCAGAACTTCTCTTCCAGCTCTTTGCGCCTCTCGCGCACAACGGCCCGAATGGAACCGACCGCACGGCGGCGCTGGCGGTTGACCTCAAGGATTTTGAACTCCACTTTCTTGCGGAGCAGCCCCTCAAGCGGCTCGTTCCGGGACATGGTTGCCTGGGACGCGGGGATAAAAACCTTCACCCCGTTGGTCAGCGCGAGGACGCCGCCCTTGATCACTTCGGTGACGACGCCTTCGAGAACTTCGCCGGTGTCCACCGCATCCATGACCTTTTCAAAGCCGGCCATCGCATCCAGACGCTTCTTGGAGAGCATTACGGTGCCCTCCTGATCGTTGACGCGAACAACCAGCAGGTCGAGTTTGTCGCCCTTTTTCACCAGATCTTCAGGCTTTGCCGAGGGGTCGTCTGTCAGCTCCGACAGGGGTACATATCCGGCGTGCTTGGTGCCGATATCGACGGCGATCTCGTTCGGCGCGATGCTCGTAACGACAGCGGTCACTTTCTCTCCGTTATATGTACTTTTGAAGGACTGTTCCAACATTTCCTCAAAGCTAAGTTCTTCCTGGTTTTCCATCATTTCATTCATCGTTTCGTGTACCTCCTTAATTATGCGGACAGGCGTTGAGGCTCCCGCAGTGATTCCAATAGAAGATGCCCCCGCAAAGTCCTGCGGGTTCAGCTCGTCCGCTGTCTCAACCAGAATGGTTTGACAAAATTCGCCGCAGATCGAGCAAAGTTTGGCTGTGTTTGAGCTGTGACGCCCCCCCACAACCAACATGATGTCGCAACATCTTGCCAATTTGGCGGCCTCCTGCTGCCTGAACGAAGTCGCATTACATATTGTATCAAAAATTTGCGCGCTTGTATACACCTTTTTTATAATGCTCACACATTTTTCCCATTCAAATCGATTAAATGTAGTCTGAGCAACAACAAAACACGAATTATTGGAATTTTCGCCCTCATTTTTGAGATTTTTCGCCTCTTCATAGCCGGAAATGACCAAAATCCTGCCGCTGCAATGCCCTACAATTCCCTGTACTTCCGGATGATTGGCGTCGCCCAGAATGAGGACAAGCTCATCGGGGCTTGCTCGCGCGACGATGCCGTGTATCTTTGCGACGAACGGGCAGGTTGCGTCGCCGTAGGAGATGCCGAGCCGTTCAAGCTCGTCGGTCACCGTGCGCGGGACCCCGTGCGAGCGGAGGATCACCTTTGCGCCTTTCGGGACCTGGGCGATGGAGCCGAGGATGGTCACGCCCTTCTGTTCCAGTTCCGCGACCATCTGCGGGTTGTGGATGATCGGCCCGAGGGTGCAGACGCGCTCTCCCGCGTCAAGGGCGGCATAGACCATGTCCACCGCTCGTTTGACGCCAAAGCAAAAGCCTGCGCTCTCAGCCAGCGTGATTTTCGGCATCGGGATCCACCCCCCAGAGTCTCAGAATATCGTTCCAGATGCGTTTGGTGGCTTTTCGAAGCTCCCGCGGGGATTCCCCTTCAAGCCCCAGCTCCGCATGCGGGATCACCTTTCCGTATTTGACGGTCAGCGGGATGCGAAGCCCTTTCTTTTCGCCGTATATGACGGCGCAGGGGAGGATGTCCGCGCCGGTCGTCTTGGCGAGAAGCGCAAGGCCGGATTTCGGCCGGCCGGGTTTTCCATCCTTAGACCGGGTTCCCTCCGGGAAGATCGCCAGCGGATACCCGCTCTTGTAGAGATCGATCCCGTGTTCGAGCGCCCCCATGTCCCCAGTTCCGCGGGAAACCGGGAAACCGCCGACCAGGTAACAGGCCCAGCCGATCCAGGGATTCTGAAACAGCTCGGCCTTGCCCATGAAGCGCACCCAGGGCCTGAGCCGGAAGGCGAGGAAGATCGGGTCCGCCATCGAAATATGGTTGCAGGCTACAAGATAATTTCGCACCGAACGCGGCGGCAGGTTTTCGAGGCCCTCATAGGTCACACGATACCGAAAGGACAAAAAGAAAACCAAAAGCCCGTCGAACAAGCGGTAAATCCATTCCATCAGCAGCGCTCCCTTACGATCGCTTTGATTGCTCTGACCGCCTCTTCGAGGGTCATGTCGGAGGAGTCGACCAGGACCGCGTCCTCCGCCTGCCGGAGCGGCGCCGTTTCCCGGCTGATATCGTTCGCGTCGCGTTCGAGGATCTCTTTCAAAACCTGATCATATTCCGCCGGAACGCCTTTCTGAAGATATTCCTGATAACGGCGCGCCGCACGGCGCTCTGGAGTTGCGGTGAGGAAAATCTTGACTTTTGCCTCCGGGAGAATGACCGTCCCAATGTCCCGCCCGTCCATCACGACGCTGTGCGTCCTGGCGAGTTCGCGCTGGTAGCCGAGCAGAAAGGCCCGGACCTCCGGGATTGCGGAGACGGCAGACGCCGCCATCGACATTTCCGGCGTGCGGATCGCCTCGGAAACATCCTCGCCCCCGAGAAAAACCCGCTGGACCCCGTCGACATAGGCGAGTTTCAGCTCCAGGCCGGGGAGTATCGGGAGGACCTCCTGCGGCAGTTTGGGATTCTTTCCGCGCCGTACTGCGGCGAGGCCGATTGCCCGGTACAGCGCGCCGGTATCGACATAAAGAAAGCCAAACTCCCCGGCGATTCGTCTTGCGATGGTGCTTTTCCCGGCGGCGCTTGGTCCGTCGATCGCGATGGCACAGGTGTTAGACATAGAAACGGATGCTCCTTTGGCCCGCGGAACGCGGGGCGGTTTATTTTTCTGCGGCGGCCGCGCACGCGGCGCTCCTCCCGGCGAGGAAGCCGGTGCAGTAGGCAATCTGGAGGTTATAGCCGCCGGTGTATGCGTCGAGGTCCAGCACCTCTCCGGCAAAATAAAGCCCTCTTACCAGCTTCGACTGCATGGTTTTGGGGTCGATTTCGCTCGTTCTGACGCCGCCCGCCGTGACAATTGCCTCGTCGATCGGCCGGAATGCCGACGGGGTCAGCGGAAGTCCTTTGATCAGGCCGGCAAGCTTCTGGCGCATCGGACGGGTGACCGAATTTACCCGTATTTCCGGCGGGATGCCCGACAGCCGGACGATCACCGGGATCAGGCTTTTGGGGAGCAGCGCGTCGAGGGCGTTTTTAAATTCCCTGTTTTTCGCTTCTTCAAAATCCCGCAGGATCCGTGCGTCGAGCTTTTCGGGCGTGAGGCCGGGCTTTAAATCGATCAGAAGACGGTATTCCCCGGCGGGGCCGTCCATATGGCTCGAAGCCGAAAGCACCAGCGGTCCCGAAACGCCGAAATGGGTGAACAGCATCTCGCCAAGCTCGGAATAAACGGTCTTCTTCCCCTTTTTGAGGGTCAGGACGACGTTCCGAAGCGAGAGGCCCGACACCTCCCGGCACCAGGTTTCCGATGTGACAATCGGGATCAAAGAAGGCTTCGGCGGGACAACCGTGTGTCCGACCTCCTGCGCCAGGCGGTAACCGTCGCCGGTCGAACCGGTGAGCGGGTAGCTCTTCCCGCCCGTACAGACAACCGCCGCGCCCGCCTCGAAGCGTCCGCCGTCCTCCGTCAGGACGCCGGCAAGAACGCCGTCGCGGAAAAGAAGATGCTTTACCTTCTTCTGCAGGACGGACACGTTTGGATGACGCATAAAATCCGCCATAGCGTCGACGACATCCCGCGCCTTGTCCGACTGCGGAAACACCCGGTTTCCGCGCTCGGTTTTCAGCGGAACCCCGGCTTGCTCAAAAAAGCGCATCGCCGCAGCGGGTGGGAACGCGCTCGCCGCGCTGAATAAAAAGCGCGGATTGCTGCGGACCGCCGCGAGAAACGCTTCGGTATCGCAGTTGTTCGTAATATTGCAGCGGCCTTTCCCAGTGATCATTAGTTTCCGGCCCGGCCGCGGGTTCTTTTCCAGAACCAGAACGCGCGCTCCGGCGCGCGCGGCCTGCCCGGCGGCCATCATTCCCGCCGGGCCCGCGCCGACGATGGCAACGTCCGTTTTCATGCGCTGCCGCTCCCGTCGTTCTTCGCGTAGACGCCGTATTTGTCCCAGATCCGCTCCAGCTCGGCGTAAGCTAGGCTGACCTCGTTGCGTTTTTTGATCCCGACCGCGACGATCAGCGCGTTGATCAGGCTCAGCGGCGCGACAAGCGAATCGACGAACGACGCCATATCGCTCCTCGCATAAAGCCGAACGTCCGCGTATTCCGCGATCGGCGAAATGCTGGAATCGGTCAGCGCGATGACCTTCGCGCCACGTTCCTTGACAAATTTCATCGCGGTCACCGTCCGCTGGGAATAGCGTGGGAAGCTGATTCCAATCAGGACGTCATCCTCGCGGATTTTCAAAAGCTGTTCAAAAACGTCGCTGGTTGAGGCGGCAGTGATCAGCTTGACATTATCAAACACATGGTTAAAGTAAAACGCGATAAAACTTGCGAGGGAAGCGGCGGAACGGATTCCGAGAACGTAGATGGTCCTCGCGTTGAGAAGGGCGTCCACCGCCGAGGAAAATTCGCTACGGGAGGTTTCCTCAAGGGTGCGGCGGATCTTGTCGATGTCCATTGTCAGGACCCGCTCCAGCAGGTCGCCGTCCCCGATCTGCTCGCCGGTGATCTCCATCCGCTGGACGTTGGTCAGGCGGTTGCGGATCAGCTCCTGAAGGGAGCGCTGAAGCTGGGGATAGCCTTCAAAGCCGAGTTCCGCCGCAAAGCGGACAACCGTCGATTCGCTGACGCCGACCGCCTGCCCGAGCTTTGCGGCGGTCATAAACGCGGCTTTGTCGTAATGCTCCACAATATATCTTGCGATCTGTTTCTGCCCTTTGGAAAAACGGGGCATCATCCCGGAGATGAGGCCGATCAGGTCTTTGTTCATCCTGCACTCTTTCCTTTCGAACCGGTTTGGGGCCGGAACCCCGTTCTGATGGTCCAGCCCTTCTTTTGAATTATCATTCGGGATTTAAAACCAAATCACATAAAGACGGCAGCCTTGATCCCGCATGATCTGTAAACCGCAAAAGCGGTTCCCCCGCCGCATCTGCGGACCGATTTAGCCGATTTAGGTCCAGATGCAACGTCTACAGCATGCCTCCGGGCGGCATGCGGCCACAATAAACAGCCGAAAACAGCCCCGCTGTTTTCTCTGGAGTTATTATATCAAATCCTGATGAAAAATCAAGCAAATGCAGGCAGAAAATGATTTTCTTGCGTCACGATCATTCATTCCGACTGCTTTCGCCGTTGCGGCCTGTCAAAGCCTTTGATTGGACAGATAGCGAAAGCCATCCGAAGCAGTCAGGCGGATGGTCAGCAAAAACGAGGCGCGGCAAGCTCCGCGCGCTTTCGGTAAGAAGCCGCCGCTTTTATCCCTTTTGAGCTGTTCAGTGAATCAGTGGCAAGAAAAGCAGATTCTGATGCATCAAAACTGCTGCTGTGCCGCTTTTTCGGCTGTGCGGCCCATCCCGGGTTCCGGCCAGGGAGATTTGTTGTTTTGTCATAATCATAAAAAACGGCGGAGATCAACTGATCTCCGCCGGCATTGATTTTCCGGTTTCCCGGATCTTGACGACCGCGCTTTTCACAGAAGCGGCGTCCATAAACTTCTTAACCTCGCCCGCCGCCTTCGGGATCGGGCTGACGGTCCCGGCTCCCGCGACGCAGCCGCCGTAGCAGCACATGCCCTCGAGGAGGTAGCCGTTCCGCTTTCCGGCCTTTGCGAGCAGAAGCATCTTCTTGCAGTTTTTCAGTCCCTCCGCACGGTCGGTCTTGACTTCGACCGACGGGTCCATCTCGTGTATCGCGTCCACGACAGAGGACGCCACGCCGCCCGCGACGGCAAAACCTCTGCCGCCTGCGGACGCATCGTCGATCGGCTCTTCCTCGACCTCGCCGAACTCGATGTCCTTCGCGGCAAACATGCCCATCAGCTCTTCAAAGGTGATGACAAAGTCCACGTCGCTGCGGACCGAGCGGCGCATCGCCTCCAGTTTTTTGGCGGCGCAGGGGCCGATGAAGCAGACCTTCGCGTTCGGGCGCTCCTTTTTGATGAGCCGCGCGGTCGCCACCATCGGGGTGAGCGACTGAGAAAGGTATTCCTCCAGCTGCGGGAACTCGCGCTTCGCCATCACCGACCAGGACGGACAGCAGGAAGTCGCGAGGAACGGCTGCTCCCCGGTCGCGACCTTGTGAATGTAATGCTCCGCCTCTTCGACTATGACCTGGTCCGCGCCGGCTGCGACCTCGTACACCGCGCGAAAGCCCATTTTTCTGAGCGCGCCTTTGATTTTCTGGGGCGTTGCGGCCGGTCCGAACTGGCCGACAAACGACGGCGCGATCTCCGCGACCACCTCGCCGTCGCCCATCAGCGCCTTTGCAAGCTGATAGATCTGGCTCTTATCCGAAATCGCCGCAAACGGGCAGTGAACCATGCACTGGCCGCAGGCGACGCATTTGTCCTCGTCGATTTTTGCACGGCCGTATTCGTCGCTTCCAATCGCGTCAACCCCGCAGGCCGCGGCGCAGGGGCGTTCCATTTTGATGATCGCGCCGTAGGGGCAGCTTTCCGAGCAGCGGCCGCATTTGATGCATTTCTCGCGGTCGATGACCGAGCGGCCCTTGACGATTGTAACGGCGTTTACCGGACAGATGCTTGTGCAGGGATGCGCCAGACAGCCCTGGCAGCTGTCTGTGACGCGGAAATGGGTTGTCTCGCAGGCGTTACAGGCGAACGGGATGACGTTGATAAACGGCATCGAATAGACCTTTTTCTCGAGTTCGGGGTCTTCCATCCCATTGGTCATCGGCGCCTGTTCGCTGATCTTCCGCAGCGGAAGCCCCATCGCAAGGCGGATCCTCTCGCTGACGATCGCCCGCTCTTTGAAGATGCTCTCCCGATAAGTCGGCAGTTCGCCCGGAAGGATATTAAACGGAATTTTAAAAATATCGCTGATCCCTCTGCTCTCAAACGCCTGCCGCGCAACCGCCTCAAATACCTGGCGGCGGATTTTGGTTACAGGGGTAAAATTTCCTCTCATTGGTTTCCTCCTATTCGCGGCTCGCGCACCGGCGCCAAGCTCGCCGAATATGATTTTCGCGACAAAAGATTATTTTGCGCTCTTGCTGACATAGGAAACGATTGATTCCATCACCTGCTGGCAGGTGGCGTTCTCCATCGCTTCCCCGTTGATCTTCACCAGAGGGGGGGCCTCGGGATGACGCGCGCTGATGGTGGAAAGCTCCACCCTTGTCTTATGCCGCATCTCGTACTTGAGCCGTCTCATGCTCTCAACCGATTCTATGATGTTCATCGCCCCATGCAGGACGCACTGGGTGCAGACGCAGACTTCAACCGTGATTGTGCGCACCAACAATCTCCTCCATTCCTCTCGTTCCAAACCCTGCTCTTTTTTGCAGTTTCCCCAATATTGTCGAGCTTTTCACAAATTAATTGTACACCCCGGCAAAAAGGTTTGTCAATGTGCATACATGGCATGGCTTCCATATCAAATGAGATATCCTTGCGAACATCTGGCTGCTCCTTTCACCCGGTTTCGCTGGCGTGGAGGAAACCGCGCCCGGCGCCCATGCGGCCGGCGGGGAGTGTATAAAGCTTTTGAGCGAGGCGAAGTCGGAAAGCATTTTAAAAGTGCTTTGGCCCGGGATAAAAACCATTTTGGAAATCTTTGAACATGCCCACAGCAAACGCCTTTATGGTTTTCCACATCCTCCCATAACAGAGGGCAAAAGGCCGGGAAAATTTGCCCGGCCTTTTGCCCTCTGTTATGCGTTTATCTGGAAAGCGGCACGACGCACCGAAGCCCGCACCGCCTTGCCGACTCCATCAGTTCCGCGGCGCCTGGCGGGAGCCCGTTGTCCCCGCTGCCCGCCGGCGGGACCAGTAGAATCAGCGTCCCATAGCGCAGCCGCCCGAGCAGCTCGGACAGATCGGGCGGCGCGCCGAAGAGGAACACCGCGTCCACCAGCTTCGCGGCGCGGCTCTGGTCGTCGAGCGCGAGTTCCGCCCCCTCCCGCGCGAGGGCGTCCACCAGTTCGCTTTCGCCCGTGCGGTCGCCGATCAAAAGGATGACGGCGCCCGCGATCCCGCGCCCGAGTTCGGCTCTGGCGATTTCAAGATAACGGTCCGCGCGGCGCGCCGCCCCCGGGCCGCTTTTTTCTTCCCGCGGCATATCGTTCCCTCCCAATCGAAAGAAATCTTCCTTCGATATCCTATGAGAACGATGTCAAAATGGTTCTACTGCCCGCCGCCCTCTTCCGGGAGCTGCATCTGCTGGGCGGCCGCGCTCGCCTCAAGGTGATCCCGATAGGCGGAAAGGATCGCGTCCTCCAGCTCTTTTCTCGCCTGCGGCGTGATCGGATGGCAGATATCCCGGAAGGTTCCGTTTTCCTCCCGGCGGCTCGGCATCGCGACGAAAAGCCGCTCCGGCCCCTCGATCACCTTGATATCGTGCACCGCGAAGTCCCCGCCGATGGTAAAGGAAACCAGAGCGCGGAGACGGCTGTCCTGGTATGTTCTTCGAATCCTGATATCAGAAATGTTCATGCATTTCCCCTCCTGTCGAGAGATAGTATCCACACAAGGCAAAAATAATATTCACCTGCGGCTGGAAACGTGCTATAATTTTTTCTGGATTTTTGTTCATTAACCCATCGCCGCAGCGAGGTTTTCAGAGGGTCTATCCCGGCGGCTTGGACAGCTGCATCCTCTGCCATCCGAAACAAAAACGCGAGGTTTAGGACGCCGCAAAAACAGGCAATTTTTTTCTCCCGCCGCGTTAAGGTCACAAATGGCTGGAATACTATATAATGAAAATATAAAATCAACCGAAATAACGGACGGACGCGCACTAAGCGGCCCGGTTCCTCAATTCTTGGAGGTGACCTCTTTTGTCAACCATCACCGAACAGCAGCTCAGCGGGATGAAACATATCCATTTCGTCGGCGTGGGCGGTTCCGGAATCTTCCCGATCGTGCAGATCATGCTGGCGCAGGGCTTTCATATCACCGGCTCCGACAACAACCCCGGCGACACCATCGAGCAGGAGCGCGCGATGGGCGTTTCCGTGACCATCGGCCACAGCGCGGAAAACGTCGGCGACGCCGATGCCGTGATCTATTCCGCGGCGATCCACGACGACAATGTGGAACTGGTCTACGCACGGGAACACGGCATCCCGACGGTGGAGCGGAGCGAAATGCTCGGCCTGCTCACCCGCCGGTATTCGAACTGTGTCTGCATCTCCGGCACTCATGGTAAAACGACTACAACCTCGATGACCACCCAGATTCTATTGGAATCCGGACTGGACCCTTCGGCGGTGATCGGCGGAAAGCTCCCGGCGATCGGCGGGAGCGGCCGCGCCGGAAAATCGCAGGCTATGGTAGTGGAAGCCTGTGAGTTCGTGGACACCTTTCTGCATCTCGCGCCGGATATCGCGGTGATTTTGAATATCGACGAGGACCACCTCGACTATTTCAAGACCCTTGACAACCTGATCCATTCGTTCCATCGGTTTGCGCAGCTCGCGGGCCGCGCCGTCATCTACAACGGCGACGACGCGAACACACGGAAGGCGCTTGAGGGGATCGAGGGCAAGGAACTCCTCTCCTACGGGCTTTCAAAGGCGAACGACTACTATCCGGAAAACATCGTTTGGAACGACGGCTCGCACTGCGCGTTCGACCTGTGTTTCCGGGGGCGGGCGCTCGCCTCGCTCACCCTCTCGATTCCGGGGCATCACAATGTTTTAAACGCCGTCGCCGCCTGCGCCGCCGCGCTCGCCGCCGGGGCCCGGCCCGAACAGCTTTCGAAGGGCCTGGCGGCCTTTCACGGGGTTGGGAGGCGGTTCGAGATCCTCGGCAAGATCGGCGGCGTGACCATCGCCGACGACTACGCCCACCATCCGGCGGAGCTCCGGGCGACGCTGACCGCCGCGAAAGAGCTTGATTTTGGCGAGGTCTGGGCGGTGTTCCAGCCTTTCACCTACTCGCGGACCAAGCTGCTGATGGATGATTTTGCCGCGGCGCTGCCGATTGCAGATCATGTGGTGATGTCGGCCATCATGGGGAGCCGGGAGACAGACACGCTTGGAATCTCAACCGAAGACCTCGCGCAGCGGATTCCTGGGAGCGTCTGGTTTGAGACGTTCGATGAAATCGCGGATTATGTCCTCTCAAACGCAAAACCCGGCGACCTGGTGATCACGCTCGGCTGCGGCGACGTCTACAAATGCGCAAAGCAGATGCTCCATCGGGAAGCGGCGGTCAAAACAATATAAAAGGCGCCTCCGGAAGACGTTTCCGGAGGCCTTTCCTTTCATCCCGCGTTCGGTTTGACGCCGCGGCGCATTCAACTTCTCCGCCCTCTGCGAATATACTGCTGGTACGGGAGGCCGCGTCCCTCCCTTTTTGCGGCGGCGCCCCGCCTCTCCCATTGCGCGGGCGCGCAAATTATGCGATAATACTAAAAATGAACTCCAGCTCCACTGGGGCGAAGGAAGGGAGAGCGGAAACCGAAACTGTTTTGAATGGAGGCGGAATCAAACTGCATTGACTTTTTGGACAGAAAGCGCCGGGGCCGCGTTGGATGCGGCTGACGAGGTGAGAGGTGATCGAAGCATTCGGCGGATGCCTCTCCGCCCCCCTTCCGGGCGCAGCAGGGACAAAACCGCGGGGCAACCCGCGGGACAAATCCGACTGCTGGAAGGAAACTAAAGGATCGGGGTATTTACTTATGTGTGGAATCATTGGATATACCGGTTTTCGGCCGGCCTGCTCGATTTTGCTCGAGGGCCTCGGCCGGCTCGAATACCGCGGCTATGACTCGGCCGGAATCCTCGTCAGCCAGGACGGCGAGCTCGTCACCATCAAGGCGAAGGGGCGGCTCGACAGCCTCCGGCAGAAGATCGGGGACCATCCGCCGGTCGGGACCAGCGGCATGGGCCACACCCGCTGGGCAACCCACGGCGAGCCTTCGGATGAAAATTCCCACCCGCACGGGACCAAAAATCTCGCGCTGGTGCACAACGGGATCATCGAAAACTATATTGAATTAAAGCGCGGCCTGATCGAAAAGGGCTATCAGTTCCTCTCTCAGACCGACACCGAAATCGCCGCCGCGACGATGGACCTGAACTACGACGGCGACCCGGTTTCGACCATCGCCAAATCGCTCCGCCAGATCGAGGGGAGCTATGCCTTTGTGATCATGTTCCGCGACTTCCCGGATACAGTCTATGCAGTCCGGAAGGACGGCCCCCTGCTGGTCGCGCCGGGCGACGGCGAAAACTTCGTCGTCTCGGACCTCACGGCCGCAATCGGCTACACCAACCGTTATTTTACGCTTGACGAGGGCGAAATCGCGGTCCTGACCCGGGACTCGGTCCGGGTGGTCGATCTCGACGGCAATCCGGTCGAAAAAACCGAACGGACGGTCGGCTGGTCGATCGAGCAGGCGCAGAAGGACGGCTTCGAGCATTTCATGCTCAAAGAGATCACCGAGCAGCCCGCGGCGCTTCGAAACACCATCCATCCAAGAATCAAAAACGGCCTGCCGAGTTTTTCCTACGACCAGATTCCCGAGGGCTTTTTCGCGAGCTTCGACCGCATCCAGATCGTGGCCTGCGGCACCGCGATGCACGCCGGGCTGGTCGGTAAGGCGGTGATCGAACAGGTCGCGCGCATCCCGGTTGAGGTCGAGGTGGCGTCGGAATTCCGCTACCGGAATCCGATCCTCGGCAAGCGCACCCTCGTGGTCGTCATCTCGCAGTCCGGCGAAACGGCGGACTCGCTCGCGGCGCTCAGGCTCGCGCGGTCGCTCGGCGTAACCACCCTGGCGGTCGTCAACGTCGCGGGTTCCTCGATTGCGCGCGAAGCCGATTATGTCATCCACACCCACGCGGGGCCGGAGATCTCGGTCGCGAGCACGAAAGCCTATTCGGTGCAGGTTTCGGCGCTCTATCTCCTCGCGTTCTCGTTCGGTCTCGCCGTCAAACGGATCGACGAAGAGGAGGCCGCGGCGCTGGTGTCGAAGCTGGAAGGGGCGGTTGACGCGGTCGGGGCGGCCCTTGACAAGGCGCCCGAACTCGAACAGGCTGCGAAACGCTTTTCCGATGTGCAAAGCCTCTTTTTCCTCGGGCGGGGGCTCGACTGGGCGCTCGCGAACGAGGGTTCTTTGAAGCTCAAGGAGATTTCCTATATCCACTGCGAGGCCTATGCCGCAGGCGAACTCAAGCACGGCACCATCTCGCTGATCACTGAGGGGATCCCGGTCATCGCCCTCGCGACCCAGCAGCGCCTGATGGGCAAAATGGTTTCGAACATCAAAGAGGTTAAGGCGCGCGGCGCGGATGTCCTGCTGATCGCCAAATCAGACGAAACCGTCTCGCACGATGTGGCTGATACGCTTGTGGCCCTCTCCCCAATCGACGACCTGTTCATGCCGTTCCCGGCGGTTGTGCTGTTGCAGCTAATCGCCTATTACACGGCAAAAGAACGCGGCTGCGACATCGACAAACCACGGAACCTCGCAAAATCGGTCACGGTGGAATAACGGCAAACCGACGCATCCCCATGTCCATATGGATATGGGGATGTTGTCTTATGTCTGTCATCCTTCCGTGTTGCTAAAAGCATCAGCTTCTAGAATCCCACAGAATATTCCTGATTTTTAAATCAGGCCGCAGGACATCCGTTTTCGGTGTCGCGGCCCGTGCACAGGGATGCGGAAACGCACTATTTCTTCCATTTATCCTGACTGACTGGCCGGCCCGCGGCCACGTCTTATTTTTATTGCTGCAATAAAAAGATTGTTTTTTCCCGAACGGTCTATTATAATAAATCCAGAGACAAGGAGGCCTGACATGTCTTACAACGATAACGTACTTTCCGGCCGTGTGGCCGATAACATTCAGAAAATGATCACAACCGAGAAGCGCTTTTCCCCAGGGGACAAGCTCCCGAATGAGATCGAGCTTTCACAGGAACTCGGCGTCAGCCGGACCACCCTGCGGGAGGCGGTCCGCATCCTCTCGACCTGCGGGATCCTCGAGATCCGGCGCGGCAAGGGTACCTTCGTGACCGACCGGAGCGAGCTCGACGAGAGCTTCAGCATGGACATGATGTCGAGTATCCGCGTCAACATGAAAGACCTCTATGAAATGCGGTTGATGTTCGAACCGCAGGCGGCGTACTACGCGGCGAAACGCGCGTCCAATGCGGAGATTCAGAAGATTTTGGAATACGGGATACTCGACGAAGAGCGGATGCTCCGGCACGAGGAACAGACCGAAATGGAGCAGGCGTTTCACAACGCCATCGCCAAAGCGACTCATAACGACTTTATGAACCGCCTGATGCCAGTCATCAGCAGCGCGGTTTATAAAGGGGTCATCCTCTCAAGCACCGCGCCCGAGGTTATTACTGAGACGATTCAGGACCACCGGCTGATTATGAAATACCTTCAGGCGCGCAACCCCGAAGGAGCGAAAACCGCAATGAGGCTTCATATCATGAACACCATCCGCGGTTTTGGGATTGAAATGGATTAAAATGATCATTGAAATTTTTATGACATCACAAAGGCGGAAGGAAACGCTTACTGGTCCCTTCTGCCTTTTTTCTTATAAATATTGTTTGTTTAATTCACAAATTTGTCAGGAAAATTCCGGTGTGATACTGTGATAATATCAAAGAAACAGGAGGCGGCGCCACTGGAATCCGCACCGCCTCCCGCGAGAAATTGCAGGAGACGGACCATTAAGTATCGGCTACAACAGCAAAAAGGGCGCCTGAATGCGCCCTTTTCCATTTTGAGCCGAACGGATTTCAGAGCTGAATTTAGCATTAAAAATCGGAAAGAATGGCCGAACCATTCTTTCCAACTTTAGATCATCGGTTAATGACGGGTTGCGGGACGCTGTGCATCTTCCCGGAACAAAAGCGAGATACACCAGATTCCGGCGAGCGCGACCAGCGTATAGATCACCCGGCTTAAAATCGCGGCCTGTCCGCCAAACAGCCAGGCGACAAGGTCAAACTGAAAAATGCCGATGAGGCCCCAGTTCACCGCGCCGATAATAACAAGCGCAAGAGCAATTTTATCGATCATGCTGCAACATCCTTTCAAAGAGATTTTTCTCTCAGGAGTATTATCTGCGTTGAGCCGGCAATTATACAGCCGGTCTGTAAATAATTGTAAATGAATTTTTTACAAAAAATGCCGGAACCATCCTTTTGGTTCCGGCAGCGGCGGCTATTTATGCGGGCGAGTCGCGACCCGCATCGCCTGGCGGGTCGAGCGGATCTCAGTCAACAGTTTAGCAAGCGATTCCTCGCTCTGGCGAAGAATGTCGTCGGAAAACTCCTGCGAAGCGCTCCGCAGTTCTTTGGCCTTCGACTGCGCCTGCGAAAGGATTTCAGAGGCCTTCTGCTGCGCGGCCTTGACGATCTCCTCCTGCGCGATCAGCGCCCTGGCACGGTCTTCCGCCCGGTGGACAATCGCGTCGGCCTCCCGTTTTGCGTTAGCCATGATGTCCGCGCGATCCGCGACAATCGCCTTCGCCTGCTTGATCTCGGTCGGAAGGTTGAGGCGGATGTCGTCGAGCAGCTCACGGATTTTCTCGTCGTCTACAACGCTGCGTCCGCCGGAAAGCGGCAGGCTCCAGCTTTTGTCCAAAAGTTCATCGAGCATGTCCAAAATTTCTTCAATATTCATTGAAACTCCCCCTTCCTTGCGTCAGGCGTTCATAAATGAAATTGTGCAGCGGGAACGGCACAAAGTCGGAAATATCCCCGCCAAACCGAGCAATCTGTTTGACAAGGCTGGAACTTAAGTACATGTTGTACATGCTTGTCGTGAGAAACAGCGTTTCCGCATATGGATACATTTTTTTATTGGTCATCGCCATCTGGAACTCATATTCGAAATCCGATACGGCCCGAAGGCCCTTTACAATGGCGGCCGCGCCAGTGCGCCGGACATAGTCGATCAGCAGCCCGTCGTAGGAATCCACGGTGATGTTCCCGATATCCGCCGTCGCAAGCCGGATCATTTCCATGCGTTCCTCGGGTGTAAAGCTCGGAGCTTTATCGGGGTTGACGACCACCAGCACAATCACCTGGTCAAACAGCTTGGAAGCCCTTTTGATGATGTCGAGATGCCCAAGCGTTATGGGATCAAAGCTCCCTGGGCAGACGGCGCTTCTCAATATGATTCCTCCCCGCGTCGAAAGGTTGTCACCTTCGCTTTTCCATATCGGTATTCTTTTTTCCGGCCGAAAACGCCGGCCGCTTCCGGGGTTGTTTCGTCCCGCGCAGTTTCACAGAGGATCACGCCGCCGGGACGGACCAGCCCGGCAACCAGCGGCAGGCACCGTTCCACAAGGCCGGATTGATAGGGCGGATCGAGGAATACGAGGTCAAAACGGTCCCGGCAGCTTTTCAGGTAGCTTTCCGCCTCGGCAAACACAAGGGCGGAGCGGCCTTCAAAGCCGGTCGACTTGAGATTAAAAAGGATTGCATCGCGCGCCGCTTTCGACGAATCGACGAAGACTGCGCCTGACGCGCCTCTGGAAAGCGCCTCGATGCCAATTTGGCCGGAACCGGCGAACAGGTCGAGCACGCGCGCGCCGGCTACCTCGAACTGAACGATGCTGAACATCGCTTCCTTCGCCATATCTGAGGTTGGACGGGTTTCCAGCCCTTCGGGCGCGATCAGCTTGCGGCCGCGGGCCGTACCTGTAATCACCCTCATGAGAATCCTTCCTTTCGGGCCCGGCTCAAGACCGAAGCGGGGTTTTGCATACCATAAAATTATCGCCTTTTTATCATAAAATGTCAACTATTTTCGTCATCTTCCGCATTTTCGGAATCCGGACCGCACTCCAGGCCCTGCGGATGCAGCGCTCTATATAGGTTCTCCGCCGCAGCCCGGGTCATTCCTTTGACAGAGGAGAGCTCCTCTGCGGAAGCGGCGTACATGCGTTTTTGCGTTTTAAAATGATTATAAAGCGCCTTTGCCCGCGCGGGACCGATTCCGCCGATGTTCCGGATTGCAAGTTCAAATCCGCTTTTCTGGTGCTTCTTTCGTGAATAGGTGACGGCAAACCGATGGGTCTCATCCTGAATATTCGTGATCAGCGTAAAAACGCTCCGTTTCGAACTGATCGAGATCTCCGCCCCGTCGGAAGTGATCGCACGGGTGCGGTGCCTGTCGTCTTTGACCATGCCGAACACCGGGATGTCCAGCCCAAGCCGTTCGGTCACGCGCCTCACCGTCGCGACATGCCCGCGTCCGCCGTCGATCAGAAGGAGGTCCGGGCGGCGGTTGAAGGAGCCGCCGTCCTCCTCCTGCGCAAGGAGCCGGGTGAGCCTTCGCTCCAGCATCTGCGCCATACAGGCGTAGTCGTCGGGTTTTTCGACGCCGCGCATGGAAAAACGCTTATACGCCTTTTTCAGCGGGCGGCCATCCTCAAACACCACCATCGCCCCGACGAAGACGTCGCTGCCGATGTTGGAGATATCGTAGGATTCGATATAGGACGGCGGTGCGCTCAGCCCGAGCAGGCTTCCAAGCTCATCGAGCGCGCTGATCTCCTTTCCAGTCCGCTGAACCTGTTCGGCGAGAAGCTCGGCGGCGTTGTTTTTCGCCATCTCGACCAGCCGCACCGCTTCGCCGCGCTGCGGCCGGAAGATCGTCACCTTCCGCCCGGCGCGCTCTGTGAGCATCCGCTCAATCAGATCGTGATCCGGTACTTCCCCGTCCACCGTCAGCTGCGGCGGGAGGGCGTGGGCCGGGTCGGTGTAATAGCGGGAGATGAATTCGCCTCTGGCCTCCTCCGCGTCGGTCGATCCCCTGAGCAGAAAGGAAGCCTTGTCCACCAGTTTTTCTCCGCGGAATTTGATGATTGCGGCGCTGATGTCGTTCGCCCCCTGCACAAAAGCAAGGACGTCCTGGTCCGCGACGTTTACATAGACGACCCGCTGTTTTTCCGAAAAACGGTTGATCGCGTTGATCCGGTCGCGCAGGCGCGCGGCTTTTTCAAACTCGAGGTTTTCCGCCGCCTCCTCCATCTTCTGCCGGATGACGGCGATCGCGTTCGCCCCGCCGCCCCCCCGGATGAAGTCCACCGCCTGTTCAAGCGTCTCGCGGTATTCCTCCTTGCTGATCCTGCCGCGGCAGAGGCCCATGCACTGCTTGATATGGAAATTGAGGCAGGGCCGCCCTTTTCCAAAATCCGCTGGAAAGTTCCGGTTACAGGTTGGAAGCTGGAACGCCTTGTTCGCTTCGTCAACGGTCTGCTTGACCACCCAGCCGGACATATAGGGGCCGATGTATCGCGCGCCGTCGTCGAGCTTCTGTTTCACCTCGGTAATGCGCGGGTAGTCGGAATTGTCGATCCGCATATAGCTGTAGCCCTTGTCGTCTTTGAGCAGGATGTTGTATTTCGGCGTATGCTGCTTGATCAGGCTGCACTCGAGCACCAGCGCTTCAAACTCGCTCCCGGTGATGATGGTGTCGAAATGGTCGACATGCTCGACCATCCCAAGGACTTTCGGCGTGTGCTTGTCCAGCGCGCGGAAGTAGCTGGACACCCGGTTGCGCAGGAGCTTCGCTTTTCCGATATAGATGATCTCGCCCTTCTGGTCCTTCATCAGATAAACGCCTGGCTCCAACGGGAGCGCGCGCGCTTTTTGGTGAAGAAGCTTTATCTTTTCCGGGTTCACGCCCACCCCGCTTCCCTCCTTTTCCAAAAACAAAAATGGTGCGCCGCCGTGAGGCGGCACACCACTCGTTTGTTCGCTGTTTACTCGACGAAACCGGTCTCCACAAGCTTTACCAGCGCCTCTACTGCGGTCTGCTCGTCGGTTCCATCCGCGATGATGCGGATGGTAGTGCCGCCGACAATACCGAGAGAAAGTACCCCCAAAAGACTCTTGGCGTTTACGCGCCGCTCTTCTTTTTCAACCCAGATAGAAGACTTATACTCGTTCGCCTTTTGGATGAAAAACGTCGCCGGCCGAGCATGCAGTCCAATCTGATTTTGAACCGCTACTTCCTTCATAAACATTGCAATCTCTCCTATCGGTGTCATAAATCCAAAAATTTGGTTTGTATCTATTTTTATTATACGGTTTGCGGCAGGGCGCGTCAATGATGTCTTTGGTAAATTGCGGCACTTCCAAACATTTTCTACAATATTGCATCAATAATGGGAAATATCGCTCAACGCTTGTGCATAATCACCATAGATTTTTCAACATCGTTAGTCCATAATACCCGATCGGTAGGAAAAAAGCCAAAGTCCAGCCGGCGGGCTTGATTTTGGCGGCGCCAATGTATTTGAGCAGGCGCAAAGCGCGATACAGGACACGGCCAACAAGCGCTGCCAAGCGAAAGCCCTTGCAAGGCGGCCGAGGGGGAACCCGCTCCAAGTGCGTTCGCCCCTTCGTAGAATGCCGCCGGGATCGCCGTTCATACAATGCCGCCCC
This sequence comes from Candidatus Fimivivens faecavium, assembly GCA_018716105.1. Classification (GTDB taxonomy): domain Bacteria; phylum Bacillota; class Clostridia; order Oscillospirales; family Ruminococcaceae; genus Fimivivens; species Fimivivens faecavium. Next base: position 29,607 of record DVKH01000037.1, on the reverse strand, counting down.
CCAAAACCTGAGGAAAAATTATCCGCCGCCCCAGTCCATCGCGTTTTGAGGAACAGGACGCCGCCGCCGGCGCAAAGGCCGTCGGTACCCGCACCGGCAACCTTCGCCCCGGCAACAAACGCAAGTCCGTCGCCGCTGTGCCAACATGGGACGTTACGCCTCGTCCTGGTCGGCTTCCCGGGCCGATTCTGCTGCGGCAAGCGCATCGAGAAACTTCCGGTCTTCTTTGGTGAGGTCCGCGGTTTCCAGCATGTCTGGACGGCGGATTCGAGTCAGCTCCAGCGCCCGATCCCGTTTCCAACGCTCGATCACCGCGTGGTTGCCGGAAACCAGCACAGGCGGGACCTCGCGCCCATGCCAAACAGGAGGGCGGGTGTAATGGGGGTGCTCGAGCAGGCCGGAAAAGTGGCTCTCATCGGTGAAGCAGACCGTATCCGCCAGCACGCCGTCGCAGAGCCGCGCGACCGCGTCCGCGACAATCAGCGCCGCAAGCTCCCCGCCGGTCAGCACAAAATCGCCGACCGAAATTTCTTCATCCACCATTTCGTCGATAAACCGCTGGTCCACCCCCTCATAGTGGCCGCAGACCAGAAGGAGGTTTTCCCGCTTTGATAATTCGACCGCCTTTTTCTGCTGGAACACGGCTCCCTTTGGGGAGAGATAGACGATGTACGGCCGCTTTCCGATCAGCTCTTCCACGGCTTTGCAGGTCCGGTAGAGCGGGTCCGCCTGAATCAGCATCCCTTTCCCGCCGCCGTAGGGACGGTCGTCGATACGGTTGAGATGGTCCGCCGTATAATCCCGAATCTGGTGGCAGCGGGCCTCGAGAAAGCCAGCGCGGACCGCCCGGCCGAGAATGCTCTCATTCATCACGGCCTCGCACATCTCCGGGAACAGCGTCGCAATATCAATTCTCATCGTCAAACAACCCTTTCAGCGGCCTGATCCGCATCTCGCCCCTCTCGGGCGCGATTTCGACGACGACCTGCCCGATCGCCGGAATCAGGCGCTCGTTCCCGTCCGGGAAGCGGATATGGTAGACGTCGTTCGCGCCGGTCTCCGACACATCGCTGACCACGCCGTATTCCCTGCCGCTGTCCGCGTCGACGGCGCGCAGGCCGATCAAATCCTGGACGAAATATTCGCCCTCCTCCATAGGGGCCTCGGCCCGGTCGATCCAGAGGACGCGCCCCCTGAGTTCGAGCGCGGCGTCCATATTGTCCACGCCGCGAAATTTCACCACCGCCATATTCTTGTGGCTCCGGCACCGTTCCACTTCCAGGGGCGTCCCGCCTGCACCGAGATATAGCTTGGAGAATCCGGCGAGGAAGTCCGGGCCGTCGCACCACGGCTGAACTTTCACTTCCCCAGCAACGCCGTGGGTTGCGACAATCTTTCCGCATTCCAGAAACTGTTTCATTAAGTCGGTCCCGCCTTTCCGCGCCGGCTGTCCGGCGCAATTTTTGTTTCTCTATGACAGAAAGAAAGGGAAAGCAGCAGGCCGCTTTCCCTTCCCGTCCATCGGTAACCGAGAGTCTGTTCCGTCAGTCGATTTCAACCGCGGCTTTCTCGTTCTTTTTGTTCGCGGCCGCGCGGACAACGGTGCGGATCGCCTTTGCAATCCGACCCTGCTTGCCGATCACCCGGCCCATGTCGTCGGGCGCGACATGGAGGTGATAAACAACCGTTCCGTCCTCCATCGGCGCGTCCGCAGTGACATCCACCGCGTCCTTGTCATCGACGAGGCCCCTCGCGATGACTTTGATCAGTTCTTCCATAGCGCCCTCCAATCCGGATTAAAGAACATTGTTGTTCTTGAAAATCGTGCGGACGGTATCTGTGGGCTGGGCGCCGTTGGCGATCCATTTTTTCGCCTTTTCTGCGTCGATCTTGACGACCGACGGTTCCTTGGTCGGATCGTAGTAACCCAGTTCCTCGATGAATCTGCCGTCTCTGGGATATCTTGAATCCGCGACGACGATCCGGTAGAACGGGGCCTTCTTCGCGCCCATGCGGCGAAGTCTTATTTTAACAGCCATGATCTGTCACCTCCTATTTCGTTCTGCTAAATTATATCTTTACCTCGCGGTAAAAAACGGATTAACCCATTGGAAGTCCGAAGCGTCCCATGCGGGAGCGGATCTTTTTTGAGGATAGCTGCTTCATCATCTTCTGCATCTGCTCAAACTGGCGCAGGAGCCGGTTGACGTCCTCGACCCGGGTGCCGCTTCCCGCCGCGATGCGGCGCTTGCGCGACGGCGAAACGATCGAGGGCTTTTCCCGTTCAGCGGGGGTCATGGATTGAATGATCGCCTCGGTGCGCTTCAATTCTTTCTCGCCCTGGCGGGCCTGTTCGTCGTCGACTTTAATGCCCGGAATCATCCCGAGCACCTGGCCGAGCGGCCCCATTCCTTTGATCTGCTTCATCTGCTCGAGCAGGTCGTTGAGCGTAAAATCGTTTTTTCGGAGCTTTTGTTCCAGCTCTTTGGCCTTCTTCTCATCGACGGCGCCCTGCGCCTTCTCGATGAGGGTCAGCATATCGCCCATCCCGAGGATTCGGGAGGCCATGCGGTCGGGGTAGAACGGCTCAAGCTGGTCGAGCTTCTCACCCATGCCGGCAAATTTGATCGGTTTTCCGGTGACGGCGCGGATGGAAAGCGCCGCGCCGCCGCGGGTGTCGCCGTCGAGCTTTGTGAGGATTACGCCGCTCAGGTCAAGCGCCTCGTCAAAGCTCTTCGCCACGTTGACCGCGTCCTGGCCGGTCATCGCATCGACCACCAGCAGGATTTCGTGCGGTGAAACGGTCTCCTTAAGTTCCCTGAGTTCGCCCATCAGCTCTTCGTCGATGTGGAGCCGGCCGGCTGTGTCGAGGATTACAATATCGTCGCCGTGGTCTTTTGCGCGGCGGATCGCATTTTTCGCAATCTCGACCGGGCTGATCTGCCCCATCTCGAAGACCGGGACCCGAACCGCCTCGCCAACCACCTGAAGCTGCTTGATCGCAGCCGGACGATAGACGTCGCAGGCCACCAGCAGCGGGCGTTTCCCCATCTCCTTAAAATGCCTGGCAAGCTTTGCGCAGTGGGTGGTTTTACCGGAACCCTGAAGCCCGCACATCATGATGATGGTCGGGAGCTTATTTGAGAATTTAACGCGGACGTTTTCGCTTCCCATCAGGCGCGTCATCTCTTCGTGGACGATCTTGATCACCTGCTGAGACGGGGTAAGGCTTTCGAGCACCTCGTCGCCGACCGCCTTTTCACTGACGGCCGCGATGAAATCCTTCGCAACCTTAAAGTTGACGTCGGCCTCCAGAAGAGCGAGCCGCACCTCGCGCATGACTTCCTTGATATCCGATTCCTTGAGCTTTCCGCGGGATCTCATCTTTTTAAAAACTGCCGACAACTTGTCAGATAAACCCTCAAACGCCATATACGCCCTCCCCTCTTTCCATATCTATTCGATCTGTAAAAGCCGGTCGGTCAGCGATTCGATCTTCCCAGCCCGATCGGCAATCTCTTTCGAAAAGTAAAATTTTGAATTGATCTGGCCGATTTCCTTCGCACTCTTTGAGATTTCCAAAAATGCGTCCCTAAATTCATGAAACCGTTCCGCAAGGCCGAGCATTTCTTCAAACTCGCGGAGCTGCGCTTCCGCACGCTTGATCGAATCCCGGACCCCCTGACGGGTGATGTGGCTGTGGGCGGCGATTTCGGCGAGGGAAAGATCCTCGTTATAATAAAGCTCGATGACCTCCTGCTGTTTTTCGGTCAGCATGTCCCCGTAAAAATCGTAAAGCACCGATATTTCGAGATCCTTTGCCAACCCGCCGCCTCCTGTCCCTGGAACCGGCGGCAAACCGCCGGAATCAATTTCCGTAAAAGGGCAGAATTCCCCATTCACAACGAGAATTATACACGGCCGCGGCGCAGGTGTCAAGTGTTTTTTCTTTACACTTATGTCCGTTTTTCATCGTAATGCGCCCTCGCGCCGCCGATGTATTTGGGACGGGTCCTCGCGAGCACCAGCGAAGCGCGGCCGATCCTGCTGACGCTGGTGCGCACAGGCACCGCCACGGGTTTGAGATGCATGCCGATCAGGGTGGAGCCGATGTCCATCCCCGCGTCGGCGCGGATGGCTTCCACCGCCGCCGGCGCATCGAACGCCGCCCAGGCCGCAGCCGCAAACGAACCGCCCGCCTTCGGCTGGGGGATGACGTTGACGAGGTCGAGCCGCTCCCTCAGGGCAAGCTCCTCCTCCACGATGAGCGCGCGGTTGAGATGCTCGCAGCACTGCGCCGCGAGAAAAACCCCGCGCTCCCGAAGGACAGGATAGATGCCGTCCAAAACCGCCTTCGCGGCGTCTGCGCTCGACGCGGTCCCAATTCTTTCGCCGATGATCTCGCTCGACGAGCAGCCGGCCACCAGAATGGAACCCGCGGTAAGCCGCGCGGCCTCCAGCAGCTCACGGACCGCCTGTTCGGCGGCGGTCCTGATTTCTTCCAGATCCAGGTTCATCTCTTTGGCCCCTCCAACTTAAAAATCACCCTTAACGCATGAAGGGTTCAACCTCAGTATTGAATGATCCGGCACGCCTGCGCCGTTCGAACCGGTCAGCTTCCTCCGGTCCCCGGTCAGAGCTTCTACCTGCTCTTCGGTTAGGCGGTTTGCCTTCCCATAAAGCCGGCCGCGTTCGCTGAGATACTGGATTTTCGCATAGAATTCAAGCGTTTCCATCCGGAACCACGCCCGGTTCAACGTATCCCCCCAGGTAAGGGCGCCGTGGTTCGCGAGCAGAACCGCGTTGTAGTCTTTGCAAAACGGCGCGACGGATTCCGGAACCTCTTCGGTTCCGGGCCGGGCGTATTTGGCAACCGGCACGCAGCCGAGCTGGACCACCGCCTCCGCCAGAATCGCCTGGTCCAGCGGTACGCATTGAACCGCATAAAGGGTTGCAAAGGTCGGATGCGCATGGACGACCGCCCCAACCGCCGGATTTTCGCGGTAGACCCGAAGGTGCATCGCGAGTTCCGAAGACGGCTTCCCCGCTCCCTCGATCACCGCTCCCTCCCCATCCACGACGAGCAGCATTTCCCGGGACATGAACCCTTTCGAAACCCCGGACGGGGTGACAAGATAAGCGTTCTCGCCGACCTTTGCGCTGAGGTTCCCGTCGTTCGCCGCGACAAAATCCTTCTGGAACATAATCTTTCCGATCTCCAGAAACCGCGCCGCCTCCCGCTCGAGCAAGTCGCGGTCAATCCCGCTGTGCATGGTTTTCTCCACTCCTTTTAAAACGCCCCGCCGGCGCGCTTTTGCTCGAAGATACGGCGCAGCCCCTCGCCAAACGGCGGCCGGACCAGCCCGTATTCGGTGACAAACGCCGTGATCAGCCCATGATCCGTCACATCGAAGGCCGGGTTATAGATCTTGACCCCTTCCGGCGTCATCCGCTCACGGTACCAGAGCGAAGCGACCTCCTCCGGAGGCCTTTGCTCAATGACGATATCTTTTCCTGCCGCGCAGCCGGGATCGACCGTCGAGGTCGGCGCCATCACATAAAACGGAATCCCAAAGTGCTTTGCCAGCACCGCGACCGAACTAGTCCCAATTTTATTCGCCGTGTCGCCGTTGGCCGCGACCCGGTCGCAGCCGACAAACACCGCGTCAATCCAGCCCCGCTTCATCGCATCGCAGGCCATATTGTCGCAGAGAAGCGTCGTCTCCATCCCGGCCTCCAGCATTTCGAAGGCGGTCAGCCGCGCGCCCTGCAACAGCGGGCGCGTCTCGTCCACATAGACCCGAAAGCGCATGCCGCGCTCCGCGCCGAGGTGAACCGGCGCGAGCGCCGTCCCATACCGGACCGCCGCGAGCTTTCCCGCGTTGCAGTGGGTCAGGATTCCCGCGCCGTCGTGGATGAGGCCGAGCCCGATCTCGCCGATCCGGCGGCAGACGGCGATATCCTCGCCCAGGATCGCCTTCGCCTCCTGCAGAAGGAGCCAGCCGATCTCCTCCGGCGGCGCTTTGGGATTCGCGCGGGCGGCGCGCTCCATCCGGTCAACCGCCCAGCGGAGGTTGACGGCGGTGGGACGGGAGGCGGCGAGCCGTTCGGCCGCCTCTGAAAACCAGGCGTCAAACGCTTCCCGTCCGGCGAACCTGCGCCGCCGCGCGGCGGCGGCGAGGCCGAGCGCCGCGGCCACGCCGATCGCCGGAGCGCCGCGGACGCTGAGCCGCCGGATCGCCGCCTCCATCTCAGCGGTATCGGATATTCTTAGAAAGGCCGTCTCATTCGGAAGTTTCGTCTGGTCGATGAGCACGACTTCATCCGTCTCACCGTCATAGGAAACCGTATCAAAAGCCAATATCGTTCCCGGCATCATCTTCCCCCGTCACAGCGCCTCGATCACCGCAGTGATCAGCCGCTCCATCTCCCCGCTTTTCCGCTCGCCGATGGTGTTGACCTCCTCGCCCGAAAGCGGGCGGTCGAGGACGCCCGCCGCGAGGTTGGTGATCAGCGAAAACGCGAGCACCTGCATCCCGCAGTGATTCGCCGCGATCACTTCCGGCACGGTCGACATTCCGACCGCGTCGGCGCCAAGCAGGCGAAACGCCCGGATTTCCGCCGGGGTTTCAAAACTCGGTCCCGTGCAGCCGAGATAGACTCCGCGCCTGAGCGGGATCCGGCATTTGCACGCGGCGGCGAAGGCCAACTCGCGCAGCGCCGGATCATAGGCATAGGTCATATCCGGGAAGCGCGGCCCGACAGACTCGTCGTTCGGCCCGATCAGGGGATTTATGCCCATAAAGTTGATGTGATCTTCGATCATCATTACGTCGCCCGCCGAAAACCGCGGGTTGACCCCGCCCGCCGCGTTGGTCAGGATGACGACGTCCGCGCCGAGGGCTTTCATGACGCGGATGGGATAGGCGATGTCGGAGAGCGGATGCCCCTCATAGTAATGGAACCGCCCCTGCATGCAGACGACCGGCTTTCCGGAAAGCGTCCCGAATACCAGCCGCCCTTTGTGCCCCGGCGCGGTGGAATGGGCAAAGCGCGGGATATCGCGGTAGTCGAGCACATCCGGGTCCTCGATCCGTTCGGCAAAGCGGCCGAGGCCGGAACCGAGCACAAGCGCGATTTTGGGGACGACCTTTGTTCTCTGCCGGATGCTGTTTACCGTATTGCTGATCATGAAGAAGACCTCCCTTTCGTCATCGGCCGCAAAGGGCCGCCGTCGTATGTACTGCCCAATCTATAGTTCGGTTAAAATCCGGGCGGCGCAGCATTGGGCCTCAAATACCACCCGTTCGAGGTCAATCGCCGTGTACTCGCCGTCGCGGTAAAGCACCCGCCCGTCCGCCATTGTGAGACAGACTTCCCCGCCGTTCGCCGCCAAGACCAGGTTTCCAAGCGGGTCGTGGACGGGGTGCATCGACGGCGCGGCAAGGTCGATCACCGCGAGGTCGGCCCGGCCCCCTGCGCGCACCGCGCCGCTTTCCTCCCGCCCCTGGGACAAAAAGCCGTTCTTCGTCGCGGCGGCAAACGCTTCCCGCGGAGTCACGGCGGTCGGATCTCCGGACGAGGCTTTGTAAAGGATGGCGGCGAGCTTCATCTCTTCAAAGAGGTTGAGGCTGTTGTTGCTCGCCGCGCCGTCGGTCCCAAGCGCTACGCGCACGCCGCTTTTGAGAAGGCGCCGAAGGTCCGCAAAGCCGCTCGCGAGCTTCAGGTTGCTGACCGGGCAGCAGGCGGCGGCGACGCCGTGCCGGCGGAGTATGTCAAAGTCCTCCCCCTCGAGCCAGACGCAGTGGGCCGCGGTCGCAGGCCGGTCGAAGAGGCCCAGGCTTTCAAAATACCGCGCCGGGGTCATGCCCTCATGGCGCGCCTTGCACTCCTCATGCTCCTTTTTCGTCTCCGAGAGATGCAGGTGGACGCGAAGGCCGTTTTCCTTCGCCCAGTCCGCAGCCTCCCGCACCACGCGGGGGGTGGAGGTGTATTCGCCGTGGATGCAGAGATCGACCCTGATCCGCCCGTTCCCCGCGCCGTGAAACATCCGGAGGAGGCCCTGGTACTCGGAATAGATCGGAAGTTCCGAAAAGCCACGCCCGTCGAAGCAGAGCACCCCGAGGCTTAAATTGGCCTTAAATCCGGTCTCGAGCGCGGCCCGGGCCATCTCCTCGCCGAAGTAGTACATCTCCGTGGACGAGACGACGCCGAAGCGGAGCATCTCCGCGAACGCGAGAAGGCTTCCCCAATAGACGTCCCCGCCCTTCATCTTCGCCTCAAACGGGAAGACTTTTTTGTTCAGCCAGTCTTCCAGCGCAAGGTTTTCCGCATAGCCGCGCAGAAGGGTCATCGGCGCGTGGCTGTGGGCGTTGGCCAGCGCGGGGATCAGAAGCCGGTTTTTCCCGTCATAGACCTCGCCAAAGTCCTCCGCGGGCGGTTCGGTCCCGAGATATTCAATTGTTTCCTCCCGGACGCCGACGTAGCAATCCGGATGAACGGCCAAATCCTCGCCGAGCACGGCGATTTTGGAAAACAGCATGCGCGCCCCTCCCGTTTGTACCTGGTTTTTTCCCTATCTGTATTATAGCGGAAAGCGGCGGGAAAGAACAGCGGTCCGGCGAACTTTCCCGTTTCGCCGGGCCGCATCTTTCAGCAGTCGATTTCGAAAATCAAATCCAATTTAAATATGTTCCCGTCGATCGCTTCAACAGGAATGTAACCGGCATAGCGATACCCATCCGCCGCATACCGGTCGATCACTTCCCGATGCCCTTTTATGGTCTTGCCAATAAAACCTTTCGTCTCGATCGTGACATATTCATACCTTTTCACATCCAAGCCCCCTGTACGATATCATATTCCATTCCAGCAAACCGCAGATTTCATGCCAGAGCACAAAAGCGCAAGGAAAACAGCCCGCCGAAGCTTTCAATATGCCGTCTTATTTTGAGGCTTCGCCGGCTTTTTTCCTGAACTCCGGGCAGAAGAGGATGAACAGAACCGCGCTGACCGCCATTAAAACCGGATAGTACAGATACGGCAGGATGTGAAACGGCGTAATCCCGGTCAGCTCCGCCGCCGACAAAAGCTGCGCGCCGTAGGGGATCAGCCCCTGGCAGACCGAGGTGAAGATATCAAGGAGCGACGCGGTACGGCGCGGGCTGACGCCGAATTCCTCGCTGATGTCCTTCGCGATCGGCCCCGCGATGACGATGGCCACGGTGTTGTTCGCGGTCGAAAGGTCGGTCACGGCGGAGAGGGCGGCGATGCCGAGTTCCGCGCCGCGTTTCGAGCCGATCCGCGCTTTGATGAGGTCCAAAATGAACTGGATCCCGCCGTTCTCGCGGATCAGCGAGACCACGCCCGCGACCAGAATCGAGATGACGGTGATCTCGTACATGCCCTCGATCCCGCCGCCGAGGATGCCGAAGATTTCGCCGGGCGCAAAATCGCCGTAGGCGACGCCGATCACAAGCGAAATCACCGTCCCGCTGACCAGCAGCAGAAAGACGTTCATCCCAAACAGCGCGCCGATCAGCACGACAAGATAGGGGACAATTTTAACAAGGTGGTAAGGCAGTTCCCCGGTGATCTGAAACGAGTCGAGGTTCGAAGCGACGGCAAAGAACAGAACAAGGGTCACCACTGCCGCCGGAAGGACGATCCAGAAGTTCTCGCGGAATTTGTCCTTCATCTCGCACCCCTGGGTGCGGACCGCCGCGATGGTGGTGTCCGAGATCATCGAAAGGTTGTCGCCGAACATCGCGCCGCAGACCACCGCGCCGATGCAGACGGCGGCGCTGATGCCGGTTTTCTCGCTGATCCCAACCGCAATCGGCGCGAGCGCAGCGATGGTTCCCACCGAGGTCCCCATAGAGGTGGAGATGAAGCAGCCGATGATAAAGATCCCCACAACGGCGATATTGCCCGGCAGAATCGAAAGGCCGAAGTTGACGGTGCTTTCGACGCCGCCCGCCGCCTTGACCGCGGCGGAGAATGCGCCCGCAAGGATGAAGATCAGGCACATGATCATGATGTTCTCATCGCCCGCTCCCCTCGCCATGATACTGAGCTTTTTCTGGAAGCCGAGCTTCGGGTTCTGGATAAACGCGATGATCAGCGCGATCAGAAAACCGACCACGGCCGGCATCGCATAGAAATCCCTCATGGCGGCCCCAGCGCCGATGAACAGCGCCAGAAATACGACAATCGGCAGAAGCGCAAACGGATTGCCCTTTTTCACGTGCGGTCTCTTCCTTTCCCATATCCCATATTTTACTGCTGGTTTCCATTATACAGGAAAAATAAAAAAAGGAAAGTTCTAATCAAAAAGCCGCCGGTAGAACCGGCGGCTCAACAGCCCCTTCATCCGTTCGCTTCCTGTTCCGCCGCGCCGCCGATGACGGCGCACAGCGCGCCGGACAGCGTCCTCGCGCCGCACTGGCGCGCCCGGTAGAAAGCGGGCTTTTTGGCTTCCTTTCGGACGTGCAGAAGGCTGAAGTAAAACGCGCTTTTCTTCCCGGCCGCTCGTGCAGACGGCCGCGCAGAAGCCGCGGGCCTTCCGGCGGGCGGCCTTTCCCGGCTTTTTGGAAACCGCGGCCTTCCTCCGATGGGGCCTGATTCCGCTTTGCTCTGCCTTTTGGCGTAGGCGGTCCCCGGCTATCAATGGAACCGGGTTTACAGCTTCTGTCCGGCAAAATAGGCGCGGTTGAGACGGACCGGCTCCGCGTCCGGTTTAAAAGACGCCGCGCGCTCGTTGTATTCGATCGCCTTTTCCCGCTCCCCGAGCCGGTCGTAGCAGACGCAGAGCTGAATCGAGGGCAGATAGCCGTAGCAGTCCGGCAGGACAAAGCCGCCCGAGGTATCGTCCCGCTTCCTGGTCAGGGCCAGCTCATACCAGAACGCGGCGGTGGCGGCGTCTCCGCGTTCAAGGAAGCACTGGCCGAGATCACAGCAGGTTTCCGCCCGCGGCGCCGCATATTCAAAGCTTCGCAGGAGGGCGCGGACCGCTTCATCCATCTCGCCGAGCGCGCGGCGGCAGAGGCCGAGATGCCGGCAGGCGTCGATTTCGTTTTCCACCCAGCCGCGCCCCGTTTCGAGGAACGCCGTAAACGCCGCGATCGCATCCCGATACCGCTTGTGATAGTAAAGCTCCCGCGCATAATAGAATTGTTGGCGGGGTTCCAGGGTTTTCCCCTTTGACCGGAGCTTTTCAAAGATGCGCAGGTTCCGGTCCGGGTCGCCGGGGCCTTCCTTTTTGTGGGTGACCGCGATTTCGGAATGCATGATTTTCCCGAACGGGGCGATCACCTCGTGGATTTCGCCGGCCCAGCGCGCCTGCGGGACGTTTTTCAGAAGGCGCTCGCGGTAATAGGAAAAGGTCGGGTTCCCGTCCCCGTCAAACGCGATGTGATACCGCATCATCACCACGTCGATATCGTGAGAAAGCGTATTTTTCAGTTCCAGGAACGCCTCCCGGTCGGCCGGGAGAAAGACGTCGTCCGCGTCGAGCCAAAGGCAGTATTCCATAGACGCCTTGGAAAACGCAAAGTTCCGCGCGGCTGCAAAATCGTCCTCCCATGAAAAGTCGTAAACGCGCTCCGTAAAGCGGGACGCGATTTCTTTCGTCCGGTCGGTGGAACCGGTGTCCACCACAATGATCTCATCCGCAATCAGCCCGGCGCTCTCGAGGCAGCGGGCCAGAACGGGTTCCTCGTTTTTGACGATCATACAGAGGCTGATGGTAATCATGGTCTTATCTCCCTTTCGATTCGGTCGGATGGAACGCTTCGTTCCATTCTATTCGAATGCGCCGGGAGATAGCCTTTTCTGTTCGATGAAAACAAAAGCAACGGAGAATCGCCTGGTACTCATGCGACGGAAAAAGACGGCCTTTATGAACAAGGCCGTCCTGAAAAGCATATTCAAAACGGGCAGCGGGGAAAGCGTCTCTAACGGGCGTTCTGGAAAAAGGTAAAAACGCCTCTATGGCGTTTCGACTGGTATAACGCTTCGTCCGCCTTTTTAAATAGCTGACGGAATTCAAGACCGTCGTCCGGATAAAGGGAGATTCCTATGCTGTTCGTGATCTCCAGGCCGTCCATATCACAGCGAACCAGCTCCTCCAGACGCTGCTTCAGCCAGTCCAGACAGGCGATATCGCGGATCAGCAGAATAAACTCATCTCCGCCAAATCTCCCAATCACATCGTTTTTTCCAAAACAGCTTTTCAGTTTTCCGGTGATATGTTGAAGCGCTTCGTCCCCTTTGGAATGGCCATATGTATCATTCAATACCTTAAAGCGGTCGATATCCAGCAAAATCAGCGCGTGACGCTGATGCGGATTTTCCTTTAAAGAGCGGATAATCTTCTTTTCCGCGCTGGTTTTGTTATACAGCCCGGTAAAGTTATCCATTTTAACTTGCTTTTCCAGCAGTTCCGTCTTCAGCTTCAAGTCCGAAATATCCATGATAACCCCGATCATCTTGACCGGCATACCGTTTTCGATGATCGGCGTGACGTCAATTTTGCACCAGATATATTCGGATCCGCCTGCCTTCATTCGCGCATGATAGGAATACGGCTGTCCCCTGAAAACGCTTTGGAACGCTTTGTTAATCACATCCAAATCATCCTCATGGGAAAAATAGTCGGAAACGGCCTTCCGATACTCTTCCGGAGGCAGATTGCAAAACGGCTGTACATCGCGTAAAATTTTATCGCCAGGAACGCCGAAGATATCCTCTGAGTTCTCAAAAAAGGTATACAACTGACGGTTGAGGTCTACTTCGAACACACAGATTTTAGCAGTTTTCAAAGCAGTATGCAGCCGCCGTTTATATTGCTCAGTTTCCAATTCATGGATATTTTGTATCACCTGTTCACTCCCCTGACTTCTCTCAAAGCTGTAAACGCAAACCGGCATTCTGGAAATTCGCGCTTTTATATCAGATTTGGAACCGCAAAGCTGTTTTTCACCGCGCCGCCGCCATTTATATCATGCAGGCATGTCCCAACAAACGCAGTACGCGCATAAGGACTGTACGCTGCAGAAGCGGCGTACAATCATCCCCTTGAACAGTTTTGCCCCTGGTTTTTTCCTATCGGATATTATATCATATGGATCAGCCAAATGTATGAAAAACAGAAAAACTCTTTGACTTTCATAAATAATATAACCGCCCCGGGAATCGCATCCCAAAGCGGTTATCTCTAGCTGGGCTGGCAGGATTCGGACCTGCGGAATGACGGAGTCAAAGTCCGTTGCCTTACCCCTTGGCTACAGCCCATTTTCCCTTCCGGCAAAGGCCGCCGGAAACTCATTTATTTTAACATAAAAGGAAAGCGCTGTCAACGAGGCGGGACCGGCGGCCCTTCAAGTGGAAATGCCGGCCGTTGGGCTCAGCCAACCGCAGTTGGAGGTTATGATCCAGCGGGTGCGTCTCGCCGCCGCCTTAAAATAAACTCGAGAATTATCTTTATGGGAACTGGCCGGCCGCTTTTTGGTACGTCGCGTCGTATTTTTGACAGCGATTCAGTTTTCCTGTAATGAAATGCCCATCCGGCCTAAGGTCGCAGCCGAAAACTTATGTTCTCCGGCGGATCCTTTTGCAGTTTCGGGACTGTTCTTTTTTCGGTTAAACAAAAACAAGCCCGATCGTTTCGATCGGGCTTGTCCGTTTGTGGGGTGGATAATCGGATTCGAACCGATGGCCTCCAGGGCCACAACCTGGCGCTCTAACCTACTGAGCTATACCCACCAGAACAAAGCGCGCCAGAAGGGACTCGAACCCCTGGCCTACTGCTTAGAAGGCAGTTGCTCTATCCAGCTGAGCTACTGGCGCGTATGGAGCGGGTGATGGGAATCGAACCCACGTAACCAGCTTGGAAGGCTGGAATTCTACCATTGAACTACACCCGCATCTACGTTAAGCAGCGAGGTTTATTTTAACAAATAACAACCGCTTTGTCAAGGCGATCTGCAAAATAAACGCAGCTTTCCCGATTCCGGTTCAGTATGCCCTCTCCCGGCGCGCTTTATCCAGCCGTCTCACAGCCGCCAATAGCAGAACCCCCTTTGTTCCGCCTCTTCTCTGCCAAAGGCGCCCTTGACGTCGATCAGGACCGGCCGGCCGCGCTGCATCGATGCAATGCCGCCCAGAGAAAGCGAGCGGAAACAATCGTGCGCAACCGCGGCCACAACGGCGTCGGCTTCCCTCACCGCTTCCAGCGGAGAAAGCGCGATGCCGTATTCGCGCAGCGCCGCTTCGCCGTCCGCAACCGGGTCCACCAGCGTCACTTCAATCCCGATCTCCTCGAGTTCGCGGACAATATCGACGACGCGGGTGTTCCGCACGTCCCCGCAGTTCTCCTTAAAGGTGATTCCGAGCACCGCGACCCTCGCCCCCTTCACTTTCTTGTCCGCCCTGATCAGCTCCCGCACAATCTTGTCCGCGACAAAGCCGCTCATGCCGTCGTTGACCCGGCGGCCCGCGCTGATAATCTGCGAGTGGTAGCCGAGCTGTTCCGCACGGTAGAGGAAATAATACGGGTCGACCCCGATGCAGTGCCCGCCGACCAGGCCGGGGGTAAAGCCGAGCGCGTTCCATTTGGTATTCATCGCGCGGATGACCGACTGGGTGTCGATCCCCATTTTGTCGAACGCCATCGCAAGCTCGTTCATGAACGCGATGTTGAGGTCGCGCTGGGAGTTTTCCACAACTTTCGCCGCTTCCGCGACCAGGATGCTCTCCGCGCGGTAGACCCCGGCCTCGATGATCTGCCCATAAACCTCCGCAACCGTGTCGAGGGTGTCCCGGTCCATCCCGGAGACAATCTTCTGAATCGTCCGAAGGCGGTGCACCCGGTCTCCGGGATTGATCCGCTCCGGCGAATAAGCGATTTTAAAGTCCGCGCCGCACCGAAGGCCCGATTCCCGCTCCAGGATCGGCGCACAGAGGTTTTCGGTCACGCCCGGATAAACCGTCGATTCATAGACGACGGCCGAACCGCGATGGAGATGCCGCCCGACCACCTCGCTCGCGGCGATCACCGGCGTTAGATCGGGGCATTTGTCGTTGGTGATCGGCGTCGGCACCGCGACGACCAGAAAGCGCGCCCTGTCCAGCTCCGCTTCGTCGCTGGTAAAACGGCAGGAAGAGGCGCGCACCGCTTCGTCGCCCGCTTCGCCTGTGACGTCCCTTCCGTTTCGATAGCGTTCGATCTTCTCAGCATTGACGTCAAAACCGATCACATCAAACCGCTCTGCAAATGCGACCGCGAGCGGAAGCCCCACATACCCGAGCCCCACCACCGCGAGGGAGTCCTTCCGTCCGATCAATCTCTGCGCCAGTTCCATCATCGCCGTCCCTCTCCGTCCTGTCCTTTTCCTGTTCACCAGTATATTGGACAGCCCCGCGCGATATGACGGTTTTGGAGGACGGGCCAAAAGGAACCGCGCCCGAAGCCGAAGCCCGGGCGCGGACGTTACCGGTTTGCCGGCGAATTGGAATTTAAGGGCAGGCGCCCGGCGTCGGTCAGCGCCTTGATTTTGAGGATCCCGGCGATGGTTTTCCCGTCCTCGATCTCTCCGTCAAGGACCTTTTGAACGGCCTCCTCAAACGGCATCCGGACCAATGACAGGAATTCGTCCTCGTCCAGCTTCTGGTGGGAAACGGTTACCTCCTGCGCGAGGTAGAGATGGATCACCTCGGTATCGTAAGCCGCCGCGGGCAGATAGCGGCCGAGCGGCAGAAGCCTGCCGCAGCGATAGCCGGTTTCCTCCTCCAGCTCCCGCGCCGCGCCGGTTTCGGGCGCTTCGCCCGGTTCGAGCTTTCCAGCGGGAAGTTCGGTCAGCGCCGCGCCGACCGGGTAGCGGTACTGACGCACCAGCAGGAGCTTCCCTTCTTCATCGAACGCGGCCACCGCCGCCGCGCCGCCGTGGGCGATGACCTCCCGGACAGAGGTTCCGCCGTTCGGAAGGGTCACTTCATCCACCTTCAGATTCAGAATCCGCCCTTTGTAAAGGGTCCTGCTGGAGATCGTCTTTTCGATCAGTTCCATTCCTTCCCCCGCTTTCAGCCGCGCGGCGCGAGCCGAAGCATCCGCCGCACAATCCCCGCCGACTGCCGGCAGGCGCGCTCTTTGAATTCATAATAGGTCATCGCCGCGTCGTCGTCCGCAGAATCGCTCATCGCGCGGATGACCAGAAACGGCACGCCGCTCATATAGGCGGCCTGCGCCACAGCGGCGCCCTCCATTTCGACGCAGAGCGGCCGCATCTTTGAAAGGATTTTTTGTTTTTCCCCGGCCGAGGTTATAAACTCGTCTCCGGTGGCGACCCGGCCGATGTAATACCGGATTTCGCCGTCCTCCCGGCAGGCCTTTTCCGCGAGCTCGATCAGCCCCGGGTCCGCGTCAAAGACCCGGCGGAACGGATAGTGTTCGTCATAGACTGCGCCCTGATCGTGATAGCCCACATCCTTTGAAAGAACCACGTCGAGCACCTGGAGCGCCGGGTCCATCGCGCCGGCGATTCCAACGTGGACAATCCGGTCCACCGTGAATTCCCGCAGCAGCACAGCGGCGCAGAGCGCGGCGTTCACCTTGCCGATCCCGCAGCAGACGAGGACAACGTCCTGCCCCTCAAGCCCGCCGTGGTAAAAAGTCGAGTCGTATACTTTGCTCTCCCGGCGCTCCTTCATTGCGTCGCGCAAAAGCGCGACCTCGTCGTCCATCGCGCCGATGATTCCCCATGTCATCGCATTCTCCGCCTTTCCCCGTTCTCGCGAAATGTCAGCCTTCCCGTTTCCATTTGACGCCCTGCGGCGTATCCTCGAGGATGATCCCCATATCTTTGAGCTGTCCGCGAATCTGATCCGCGGTTTTAAAATCGCGCTCCTTCCGCGCCTGCTGCCGTTTTTCGATCAGCGCCTCGATCTCCCCGTCCAGATTCTCCGCCTTCCGGTTATAGAGAAGCCCGAGCACGCCGGTCAGTTCGTCGAAGCAGCCGGCCGCCGCGTCCGCCGCAGCGGCGCTTCTTGGGATGGAGAAGAAGGTATTGGCCTCCCGGACCAGATCGAACAGCGCCGCGATCGCGTCGGCGGTGTTGAGGTCGTCGTCCATCGCCTCGACGAACTTTTCGCGGCAGCGCCTGACCGCCTCGAGGAACGCCTCCTCCCCGCCGGCCTGTTCAGGGACGGCGTTCTTCTTCGCGAAGTCGAGGTTGTCGCGGCAGGTGTAGAGCCGCTCGAGCGCGGCGCGGCACTGCTCGATGACATCGTAGCTGTAGTTGATCGGGCTGCGGTAATGCGCCTGAAGCATCATGAACTTGACCGGCTCATAGCCGAATCTGTTCGCGACCTCGCGGGTGGTGAAGAAGTTTCCGAGGCTCTTCGACATCTTCTTGTTGTCGACGTTGATAAACCCGTTGTGCATCCAGTACCGCGCATAGGTGTGCCCCGTGCAGCACTCCCCCTGCGCGATTTCGTTCTCATGGTGCGGGAAGATCAGGTCGCTTCCGCCGCAGTGGATGTCGATGGTGTCGCCGAGATGTTTTTTGATCATCGCCGTGCACTCGATGTGCCAGCCGGGGCGGCCTTCGCCCCAGGGCGAGGGCCAGGACGGCTCGCCGGGCTTCGCGGCCTTCCAGAGGACGAAATCAAGCGGGTCCTCCTTCTGCTCGCTGACGTCGATGCGGTTTCCGGCGTCGAGCTCTTCGAGCGGCATATGGGAGAGCTTTCCATATTCCGGGAACTTCCGGCTCCTAAAATAGACGTTCCCCGCCCCGTCCGGATAGGCGAAGCCCTTGTCCACCAGGGCGGCTACCACCTCGAGAATGGTGTCCACCGTCTCGGTCGCGCGCGGATGGACCGTCGCCGGGCGGACGCCGAGTCCTTCGGCGTCGGTTTGATATTCCCTGATATACCGCTCGGCGATGGCCGAAACGGTGGTTCCCTCTTCCCTGGCGCGGTTGATCAGCTTGTCGTCGATGTCGGTGAAGTTCTGGACAAAGGTCACTTCATACCCCCGGTATTCGAGATACCGTCTCAGGGTGTCGAAGACGCAGATCGGGCGGGCGTTTCCGATGTGAATAAAGTTATAAACGGTCGGGCCGCAGGCGTAAATCTTCGCTTTTCCCGGTTCCAGCGGGACAAATTCCTCCTTCTTCCTCGTGAGGGTGTTATAAATTTTCAAAGCCGCATCCTTCCTTTCTGCCGCGCCGAGAAGGCGCATGAAGCCGTCAGTTTTGTCTAAATCAAAAAAGCCGCCTTTGCGCCATTTCGGCACGAAGACGGCAGAGCCGCTGTTCCACTTCGGTTTCGGGTTCGCCCTTAACGCGGGCGGGACGCAGAACGGATACTCGGCGGCGCCTTTCCCCGGCTGTGCTGGCGGGGGCATTCTCCTGCCGCAGGAACCGGCGCGCTCTCAGCCAACCCGCGCGCTTCTCTGTTGCTCCCCTTTGGACAGGATACTCTTCCCGCGTCACTGCATCGCATGTTTCCAGTACCAAATTTACCATAACCGGCGGCGATTTGCAAGCGCGTTTCCGCGCCTTAAATCCGCCCTTTCCATACATTGTAAGCGCGCGGGCCGGATTTTATACAAAACCCGGCCCTTTGGGATTGCAAAATCACATGCTCCCCATGAAACAATCCTTGTTTTTGACAAAGTAGTTGACCCCGGAAATCACCGTCAGGACGGTGGTCACGGCCATCAGCAGCGTCATCAGGAGGTCCGCCGCATCCCAGAGCGATATGGGAAGCATGCTGGTCATCATCAGCCAGCGGATCAGCAGCACGGACATAATCCAGATCATCTGGGAAACGGTCTTCATCTTTCCCCAGATGTCCGCCGCGATCACCCGCCCGGACGACGCCGCGATCAGCCGGATCGAGGTCACCGCAAACTCCCGCGCGAGGATGATGATCACCGAAACAGCGGGCGCAAAGCCGAGGGACACCATCGCGATCAGCGCGGAGGCGACCAGGAGCTTGTCGGCGAGCGGGTCCATCAGCTTCCCAAAGTCGGTCACAAGTCCGTCCCGCCGGGCGATATGGCCGTCGAGATAGTCGGTAATCGACGCGGCCGCAAAAACGATCAACGCATAGAGGAACTTCCAGTAAAAAACGCGGGACAGCATCAGCCAGACAAAAACCGGGATCAGCGCGACCCGGAACATGGTCAGTTTATTTGGCAGATTCATAGGCTCGCCTCCAGTCGGGAACCGACGGCGTCGTAGCCCTCGCTCCCCTCAATCAGCACTTCGGCGAACTCGCCCGGCAAAAGCTTTTCGCGGGAGGTGAAATACACCCTGGTGTCGATGTCGGGCGCGTCCATATAGCTTCGCCCGGCATAGCAGCCGTTCTCCGGATCCCAGCCTTCGGTCAGGACGGTCAGCGTTCTTCCGGTCAGCGAACGGGAAAAACGCTCCGCAACCGAAAGCTGGCGCTCCATGACGAGTTCGGCGCGGCGGAGCTTTACGCTCTCTTCGATCTGTCCCTCCATCGCGGCGGCGGGGGTGCCCTCCTCCGCGGAATAGGCGAAACAGCCGAGCCGCTCAAAAGCCTGTTCGTCGACGAAGTCCAGCAGCTCCAGGAACTCTTCCTCGGTTTCGCCCGGAAGCCCCGCGATGAAGGTGGTCCGGATCACAACGTCCGGGATACGCTCCCGCAGCTTTTTGAGCACAGAGCGGATCAGCGCTGCGTCCCCGCGCCGGTTCATCGACTTTAAAACCCGGCCGCTGATGTGCTGGAGTGGAAGGTCGATATATTTGACCGCCTTTTCCTCGGAGGCGATCGTCTCGATCAGCTCGTCGGTGACCCGGTCGGGGTAGCAGTACAGCAGCCGGACCCACCTGATCTTCTCAATTTTGCAGAGCTCCCGAATCAGATCCGGCAGCATCGGCCTTCCATAGAGGTCCTCGCCATAGCGGGTGGTGTCCTGGGCGACGACGTTGAGCTCGACCACGCCCTCATCCGCGAGGCGCCTCGCCTCTTCGACCACGTCCTCAATCGGGCGGCTCCGGAACCGGCCGCGGATCGACGGGATCGCGCAATAGGCGCAGCGGTTGTCGCAGCCCTCCGCGACCTTCAAATAGGCGAAATACGGCGCGTTCGCGAGGATGCGGTCCCCGGTGAGGGACAGCGCCGTCTTCTCGCCGAACGATACGACCCTCTCGCCCGAAAGCGCGCGCGAAACCGCCCCCGCGATCTCCCCGTTTGAGCCGATTCCGAGCACGACGTCCGCTTCCGGAATCTCGGCCGCGAGTTCGTCCCGGTACCGCTCCGCAAGGCATCCGGTCACGGCGACCACGCGGAGCTTTTGGTTCTTTCTCTTGCAGAACTCGAGGATGCTCTCAATCGATTCGCGCTTCGCGTCCTCGATAAAGCCGCAGGTATTGACAATCACCGCGTCGCATTCGGCGGGGTCGCCTGAAATACGAAAGCCCTCCCGCCGGAGCGCGGCGAGCATCCGCTCCGCGTCAACCTGATTTTTGGAACAGCCAAGCGAAACAAGGCCGATGGTCTTTTGGCTCATATGAATCGATATCTCCATTTCCGCCGTCCCCGCCCGGTATACAGGCCTGGAAACGGTATTTCATCGGATCGAAAACTGTTTATCTTCGCTCATCCGCTTCCGGCAGTACGGACGGGCAAGTCCCAATGGATGCGGTTATCATACCACATTCGCCGCCGGAAGACAACCGGAGGCAAATGGAAAGCCGCGGCCGGGAACCCGGCCGCGGTTAAGCCCAAACGCTCATTCCCATCCATCCCCGGCGTCCCCGTTCCGGACCTGGGCGAGCGCGGCGCGGATCGCTTCACAGCCATAGCCCATTCTCCGGAGCGCGGCCACGGCGCGCCGGCGCATCTTCTCCTCCGTGAGATCGGGGTACTTCTTCCGAAGAAACGCGGCGGCGCGCCCCGCCTCGTCCCCGTCTTCGAACTGAGAAAGCGCCGCCTCGGCCGCCTCCCGGCCGACGCCCCGTTTGACAAGCTCATACCCGATGCGTTTCGGGGAAAATCCGCGGAGATGATAGAGATCGCGGGCGAGGCGCGCGGCGTAATCGCCGTCGTTGACCAATCCCAGCTCCCGCATGCGGGCCGCGGCCGCGGCGGCGGCTTCGCGCGGGACCTTTTCCGCAAGCTTTTCCGTCAGGCGCTTTTCCGTGTATTCCCTTGCGGAAAGAAGCGAAAACGCGCGCTGCTTCGCCTGCTCCTCCTGTGCGCGGGAGAGAACCGCGCCGAGCGCCGCCTCATCGGTTTGCTCCCCGACGAAAAGGCCGCTCTCGGCCCAGAGTCCGGCGGGGAGGGAAAAGCGGTATTCCCCGTCGACCGAAATGGCGATCCTCCCGCGGCGTGTCCGCACGGCATCCGTCACCACCATATCGGCTACTTTTCAACCTCGACGTCGACGTTCGCCGAACCCGCCGCCGGGCGGATCGGGGTTTTCTTCGGCGGCGCCGCCTTTTCATTGGCGGCCTGGTTCACTTTTTCCCGAACCTGGGCGGAGATCTCCTCAAAAAGCTCGGGATTCTGTTTAAAATATTCCTTGACGTTGTCTCTTCCCTGCCCAAGGCGGGCATCCTTATAGCTGAACCATGCGCCGCTCTTGTTGATCACGTCGTACTTCACCGCGAGGTCGAGCACTTCGCCCTCTTTCGAGATGCCCACGCCGTACATGATGTCAAACTCGGCTTCTTTAAACGGCGGCGCGACCTTATTCTTCACGATCTTGACGCGGGTGCGGTTTCCAATCACCTCGCCGCCGCTTTTCAGCGCCTCAGTCTTGCGCACATCAAGTCGGACGGAAGAATAGAACTTGAGCGCGCGGCCGCCCGGCGTCGTCTCGGGGTTTCCGTACATGACGCCGATTTTTTCGCGGAGCTGGTTGATAAAGATCGCGACGCAGTTGGATTTCGAGATCGCGCCGGTGAGCTTGCGCAGCGCCTGGCTCATCAGCCTGGCCTGCACGCCGACGTGGGAATCGCCCATCTCGCCCTCGATCTCCGCGCGGGTCACCATCGCGGCGACCGAGTCGATCACGACGACGTCGATCGCGCCGGAGCGCACAAGCGCTTCGCAGATTTCAAGCGCCTGCTCGCCGGTGTCCGGCTGGCTGACGAGGAGCGAATCGATGTCCACGCCGAGCGCGGCGGCATAGACCGGGTCGAGCGCGTGCTCCACGTCGATAAAGACCGCGTCGCCTCCGCGCTTCTGCGCCTCCGCGACGACATGCAGCGCGACGGTCGTTTTGCCGGAACTCTCCGGGCCGAAAATCTCAATGATCCGGCCCTTGGGCACGCCGCCGATGCCAAGCGCAGCGTCGAGCGCGATGGAGCCGGTCGGAATCGCCTCGACATTGAGCGAGCTGGTCTGCCCAAGCCGCATGATCGCGCCTTTTCCGAACTGCTTTTCGATCTGGGACAGTGCCGTTTCCAGTGCTTTTTCCTTATCTGACATCGCAGCTTTAACCTCCGCATCGTTTGCTGATTTTATTATACAGGTTTTTTCAGCGGAA
Organism: Candidatus Fimivivens faecavium; assembly: GCA_018716105.1. Lineage (GTDB taxonomy): Bacteria > Bacillota > Clostridia > Oscillospirales > Ruminococcaceae > Fimivivens > Fimivivens faecavium. The sequence goes on along the minus strand of DVKH01000037.1, from coordinate 7,082 downwards.
AGCAAATGGTTTCAGCGTCTTTTTCGAATATATGTTCTTTTCAAAAACCCTTCCGGGAGCGCCTCTATGAAACAAACCATCCGAAAATTTGAATGCATTGTACCTCCCCTTCTGGTCTGCCTGACGCTGCTCGCCGTCTATCGCCAGGCGGGGCTTTGGCCGTTTGGGGAAAACACCCTCGCATGGGGGGACATGGGGCAGCAGATCGCGCCGCTGATGATGGAATTCCGGGATGCGGTCGCCGGGAACGGTTCCCTGCTCTATTCGCGCGCGAACGCGGGCGGAATGAATTTCTGGGGCGTCCTGTTCTACTACCTCTCAAGCCCGTTCTCATTCCTGTCGGTCTTTTTCGAACCGCGCGGGATGCTTTTTTTCATGAATATCCTGACGCTGGTCAAGATCGCCGCCTGCGCCCAGACCGCGTGGCTGTTTTTCCGCTTCCGGTTCCCGGCGCTGGACGCGGCGGAGCGGTGCGCGCTCTCCACCGCCTATGCGTTCTGCGGCTATACGATGATGTTCTATCAGATCACCGGCTGGCTCGACGCGATGATCCTGTTCCCGCTGCTGCTCTGGTCCTTCCTCCGCGTATTTGACGGCGGGCCGGTTCTGTTTTTCACCATCATGCTCGCGCTTTCGGTCATCGTGAATTTTTACATCAGCTACTGCACGGTTCTGTTCCTGATCTTCTCGTCGGGCCTTTTTCTCGCGTTTGGATCCGACCGGAAGGAAGCCCGGGCCGCAGCCGCGCGGCTCGGCATCGGCGCCGCTGCGGCCATGCTCCTGTCCGCGTTTGTCTGGCTGCCCGCGTTTTATCAGTATCTCGATTCCGCCAGGACGGCCGAGCTCTCCGCCGGGCTCACGCCGCTGCTCGCGCCGGTTCACACGACCTGGGCGTTTCTGTTCTGTACAGCCGCCCTGTTTGCCGCGCTGCCGTTTGTTTTTACGCCGTCGAACCTGCGGGAACGCTCCCGGCTGCCGCTGCGGATCCTGTTTCTGCTGCTGCTGATCCCTTCGCTCTGGGAGCCGGTCAACCGGGTCTGGCACACCGGGGATTACCAGGCGTTTCCAATCCGTTACGGTTTTCTGACCGTGTTTACGGGGTTGGCCCTCACCGCAGAGGCCCTGCTGGAACTCAAAGAACAGGCTCCGCTGCGCCAGGCCGCGCCGCGTTCCGGCGCCTTCTTCGCCGCCGGGGCCCTGCTTCTGCCCGCCGTCGCCGGCTCGATCCTGTTCAAATACCGGTATCATGAGCTCACCACCTATACCCGCCGCCTCTCCGAAACAGAAGAATCCTATTCCCTCGTTTTTTTCTTTTTCGCCGCCGCGGCGGTCAGCTATTTCTTCCTCTGCTTTATGGTTCGAAACGGCGCCATCCGCCGGACGGCGTTTTCGGTCCTCCTCGCCGCGCTGGTGGTGCTGGAGGGCGGGTTCCATTCGTTCGTCTACCTTGGCTCCGCCTCCCGGCAGACCGCCTGGTTCCCGTGGGTGACCGATCTTTCGGGGAGGATCGGCGACGCCGCGTTTTACCGGGTGAAAACCGAATCGAAGCTCTTCGACGTCAACCTGATCGGGGCGATCGGTTATCCCACCATGTCGCACTACACGTCCCTGAGCGGCAAAAATGTCCGGGAGGGGATGGCCAAACTCGGTTACTCCGCCTATTGGATGGAAATCGGCTCGCACGGGGGGACCCTGATCACCGACTGGCTGCTCGGAAACCGGTATCGCATCGAGCGGACGGATTCCAAGGAGAAGCTGCCGGAGGGCTTTGAGGAAAGCGTCTACGACAACGGCGGGTATCGGATTTCCAGGCTCCCGTTTTCCGCGCCGCTCATCGCCGTGCCGGAAGAGCGCCTGAACACCGAACTCCCGGAAACGGAGGTGGAACGGGCGCTGACCGGCGACTGGATTTTGGAGCAGCTCACCGGCCAAAGCTCCGCGCTGGTGCGAAAGATCGAACCGAGCGCCCTGCTCGGCGTCACGCAGACGCCCCAGGAAAAAGGCCCGGCTGCCCTTGAGCCGAGCGGCTCCGCGCCGGCGTATCTCACCTGGCGTTTTGTGATGGACGAAACCTCCGTCCTCTACTTCGACTGCTTCGACCGCCCGGGCATCCGTCTTGCGGAACCCTATTATCACGCGCTCCGCATACTGGTCAACGGCGAAGAAGCTTCCAAACTCTATCCAACCCAGTCGTCGAACGGTTTGATTGAACTCGGGACCTTCCACGCCGGGGAACGTGTTGAAATTACCGCCGTCGTCAAGCGGCCCGTTCAGGCGTCCTCGTTTGGGGTTTACGCGCTTTCGGCCGAAGGCTTTGGCGAACTGGCCGGACGCTTTCCAGCGCTGGATCTTTCCCCGGCCGCAAACGGCTGGGCGGGGAGCATTTCTTCCGAAACAGACGGGCTCTGGGCGCTCATCCCAATTCCCTATGAGCACGGGCTCTCGATTGAAATCAACGATTCTCCCGTGGAGTGCAGGCGGGTTTTCGGTTTTCTGACAGCCGTTCCGCTTCAGAGCGGGCAAAACCTCCTGACCATCCGGTTTTCGCCGCCCGGCCTGAACGCGGGGCTTCTGATCTCGCTGTTCGGCCTCGCCCTGCTCGCCGCAATCAAGCTTGCCGGAGATAAGGGCGTGGAACGGTTCTCTCAAAAAACGGGGGCCGCCGCCGCAATCCTTCTTGCGGTTCTATGGGCGGGCGCGTTTTGGATTGTCTATCTCCAGCCGACCGCAAAAGCGCTGTTGGAGCGATTCGGTTAGCGCAAAGGGGGCGTATCCGGTTTCGATCCGCCCCTTTCGCTGATAATTTTGTTCAGCGCGGGCATACTTTCAAAAGCCGCCCCTATGCGGCCGTCTTCCCGCATATTCCAGAAAAATAAAACAGAACTTGACAAACCATCTGGACATTGCTATACTAGTAAAGCGTTTGAGAGCCATTAGCTCAGCCGGCAGAGCACTTGACTTTTAATCAAGGTGTCCGGAGTTCGATTCTCCGATGGCTCACCAGGAGAAACAGCCCGTCTGAAATTCTGACGGGCTGTTTCTTATTTCCAAAACAATATGACGCTGCGGGTTGGCCGCCCACGGCAGCCAGGGGCCTTTCCAGGTTTCATGTCCTCAAAACCGAACCGCCGGTTTACAGAGACCCGGGGATGCCGTCCCAATGAGGCCGCCGTTGTCAATGCTGCGGGCGGGGCCTACCCAGCTTTGGTTTTTTGCCGTCTTGAGAGCTCCCCAGAGCGCATGCGCCTTCAAAGCCCCCCTTTTATATCTGTCTACGGTTTTCCGGCCGGAGCCGTGCCTTATATTAACGACAGAGGAACAGGGGAATATTTCCGCCCCGACAGCCCCAAGAACCCTTTTGACTTCGCCTCACATAGAATAAACAGCCCCCGGCCGCGGAGAAGCGGTGATTCCCGCCGTAAGAGCAAACAGAAGCAAAACCGTGAAATAAAGAGCGTGCACGAGCAACGCCGGCAGCCAAAACAAAAAATGCAAAACGCCCAAAGCTTTTTTACGCAAAGATGCGGCAGGCGCATTTTTACTTTGCGGCCGGCCCGATGATATAATAACTATAGTACAGACGGCGGCGGCCGTTTGGTTCCGCGCGATGCGCGGGCAGTCCAAGATCACAGGGTATTTCCCCTGAGATCGGGCGAAATACCCACCCTGACTTCTGGCAAATTACGACAAGGGGTGGAATTATGAACTAGTAAAACTCACCAAACAACAATCGTGTCTACAGATAAAAAGGTGAGTGAAATTTTGGATACCAGGCAACTATACCGCGTAGAGAAAAAGGATATTGAAAAGCTGCAAGCGCTTTTAAGCGGCTGCTTCCATCAGGACCCTCTCTACCAACAGCTGATCCCGCAGACTGAAATTCGCCGGAAACTGCTGCCAGAGCTGTTTCGATGTGACTTGGATGAACTATTTGAAAGCTGTGAAATTTACGCGGACTCCCCGGATCTCAACGGCATCATCGTCGTATCCGACGAAACGGAGCCGTATGACCCGCTTCGCTTTTATGCGGCCGAGATCTTTTACCTGCTGAAAACCTACTTAACCCTGATCCGCGACGATCCCTCAATGAAGACCTTCTGGAACTTCGTAAAAGGAAAAGACTATCTCAATTCCTGCTGGACCGACGGCATCGGCACCGACCGCAGGCTTCATATCGTCTACTTCGCCGTCAGGCCCTCGATGCATGGAAAGGGCGTCGCCTCAAAGCTGATGCGGGCTGTCATCGGCTACGCCCGCCGGTACCGGCTCGCGGTATCGCTGGAGACGCACAACGAAAAAAATGTCGGCATGTACGAGCACTACGGTTTCCAGCTGTTCGAGATCGTTGAAGAACCCCTCGCACTCAAACAATATTGCATGGTGCTGCCGCAATGCGCTTAAAATGCGCCGTTTCCAATCGGGCAGCGAACCGAAAAGCCAAAAACCACTCGCCGGGAAGCGGGTGGTTTTTCATTGCACCCCTATGAAAAAGCCAGCGATGAAGAGGCGTCACCGCCTTTTCTTTGTCTTGTCAGCATGGCCGGCATTACTGGATATGAAAACAATACTCTTGGAGCCGTCAAGTCAAGGGACGGCTCTAAAAAACGCCCATTTCTGCTCAGCCCATTCCTACAGGGAATGCTTCCATCCATTTCCGCGGGATCCGGATTGGGGGGCCTGCGCATGGGGCCGTGACTTTCCGGCCAGAATTTGGTATACTTGGTAAACAAGCAGAAAGGGAGGCGTGGAAATGCCGGAGCTGCAGAACAGCGTCCGCTATATCAAGGGCGTCGGCGAAAAGAAAGCCGAGCTGTACCATAAGCTCGGTATCGAAACGGTGCGTGACCTGCTGTTCCACCTTCCGCGGGATTATATCGACCTCACCGAACCAAAGGGCCTTTCCGGGATGCAGCCCGGCGAGATCTGCGCCGTTAAAGCCGAAATTCTTTTCAAATCGAAGGAACAGCGCATCCGAAAAGGCCTTTCTGTTTTTAAAGTCTCTGCGCATGCGGACGGCGTTGCGCTGGAACTCACCTTCTTTAACAATCGCTTCGCTGTAGAGGCGCTGAAGGCCGGCCAAACCTATCTTTTCTATGGAAAGCTCGCCGGGAATCTGTTACGCCGTGAGATGCGCGCGCCGCAGGTCTTGCCGCCGGAAATGGCCGGAAGGCTGATGGCGGTCTATCCCAGCACCGCGGGGCTCACCTCCCGCACCATCGGAAAAGACCTGGGCCGGGCGTTCGACGAGATCGGCAGGATCCCGGAAACCCTTCCCGCGTCCGTCCTGGCGCGGCACAGCCTTCCCCCCCTTGAGCAGGCGCTGCGCGCGATTCATTTTCCCCGTTCCTTTGAAGAATGCCGGAACGCGAGACGCCGGTTTGTCCTGGAAGAACTGCTGGTGTTCTCCCTCGCGATGACGGCCATCCGGGGACGAAACGCCAGGGTTTCGGTCCCGCCGCTCCCAAAAACCGATCTCGCGCCGTTCTGGGCCTCCCTCCCGTTCACGCCGACCGGCGGCCAAAAAACAGCCGCCGATGAGATCTTGGCCGACCTCGAAAGCGGCGCTCTGATGAACCGGCTTGTACAGGGGGACGTCGGCTCCGGCAAGACGCTGGTGGCGGCCGCGGCCGCCTGGGCGGTCATCCAAAACGGCGGGCAGGCCGTGGTGATGGCGCCGACCGAGATCCTCGCCGAACAGCACGCCAAAACATTTTCCGGGCTTTTCTCCCCGTTCGGCATCCGCGTAGCCTGCCTTACCAGCTCGACCGGCGCCCGGGCGCGGCGGGAGATCACCTGCGCCCTCGCCGCGGGCGAAATTGGACTAGTGGCCGGAACCCATGCGCTCCTGAGCGGGGACGTCATATTTCAAAACCTTGGCCTCGCGGTCACCGACGAACAGCACCGGTTCGGCGTGGCACAGCGCGCGGGGCTTTCAAACAAAGCGTCCGGCTGCGCGTCGGAGCCGGTTCATACCCTTGTTATGAGCGCGACCCCGATCCCGCGCACCCTTTCGCTGATCCTCTACGGCGATCTGGATGTTTCGATCATCCGGGAACTGCCGAAAGGCCGAAAGCCGGTCAAAACCTATCGAATCGACAGCGGAAAACGGGAGCGCGCATTTGGTTTTCTCCGTGACAGGCTGGACGAGGGCCGTCAGGCCTACCTGATCTGCCCGCTGGTCGAAGAAACCGAGGAAACGCCGGACAACCTCGCTTCCGCTTCTGCGGTTGCAGAGGAACTGGCCAACGGCGCGTTCGCGGGATATACGGTCGGGCTCCTGCACGGCAAACTGCGTCCAAAGGAAAAGGAGGCCGTGATGAGCGCCTTTTCCCGCGGCGAGATTCAGCTCCTTGTCTCGACCACCGTTGTGGAAGTCGGCGTGGACGTGCCGAACGCGGCGGTGATGCTGATCGAAAACGCGGACCGCTTCGGTCTGAGTCAGCTTCATCAGCTCCGCGGGCGGATCGGGCGCGGCGCTTATGAGTCCTTCTGTATTCTCATATCCGACGCGCGTGGAGAAGCCGCGCGCGAAAGGCTCGGCGTCATCTGCAAAACCAACGACGGTTTTCAGATCGCGGAAGAAGATCTTCGCCTGCGCGGCCCGGGCGATTTCTTCGGAAGCCGTCAGCACGGCCTCCCCGGCCTCGAAAACGCCGGCCTGCTTTCCGACGCCTCGCTCCTGGCCGAAGCGCAGCAGACCGCGGCCGAACTGCTCAGTTCCGATCCGGATTTGAAAAGCCCGGAGAACGCGGGCCTCGCCCTTTCGGTCCGGACTCTCATCAACCGCGTTGGCGCGGCGCCAAATTAAATCGAGCCAAACAGGAAGCGCCTTTGGCGCTTCCTGTTTTAAATTGGAAAGGGAAGGGCGGAGTGGAAGAGGAGAGGGAAGCGTGGGAAGGGAGCGAAATCGCGCGCTTTCGATTTATGACATTTTGTAATCTATTTTGCGTATTTCCAGGCCGGGTTTTGCGGTTTTTGCTCTATTTGTCTTCTGTTTAATCCCTTATCTTATGCTTTTTTGCCATAGTTATTACATTTCGGTTACATTTCCCTCTTGCTTTTCCCCTTGCCGTGCCCTATAA
>DVKH01000036.1 GCA_018716105.1 Candidatus Fimivivens faecavium | reverse complement strand
AACCTATACCAAATGCCTCCTTGGCCGGCCGCCCTTTCAATTTTGAATTGTTCAGCGGCCTGATTTCGTATGCCCTTTTTCTCGAATTCAATATTTTGAAATTTCCACTTGACTTTTATTAGCAGGTCTTTCACCATTGAAAAAGCCGGGGTGCGCCCCCGTCTCCAATAGCGCCCTTGAATGGTATGTTTTTATTTCAGAATAGCATGTTTTTCAATTCCCTGCAAGCGGCCGGGCCTCGAATCATACTCACACGCGCGCGCCGCCCTCCACCTCGTCGAGCGTCAGGGTATAGGCAGGGAGATATTCCCGCAGGAAGACCTGCGCCTCCGGGAGGGAAAGCGCCTCGCTCCGAAGGATCGCCTCGCGCGCGCTTTGAAATTCGCGGTTCCCGCCCGCAAGCTCCTCCTCGCATTTGATCAGCGCCGAAAGCTTATCGGCCGCCTTGACATAAGGGCGGTAGGCCGCCGAATCCCCGCCCTCGGTAAGATAGGGGCGAAAGCTCCCCTGAAGTTCCCCCGGAAGCATCCCAAGCAGACGTTCCCCCGCCTGCCGCTCAATCGCCTGATACGCCGCGCGGATGCCCGGGTCGTGGTATTTGATCGGGGTCGGCAGGTCGCCGGTGAGGATCTCCCCGCAGTCATGGTAAAGCGCATAGAGGACGCCCCTGCCCTCGTCGAGCGCACAGCCGAACCGCGCTCTGCCAATGGCGATCAGCGCATGGGTCAGCATCGCCGTCTCGAGGGTGTGTTCGCTGAGCGTCTCGGTCCTCAGGCACCGCATCAGCCCCCATCGGCCGATGTATTTCATTCTGGAAAGCATTGCAAAAAAACCGCGCAAAATAACCACCTCGTTATCGTCAAAAAGAAAGCCGTTTGAAGCCGGAGCGTCCGAAAACGCCGGCGCCGCCTCAGGTCCCAGGCCCGCAGACCGTATGAGGCTATTATATCACCGCAGGCGCCGTGATTTTGTAAAGAGGAAAAATTTCCTGCCTTTTTGCGTCAATTTGTGGTATCATAACCGCATGGCGGTTATGATACGCTTTATGGGCAACGGCCCGCCGCCGTGCGGCAACCGCCTTTTGATGGCCAATGATACCATGTCCGCTCTGCGGACATGGTATCATATAACTTGCTGTTGGACCGCCAAAGCGCGTCAGCTCCAAAGAGGTGAAAGTATGATTTCCAAAAAAACCGCAGAACGATACGATCTTCGCGCATTTGCACTGGCGTTCCTCATCGCCGCGCTGTTCTTCGTGCCGTTTTTGATTTACAACCGGGGATATTTCATCTTCCTCGGCGATTTCAACGTCCAGCAGATCCCGTTTTACCGGCTCGCGCACGAGGCGGTCCGGAGCGGGAACCTCTTTTGGAACTGGAACACCGACCTCGGGGCGAATTTCATCGGCTCCTACAGCTTCTATCTGTTGTTTTCCCCGTTTTTCTGGCTGACCCTTCCGTTTCCAAACGAGTTCGTCCCCCATCTGATGGGACCTCTTCTAATCCTGAAAACCGCATGCAGCGCGCTGACTTCCTACTGGTTCATCAAGCGGTTTGTCACCGAAAGAAGTTATGCGGTCCTCGGCTCGCTCCTCTATGCGTTCTCGGGCTTTATGACCTTCAACATCTTCTTCAACCACTTCCATGAGGTCGCGGTCTTCTTTCCGCTCCTGCTGGTCACGCTTGAGGAGCTGGTCGAAAACAACCGCCGCGGGTTCTTCGCACTGACGGTCGCGCTCAACTGTCTGGTCAATTACTGGTTCTTCATCGGCGAGGTCGTCTTTGTTTTGTTCTATGTCGTTGTGCGGATCGTGACCGGCGGATGGCCGATCACCGTCCGGAAGTTCCTGCGCATCGCGTTCGAATCGGTTCTCGGCGTCATGATGGCGATGTTCCTGCTGCTTCCCTCGGTCCTCGCGATCATGGGAAACCCCCGGACCACCTCGGACAATCTTCTGACCGGATGGCTGATGTGGATTTACGGCTATAACCAGCGTCTCCCGGCAATCATCCAGAGCCTGTTCTTCCCGCCGGAGCTGCCGAGCCAGCCGAATTTTTTCCCGGAGATGGGCGCGAAATGGTCCTCGCTCTCGGCCTGGCTCCCTCTGTTTTCGTCCTGCGGCGTTTTTGCGTATCTGCGGACCAGAAAGCGCGATTTTTTAAAGCGGATGATCATCCTCTCGATGGTCCTCGCCTGCATCCCGGTTTTCAATTCGCTGTTCGTCCTGTTCAATCACTCCTACTACGCCAGATGGTTTTACATGCCGATCCTGCTGATGTGCGCCGCGACTGCCGCCGCGCTCGAAAAGCGGGAGGAGTTTGATTGGAAGGGCGGCATCCGACTGACCGCGTTTTTCACTATCTTCATCGCCGCGGCGGTCGGCCTGTCCCCAAAGAAGGTTGCAGAGGGCGGGATCTCGCTCGAGCGGTTCGGCATCGGCAGCAGGATCCAGATCGGGCTGGAGCAGTACCCGGAACGGTTCTGGGTCTATGTCGGCGTCTCGCTGATCTGCCTGCTGCTGACCTATTATCTCATCCATCTCTACCGGAACCGGGAGCGTTTCACGCGGGTCGCCGCCGGGATGATGGTCGCGGTGATCGTCCCGTTTACGATCTTCTTCATCATCATCGGAAAAAACACCCCGCGGTATGACCGCTGGTTTATCGACCACGCCATCAACGGTCGGGATAAGATCAGCCTGCCGGACGACGGCTTTGCGCGGAGCGATCTCTACGACTGCACAGACAACCTCGGGATGTTCTGGTTCCTGCCAAATATCCAGACGTTTCATTCCATCGTCCCCGCTTCGATCATGGAATTCTATCCCGCCGTCGGCATCAAGCGCGACGTCTCCTCAAAACCGCCCGTGGAATACGAGGCGCTCCGCTCGCTCCTCTCGGTCCGATGGCTGTTCATCGACGCGGGCGCCGACGAGCAGGAACCGATGAGCGGTTACCGCTATTGGGACACCCAGAACGATTTTAACATCTACGAGAACGAAAACTGGCTTCCAATGGGCTTCGCCTACGACGAGGCGTTCGGCGGTTCGATCCGTGCGCAGCTTTCGGGCGAGCTTTTGACCCGCTATATGCTCTCCGCCCTCTACCTGGAGGATGACGCGCTGATCCGGAATATGGACATCTGCGAGCCGCTAACCGAGTACGACCGTTTCCTTCTCTCCGCCGACGGGACCGACGCCGCGCTTGACCGCCGCCGGGCTTTCTCCTGCTTGTCGTTCGAAATCGATAACCGCGGCTTTACCGCCGAGGCCGACCTCCCCAAGGAGATGCTGATGTTCTTCTCGGTCCCCTTCGACAAGGGCTGGCGCGCGACGGTCAACGGCGAACCCGCCGTAATCGAAAAGGCAAATATCGGCTTTATGGCGGTCCGCGTCCCGGAAGGGCCCTCGGTCATCCGCTTCGAATATCAAACCCCCGGCCTTCGGGCGGGCATTCTTGTCTCGCTCGCCGGGATGGGGTTGTTCCTTCTCTATCTCGGGACTGCGGGCCTATTCGCCAAACCCCGTGGGCTTGAGGGAAAAAGCAAGCCGCAGCCGCAGAGCGAGGCCCCCCTTTCCGAACTGCTTGAAAGGCTGGAGACGCTTCCGCCTCCGGAAGAACCCCAAGAATCTGATAAATATCCAGGAGATGATCAGCCATGAAATTTGAAAAACTGTTCCGCCGCTACAATGAAGACAATGGATTTAACCATCACTGCGGCTTCATCTGCGTTCACGTCGAAGAGGGCTTCGCCGAGGTTGATCTCCCGATCCGGCCGGAATGCCTCAACCCCAGACAAACCGTCCACGGCGGCCTTCTCTACGCGCTCGGGGACACGGCGGCCGGCGTCGCGGCGAACTCCCACGGCGTGTCCTGCGTCACCCTTTCCGGAAACTTCAACTATCTGCTGCCCGGAACCGGGACCAAGCTCCGGGCGGTCGCCCGGGAGGTCCGGCGCGGGCGCACCACCGGCGTTTACGACGTTGAAATCTTTGACGACGCGCAGAAACTGGTCGCAAAGGGATCCTATACCATGTATTTTACCGGCGAAAAAATCGACGTCGACTAAACTTTCTTTTTGGATGGCAGGCCAATCTCCGGTTAAGCTAATGCGGACGGGTTTTCTCCTTTCGACGGCATTTTTGTTGACATCCCCGCTCCAATGCCTTACACTAGAATCAATGATACGAGAAGGAGCTGATCTCAAGTTGCCTGAAAATGAAAACGACTACGGCCCGGATATCCTGACTTTAGTGGACGAAGACGGTCACGAACATGAATTCGAGATCGCGGATATCATGGAGTTTGAAGATAACCGCTATATGGCCCTGATCCCCTGCGCCGAAAAGCCCGAGGACGTCCTCGAAGATTCCGGCGAGCTGGTCGTGCTAAAGGTCGTCGTTGAAAACGAAGAGGAATTCCTTGAACCCATCGAGGACGAAGAGGAATTTGGCCGCGTCTCCGATCAATTTATGGAGCGTCTCGAAGGCGTTTATGAATTTGAGGACGAAGACGGCGAATGCAGCTGCGGCTGCGAACACCACGAACATTGACCGGCGCCTTCCCGATCCCTGCTGTGTGCGCCACCCCCGCCTTGTATAATCCGACAATATAAATTTATGGGAACCAGCGTCTCCTGCGGACAAATGCAGACCTCCCGCCTCCGGGCGGACGAAGGGAGCGTGAAGCCGCCGGGCGCCCGCCCAACCTGTGTAAAAACGGGGTTTTATATCGGTGGGGGAACGGCATGGCGGGGTTTTTTTTATTGTCCTGAATCCTGATCAATCACGCCGGCGGTCCGCCGTGCGGGGATTGGGATATCATACGAAAGGAGGCGTTTTGGAATGGAACGCTGGACCCGGCGGACCGAAGCCCTCTTCGACGGCCTGCTCGGCCCCGGGGAAGGGGAACGGGTCCTCAACCTGCTCGCCGGAAAGCGAGTCGCCGTTGTCGGGCTTGGCGGGGTCGGTTCCGCCTGCGCCGAAGCGCTCTGCCGCTGCGGCGTCGGGCGTCTGCTTCTCGTCGACAGCGACGCGGTCAGGGAGTCAAACCTCAACCGACAGCTCATCGCGTCCCGTCCCGCGCTTGGCCGGCCAAAGGCCGAGGCGCTGCGCGAACGGCTCCTGTCAATCAATCCCGCCGGCGAGTTCGAGGTCTTGACGCAGTTCATCCTTCCCGAAAATCTCGCCCTGCTCTTCGACCCCGTCCCAGATGCGGTTGCGGACTGCATAGACACCGTCACCGCCAAGCTCGCCCTCGCCGAAGGCTGCGCCCAGCGCGGCATTGCGCTCGTCTCGTCGATGGGCACCGGCGGCCGGCTCGATCCCACCCTCCTTCGGACGGGGGATATTGCGGACACCGCGGGGTGCGGCTGCGCGCTCTCACGGGTCATGCGGAGGGAGCTGAAAAAACGCGGCGTTGAACGCCTCGACGTGGTCTATTCCCTCGAGCCGCCGGTCCGGCTCACCATCGCCAAAGATGGCGAAAACGGCCGCCACCCGCCGACCAGCTCGCCGTTCGTCCCGCCCGCCGCCGGCTTTGCGCTCGCTTCATTGGCCGTCAGGCGGCTGTCCGGCGCGGCTTTGCGGCCGTAACCATTCGTTCCCCTTTCCCTCACAATTTTTGAATGGATCAGCATAACTTTGGCGCCTCCGGCTCAAACTATGGGCGGAGGTGCTATTTATGTCAAATAATCAATCTTCAGATCACAAAATCACCCGCTTTTTAAGCGGTAAGGGCTTCTATCTGGTGCTTGCGCTCTGTCTGGCCGGCGCCGGAACCGCCGCCTGGCTCGCTGTCAACAACACCGTCGGGGACGTCGAACAGTCCAAGCCCCAAAACATCGCGCAGCTTCCCCCGCAGGAGGAACAATGGGGTTTCCCTCAGCTGGAGGAGGCCGGCCAGACGCAGTCCGGTATCGAAAAGCCGCTGCCCTCCTCCTCACAGCCGCAAGAGCAGCCGTCCTCTTCTACGGAGCCCGCCGCATCCGAAACGGGCTTAGAACAATCTGGCGAACCGGTGTCCTCTCCGAAATTGCAATTCGTGCTGCCGAACAATGGTGAGATTTTCGCCGATTTCTCGAACAAAGAGCTGGTGAAGAACGAAACCCTCGGCGACTGGCGCACCCACAACGGCATTGATATCAAGGCGGACGCCGGTGCGGAAGTCGTTTCGGTCGCGGCGGGAACTGTCATCGATGTGCGCAACGACCCCCTCTGGGGCAACGTCGTTGAAGTCGAGCACGCCGACGGCCTTGTTTCGATCTACTGCGGCCTCGCGAAGAACGTCGCGGTGAAGAAGGGCGACGCTGTCAAGACGGGCGCAAAGCTCGGGACGGTCGATTATATCCCCTCGGAATCTGCGCTCCCCAGCCATCTCCACTTCGAACTGAAGAAGGATGGAAACTGGGTCGATCCGCTCACCACGATGGATAAGCGCGCCTGAAGCTCCCCTCCCCTCATCAGAAAAGCCCAATAAAACGGCCCGCCTTCGTCAGAAGGCGGGCTTTTGTGTATTGCAGAAGGGCCGGGCTAATCCGCCGTCCCTTCAGAAGGGTCCCACTGAAACCGGGCGAGATCAACCAGCCCTTCCCTGTTAAAGGAAACCCCCTCCGATTCGAGCAGCGCCCGCTGGCGCCCCTCTCCGCCGAACGCGAAGGCCGGGGCCAGCCCGCCGAACCGGTTGACCACGCGATGGCAGGGGATCGCCTCGCCCGGCGATGGATTGACATGCAGCGCATAACCGACCACCCGCGACGCACGCGGGCTTCCTGCCAAAAACGCGATCTGGCCATAGGTCGCGACCTTTCCCCGCGGAATCCGCTGTACCTCGCGGTAAACCCTTTGGTAAAAGCTATTGTTCCGTTCCGGCATCGCCATCCCCCTCCCGGGTTGCGGGCGCCTTCGGTTCCATCGCCGGCGTTTGCGTTTCTCCGCCCAACTCCGCAGACGGCGCGTTAGGCGAAACTGGTTCTTCCAAAGGAATATCCCCCCTCAAGGCCGGCCCCCCGGCGGCGTCTGACCAGCGGTCGATCCCCTCAAGCTCTGCGCCGGCGTATTCCTCAAGCCGTTTCTGTTCCTGCATCCTGTTCTGAATCAGCAGCAGAGCAACCGCAAGCGCCATCAGCAGCAGCGCCGCTGTCCCCACGACATAGAGGTCGACCGGCCCGATCATATGGTAGGCGGTGTCGACCGGCCCAGAGTCGATGCCAAGCAGCGCCGCCACGGAATATCCGTTCCCATAGAGCGGCAGGTAGGAGGCGACGACCGTCTGCTGCTCTTTGGTTGTTGCAAATCCTTTTGCATACCCATAAGCCGCCTTGCCGGTGCAGATGGATTCCAGCGTCTTCTTCCCCGCCTTGTAGACGTCAAGCGGGTACTCCGTTCCCGGCGCCGCGGCCGAAGCCTGTCCAGCCCTGGCGAGGTAGACGTAACGGCCGGCCGACTCCCTCGCAATGATGTATAGGTCGTGGTAGCCGAAGCTCCGTTTCGCCTCCTCCAGCAGGCTGCAGAGGTCCCGGTATCCGGCGTCCGCAGCCGGATTGGTTCTGAGCTGTTCAAGATCCTCGTCCGCATAATGGGAAACCGCCAGCGCGAACGAGCGCATCTCGCCGATCGACGATTCCCCAATATCGCGGATCACCGAATTCTTTTTCATCATCGGATATCCAAACGACAACAGCGCGATCAAAAACATCACGCAGGCCAGCGCCCCCGCACCGCGCCGCAGCCGATCTGGCGTAATTTTTTTCCCCTTTTCCACAATAAGTCCCACTCCCCTTTATCTATTTTAGAAAATATACACTTTAATCCGTGTAGAGCGGCGTTTTAAAGTTTCCTCTTGCAAACCGATTTTCGACCCGAGTCGACAATTTATTGCTAATTATGAATAGTAAAATCAAAAAAATATCACTATTTGAATAGTTACTCTATATATCCGAATTGTAAAGTCCTCAGACAGTCTCTAGAATTGTTTTAGAAAGTTTTGATTCGACAGCGAAACGGCGGCAAATCTGCGCATAAATTCCGACAGGACCGACGCCGCCCAGCGTGATTTGACGGAAATCCCCCGCTCGTCGTCAAAGGAGGCAGATTGGATTTGAAGGATTTGGACAGCATCATTAATCACCGCGACTACGGCACCATTAAGCTGAAGTTTCGAAACGTGATGGACGACAGAAAGATTTCCAGAAACCGCCTCGCCAAACTCGTCGACGTTCGTTTTGAGGTCATCGACCGGTTATATAAAGGGAACCTGGAACGGCTGGATCTCGATATCCTCGCGCGAATCTGCTTCGTACTCGGCTGCAAAATTGAAGATGTCCTGGAACACTGTCCCGATTGACAGGGCCGCCTTGAAAAAGGCGGCTTTTATTTTTCGCGCCGCTCCGCCTCGGCCCCGTCGATCAGCGCCTGCGCGGTGCGCCTCATCAGTTCGGCCGTAGCGGCGCAGGCAAAAATAGCGCAGGTGCGCGCGTCGGGACCGCCCCCGGCCTTTGCGGCGATCTCCACCGCAGCCTGCGGGGCCAGCTCCGCGGCCGCGGACCGGCAGCGGAGCAGCGCCAGGTAGGCGCGCTGTGCGGCTTTCTCCCCGCCGCAAGCCGAAAGCCCGCCGATCAGCCCTTTGATATCCTGCAGCGAAAGCGTGCCCTTTAGATAATAAACCAGAAGGAGCTGGATAATCTGCTCTTTGGAATACTTTTTACCTTTGACCGGCCTGATCACGCCGCCCTTGGTGTAATTATTGATCATCGCCTTTGTCATCGGCCGCTCGTCCGCTTCGCGGCCGCTGCGCCCAATGCCCTGTTCCAGGACGGTGATCACCTGGTCCATATATAGATCAATCGCCGGGATCTGTTCCGGTTGCAGCATGGCCTCCGCCGCTACCGCTGCGGCCGCACTCCGGATCAGCTCGTCTTCCTTCATGTTGGAACCTCCTTATTGTTTCGCCCTCATCTTACATGAAAGAAGGCGGAAACACAAGTTTTTTTCATTCTATGATTGTAATTTTTATATTTGCATAATATAATATAGTTATTGAAACCATATCTTGCAGTCTTCATGAGGAGAGTCTTTATGTCCAACTTCATTCACGGAGCACGGGAGCCGGTCAACAGCATGACCCATCTCGCCGGGGCGGCGCTGTCTCTCGCCGGGCTTTTCATTCTCCTGGCTGTCTGGTCCCTCTCGCCGGCGCGAAGCGCGGCGATGCTCGTCTCGGCCCTGGTGTTCGGCTGTTCATTGGTGGCGCTGTACGGCGCAAGCGGAATCTATCATTATTATAATGGGCCCGCGAAGGTCCTCGCAAGGCTCAAAAAGCTTGATCACGCGATGATTTACGTCCTGATCGCAGGGAGCTATACCCCCATCTGCCTCCGGTTTATGCCCTGGCCGCACGGCGGCTGGTTTCTCCTGACCATCTGGCTGATCGCGGCGGCGGGAATCCTCGCAAAGCTCTGCTGGATCGGCGCGCCCCGAGTATTGAGCACCCTTTTATACCTATTGATGGGCTGGGCGGTCGTCTTTGACGCTTCGGCGTTCTCGGGCCTGCCTCCAGCCGTGCTTGCCCTATTGGCTGCGGGAGGCGTCTCCTACACCGTCGGCGGGGTGATCTACGCCGTGAAACGGCCGAACCTCTCCAAAGCGCTTGGATTTCACGAACTGTTCCATCTGTTCGTGCTCGGCGGAAGCCTCTTTCATTATTTTGCCGTTTGGCAGTCGCTGCTCGTCTGATGCCGGTTAAAACGCCCCCGGATTTAAATCCGGGGGCGTTTTATCGCCAAATTGATTAGAAGAAGCGGAAAGTCCCGTTGATGGTGCCGCAGAAGGCGCCGCCAGCAAACGAATCGCCGTCGTCGCAGTCGCAGTCACAGCAGCGGCAGTTGTTCGAGGACGAACCGCAGCGGCAGTCACGACAGCAGCAGTTATTAAAATTCGCTTCGCGGCCGCAGCCGCAGCCGCTCGAGATATTCGAAACAGTGTTTTCAAAGCCGCGCCCGTTCCCGTTCCACGAGCCGCAGCCGCCGTTACACCACAGGGAGGTACAGTCAATGATGCTCATATCCGATATTGAACCCCTTTCGATTTTAGGATGAACAAAAGATGCCTTCGTTTTTTGGTTCCTTTCTGTTCCATTTCGTTATCATCCTATGCGTTTTATCAAAAAAGGTTCCCCAAAGCGAATTTTTCCCGTTTTCTCTCTTTCTCCCAGCAGGAGCCGTTTTGAGCGCGCTCCGGCCGGGCGAAACCCCCGCGGAGCAGTTTCAAATCCGTCCGTTCCCCCTCACAAACCGAGCAGGCGGCGTGCGTTTCGGGCATAGATATTCTCCTTTTCGCCGTCGGAAAGTTTCATGCCCTCCAGATAGCGGAACGCATCCATCGGATTGGACCAGGGGCAGTCGCTCGCAAACAGAACCCGGTCGGCGCCGTGTTTTCGAATGATTCTCTCCGCGTGGTCCCGCGGGAGGGTATTCGACGCGAGCGAGGTGTCGAACCAGACGTTCGGTAGGCCGCACAGCTCCCGCTCCACCACATCGTTCTGCCAATAACCGTTCGACCCCATGTGCGCGAGCACAAAGGTCATCTTCGGGAAGGCCAGCGCCGCCCTGCGGCTGCGCTCCGGCGGCGCGTGCATCAGCTCCGGGCTCACCGGGTCGTACCCCGTGTGAAACAGAACCGGCAGGCCAAGCGCCGCGCAGCGGTCATAGACCGGGAACATCTTGGGATCGTCGATCAGAAAATCCTGATAATCCGGGTGGAGCTTGATTCCCGGAAGGCCCAGCTCCCGGATCCGCTCAATCTCGTCCAGCGCGTCCGGAGCTGCCCAGTGAACCGTCCCAAAACAGACGCACCGTCCGGCGTTTTCCCGCATGGTCTTGGCGGCGAAGTCGTTGATGCTCCTCTGCTGCGACGGCTTTGTCGCAATGCCAAACAAAACGCCGAGGCTGATCCCCCACTGCGCCAACTTTTGGAGTGTGTCCCCTACCGTTCCGTCGGTCGCCGGCGTAAGGCCGGACCGTCTAGACAGCAGTTCCACCGTCCGCCGGGCAATCCCATCCGGGAAGGTGTGAACATGAAAATCAATCAGATCCATTTCGATTCCTCCATCCTGCAGCATCCGCCCGCAGCCCCAGGGCCGCGGGCTGTTTTTTTGCAAAAATCAAACAGGCCGGGTCCAAAGACGGGCCATATGGCCGTAAAAAGACGCGTCTTTTTATATCATAGCATACCGCTCTGCCGAAAACAAATTGCGGCAGAGCGCTGATCCCCCATTTAAATTTTTGGACCGGCTTTAAACTTCAGATGTAACACCTGCTACTTGACTAAACGGCCCGCTTAATGGTAAATTATAAAATAAAAGTAAAACTGATCGGCCCAAACCGTCCTGTCCGGACCTTTGGCCGGCCCGGAGGCAGCATGAAGACGCTGAACATCGTTCTGGTCGAACCGCAGATCCCACAAAACACCGGGAACATCGCCCGCACCTGCGCCGCAACCGGCGCGCGGCTTCATCTGGTGGGGCCGCTCGGTTTTTCCATCGACAGCGCAAAATTAAAGCGCGCGGGCCTCGATTACTGGAGCCTGCTGGATATCACCCTCTACCGGGACTGCGATGAATTTTTCCGGCTTTGCGGCGGTCCGTTTTTCTATTTCTCCACCAAAGCCATCCGCCGGCACAGCGACGTTTCCTATCCTGACGGCGCCTTTCTGGTGTTCGGGCGGGAGGACGCGGGTCTGCCGGAGGCGCTGCTCGCGCAGAACCCCGACCGGTGCGTGCGGATCCCGATGCTGTCGCAGGCGCGGAGCCTCAACCTTTCGAACAGCGTTGCGGTCGGCGTCTATGAAGCGCTGCGCCAGTGGGATTATCCAAGCCTTTCCGGCGAAGGACGTCTCCGCGATTATAACTGGGAGGATCAAATTGATGTCTAAAATCAAGCTCATCGCCGATTCGGCGTGCGATATCCCGCTTGAGATCGAAGCGAAAATTCCTTTTTTGACCATTATCAATCTTCGGATTGCAATGAACGGAACCGAATACCGCGACCGGCTCGAGATCACAAGCCAGAAGATTTTCGATGCGGTCGCCGCAGGGGCGGAGCTTCCCCGCCACGCGCATGCGACGCCGCTTGAATATCTCCAACAGTTCGCGGCCGCCGCACGGGAGGGCTATTCCGATCTGATCTGCATCGCAATCAACAGCCAGGGTTCGGGGGGATACGACGCCTCTCTCCAGGCGAAAAAACTCTTCCCGGAGGAATACCCCGAACTGGCCGGGAAGATCAACATCCGCTGCGTCGATTCCCACACCTACGCGCTCGGGATCGGCATGGGCATCCTGCTCGCCGCAGAGCGGATCAAAAACGGCGCCACGGCGGACGAAATCTATGATTTCCTGGTCGATCACTACGACAACCAGACGACGGTGATCGGTTTGTACGCGCTCGGCTACGCAAAAAAATCCGGCCGGCTCAGTTCAACCGCTGCGTTTGTCGGCGATGTGCTCGGCCTCAAGCCCTATATGTATGTCGCGGGAGAGAACAAGGTAATCGACAAGGTCCGGGGCGACAAAAACCTCGCGCCGCGGATGGCGGCCTTTTACGCTTCAGACGCGGTGGATTTCGATCTCGAATACGGCATCGCCTACGGCGACGACGCAGCCCGCGCACACGAACTCGCCGAGGCCATCCAAAAGGCCGGCGGAAAGCCCCCCTACTGCATCTTCCCGATCGGCTCCGCGATCGCGATCAATTCCGGCCCCAAAATGGTCGGTTTTGCGTATCGTTCCAAAAACCATCATGTGAAAAAAGCGTAAGCATTTTGGGGCGGCCTGCGGCCGCCTTTTTTTGTATATTGTTTGATATTAATTACTATTTGTAATATTATCCCTGTCCAGTTTTGAAATGGCGCGCGTGAAATCGAGAGATTTTGAGAGATAAGGGGAGAAAACGGGCAAGATAGAGGCGGTAAATAAAAAACACTTGACAGGCCGCAAAGTTGCACCTATAATAAACCAAGCAACACTGCAAAATCGCATTGGACCGCAAGAAACCATCAGGAGGTAACAATTATGTCCAGCTATATCCCGAAGGCGAGCGACGTCAAAAGGGAATGGTATGTGCTCGATGCGGCGGATAAGCCCCTCGGGCGCACTGCCGCCACCGCCGCCGTGCTTCTGCGCGGAAAGCATAAGCCGATCTTCACCCCAAGCGTCGACTGCGGCGATCATGTCATCATCATCAACGCGGAAAAAGCCGTCCTCACCGGCAACAAGGCCGAGCAGAAGGTGTACCGCCGCCACACCGGCTGGATCGGCCATCTTAAAGAGGTCAAATACAGCACCCTCATGAAGAACAATCCGGAGAAGGCGATGATGCTCGCCGTCAAGGGCATGCTCCCCGACAACACCCTCGGGCGCGCGGCGCTGACCCGGGTGCGGATTGTGCGCGGAACCGAACACAAACACAAGGCCCAGCAGCCGAAGGCCTGGATCGACTGATCATAGGAGGAACACGAATCATGTACGACAATAAGCCTTATCTTTACGGCACCGGCCGCAGAAAGCACTCGGTTGCGAGGGTGAGACTTCTTCCCGGCTCCGGCGCGATCACCATCAACGGCAGAGACATCGACGATTACTTCGGCCTCGACACCTTAAAGCTCATCGTCCGTCAGCCGCTGACCCTGACCGATACGCTCGGCCGCTATGACGTCATCTGCACCGTCGCCGGCGGCGGCGTTTCCGGCCAGGCCGGCGCGATCCGTCACGGCATCGCCCGCGCCCTGCTGCAGCATTCGGACGAGACCCGTCCGGTCCTCAAGAAAGCGGGCCTGCTGACCCGTGACCCGAGAATGAAAGAGCGTAAGAAATACGGCCTCAAGGCTGCCCGTCGCGCTCCGCAGTTCAGCAAGCGCTAAACTTTATCAAAAGTGGTCAAAAACCCCGGAACTACGCGGTTTCCGGGGTTTTT
>DVKH01000035.1 GCA_018716105.1 Candidatus Fimivivens faecavium | reverse complement strand
TGATAGGCTCTGGGTGTAAGCGCCGCGAGGCGTTTAGCCAGAGAGTACTAATCGGTCGAGGGCTTGTCCCTTTCGGTTTCATCCCTGCAGTTCCGTTGTTCAATTTTTTGGGTATGGACGTTCCCATTCCCTAAAACGCACCTTTAGCTCAGATGGTAGAGCAACTGACTCTTAATCAGTGGGTCCTGGGTTCGAGCCCCTGAAGGTGCACCATGATTTGTGTATCTGATTGATGCACATTTCGGTCACAACGCCTTTGGCGTTTTGATAAATACCGTGCTTTGAACCAAAGGCCACGGTAATTCATGGCCCGTTGGTCAAGTGGCCTAAGACTCCGGCCTCTCACGCCGGCAACGGGGGTTCGAATCCCCCACGGGTCACCAAAGAGCATGGAGATGCTCTCTAGTCGGTGTCTATAGCTGTGAGGTCCCACCCGTTCCCATTCCGAACACGGTCGTTAAGCTCACACGCGCCGAAGATACTTGGGTGGAAGCGCCCTGGGAAAATAGGTCGTCGCCGGCACTGGTCAGGATCAGCTAAAACTGATCCTGACGGATATTCCTCAATAGCTCAGTCGGTAGAGCATGCGGCTGTTAACCGCAGGGTCGTTGGTTCGAGTCCAACTTGGGGAGCCAATGAATCGTATGCCGTCAGGAAACTGACGGCATACGATTTCATAAAATAGTGATGGGCCATTAGCTCAGTTGGTTAGAGCAACCGGCTCATAACCGGTTTGTCCGGGGTTCGAGTCCCTGATGGCCCACTGGAAATTGGGGTTTGACGGCTCGGCGCAATTGATTAGTTAGGGGCATAGCTCAGCTGGTAGAGCAGCGGTCTCCAAAACCGCGTGCCGAGGGTTCGAATCCTTCTGCCCCTGCCAAAACGAAGGCACACAAACTCTTATTTCTGAGTTTGTGTGCCTTTTTGCGAAGCGATATGTCTGCAATGGTGCAGCCGTTTACAATGAGTAAGGTAATCTGAATTCTTTAGAAAAAAGCAAGATTATGATAAATGTTGAGAAGGGCTTCTTTTGGTCGCTTTTATTTAAACTTAAAGTATAAAAAAGATATGTTGTGCTTTATTGTAAAGAAGATTGGAGATAGTATCGCTGAGCCTGTTTTAAAATCGACCTTATATCATGTTGGAGAATTGCGGCTTGTATCAGATCATGATGGTACACGATGATCCTACCAGCCCTGCCATCGGAGTGCTCTTCTGGAATAGAGATATCGGCTTAAGTAGATGCACTCCGGCGTTCAGGCCCTTAGTTCGCTGAAAATCAGGATATTATTAGGCATGATTATGCCAGGATCCAACCGAATAGAAATGCTGAAATCAATGAAAGAAGATGAAAGGTATTATGAGATCCCAGTCCTGATGATGACCGCTGTAAATTATGCAGAAGATGAAATGCTATCGCGCGGGGGCGGCGGATTTTTTGCAGAAACCGTTGTATCGTGCAATGCTGATCTTCAAAAGTGACAAGGGCAATGAAACGTCTGCTTTGATCAAAGAACTGAGGCTGCATTCATTTGGAATGCCTGAATATTTGAAATCATTTTGCAGAAACTGAATAGAGAAGCGCGTTTCGTATGAGAATTATTGGCATTCTTTGTTAGATTTTAAAATTAGAGCTGGTTTATTAAAAAATGGGTTGACTTTGGGGAGAGCAGCGTGTATAATAGCTTATGTTCTCATCAAAATGATAGAGGGACAGTTCTGAAAATCAACTGTTTTTTCTATTATAATTTATGCTGTTGTGGCTCAGTTGGCAGAGCACGTCCTTGGTAAGGACGAGGTCGTCAGTTCGAATCTGATCAACAGCTCCATCGGGATATCACGTCGTGGTGTCCCGTACATATGGGCCCGTAGCTCAGCTGGGAGAGCGTACGGTTCGCATCCGTAAGGTCGAGAGTTCGATCCTCTTCGGGTCCACCAAAAACAGACCATTGCTTCAAATGAGCGATGGTCTGTTTTTTTGTAACTTGATGCTTTAAAATGTACGGAACTCGTTTATATTGCGATTTTGCACATAGTTGGAATGTATCTGAGAGCCGAAGCGGCGAAGCCGTTGGCTTAGGATTTGTTTATCCGTTTACCTCTTTATTTCCATATGTTATATTTCCTGATGACACGGAACTTGCGGATATACAGCGGCAATGCTTGGCGGTGGAAAAGAGCGCATGGAGGGCCGCCTGTGCACTGGGGCTGTTCAGCGGGGAGCAGCTATTGGAGCTTTGCAGAGCTATGCCCGGCGCAGGTGGAATTGTTTTTTACGGACCAAGGGGCTCCGTCAACGGTCCTTTGCAGGGCGGTTTTGTCCCAGATAAGCCTGAAGTACGCCATTATTACAATACAAAAGGTCTGACCGCGCTGGAGGGTATTGAGTGTTGAACACGGCACTTGTTGTCTAAATCGTAAAAAAGAAGTTGCAAATAAAAAAGGTTATAGCGTTGTCAAATTAAAGGATTGAGCGCCCTGAATGTAAATCCCGAAAAGTGCAAGCAGCTTTAGGCATCATAATTGAGAAGCATGGTATCCAATTCAATATAAGTATTTGTAACTCTCCATTCTTGCTTTATAATATGGAACAAAGGAATTAGGGTTAAAAGGGTGTTGAAATAACCGTTCGTTTTCAGTTTCGACGCCGCCGCTGCTGCGGGGGAAGGGTTTAAAAACCCTCCGACGGGAAGCCGCCGGGGAGATTACCGTCTGGGAAGCGGCGTTTGGCCCGCCCCAACGGACGGGGCGAAGCGCCGTTCTTCCTGTTTTCAGCTCGGATGTGTATGGCCAGCGGATCAGGGATCACATGGAAAGGAAGGTATCTATGAAAAAACGATTAGCTTTTATTCTGGCGGGGGTTTTAGCCCTTTCGGCCTGCTCCGCCGGGGGAACACCGTCCTCCTCCGACAGCGCCTCCGGGGAATCTTCCCTGAAGGCGGAGACCTTAGCTTCCAGTGCAGAGGAACCCCTCCCGGAGCCGGACAACAACTGGCAGTTTGATACGCCGGAGAATCACAACATGGATTCGGCGGTCTTTGACGCCCTCCATGCCGCTCTCCCCGGCAGCGGCATCCACGCGGTTGTGACGGTGAAGGACGGGGCCGTCGTCGACGAATATTATGAAGAGGGTTATAACGAAAACACCCTGTTTCCCTTTCATTCCGCCTCCAAATCCTTCACCAGCGCCCTCGTCGGCATCGCCATTGACGAAGGGGACATAGGCGGGGTGGACGATCTCCTTTCCGACTACCTGCCGCAAGCGGCCCAGATGACCGACGGCAAGCAGAACCTTACCCTGCGCCACCTGCTAACCCAGACCAGCGGCCTTGAGTGGTACGAATGGGGCGGCGGCTACTCCAACTGGGAGGAATTCCGCTCGGCAGAAAACTGGGTGGACTATATCCTGGGGCGCGAGCTCATTTACCAGCCGGGCGCCGTCTTCAACTACAGCACCGGCAACACCCACCTCCTTTCGGCGGTCCTCCAGGCGGCCACCGGCAGGAACCAGGAGGAATACTGCCGCGAGAAGCTCTTCGACCCTATGGGGATCAGCGGTGAGGCACACTGGGGCGCCGATCCCCAAGGCGTCGCGGACGGCGGCAACGGCGTCCTGATCTCCGCGCGGGACGCGGCCAAATTCGGCCAACTGTTCCTGGACGGGGGGAACTGGAGGGGCCGGCAGCTGGTCCCCGCCGCCTGGGTGGAGGAATCCACCTCAGTGCAAAACGCGGGGCCGGGCAGTACCGGACAGTACGGATACCAGTGGTGGATCCAGCCCTATGCCCCGGGGCAGTACGGCACCTATGCGACCCCCTATCCCTCCGCCCTCTATGACACCTACTTCGCCTTCGGCTACGCCGGGCAGTTCATCTATGTGGTGCCGGAGCTGGATCTGGTGGCGGTTTTCGCCAGCAGCTGCCAGAGTTCCTATGGCCCCCGGCCTTATTTCACCGACTACATCCTCAACGCCTACAAGGGAGAGTAGGATATCAAAAAGAGGGGGCTGCCGCCCGATCCCTGAAAAAGCACTTGACCTGGAGTTCGCTCCAGGTGATAAAATAACAAGAAAACAAATTGATGGAGACCGGGAGAGGGAGGACGGACAATGGAACTGCGGGAGCTTGGAAAAACCGGGCTGAAGGTTGGAGAGATTGGAATCGGATGCGAAGGGTTTGTGGATCACGACGGGGCGCTGATCGGGCCGATGCTCGATTATGCCGTGGAGCATGGGGTCAATTTGATCGACCTCTATTCGCCGGATCCAGCGATGCGAACCAAACTGGGCGCGGCGCTGGCGGGGAGGCGGGACAAATTTGTGCTCCAGGGACACCTGTGCACGGTCTGGAAGGACGGACAGTATCTCCGCACCCGGAAGATCGAAGAGGTGCGGGAGGGGTTCGAAGACCTTCTGGAACGGCTCGGCTCCGGTTCGGTCGAGATTGGGATGATCCACTATGTGGATTCGGAGGAGGACTGGCGGACAATCGCCGGGGGGCCGGTGCTTCAATATGCAAAGGAACTCAAGGCATGCGGCAAAATCGGCCGTATCGGGTTGAGCAGCCACAACCCGCGCGCAGCGATGGAAGCGGTCCGGAGCGGGGAGATCGAGGTGCTGATGTTCAGCGTCAACCCCTGCGATGATCTGCAGCCGGGCGGCGAAAACTGCGAATCGCTCTGGGACGGAGAAAATTATCAAAAACCGCTTCTCAACATGGATCCGGAGCGGGAGGCTCTCTATGAACTCTGCAGCCGGATGGGGGTTGGGATCACGGTGATGAAGGCGTTCGGCGGCGGGGATCTTTTGTCGGAGACGCTATCTCCCGCGGGGAAAGCGCTGACGCCCTGGCAGTGCATCCACTATGCGCTGACCCGTCCGGCAGTGGCTTCGGTGCTTGCGGGCGCACGGACGATGGAGGAGCTTGAGATCAGCGTCGGCTATGAGCGGGCGTCCGCAGAGGAGCGGGACTATGCCGCGGCGTTCGCCACGTTCCCGAAGATCCGGTGGCAGGGGCACTGCATGTACTGCGGGCACTGCGCGCCCTGCCCGAGGGGAATCGACGTTGCGGCGGTGACCAAATTCCTGAACCTCGCGCGGGCGCAGGGTTCGGTCCCGGAGACGGTTCGGGAGCACTATGCGGTTTTAAAGCATGCGGCGGGGCAATGCATCGCTTGCGGCGCATGCGAAAGCCGCTGCCCGTTTGAGGTGCCGGTGATCGAGAATATGCGCGCCGCGGCAGAACTGTTTGGCCGGTAAACAGGGCCAGAGCGTCGAACGCGAAAGGAGAGACGGAAATGACGATCGCACAGGTTAGCAAAAAATATGATTTGTCGCAGGACACGCTCCGTTACTATGAGCGGATTGGGCTGATCCCGGCTGTTACCCGGAACAAGAGCGGGATCCGGGACTATTCTGAAACGGACCTGGGATGGGTTGAGTTTACAAAATGCATGCGCAGCGCGGGGATCCAGGTGGAGGCGCTGATCGAATATGTGGCGCTCTTTCAAAAGGGCGACGCGACGATTGAGGCGCGAAAGCAGATCCTGATCGAGCAGCGGGACCAGCTTACTGCCAAGATCGAAGAGATGCAGCGGACGCTTGATAGGCTCAATCACAAAATTGAGCGGTATGACGAGGGGCTTTGGAAAGCGGAGCGGAAACTCGTCAGGACGGCGGACTGACCGCGAGGAGCGCGAGAACGCCCCGCCTCTAATGTTTTCAGAGGCGGGGCGTTCTGCCGTTCTTTCATGGCGCGGCCCAAAAGCCGTTCGCATAGGTGGTGAGTTTTTCGGTGCGGGAGTAGCGGTAGGGGACGTCGTAGCCGATTGGGACCAACATGTTCTGGGTATTCGAGGCGAGGATGGCTTTGCGTTCCTCTTCGGTGGCGGGGACGTGGCTGGAAGCGCCGAACAGCTCCGCCGCGTTGGCTGAACCCTCGCCTTTGACGTCGGTGTCGGCGAAGCGCTCGCCGCCGAAATAAAAGTCTGTCGCGCAGGCGAACCGGAAGGTGTTCTTCGCCATGTAGGCGCGGTAATACGGCATGTAAAAGGGCTGCCCGTTGTGGCCTGCGTCGTCGTTTGGAATCAGCGTTTCCCCGCTGATCAGCGCGTCGCGGAGCATTGGGAGGCTGACATACTGCCCCTTTTCGTTTTTGAGCATCAGGTGATAGGTCGGGTCGAGCATAATCCATTGTTCGAGGGACTCGGAATACGCATGCACGACGACGTGGCATTCGCTCGGTTCGATGGAGGAGATGCACATCACCGGTTTTGCCGGGATACCGCAGACCCGGAGCATTTCCGCAAGGATGACCGAGAGGCCCCGGCACTCAATTCCGCCGTGTTCATTGTGGTAAGCGATGACCGAGAGCGGGTCAAGCTGCTCTGGAACAGCGACCGAGCCGTTGTGGGTGAAGTTTTTGGAGACGATGTCGAGGAGCGCTTTCATCTGTTCGACGTCGGTGCGGCCGTCTTTTCCCTCGGTGACGCCGTAGAGGTTTACCATCGGGAGCGATTTGTCTGCGCGGTTCAGTTCATAGGTAAACGGGATTTTCTCGCCGGTCATGGAAAACGAAGGGTATTTGCGAAGCTCCTCGAGCCATTCATCCCCGGTTTTTCCGTCGAAGACGAACTGGGTTTGGATTTCGCCTTCCGCCGCGGGGGAGGATGAGACCTTTGTGAAGGTGACGTTTGCCGACTTCCCATACTGGGTGAAGGTCCCGGTTAAGATCCCTTCCGACTGCGGGCGCAGGGCGAATTCGGCCCGCCAGGGGGAATCGTAGAAACTGAAGGTCAAGGCGCCGCCTTCGGCACGCCACTCGTTCGGCGGGAAAAAGGTGTCGGGGTCGAGCGACCGAAAGCGGAGGAGAAGATCCTCTTCGCGGTCGGTGTTAAAGTCGAAGGTGACCCGGTCGTTGAAGTAGGTTTTCTCGGAGGTGAAAATCGGAACGCTCCCTTCCCACACGCCGGTGACGAGATTCCCCAGTTCAATCGGGGAGAGGCCGGGAGCGGAAGACGCCGTATCCGGGGCGGAAGAGGAAGCGGAATCGGCTTCCGGGCCAGTAAAGATATCCAGCGGTTCGGTGTTCGCGGCGAACACCGCCGGAACCGTTGAGAGAACCAAAAACGCCGCGAGCAAAATCGCCGTGGCGGAAATGACGATGCGTTTCATGGGGAACCCTCCGTTTCCGATGTTGTTCAGCGGCCGGGCTGCGGCCGCCTTCAGATTAGAAATGAGCGCAGCGGGAACTGCGCCTGTCCCAGCGATAAAAAGACGCGCAGATTGAATTTTTACCTTTTGGAATTTCGGTTTCACTTCCGCAGACTGCGGCAGAACCGTGTTTGCCCCTTTGCGGCCATTATAGCATTTGTGTCAGCGGGAAATGATTTTTTTGCGTCCCCGCGAAATTTCATAAGGCCGGGCATCTTGTGCCAACGACGGGCGTGTTGATGCGTTAGATGCCGCTGCAAGAAACTGGACGTATTAAAAAATAAAATAAATACTGAACGTATCATATAATGGACGGAAGCTGAAGCGGATTAAGCCGCTTTCTGCTTCAGGGCGTTTGGGGATGCCGAAGCATTGTCCGGCCCCGCGGCCTGATCGAGGTAGGCGTTCATCTTTTCACGCACGATGGAAAACGGCGCAGGTCCGCAGTCAAGAATCACCTGGTGGAACGCGATCGGGTCGAAACTGCCGCCGAGCCGGCGCTCGGCCTCTTCGCGCATCCGGTCAAACTCGAGTTCGCCGAATATATAAGGGAGCGGGTTCCCGGGGTCTTCGAGCACCATCCAGTAAATTTCCTCCGCGAGCGCTTCGTCCTGAATCAGGCCCCAGTCGCCGAGCCAGGTGAGGATATCCTCCTGAGTCCAGCCCTCGTAGTGGACGCCGATGTCCACACGCGCCTGCAGGACGGTGTTCATCAGGTCGTTGGAGCAGAGGATTTCCTGTTCATTTTCGGTGTAGCCGAGCCAGCGGTAGACATTGGAATCGACGTAATTGGCCCAGCCCTCCGAATAGCCGGTGAAGCTCAGCGCCAGGCGGATCAGATCGGGCGAGCGAAGGCGGAAATAGTTGGTTTGATAGAGATGGCCGGGGTAACCCTCGTGCGCGAGGGTCTCGATCAGGCTTTCGCCCTCGACCTGTGATTTGTATTTGTCGTTGATGTAAATGAGATTTTCGCTCGGCGCGTCGAACGGCGGGGTCAGGTAATAGGCCGGGGCGCTGCTCTCCTGAAGGCTTTCGGGGACGCGCTTGATCTGATAGGAGATCTCCTCCAGCGGGGGGAATTCGTCCTTGACGGTGTCGCGGAGCATTTCGATGATCTCCTCCGGGGTCTGGACGGATTCGGTTTTGGGGGAAAACGCGCTTTCATACGCGCCGGGGTCGCGCATCGAAACGGTGACCACAGTCCGGATTGCGTCCGTCATCGCGTCTTCGAGCACGGCGATCAGCTCTTCGACCGGTTCGTCGAGCCCGGTGCGCGAGCGGAGCAGATATTCGTAATATTCCTTTCCGCCTTCATAGCCGGAGAGCCCGGAAACCGCGCTGCAAAAAGGGCGAAGCGCCTCGAGCCCCTCGAGATGGGCCTCGCCCGCCGGGACGGCGACGGAAACCCAGATGCGGCGGTTTTCGTCGATGTAAGCCTGGCGGGCGGCATCATCGAGGCCGCCGAGCGCGTCAAGCCGCTCTTCAAACGATTGGATCATAAAGCTGTTATCCGGGTCTTCAAGGACGGCCCGGCAGGTTTCCAGGACGCCGTCTAGCAGGCGCTCGTTCATGAAAAGGCCCGCCTCGGCGCGCTTCTGTTCGAGGGCAAGCGCCTCATCGAGCGCGCGCGGAAGGTCTTCGAGAAGGCGGAGATAGTTCTCGACGTCCTGTTCGGTTTCAAAGCGGTAGTCCGCCATCAGTTGGGGATAGGTGGTGAGGATGCCGTCGTATTTGGCAGCGTAGCTGGCGAACAGGCCGAGGCCTTCGGAAGAGCGTTCGAGTTCCAGCGCGTGCTTTAAAATATCATAGGTCAGTTGCTGGTCTTCGGTTAAAGCGTCGTAGGCAAAACCGGCGAGGGTTTCAAGGTCGGCGCGGACCTGCTTTTCGTAGTCGAGGATGGCGTCATAACTGAAATCGCCGAGATTCGGCTGTTCGGCGATTCCGTAAACGGACGGGTCCTTCAGGAAAAAGTGAAGGCTGATCCCGTCGGAAGAGACGGCTTCGAGAAAATATTCCTCCGTAAATTCCGAAAAACGCGCCTGTTCTTCTTCCGGGGACGCTTTCGGTTCAAAGGGGCTTTGACAGCCGGCCGATGTCAGCATAAGCGCCGAGGCGAGCAGAATACCGGCCGCGCGCTGGAGGGATCTGATCATATGAGTTCCTTTCCGCCGGCGGGGTCCGCCGGCTTTTGATTTCAAACGAGCAGCGCAACTAAGGCCGCGGCGCGGTATGATCCCGCCGCAGCGGCGGAGAAAGCGGCCCCGCTTTCTCTGCGGATATTATACTGTGTTTGAGTATGAATTTCAACGCGCAAATCGGAAGCGTTACTCCTTGGGTGGGAAGCAGTTCTTCCAACTTATAAAAATTTTTGGGTTTGTTCGCACAATTCTCACGCAATTATGATACTTTATAGAAGAACAGGTCGCATTCAGCGCGAATCCGGCGGCATGGGAGGCGGTTCTCAGGGGGGACCTGCGCCGGCGTCAGGCCGCAGGCTGCGGGCGCTGCTCGAGATCGGGAATGAAAAGGAGAATGGAGTTTTGAACGGAAGGCTGAAAAGAACGGCAGCGGCTCTGTGCGCGGCGGGGCTGCTGTTTACCACCTATCCCGCGCTGACGGCGGCGGCCTACGACGACTTTGAGGAGATCACGAGCCACGTCGATCTCGCCGTCCCGCAGACGCTTGACATTACCAAGCCAGACAAGGACATCACCACCAGCGCGGCGCATTATTACATTATGGGCAACTCCGACCCCAATCAGGACCTTTACCTCAATGGACAGCTAATCACGACAAGGGGAAGCCAGGGCAGCTTTGGGGTTTATGTGGATCTTGCCTATGGGCGGAACCTGGTTGAATTTTCCCAGGGGAATCAGACCGAACAGGTGATCATCACCCGCTCGGATTCGGCGCAGGTTGTTTCAACCACGACGGTGGCGAGCAGGATGTTCCCGACCTATGACACCGCGTTCTTCGCAGGGGATACGGTCCGGCTGAGCTGTGTCGCGCCGGCGGGAGGTTCGGTTACCGCCACGGTCAACGGCGCCAGCGTCCGGCTCAGCCAGGCGGCTGCGGCGATGACGGGCGTTCCGGCAACCTTCTATGCCGACATCGTCATGCCGGAGGCGGACGGGACGGTCAGCCTCGGCAACGTGGTTTACACCCTCACCTACAACGGGAAGACGACGCAGTATACCTCGGCAGGCGAGCTTTTCACCTCGGGGACGGGTTCGCCGCTTCTCGTGCAGGTGACGCAGGTGTCCTCGCTGATCATCAACGACGCGAAAAACGCATATATCACCACTGGAAAGCTCGGCGCGATGGATGAAGTCGTCGACATGAACGACGACCAGTACCGGCTCTCCTCCGGCGGATGGATCAGCAGGGCGAACGTCCGGCCGCTCGCGGGATATTCGAACTATCACAACCAGATTTCGGCCGCTACGTTTACAACCGAGGACCGGGGCGAGCGATTCGTGCTGACCGGCACCTCGAACCCGATTGCGATCACCTGGCAGAGCAGCGAAAAGCTCTATGTGGAGCTGAACAACACAAGCGGGCTCGCCTCGCTGTCGGTGGAGGGCAGCCGCCTGTTCACCGACGCTTCGGTTACGCAGAAAGGGAACAACACCGTGATCGAACTGTATCTCTCGCCGTCGGCGGCGCTTTGGGGCTACGCGGTCGAATACGACCAGGGTGTGACCAGCATCTACTGCAAGTACCGCCCAACCCTCTCCGGGGACGCCTCGAGACCGCTCCAGGGCATTGTCGTCGCCCTCGACGCGGGCCACGGAACGAAGGATCCGGGCGCGCTTGGCATGTCGCAGCTCAAAGGGCCGACCGAAAGCGACATCACCTATGCGACCACGGTTGCAGTGAAAAAGCGGCTTGAATCGCTGGGCGCGACGGTGATCTTCCCGGAGCCGCCCGACCTCAACAGCCGCTTTAACGAGCGGATGCAGCCGGGGCTCGACGCGAAGGCGGACCTATTTATCTCGCTTCACTGCAATTCGATCGTAGAAAACGCCAACGGCCTGACCCCCAACGGCATTGAAATCTATTATTATGAGGCGATTGGCAAGCCGCTCGGTTCGGCGCTGATCGGCCCGATGACCTCCTATACCGGCAGAAACAGCCGGGGCGTCAAATATTATGAATTCCGGGTGACCCTTAATTCCTATGCGCCGTCAGTGCTGGTGGAGATGGGCTTTATGACCAACCCGGTTGAGTACGACGACATGTGCAGCAAAACTGGGATCTTCCGGATGGCCAACGCGGTCGGCGACGGCGTGATCTCGTTCCTCTCCTGAAAACATGATGGGAAAAGCGGGGCGTCTCCCTTTGGGGGCGCCCCGCTTTTTGCCGGCGCGTCCAGGCGCGCTCGCGGATGGCGCCAGAATTTCGTCGCCGGGCCGCTTTCCGATCCGGCGGAGGATTTCTTTTCGCCCGCCGAGGCTGCGCGGGGGGGGCATCCGGACGGGACTCCCGTCGTCAGGGACGTCGGCGAGGTCCGGGACCTGCTAAACAGGGTTTGGTTCGCCGGATTCGTTGCTCTTTCGGCTTCGTGAAACTTCTACCGGTAGGTTCCCCAAAATGGTTGGGGTTTCGCGCTGTATTTTGACCGAGCGTCACAAAAAGGCTTGCCAGCATTTGAAAACGCGGGAAAATATGCTATGATAACCGCATTGGAAAGCGGCGGATGCCGTTTTTACCCGCCGCGGGCGGCAAAAAGGGGAGAGGGCAGCTATGAACGAAAAACGGACGTTTGCGGGGCACCTGGCGGCGATGTTCACTATTTTCGTCTGGGGGACCACCTTTGTTTCGACCAAAATCCTGCTCCAAAGCTTTGAGCCGGTGGAGATTCTGTTCCTGCGCTTTCTGTTGGGGTTCTTCGCGCTGGCTCTCGCGCGGCCTGTGTTTTTGAAGACCAAGGGCTTTGAAGAGGAGCGGTTCTTTCTCGCGGCGGGCCTGTGCGGCGTGACGCTGTATTTTCTGCTTGAAAATATTGCGCTGACCTTCACGCTCGCGTCGAATGTCGGGGTGATTCTGTCGACTGCGCCGTTCTTCACCGCCCTCGCGTCCTATTTCTTCCTCAAGGGGGAGCGGCCCGGCAAGCGGTTCTTCCTGGGCTTTCTGATCGCGATGGCGGGGATTGTCCTGATCGGCTTTAACGGGAGCTTCGTGCTCAAAATCAATCCCGCCGGGGACCTGCTGTCGGTTCTGGCGGCGCTGGTCTGGGCGTTTTACTCGGTTTTGACGCGGAAGATCGGCCAGTTCGGCTATCCGGTCATCCTCACGACCCGAAGGGTGTTCCTGTACGGCCTTTTGTTTATGATCCCGGCGCTGTTTCTGCTCGGCTTTCATCCGCAGGCGGCCGAGGTGTTTCGGCCGCTCAACCTCGGGAACCTCTTGTTCCTCGGGCTGGGCGCGTCGGCCGTCTGTTTCGTCACCTGGGGCTGGGCGGTCGGCGTGCTCGGCGCGGTGAAGACGAGCGCTTATATCTATCTCTCGCCTGTGGTGACGATTGTCTTTTCGGCTCTGATTTTAAAAGAGCCGGTGACGGCGGTCTCGCTTGCGGGCGCGGGGCTGACCCTGTTGGGGCTGGCCGTGTCGGAGGGGACCTGTCGGGGAAGGGCAGCTCCGGAACCGGTTCCCGGCGGGGAAGCGGAATAAGGCCGGCGCGCGGAAAATCCCGCGCGCCGGCCTTTGTTTATGAAAAAACGGACTTCACCGCGCTGCCGATTTTCTGAAACACGAGCTTGACCCTTCCGCCAAAACCGATGTTGGCGGCGGTGGTTTCCAGGTCGGAGAGGTTTTCATCCTCATCTGGGATTTCGATCTCCTTTGTCCTGAGAATGATCTGGATGCTGTTCGGCTCCGGGTTTTTCGGCGAGGTGAACGAGACCTTTTCCGCGCCGGTGTCGACGTCGAGAAGGCCGAAGTCCCCGTCGAGCTTATCCCATTGTTCCTCGATGATGTTGGCGATCACGTCCTTGTTCTTCCTGAGATCGCTGTTTTTGCCGAGGCCTTCGATGGTTTGGCCGAGAAATCCGCTCAGGCCTTCCAGCGTGTTCTGGGCGCCGGAATTTAAATATTCCGCGTTTTCGTGCAGAAGATCCAGAACCGTCTGGGAGAGCTTTGCCGCATCGTTGAGGAGCGCGCGGGTGCTGCCGGTCGTCCGGTATGTGCGGTAGAGAATCGAATTGATCGAACCGCCCAGCGCCTCGAGGTCTTTGCCGGCGGCGTCGATCTCGCCAAGGATGCCGCCCGCTTCGGCGACCGTCTGGGAGATGGTCTCGCTGAGGATCTCGAGTTCTTTGAGCATCTCGGCGATGATCAGCCCGATCGCCTTCTGCGCGTCGGAGCCGCCGCTTTTGCCAATGGTGGCGGCGCCCATCGCGCCGAGCTGGCTCATCAGGTCCTGCGCTTTTTCGGTCAGGGCGGCGGCGCCGGCCCCGCCGCCCGCGCTCTGGAGCAGGGCGTCGAGGGCCTCGAGCTCGGTTTCAAGCTCCTGGACCAGGGCCTCGCGCTCGGAGCCGGATGCGTTTTTGATCTGGGAGAGAAGCTCTTTGATGCGCAGGAGCGACTTCTTGATCTCCGCGAGCTGGATCCCTATGCCGCCCATTGAATCGGCAATGCCTCCAAAGCTGCCGCGAAAATCCTGGAAATTCGTCTGGCCCTGGTCGAGCTCGTCGCCGAGTTTCCCAAGCGCGTTTCGAAGGCCGCGCAGCGAGGCGATGGCGTAATCCGCCTCTTCGTGGAGCTGGTCTTTCGCGTTGTAGATTTCCTGCCGGGCGCGGTTGAGCTGTTCAAGGCCGAGCTGGGTCTGCTCGAGGCCGCCGGAGAGGGAATCGAAAATGTCGAGAATGTCGTCGAGGATGTTATCGATCGCCTTCGCCGCGTCCTTCACGTTCTGTTTGTCCTCGCGGATATCGCCGGCCTCGTCAAGCTGGGAGAGGGTCGCGGGGACCATAGTCATGAAGACGCCGGGCGTCTCGAAGCTGTCGGTTCCGATATCGAAGTGGAAGGTCGTGTGCTGGCCGGGGGCTGCGATATAAAACGCCGCCTGGTTGGAGCCGATGGTCTGAAGCTGCGCGCCGGGCGCGCGGAACGAGTAGACGTCGGCGGTGTCGACCAGCATCCCGGCGAGGAGGATCATGTTGTCCTGATAGTAGGGGTCAACCTGTTCGTTGGGGCTGGCCTCGACGATGACCGTCACAAGGCCGCAGGCGCCGGCGAGTTCCTCTGCGCGCGCCGGGACGCCGTTGAGTTCATAGGAGACGTCGAAGCCCCACGGGATTTCAACCGAGGAGGTTTCCTTCGGCGCGCATTCGAAATAGAAGCGCCGCCCCGGCACCGTGCCGCCGAAATCCCAGCGGACCGAATCTTCGCCGAGAAGCGGTTCGGTCCGGTCGGTCATGTTGGTGACGGCCGAGTAGCCGCCGTAATCGGTGAAGGCGCTGTTTCCATTGAGATTCACGGCCTTGACGACGCTGAGCGAGGAAACCGAGCCGTAGTAGTCGAGGTTGACGTAAGCGGTTTCATCGGTCGTCACCGTCGGTTCGGCCGCGAAGACGGGTACGGCGCAGGGGAAGATCATCAGGGCAGCCGTGAGGACGGCCGCCATCCTGTTCGGTTTAAATCTCATGGCTGCACTCCTTTTTTAACGCCGCCGCCGGCACGGTTTCGGGCGCTTCCTCCCGGACCCGCTCATTGGGGGCGGGCACGGCTTCGGGATCCCTGGCCGGATTGGGGGCAGGATCCTTTTCACCGGAATCCTCCGCCGTGGGGGCGGATTTGATGGAAGCTGCCCGGCTGCCCGGCGGCGGGGCGGTGGTCTGGTTTCCGCCCGCAATGAATTCCGCGATCCGGCGCTCAAGCCCGGCTCGTTTCTGTTTCGCCGCGGCGAGCAGCTCCTGCTCCCTGCGGCGTCTGCGGCGGCGGTGGAGGGCGTGGATCCGCTCCAGGCGGCGAAGGCGTTTCTGCTGGTCGAAGATCGCCTGATCAAAGATGACCAGCAGCACCGGCAGAAGGCCGAGCACCAGCAGCATGCTCAGGAATGCCCCGCGTCCCACCAGCCGCCCGAGGTCGGCGATCGCCGCGACCGAGGAGGTAAAGTAGAGGCCGTAGCCGACGATGGTGAGGATAAAGCCCGAGGTCATCACCGACAGGGCGCTTTGGGAAACCGAGGCGACTGCCGACTCGCGTTTTTCCAGCGTCAAGCGGTTGTTGAGATAATTATTGGTGACGAGGATGGAATAATCGATGGTCGCGCCGAGCTGAAGGCAGCTTACGATGATATAGCCCATGAAGATCATCCGGCTGCCGTAAAAATAGGGGAGCGCCATATTGATAAAGATCGCGATTTGGATCGGGATCATAACGACAATCGGGATGATGCCGGATTTAAAGGTGATTGCGACGACGGCCGCAACCCCGATCAAAGAAAGGATATTGACGTCGTCATAGTCGTCTGAAATGATCTCTTTGATGTCCTGTGTCGCAGGGGTGACCCCGACGAGATAGGAATTTTCGGGGTAGTAGGATTTCATCAGCGCCGCGATTTCGTCGGAACAGCGGAACGCGAGTTCGCTCTCCGAGGCGGTTTTGATGGTGATCAGGATGCGGGAATACCGCTCGGTGTGAAGCTGGCTGGTCAAGCTTTTGGGGAGAAAGCCCTCCGGGACCCCTTCGGGCAGCGTTCCGGCGAGGGAAGTGGCTGACTTGACATAGGCAAGGTCCTTTAGAGCCTCGGTCAGCTGCTTTTCTGAAACCATGCTGTCGTTCGGGACCAGCGCGAGCAGGAGGTTGCTCCGGCCGAACCGCCGGTTCATCTCGGCTTCGTCCTCGTAGACCCTGGTGCCGGGCGAGGAGCCGAGCGAGTCGTTTCCGTAGAGAAAATAATTCATATTCTGCGCGACGCAGCAGGGTACGACGGCAACGGCGCAGACGGCGGCGATCGCATATCGGGTTTTGAACAGGGCCTTTGCGAAGCGGTCGAACGGCGGGATAAACGGTTTGTGCGCCGTTTTTTCGATCCGGTCCGTCCAGCGGAGGATCAGCGCCGGCATGAGAAATAAAACGGTGAACAGGCTGATCACGATTCCCTTGGAAAGGACGATGCCCATGTCGAAGCCGATCGAAAAACGCATCATCGAGAGGACGATGAATCCGACGATGGTGGTCGCGCCGCTCGAGAGAATCGAGGAGACCGACAGCCTGATGGCGTTGGCCATCGCACTCTCGGGGGGCAAGCCCTCGGCCTTTTCCCGCGTGAAGGTATGCAACAGGAAGATGGAGTAGTCCATCGCGATGGCGAGCTGGAGGATAGCGGCGACCGAAAATGTCAGGAACGAGATGGTGCCGAGGAAGATGTTGGTTCCCATGTTGATCACAATTGCGATTCCCATGATCAGCAAAAACAGGATCGGTTCGAACCAGGAGTTGGTGGTGAGTGTGAGGATGATGTAGATCATGATGACGCCCATCGCCATCGCAATCGCGATTTCCCGGGTGAGGGTGACGCTCAGGGACTGGTTTTGGACCGCCGAGCCGCCGTAGAAGCCTTTGCCGCCGAGAAGGGCCTTGATCTCATCGAGGGCCCTGTGGGTGCGGGCGCTCGAGTCGCCCTCGACAAAGGTGACGTCCATCACGGCGTAGCCGTCGTTATAATAGTCTTTGAGCCGGCCCTGGTCGAGAAAGGAGGCGGACTGATAGAGGTCGGAGGCGGCGTCTGCCCACATCACCATGTCTACGCCGTCGATCTTTTCGATCAGGTCCTTGTCGTGTTTGGCCTCGTAGATTGAGACCGGGCCGATCATGACCCGCGCGGTGCCGGGGTAGCCGAATTCCGCATCCATGACGTTAATGCCTTCTTTGGAGGGGGCCCAGTCGGGCAGATATTCGCTCAGGTCGTAGTTGACTTTGACGAACGGGAGGCAGAAGAGGCTCAGGACCACGAGAGCAAGAAAGGCCTTCTCAATTTTCCGCCGGTGGTTGATGATCAGGCTGATGGCGCGGTCGGGCAGGGTTTCGGGGCTTTTCTGTTTTCTTTGTTTGATCATAGCCGCCTTGTTTCCTTTGTCGTATTGATGAGGGGTGACGGTCAGCCGGGAAGCGCTTTGAGCCGCGCGGCGGAAAACCTTCTTGATTTTCTCAGCTTGGCAGACGTCCTGCAATTCGGATGCAACGCAAGGCAAAACCAACAAAAAACTGCTGGTGTTTTTATCTGTGATTACTATAACAAAGAAGGAGAATTGGGTATATAATAAAAGGCACTTTTATATCAAATTTTTGTCTTTTGGGGGAGGTTTTTTATATGCCGCTTTCCACCATGCAGAAGGCGCAGGAATGCTGCAAGCTCATCTACGGCTTTTGCCGGCTCCCTGTGCGCATATCGGATGAACGGTCGGAGCTTGTCGTCAGCCTTCCGGATCTTCCCGTACTTTGGAACATCCGGCTCCGCCCCCAAATCGCGGCCGGCCTCCATCAGCTCGCGGCGAAAGGGCCGATTCTCGAGAGTTTCAATTCAATCCTGCTTTACGCCTGCATCAGCTTTTTGGACGGAGAAGAGCGTTTTTTCCTCAGCCTGGGTCCCGCCCTGCTTTCGAGCCCGACGCGGTATGACATCGAGCGCGCGCTGCCGATTTTTTCCATTTTGGACGATCGTCCGATGGACGTCTTGTCGAAACTCGTCCGGATTCTGCCGGTATTCGACATGAGCCGGTTCGCTTCGCTCCTGCAGATGGCGCACCTTGCGCTGACTGGGGAAACCATCGGGCTGTCGGAGATGTTTTTAACCGGCCAGACGCTTTTTCCGGAGGAAGAACTGGAGCAAAAATTGGAAGAACGGGTTTTTACAGACCGGGAACGGGGGGCCGGCGCGCTTGCGGTTCCGTATGAGTTCGAGCGGCAGATCGCCGAATGCGTCCGGTGCGGGAACCTGCGGGAGCTGGAACAACTGCTCAAGGCGCCGCCGGTCGAGCCGGATGCCCTCTCGGGAGAGGATCCGCTGCGAAAGGCGAAAAATCTGTTTATCGTGGTCGCCGCGGTTGCCGCCAGGACAGTCATCGGCGGCGGGATGGAGCCGGAGGCGGCGCTCCGCCTGGGCGACGTCTACATGCAGCGGGCCGAAACGCTTTCGGAGATTCGGGACGTCGACGCGCTTTGCGTCAAGATGCTGGCCGATTTTACCGAGCGGTGCGCGCACGGGCGGTTCAAAAACGAGGTATCCGAGCCGGTCCGCAGGTGCCAGGAGTATATCAGCGGGCACCTGCATTTTGATATCACGTTGGCCGTCCTTGCGCAGCAGGCCGGCCTTACGCCCCATTACCTTTCTCGCCTTTTTAAAAAGGAGACGGGGATTACGGTCACGGCCTATATCCAGCGGGAGCGGGTGCAGGAGGCGAAGAACCTTCTGCGGTTTACCAACTACACCTACCTTGAAATCAGCAACTTTTTAAATTTTGTCTCCCAGAGCTATTTCATCCAGATCTTCAAACGATATGCGGGAATGACGCCGCAGGAGTACCGGGTCCGATATATGGTCAAATCCCTCTCGGAAAATAAAAAGGCAGCCGGTCCCGCTCGTCAATAAGCGGAAACGGCTGCCGAGGGGGTACATTTTAGGATTCGTTCCCAAGGGCTTTCTGCTGTTCGCTGTGCCTGCGGGTGAGCAGGCGGATTTCAAAGAGAATGAAGGTAAACGCCAGCAGGAAAGCGAGCGCGTCGGCGCAGGGGAAGGCGTAAAGCGCGCCGTCGAGGCCGAACATACGCGGAAGGATAATAAGGAGCGGGATCAGGAACAGGATCTGGCGCGAAAGCGAAAGCGCGACGGCTTTATGCGGCTTACCAATCGCCTGGAAGAACTGGGCCGTCACCATCTGGAAACCGTTGACAAACAACAGAAGCAGGACGGTTTTAAAGCACCGGATCGCAAAGGTCTGATAGAGTTCGCTCTCCTGGCCGAAGATTGCGATAATTGTTTCGGGCGAAAGCTGAAAGACCAGAAATCCCGCAACTGCGAACACCGACGCATAGGTGACCGCCAGCAGATAGGTTTTCCGGACCCGGTCAAACTTCGCCGCGCCGTAGTTGAAGCCGATGATCGGCTGGGCGCCGCCCGCGATACCAATGATAAGGGCCATGATGATCTGGTTGACCTTCATGACGATGCCGAAGCAGGTCAGCGGGATGTCTTCGCCGTAGACGCTCTGGGCGCCGTAGAATGTAACGGTGTTGTTGACGACGATCTGAACCAACATGATCGCAATTTGGTTGATAAAGCTCGAGATGCCCAGCAGGCAGACGGTTTTGATCACCGCGCCGCGGAGCTTCATCACCTCGCGCGTGAGGCTGAAATGCTGAAAATTCCGTATGTAGCGGATACAGAGCAGGAAGTTGATGATCTGCCCGATGACCGTTGCAAGCGCGGCGCCCTTGACCCCCCAGTTGAAGACAAAAATAAAGATTGGGTCGAGGATGGTATTAGCGATCGCGCCCGCGAGCATGCAGACCATCGAATAGCGCGGATTCCCGTCGGCGCGGATGGCCGAACTGATTACGATGCTGACCGAAACGAACGGGATGCCCCAGAGCATGACGCTGGTGTAATCGATTGCATACGGAAGGACTGCCTGCGTGGAGCCGAACAGCAGGAGCATCGGACGCAGAAACAGCGTTCCGATTATCGGGATCACCACTCCGGTGGCGGTGGAGAGGACCAGCGCGTTGCCGAAACCCTGTTCTGCGCCGTGCCGGTCGCCCGCGCCGAGGCGCAGGCTCAGGTTTGAGGCGCAGCCGTCGCTGATCAGCAGCGCGATCGCGAGCGAAAGGGTGACGAATGGGAAAGCCACGTTGGTCGCGGCGTTTCCCAAAAAGCCGACGCCCTGTCCGATAAAAATCTGGTCCACCATGTTGTAAATCGAGTTTACAACCAGAGAAATCATGCTCGGAACCGAAAATTTGGCAAGCAGGCGGCCGATTGGCTCAACGCCAAGTTCGTTCTGCTGCGGTTTTGTGTTGTCCATATAGATTCCCTCCTTCTTGGGTTGTCGTTGGCTCAAACAGTAGCATATTCCACAATTCGAGCTTTTTGCGAAGTATTCCCATTATACGGCGAATCAATTTTAATGTCAATCTGCCAAAATTACTGAATATTTTTTATTTAAAATAATCATAACCGATGCAGATTTGATTGATTTTGGCATCCTTTGCAGCCGTTTGTGTACGAATGGGGACCTGCGTGGTATAATATCCGCGGGGAATTGGGCAAGGGCCCAATACGCCCGCCCCTGGGGGGGGGGGGCAGCGCGGCAGACGCCGCGCGCTGCGGCTTGTTACATCAGATCCCCCCGGCTTTGGCCGGGTTGCGCCGCTGGCGCGGCCTGAATATGGGATCATAGCCTCCGAAAGCGGCCGGGCTTGTTCATCACGTCGTTTTATGGGCGAAAGGGGATTTTGGATGACCGCGATTGGAGTGGATCTTGGCGGGAGCTGGATCAAGGCAGGCGTAGTTTTAGAAAACGGGGACATATGCGCGAAAAAGACGGTTCCAACCGGGGCGAAGGAGGGGGCGGCGGCGGTTACCGGGCGGATCGAGGCGCTCTGCCGTGAGATGGCGGAGCGGGGTCCGGCGGGTCCCTGCGCAGGGATCGGGCTTGCGGTCGCGGGACGGGTGTCGGCCGACGGGAAAACGGTCCTCGCCTGTACGAATCTTCCCTACCGAAATGAGCCGCTTGCGGAAATCCTTGCGGCGAAGACCGGCCTTGCGGTCCGATGCGAAAACGACGCGGCCCTTGCAGCGGTTGGAGAGGCCCGATGGGGGGCGGCGCAGGGCGTTGGGTCGGCGCTTGTCCTTACGGTGGGAACCGGCATCGGCGGAGCGGTGCTCAAGGGCGGGAAGCCGCTTCTGACCGGCCTTGCCGGCGAGCTTGGACATATGGCGATCGCGATGGACGGCGAGGCGTGCGGCTGCGGAAGGCGCGGCTGCTGCGAGGCGTATCTCTCAGTCCCGGCGCTGCTCCGGGACTGCGCGCGGGCGATGGAGCGGGAGCCGGGGATTTTGTCGGAACTCTGCGGGGGCGACCCGGAAAAACTCGACGGCCGGGCGCCGTTTGAAGCGGCCGCGCGAGGGGACCCGGCGGCAAAGCGGGTTCTCAGCCGGTATTTCGGCATCTTCGCGGAAACGCTTGTGAGTTTTACGAATCTGTTCCGGCCTGAGCTGATTTTGATCGGCGGCGGACTGTCGGGCGCGGGGGAGGCGATGTTTGCGCCGCTTCGGGCGCGGTACCGGGAGGCGATGGCGCGCCATGTTTACGGCGATTGTCCGCCGGACATCCGCCCGGCGGCGCTGGGGAACGACGCTGGCCTCCTCGGCGCGGCGGGGCTGATCTTTGTGGACAGATCATGACAGAAAAGGAGCGGTTTTGATGCAAAAGGCGACAATCAATAAGGACCGGCTGGTCGCCCAGTCGGTGATGGGGAAGATTCACCACCCGACCCTCGGCGGGAGCGGCGTGGTCAAAATCACGCACGACGGGAAAACCTCGGTGCTGCCGAGCGTCGGGGGCATCACCTACAACGTCAGGATCGGGGACAGCGTCTATGGGATGGACTGCGACCACGTTGAACCGGGGGTGAGCATCAAAAATCCGGACGAGCGTGAAAACGGCGCGCTCAACGCTTTCGCCTGCATTGGCAACGACGCGAGGGTGGTTTCGGGGGATGCGAAAGGCGCGAAGGGGTTTGTCACCGGGACGCACGGCGGGATTGAGCATGTCCTATTGTACTTTGCGCAGAAGGACCTGGAAAAGATGCTGCCGGACGACCGGATTTTAATCCGCGCCTGGGGGCAGGGCCTCATGGTAAAAGAGCTGCCCGAGGTTTCGCTGATGAACATCGACCCGCGTCTGTTTGAGCGGATCGGCCCGCGCATCCGGGACGGGAAACTGGCGGTCCCGGTCGCGGCGAAGATTCCGGCCCATCTGATGGGCGCCGGGCAGGGGATGGGCTATGGGCAGACGGGGGATTATGATCTGATGACCTCCGACTGGGCGGAAATCGAGAAATACGGCCTCGACCGGCTCCGTTACGGCGATCTTGTGCTGCTTGAGGACTGCGACAACACGTTTGGGCGCACCTTCCGGCGCGGGGCGGTCACGGTGGGATTCGTCGTCCACTCGGACTGCGTGATCGCGGGACACGGCCCCGGCATCACGACGGTGATGACCTGCCCGAAACCGCTGATCGAGGGGGTTCCAAGCCAGGAGGCGAACCTCGCGGAGTGGATGGGGATTTCGTCCGCCGGAAAACAGGAGAAGCGTTAA
Source organism: Candidatus Fimivivens faecavium (assembly GCA_018716105.1). Taxonomy (GTDB): domain Bacteria; phylum Bacillota; class Clostridia; order Oscillospirales; family Ruminococcaceae; genus Fimivivens; species Fimivivens faecavium. Next base: position 63,775 of record DVKH01000035.1, on the reverse strand, counting down.
AAACTGGAAACGCCCTGCCGCGCAGCAGTTGCGCGGCAGGGCGTTTTTATGGAGCCGAAGCCGGCTTTTTAAATAAAAATCACGGGGGAGCCTTCCGCGAGGTCTTCCGTCAACTGCTCTCCGAGTCCCCTGCAGGGGATCCCGGCCTGTTCCAGCTGGTCCACGACATGATACCGCGACGCGCACGCGAGGCAGGCCGTGACCTGGACCCCGACGCTCTGCATCAATTCGATTTCGGTCTGGACCGGTTCGCTGTTCGCGGCAGCGTCTACCGTAGGACCCCACAGGAAGAAGTCGACTTCCTGCCACCAGCCGTTGAGGAGGCTGTCCCTTGCGTACAGCATGGCCATGTCAATCGCGGCTTGCCGGTCGGTGCTCAGCCAAACGATCACGAGCCGTTTGTGTTGCATTGGCATTCACCCTTCGAAGTGGGATATCCCATTATAAGCCGCAGGCGCGGCGATGTTTCCTTTCAGCTCCGGAACGGGAAAAAGAACGCCGGCCGGCGCGGGCGAAAACGCCTGTTTTTAAAATCCATGCAGCCATCGAATGCGCGTTTTGTATATTAATGCGCGCATTTAAAATACTAGTCAGGAAAGGAGGCGTGAAGCGATGAGCATTTATGAGTATAAGCTGAAAAAAGCGGACGGCGCCGAAACGGACCTTTCGCCCTATCGGGGGCACGCGCTGCTGATCGTCAACACGGCGAGCAAATGCGGCTTTACCCCGCAGCTCGGCGAACTGGAAGCGCTCTATCAGAAATACCGGGACCAGGGCTTTTTTGTCCTCGCGTTTCCGTGCAATCAGTTCCGCGATCAGGACCCGGAGGCGATCGGGACCATCGAGGCGTTCTGCCGCAAAAACTACGGCGTGACCTTCCCGATTTTTGATAAGGTTGAGGTCAACGGCGAAGACGCCTGTCCGCTGTTCCGGTTCCTCACCAAGGAAAAGGGGTTCGAGGGCTTTGACATGAAGCATCCGCTTGGGAAAAAGCTCGATGGGATTCTCTCCGCCGACGACCCTCATTATGCGGAGAACGACAGCATCAAATGGAACTTCACGAAATTCCTGATCGACCGCTCCGGCCGGGTGGTGGAGCGCTTTGAGCCGACCGCGGACATGGGGCGGATCGACCGCGACGTAAAGCTCCTTTTGACGCACGGGCGGGGGCACACCGATTTTTAAAGGAAGCTGGAGGAAACAGAAATGGGATGCAAACCGGTATTTTTAAAGAGCAGGCGCTGTGACAACATGGTCGAGGTAATCCTTCGGGACAAAGGGGAGGCCATCTCCTGCTGCGGCGAGGCGATGGAGGAGATGACGGCGAACACATCGGAAGGCGCGGCGGAAAAACACCTTCCCGTCGTCGAGGTCAACGGCAGCGAGGTGACGGTCAAGGTCGGCAGCATCTTCCACCCGATGACCGAGGAGCACAACATCGGCTGGGTCTATCTCGAGACTGAGCAGGGCGGGCAGAGAAAGATGCTGCGGCCCAGCGGCGAACCGGTCGCAAAGTTTGCGCTCGCGGGCGGGGACCGGCCGGTCGCCGCCTACGCCTGGTGCAATCTGCACGGCTTCTGGAAGACCGATATCTGACCGGATGGAAGGGAACAAAATGAAGCGGCTGACCAACCGCGTCGCGCTTGTCACCTCGTCCACAAGGGGGATCGGCCTCGCCTGCGCGAAGCGGCTCGCCGCAGAGGGGGCGCTGGTCTATCTCGCAGCCCGGTCGGAGGAAGCGGCCCTGAACGTGATCCGCTCGGTTCAGGAAGACGGGGGCAGGGCGAAATTCGTCTATTTCAACGCGAGGGAGCCGGAGACCTATTCGGCGATGATCGAAGCCGCCGTGCAGAACGAAGGACGGCTGGATATCCTTGTAAACAATTACGGCGGGACCGACGTCCGGCTCGACCACAACGTAACAGAAGGGGACACCGAGGCGTTTTTCCGCGTGCTTGAGGACAATGTCCGAAGCGTTTATCTCTCGGCCAAGGCGGCGATTCCCCATATGGAAAAGGGCGGCGGCGGGAGCATCGTCAATATCTCGAGCGTTGGCTCGGTGGTGCCGGATCTCTCGCGCACGGCTTACGCCGTTTCGAAGACGGCGGTCAACGCCCTGACCCAGTGCATCGCCGTTCAGTACGCGCACCGGAAGATCCGATGCAACGCGGTGCTGCCCGGCCTGACAGCGACACGGGCGGCGCTCGACAACATGAGCGACTCGTTCCGCTCCTCATTTTTAAAGCATGTGCCGCTCGGGAGGATTGCGGCGCCAGAGGACATCGCGGCGGCGGCCGCGTTCTTTGCGGGGGACGACGCCTCCTATATCACCGGAACCCTGCTTGAGGTGGCGGGCGGCTTCGCACTCCCGACGCCGATGTACGGCGACCTGATGGAGGGGCGGTTCCCAAATTATCTGTGAGCAAACCGAGAGGCCCGGCGGTCGCCGGGCCTCTCAGCTTTATCCTTTGGGGAATTATACCGATTTTATTACTGTTTGGTATAATAGAAACGGATTTGCGGTTGATCAAAGCTTCAGCGGGTGAACAGCCGCTTTAATACGACAGTCGCGGCCTCGGCGTCAAATGTCCCAGGGCTGTTTAAGAAGTTCTTGCTGCCCGACGAACGCACGGCCTGTTCGGCGATCTCCTCGTCGCTCAGGGTGACCGGCTCGATCTTTGAGCGGGAACCGATCATCGAGCAGAGGGTTTTGAGATCGGTCCCAACGGCGCGGAAGAAGCGGTCCGCGCGCTCCGGCTCGCACCGGACGGCGCGCTCGAGAAAATCGGGAAGATAGACGGCGCAGGCGACGCCGTGCGGGATGCCGTGCCGTTCGCTGAGGAAATAGCCGAGCGAATGACAGTAGCAGGTCCCCGTCTTTGCGATTGCAAGGCCCGCGTAGATCGAGGCGAGGTAGAGCGCCTGCCGCTGTTGGGTATCGGGGAGCCGCCCCGACGGGAGCGCGGAGAGGACGCCGTTGATGATCTTCGCCCCCTCCAGCGCGTGGAGGTCGGTCATCGGGTCGGCGAGTTTATTGAAATAGCTTTCGATGCAGTGTGAGAGCGCGTCGAGCGCGGTGGAAACGGTGAATTTTTCCGAAAGGCCCTCGGTGTAGCGCGGATCGCCGAATGCGGCGAGCGCAAAACACTGGGGATCGGAGATGGAGCGCTTCTGGTTGGTTTCGTCGACGGTGATCACGGAATACGGGGTGACCTCGCTTCCGGTTCCGGCGGTGGTGCCCACCAAAATTACCGGGAGGGCCGGGGCGGTCCAGCGGCAGGCGAAGACGTCCGCCGGGTTTTCGAATTGGTTGGTCGCGAAAATGGCGACCGCTTTCGCGGCGTCGAGCGGGGAACCGCCGCCGATGCCGACAATGAAATCGGCGTAGACGCTCCGGGCGGTCTCTCCGCCGCGGACGCAGGCCGAGAGCAGCGGGTTCTGCCCGACCTCGTCGAAGACGCGGTAGGAGACGCCCTCCTATGCGAGCGCCGACGTCACATCCTCGAGCGCGCCCGAGGCCCGCGCGCTGTTTTTGCCGGTGACGATCAGGCAGCTGCGCCCGAGGTGGAACAGGGGCGTGTTTTTCTGGATGCAGCGGTCGCCGACGATCAAGCGTGTCGGCATGAAAAATCCGGTGTCCTTCACTGTATTTTGCCCTCCTCTTATGCTATAATAACCGCAAAGAAACGGCGTTCGGCTTTACGCCCCGCCGTAAATAGGAACACCTGGCAGATGAAATGCACAGCAGGCCGGCCTGTTGTCGTTTTCCGGCGGACGGAAGAACAGCAAAATGGACAGGCCGCCGGTATTTCCGAAAAACATCCGGCGCCGGAGCCCAGAGGCTGCGGCTTGGCAGCCGTTTGACCTTATTATAGTGTAAACTGGGTTTTGTTTCAATCCTCGCTTTTTGCGGGGGCGAAAGGACGGTGACGGTTCAGGATGGCCAAATTGGCATTGGTGCTTGGCGGAGGCGGCTCAAAGGGAGCCTATCAGATCGGCGCATGGAAGGCGCTGCGCGAGCTGGGGATATCGTTCGACCTTGTGGTCGGGACCTCGATCGGCGCGCTCAACGGCGCTTTGATGGCGCAGGGATCATATGAGCGGGCGGTTGAGCTCTGGGAGAGTATCGAATACAGCAAGATCTTTGCGGGCGACCGGGCGGAAGAAATTGAAAAGGTCCGCACGACGGCCGACCTGATCCGCTACACCATCGGCGGTGTGGTGCGCGAGGGCCCCCTCGACGCGAGCCCGCTGCAGGAGCGGATTGTGGAATATCTCGACGAAGAGGCGCTGCGCGCTTCCCCGGTTGACTTTGGGCTTGTCACTGTTGAATTTCCGACGCTCAAACCGGTTACGCTGACGAAAAATGACGTTCCCGCCGGCAAGATGGCCGATTTCCTGATGGCGTCGGCCTCATGCTTCCCGGTGTTCCCGCCAAAGGCGATCGACGGGGTGCGGTATGTCGACGGCGGCTATCACGACAATCTGCCGGTGAAAATGGCGTTGGGACTCGGCGCGGAGTCGATTCTTGCCGTCGACCTCGACGGGATCGGAATCGTTCACCGCCCGCCGGACTCGCTTGAGATTCCTTACACCCGGGTCCGCAGCCACTGGGATCTCGGCTCCTGCTTCTGCTTCGATCAGAACAAGTTCCGGAGGAACCGGATCTTAGGATATCTCGATACCATGAAAGCGCTCCGCCGGCTGGAGGGCCATCTCTACGCATTTCAAAAGGGGGAATCCGGCCGAAACTACGCGGCATATGGGGAGCATATCGGCGAAATCCGCGCAAGGATCGGCGAGATGCTCCGCCGGCCTGCAGCGAAAACGGTTCAGGCGGTTGACAGGAAGACGACGATAGGGCTTTTGCGGGCCGGGGATTGGGATAAGGACGGCCCGCTGAAACTGTGCGTCCTTGCGGAACTGGCGGGGATGGTATATGAGCTGTCGCCGGAGAAGATTTATACGTTCGAAGAGTTTAACCGCTCGCTGGTTCACGAATATGCCAAGTATGCCGGGAAACCCTATAACGACGGGAAAAACGTGGATATCGCCCATGTGCTCGCTTCGATTTCGCAGGCGGTCGACCGGAAGAGGATTACCGCGGTGATCGCCGAATTCCTCTTCAGCGGGGAAAAGGAGAACGAGGCGTTCTGGCTTGCGGCCGAATTCCTGCCGGTTGAATTTGCCGCGGCGAGCTATCTCAAGCTGCTCGGCAGAAAAGCCCCCGTCGCCTGACCGCCGGGACGGTGTTCCCGCTTATGAGGGGATGGGGTTGCAGATGTCCGATCTTTTTACGAACAAGACCGCTCTCGCCGGTTCGCTTTCGCTTCTCGCGGGGCTTCTGGCGTATCTCACCGATCCGGATTTTTCGCGGTTTTCCCTGATTGCCGCGGGCGCGTCGCTGCTGTTCTGGGGCGGGTGGCTTCTGCTCCTGTGGGATTCCGGGGTGAAAAAGACCGGGGCGGGGTTCCGCGCAGCCGCCGCCTATTTCGGCGGGCTTTCGGCGGTGATCCTGGCGCTCGACGCGACCGCGCGCTTCGGCTGGTTTTCGTCGCTGCTGCCGGTTTACGCGCGGATGTTCGCGGGGATGCTGCTGTTCGGCGCGAATTACCTGATGACCTATCCGCTCGGCGCTTTCGGCGTTTCCGAATGGTGGGGAACGGCAGCGCTTGTCGCGGCGCTTCTTGCGGCGCGGTGGATTGGAGGGCGGGCTGCCCGGCGGTGAAAAGACGCCGAATCTGGAAGATACAGCTTCGCGGCGGCCGAATCCGCCCTCCGGGCCGCAGGGGCCAAGATGAATAGAAAGGTGGGACTACATATGAACCGATGGAATCGGTTTTTTGTGCTCGCGGCGTCCGCATTGGTTTTGGCTTCCCTCCCCGGCTGTGAGCGCAGCATGAGCGGCGCATCCCGGCTTCCGGAGCCGTCCGAACCCGTCCCCGCCGTAGAGGCGGCCGAAGACCGCAGCGGCCTGATTGGCGAGCCGGAGAGAATCGTCTTTTACAATGTCGATGGGATGGCCGAGCTGACGGCCGGGGATGAGGCGTTTGGAAGATTCCTGAACCTGCTCCGCGAACGCATGCCTCCGGGCTTCACCGAATCCGAAGAGCTGATGGACGACGCGGACATCGACGCGCTCAAGGCCGGGCAGAAAGCGGTTGAGATTATCTACAGCGAACCGGTGCAAAAGCCGGTCCTGTTTACGGGTGGGGAAATTTTATACGATTACAGCTCCATCGTGTTTCCGCTGGAAGGAGAACTGAGCGAAAGCCTGATTCTCTCGCCGGCGCGCGGCGGCCCGCTGCAGGGCCTTGCGCCTGCGGATGCGCTGATTGACGCGCTTTCCTGACGCGGGGATCGTTTGTTCAGAGGTAAAACGAAATATACTTTACGTTAATAATTAAATATATTTTACATCTAATATATTTTTGGCGTTTGCGGATCATGATTTGGGCATGATTTCAAAAAGAAAAGCGGACGGTCTTTGACCGCCCGCTTCTATTGTTACGGATATTCGGCTGTCGTTTTCAAATCCGGCCCAGGAACCGGGGGATTGGGCTTATCCCGGTCGAGGGCGACGAGGGACACGACTGAGGCGAGCACCAGAAGCGCGCCGAACCCGCTTTTGAGGCTGAATGGCTCAGACAGGAACAAGATGCCGATGACTATGCTGGTGACCGGCTCAAGCGTGCTGAGAATCGCCGCGCGCTGCGCGCCGATGATCCGGACGCCGGCCTGGAACAGCATCATCGCGCCGACCGAAAAGCTCAACGAGAAAAAGACGGTGACCAGCCAGCCGAACGGCGACATCGCAAAGCAGATCCCGCCGTCGAGAAATGAGGCGAAAAAGCTGATCAGCGCGGCGGATGCGGAGAGCAGAAAACCGAGCGCGAACGAGGGAATCCCCGAAAGGCCGCTGTGGTCGAGGCAGATGACATAAAACGCATAGGTGATCCCGGAGGTGAAGGCGAGGATCAAGCCGGCGGCCGCGCCCGGCGCCCCGGGGGTGCAGCAGAAAAGGATCCCGCCCGTACCGAGCGCGGCGCAGAGAATCTTGACCCGGTTGAGCGGTTCCCGAAAGAAGACCACGCAGCCGATCAGGACGAAGATCGGGTAGATAAAGTGGATGGTGGTTGCAAAGCCCGAGGAGATATAGCCGTAGGACGCCGTCAAAAGGAGCGGCGTCAGGCAGAAGCCGGTTGAGAGGACCAGCACCTTTTTGAGGATGGGCAGGGTGGGGCGGAAGGCTTTGTCCTGCCGCCGCATCAGAACGAACAGGACGGGGAGGGAAACCGCGAACCGATAGAACACGAGGCTTGACGATGTGCCGCCGTTTGCAACGGCCGTTTTGACAAAGATTGGCATGCAGCCGAACAGGGCGGCCGACGCCATGACAAACAGGAAACCGCGTAATTGACGCATACGGCCTTCCTCCTGACGGATGGATTTGGCGGCGGTTTTGGCCGAAAGGCGCCGCCGCCCGAATGCATCCATTATACACGTTCGCCGCGCAATTTCAACAAGATCAGGAAGGACGCGCAAAGAGATCCCGTGCCGCAAAACTCTTTCGCCAGAGTAAAACGCCCGGCCGCGTTTTGACAGCGCGGCCGGGCGTTTGAGACGGCTGGAAAAGCCGTTTCCTCATACGTTGAAGCGGAACAGGACCACGTCTCCGTCCTGGAAGACATAGTCCTTTCCTTCCGAACGATAGAGGCCCTTTTCCTTCGCGGCCGCGACCGATCCGCAGGCCATGAGGTCGTCAAACGAGACCACTTCCGCGCGGATAAAGCCGCGCTCAAAATCGGTGTGGATTTTTCCGGCGGCCTGCGGCGCCTTGGTCCCCTTGCGGATGGTCCAGGCGCGGACCTCGGGCTTTCCGGCGGTGAGAAACGAAATCAGGCCCAAAAGGGCGTAGCCCGCGCGGATCAGCCGGTCCAGGCCCGACTCCCGCAGGCCCAGTTCCTCGAGGAAGAGGAGCTTGTCCTCGGGGGAAAGTTCGCTGATCTCAGCTTCGACGCTCGCGCAGATCGGGATAACCTCGGCCCCTTCCTCCTCCGCGATGGCGCAGACCTTCTGGTAATTCGCATTCTGGGCGAGATCCCCTGACAGATCGAGCTCGCTTAAATTTGCGGCGAAGATCACCGGCTTTGCCGAAAGCAGAGGGGTTTCGGAGATCAGCTTCTGTTCTTCTTCTGTGCAGGAGAAGCCCCGGGCGGATTTCCCGGCCGAGAGATGCTCATGCAGGCGCCCGAACAGCTCGGCTTCGGCGAGAAACTTCTTGTCGCCCTTTCCGGCCTTTTTCGCCCGGTCAATCCGGCGTTCCACCAGTTCGATGTCCGAGAGGATCAGTTCGAGGTCGATGGTCTCGATATCCCGCGCGGGATCGACCGAACCCTCGACATGGATGATGCCGCCGTCCTCAAAACAGCGCACGACATGGACGATCGCGTCCACCTCGCGGATGTGGGAGAGAAACTTGTTGCCGAGCCCCTCGCCTTTTGAAGCGCCGCGCACCAGGCCCGCGATATCGACGAATTCGATGACGGCGGGGGTGACCTTTTCGGGGCTGTACATCTCGGAGAGACGGTCGAGGCGGCTGTCCGGGACGGCGACCACGCCGACGTTCGGCTCGATGGTGCAGAACGGGTAGTTTGCGGACTGCGCGCCCGCGCTCGTGATGGCGTTAAAGAGCGTGGACTTCCCGACGTTCGGAAGTCCGACAATGCCGAGTTTCATTGATCTTCCATCCTTTGTTTTAAAGTATGCAAGGGCCGGCGGACCGGCCGTTCCTGTCTATGCAGCATTAACTTTTATTTTACCACGTCTTTCGTTCCTCCGCAACGGAAAGCCGTGGAGAAAGACGGCCGGGAAATGGGCGGGACGCGGTTTCCGGCCGGAAATACCGGTTGTTCTTTTGGCCAAACTTTAAAAATTATTAACCACTGTTTGTTGGAATGCGGTATAATGGAACATATTAAGTAGGAACGAAAGACGGGGGGAACTGCAAAGTGCCGATTGAAAAAATTCTCGTTGCGGACGACGACCGCAACATCTGCGAGCTTCTGCGGCTTTATCTGGAGAAAGAACATTATTCTGTCGCAATTGCGAACGATGGGAACGAGGCGCTTGCAAAATTTAACGCCGAGCCGCCGGGCCTCGTTCTGCTCGATATCATGATGCCCGGACTTGACGGATGGCAGGTCTGCCGGGAGATCCGCAAGAAATCGAGCTGCCCGATCATAATGATCACCGCAAAGGGGGAGACCTTCGACAAGGTTCTCGGGTTGGAACTCGGGGCGGACGACTATGTTGTAAAGCCGTTCGACGCCAAAGAGATTATCGCCCGCATCAAGGCCGTTCTCCGTCGGACGAGCGGACAGGTCTCCTCGGAAAACCAGGTCAAAGAGGTCAGCTATGACAAGCTGGTCGTCAACATGACAAAGTACGAGCTGAAGGTGGACGGAAAGGTGGTCGATACCCCGCCGAAAGAACTTGAGCTTCTGTTCCACCTCGCCTCCAACCCGAACCGCGTCTACACCCGCGACCAGCTTCTGGACGAGGTTTGGGGGTTTGAGTACTACGGCGACTCGAGAACGGTGGACGTCCACATCAAGCGCCTGCGCGAAAAGCTGGAGGGCGTGTCCGGCCAGTGGACGCTTAAGACGGTCTGGGGCGTCGGATATAAGTTCGAAGTCAAGGAATAACGCGGCGTCCCCGGCGCGGCGTGAGATGAGGCGAAGCGATGAAAAAGAATCTCTTTTCCCGTTATTTTTATCTCTGCGCCTCGATGACGCTCGCGAGCATCACGGTGCTCGGGGTCATGGTGGTCGCGTTCACGGCGCGGTATTTTCAAAACGACCGGATGGACCTGATGCAGCGCAACGCCGAACAGGCCGCCATCCTGTTTCGGGAAAATTCCCTGAGTATTTATCCTTATATTTATATCAACGACACGCCTTATCTGATCAATGCGTTCAATGCGTTGTCCAATTCCCTGGATGCCGACATCTTTCTGGTGGATACCGCGGGGAAAACCATTATCTGCAGCGCGAGCGAAGGGAACCACTCGACTTATGTGGTCGAACCCTCTGTAATGGAGCAGGCGCTTGGGAAAAACGGCTACCGCGGCGTGACCAGGCTCGGGGGCATCTACGAGGAGAAAAACTATGTCGTTGCGGCGCCTGTGACGGTGGGGGACGTTGTGGTGGGAAGTATTTTTGTCGCCACGCCCTCTTCGCTGACCGGGGTATTTATCAAGCAGGTTGCGAAGATGTTTGTGATCGGGGCGGTCGTGGTTCTGATCATCGCCTTTGTGATCATCTATTTCTTTACCGAAATGCTTGTGCACCCGCTCCGCGCGATGGTGACGGCGGCCGACAGCTTTGCGAGGGGCGATTTCTCGGCGCGCATCCCGATTGAGGGCGACGATGAAATCCAGCAGCTTGCCATTGCGTTTAACAACATGGCGCTTTCGCTTGCGGCGAACGAACAGACCCGGCGTTCGTTTATAGCGAACGTTTCCCACGAACTCAAAACCCCGATGACCACCATCGGCGGGTTTATCGACGGGATCCTCGACGGAACCATCCCGAAGGAGCGCTATGAATATTACCTCGGGATCGTCTCGCAGGAGGTAAGGCGCCTCTCGCGGCTGGTGGTGTCGATGCTCGGCATCGCGAGGATCGAGGCCGGCGAGATGTCCCTCAAACCCCAGACGGTCGATATCCATCAGATCGTCTGCCAGACCGTCTTTACGTTTGAACAGCGGATCGAAGAAAAGCAGATCGACATCCGGGGGCTCGACGCGGCGAAAACCTTTGTTGAAGCCGATCCGGACCTTGTGCATCAGATTGTCTATAACCTGATTGAAAACGCGGTCAAATTCACCCCGGAAAACGGCTGTATCGAGATTTCGTATACGCCGGAGGGGAGAATGATCTGGACCGCGATCCGCAATTCCGGCGCCGGCATCTCAAAAGAAGAGATCCCAAAGCTGTTCGACCGGTTTTACAAAACGGATAAATCGCGCAGCATGGATAAAAACGGGGTTGGGCTCGGACTTCACATCGTCAAATCTCTCGTACATCTTCACCAGGGGAATATCACGGTGAAAAGCGTGGAGGGCGAATATTCCGAGTTTTCGTTCTCCCTCCCGGCGACGGCGCAGAAACAGAACGCCTCGCTTTTCCGAAAAAACGATAAGCCCAGGGATGTCTTACAAAAAGACCGCTGATACAACCGGCGGCCGGCGGAAAACTCGGTAAAAAGGGGAATCAAAACAATGGCTGATGAGCAGAACAACAAACAGCGTCCGCAGGAGGAAGGCGGCCTGGAGAACGGACGCCCCGGCGAAGCGCCGCAGTCCGGGCAGCGGGATCCGTCCGCGCCGGTTTCCCCCGCGCCTGGCGAAAATTACGATCCGTCGAGGCAGGGCTTCGGGCGGCCGGCGGGAGGAGGCCCTCCGCCGGATTACCGCGACCCCTGCCGCGGGCACGGCCCTTACGACTATGATCCGGGGCGGTTCCCGCCGAACGGCGCCGGCTATCCTCCGCCGGTGGAGGAGGACTACCGCTGGAATTTTGAGGACTATCAGGCGGCGGGGGGACATAAAGGCATGCCGCGCCGCAGCAAGGGCCTGTTTGCGTTCGGCATCCTGATGATTGCGGTTGTGGTGTTCGGCGCGGTGATTTTTTCGGCCTATGGGGCGTACAGCATCCTCTCGCGCGTCGAAAGCGCGCCGCCGCCTTCCTCCCGGCCGTCCGGCTCCAGCCAGGAGGGGGAGCGCAGCGCGCCTCAGCTAATCATCCGGGACCGCCCGGAGGGTTATGAGGAGCCGGCGCTGAGCGACGGAAGGCTGACGACCGCGGAGATTGCAAGGCGGGTGCGCCCGTCGGTAGTCGGCATTCTCCAGTACGGGCCGACCGACACCTTCGAGCCGTCGAACGAGGGGTCGGGCGTGATCATTGACCCGAGCGGATATATCATCACCAACGCGCATGTCGTCAAGGGTTCGGTTGGGATCAACGTCATCCTCGACAACGGCGAGAACTATACGGCGGAACTGATCGGGATTGATTCAAAGACCGATCTCGCCGTCATCAAAATCGACGCGCAAAACCTGACGAGCGCGGAATTTGGGAATTCCGATGAGCTTGAGGTTGGGGAAAAACTCGTCGCGATCGGGAATCCAGGCGGGATGATCCTGGCCGGAAGCGTCACCGAGGGCATCGTCTCCGCGGTGAACCGTCCGTTCCGCTCCTCCGACAGCGGTTATTCGGCCACCTATATTCAGACCGACGCCGCGATCAACCCCGGGAACTCGGGCGGGGCGCTGGTCAACGAGTTTGGACAGGTCGTTGGGATCAACTCCTCAAAAATCGTTGCGGAAGGCTATGAGGGAATCGGGTTTGCAATCCCCATCAACACTGCGAAGCCCGTGATCGACGATCTGCTGGAATACGGCTATGTCAAAGGCAGGACCAAAATCGGCATCACGGGCCAGCCGATCACCGAGGTGGTGAGCGAGATCAAAGGGATCCCGGTCGGCATCTATATCTGGACTGTGGAGCCGCAGTCCGATCTCTCTGGAAAGGGCGTCACCCAGGGCGATATCATCACGGAAATCGACGGAAAGCCAATCGAATCGTTCGACGATATTTCGGATGTGCTGAGTACGAAACGCCCGGGCGACGTCGTTACGCTGACCATCTTCCGGCCGAACACCGCACGCGGTACGGCGGGGAAGACGTTTAAAGTGGACGTTTATCTGCAGGAGGATCTCGAACGCTGGTCTTAACCGGCAGCGGGGCCGGGCGGTCCGCCCGGCCTTTCGCTTTTTCTGGAGCGGCAGGGCGAAACCAAAACTTTTGAAAACGGCGCGTCTGCCGTTCCGTTGTGGCTTGCCGCATGGAAAAACGTTTGTCCTTACGCGCAAAGCGCGCCCTCAGGGCTCTTCTGGCCGGACGGTTCCGCTGTCGGAATAGCGGAAAACGACATAGGATATAGAGGTCAGACGAGCGAGGGCAGCGGCCCGGGTGGCGGCCGTTTGCCGTTTCGGGCCGAAAAGGTCCCGAAGGCAAGCCCACGCCCTTGGAACAGCCCGGGCGGCGTTCACCCCTTGCATCCGATAGATCAGGCCCCGGAGGGGTTCCCCTCCGGGGTTTTTCACGCCGGCCGGCGGACGGGCTGCGGCGAAATGTGAAAAACCGGTTAAAGTTTTGCCAAAGGCCGTTGGAAAAAGCTTTGCAGCGGGAGGATCGGTTGACCTTTCCCGCCGTTTTTAGTAAAATAAAAGAACTGTAGAAGACAGGCCGGCGCTCAAACCGCGTGCGGATCTGCGCCGGCCTGTCTGATGAAAAAGAGGGACGAATCCAATTATGATTTTGATATCTCCGTCGATCCTTTCCAGCGACTTTGCAAATCTGGAGCGCGAGGTCCGCGCCGTCGCCGAGGCCGGAGCGGAGCTTGTCCACGTCGATGTAATGGACGGGCATTTTGTGCCGAATCTGACAATCGGCATTCCGGTGGTGGAAGCGCTGAAAAAGGCCTGTCCGGTTCCGCTTGACGTTCATTTGATGATCTCCGAGCCGGGCAGATACGCCGAACGCTTTGTCAGGGCGGGAAGCGATCTTCTCACCTTCCACCTCGAGAGCGAAGGGGACGCTGGACAGATCATCCGGACAATCCATGCGGCGGGGGCAAAGGCGGGCGTCGCCCTCAAGCCCGGGACCCCCGCACAGGCGGCGTTTCCCTACCTTTTGGAAGCGGATATGATTCTGGTGATGACGGTCGAGCCGGGCTTCGGCGGGCAGAAGTTCATGGAGGACATGTGCCCGAAGATTCGGGCGATCCGCCGGGAGTGCGAAAAACTCGGCCGCGCGGTGGACATTCAGGTGGACGGCGGCATCGCGCCCGGCTCCGCCGCGAAGGTTGCGGCCGCCGGGGCAAATGTCCTGGTCGCCGGGTCGTCGGTTTTTGGGAAACCGCCCTACCATCAGGCCGTCGAGGCGATCCGCCGCGATGCGCAGCGGGGGCTTTTGGAGGCTCAGCGGTCGAAATAATAGGAGAGGGTGTCGACCGCGCGCTCGGTCAGGATCGGCAGGCCGTGTTCCTCAACATAGGACGCGGCGAGCGCGCCGTGCCGGAGGCGGCTTCCGTATTCCGAGAGGAAGCCGGACGTGAGGCCGTCCGCCCCGTCGAGCGGGTGGATGATGAGGAAATAAAGCCCGTCGAAGCGGTAGAGCGCGCTTCTCAGCAGGCGGTGCCCGAACCAGCGGAACAGCCGCAGGGAGGCGCCGATCATCGCCTCGCAGTCCGCGAAGGTGAAGACAACCGGTTCGAAGGCCTCCGGGGCCGTTTCAATTTCGTCGGGCAGCGCGGTAAAATAGATGGTACAGCCGCGCCGTTCGTTGGGGTAGACCTCGATGTAGAGCTGCGCTTCGGGGCCGGGGCGAAAGCCGGCGGCATCTCCCGCTTCGTCGAGGAGGCGGAGCAGAACCCGCTTGGTCTGGGAGAGCGAGCGCTCAAGCCCTTCGAATGTGATTCCGAGAACGCGCATCTCCTCTGATGTGAGGATCACTTTCAGTTTATCTCCGGTAACGAGTTTATAGATCATACACCATCCGCCTTTGGCGCGTCCGGCGTTTGCCGGGGGAACGCGCCGTTTGTTGAGGGTCAGTCGGGGCAGGCAGGACCGGCGGAAGCCGCCCCATGCCAGGGAGGAAAACGATGCCAGGATTTGGCGTTCAGGGGATTTTGCTGGAACAAAACAAAGAGCCGGCCCTGTCCCGCGAAATCAAAAAACTCAAAGGCTGCGACGAATGCGAGCAGAGGCTGGAAAAGCCGGTTTCATCGGAGCCGGGCCTTCTTGCGCCATATGAGATCGTCATGATCGCCAGAGAGGCCAGGATCATTGACGAATCAGACGGCAGGCGGCTTTGGCGAAAGCTCGCGCAGGCGGCGCGGGAGAGCATCAGCGGAGTCGTCATCGACGCGATGGACGACGAACCGTATCTTTCGAGCCAGCTCGGCCCCGCGCTTTGGATGCAGGATCAGCTCAGCGAAGCGATTGGCCTGGTCAAGCGTGCGGTCGGCGCGAACAAGGTCCAGATAGAAATCTATAAAAACCTGCTCGACGTCGATATCAAAATCCCAGCCTCGATCGGTGGGAACAGGGTTGAGCGGATCGGGGGGACCTACCCGGCGGAACTTCGCGCGCGGTGGCATTCCAGCCGGAAGAACACGCTGGTGATCGGCGCGGGCGCGATGATTCATCTCTGGCGCGCGGCTTATCTGGGCCTTGTGCAGACCACCTGTTTTGTGACGGTTGCGGGCGACTGCGTTGCCAACCCCGGAAACTACGAGGTCCCGATTGGGATGAGCGTAATGCGGGTCGCCGAACAGGTTGGATTGATCGCGGATCCCAAGCGCATGGTCGCAGGCGGATCCATGACCGGGTTCGGCCTGACCGATCCGGAACGGGTGATGATCACGCCGACTACGCGCGGCGTTCTCGCCTTCGCACAGGAATTTAAGGATATGGGATACACCTGCATTGGCTGCGGCCGGTGTGCGGACGTCTGCCCGGAAGGGCTCTCGCCGTTTTTTATCTATAAGGCGATGAAATCGAAACGCAGA
Organism: Candidatus Fimivivens faecavium; assembly: GCA_018716105.1. GTDB lineage: Bacteria > Bacillota > Clostridia > Oscillospirales > Ruminococcaceae > Fimivivens > Fimivivens faecavium. The sequence continues at coordinate 48,136 of DVKH01000035.1, read as the reverse complement.
GAACGTCTTGAACTGTTCGATGCGGACCTGTGCACGGGGTGCGGAACCTGCAGCTATGTCTGTCCGGCGAAGCTCGATCTCGCACAGATTGTGGGCGCGTGCGGCCGTCTTGTGCGCAAGCAAAACGAGACGGTTCCGGAACGGACCAAGTTTTCCGCAAAATCAGAATAAGACCTCATTTGCGCCGCGGGATCCATCCCGAACGACGGGAATGAAAATGGAGGAAACCATGAATTTACGCGCGCAGAATCCGCCGCATATCCGAAGCCGGGAGTCGAATCAGACGGTCATGGGCGATACGGTTATCGCAATGCTCCCGCTCTATGCGATGGCATTCTATTTTTACGGGCCGCGCAGCCTTGCGCTCGGCGCGGTGTCCTGTCTGACCTGCATTTCGGCGGACTTTGTCTGCCAGCTGATCGGGCGAAAAGTGCCGAATGTCCGCGACTATTCCCCGCTGATTACCGGGATGATCATCCCGCTGCTGCTCCCGGCGAGCACCCGCTACTGGATTGTAGTTGCGGCGGGGCTGTTCGCCATCTGCGTGGCGAAGCAGCCGTTCGGCGGGATCGGGCATAACGTCTTTAACCCCGCGGCGGCGGGGGTTGCGTTTGCGGTTATCTGCTGGCCGCGGTCCACCTTCCAGTTTCCGGTGCCGTTTGACCCGCTTCCGGTGACGGGCGAGATTACGGCGCGGCTGGTCGCGTCGCCGGGGCGGGCGCTCGCGATGGGCGGCGTGCCGACCACCGATTTTATGGACATGCTTCTGGGGAACGTGCCCGGCCCGATGGGCGGCACTAACATCTTAGTTCTCTTAACCTGTCTATTATTCCTTGCTGTGCGGAAAACGGTAAACCTCTGTACGACCGGCGCATTTCTCGGGGGCGTGGCGATAACGGCGGCGATTTTTCCGAGAGCCGTGATGGCGCCGTTCCCGTCCATATTGTATGAAGTGATGAGCGGTTGGGTGATGATCACCGCCGTTTTTCTGATCAACGACCCGGTATCTTCGCCCAAGCGGAGAAGCGCGCGGCTGCTGTATGGATTTTTGGCGGGCGTGGTCGGGATCGTTTTCCGGCATCTGGGGAAGTTTGAGGATTCGCTCTTGTTCGCCCTGCTGGTGATGAACGCATCCGTTTACATGATCGAACTGTGGGCAGAGCAGGCTGCCCACGCTTTCAGGAGGAAAAACCGTGAACTTACAACGAGTGCGAACCTATCAGCGCCGGATGGCGAGGACCTCGGGGATACTGAAGGATAATCCGGTGTTTGCGCTTGGCATCGGCCTGCCGTTTGTCATCGCGCCGTCGGTGAGCCTCAAAAACGGGGTGGCGATCAGTATCCTGTTTCTTGCGGCCACCCTTCCGTGCGTGGTGATCGCCGCATTTGTGGGGAAAAAGCCCCCCGTTTTGGCGCGGATGCCGCTTTATGCGCTGATCTCCATCGTTTTTGTGACGCTTGCGGCGGTTCCGCTCGGCCGATGGCCGTCAATCCGCGCCGATCTCGGCATCTATATTCCGCTGACTGCGGTCAATACGCTGATGCTTGAGATGGCGGCGCGCCATCCGGCAAAATCGCCGCTGTCCGCGCTTCGGGCTTCGCTTGTCAACTGGGCCGGATTTGCGGTTGTGGCCTGTTCGGTTTCGGCGGTGCGCGAACTGCTGGGAAACCGGACGCTTTGGGAAGCGCCGGCCGCGCTTCTCCCGATCCGGTTTACCGGTGTGTCGCTTCCTTTTTTCGGCTTTATCCTGCTTGGATTTTTCGCCGCGCTGTTCCGGAATATCGACCGGGCTTTTAAAGGTTCGCTGATTCGGGAACGCGAAATGAAAATTGAGGAGGAGCGCGGGGCATGATACAAGAGCTGATCATTCTCTTTTTGTCTGCGATGATCATCGAAAACGCGGTCTTCGCACGGGGCCTCGTGATGGGAGATGTTCTCCGGCGGACCGAGACCTATCAGAGCATCCTCTGGTTTGGCGGATTTGTCGCGGTTGTCGCCAGCCTTGCGGGGGCGTTTGCCTGGGGGGCGGCGCTTGCCGCCGACCGGTGGCCGGCGCTGGTCCAGTGCTGGTGGATTCTTCTCATGCTCTGTGTGACAGCGGCCTACGGTCTTGTTTTGGCCGCGCTCCGTTTTAAGATGAAGAAAAGCGGCGCGAGCGGCGCGCCGTTTGAGCAGCTGCTCGCCTCGGCCGCGTTCAACGGGGCGGTGTTTGCCGCGGTGCTGCTCGCGGCCGCAGACAGGCTTTCCCTTTTCCAGACAGTGGTTTACTGCCTCGGCAGCGCGGCGGGGCTCACCCTTGCGATGATGCTGATTCATTCGGGACGGGAGCGCATGGAGCTTTCGGAGGTTCCGCGCGCGTTCCGGGGCCTTCCGGTGACGATGATTTATATCGGCATCTTATGCCTTGCGATTTACGGGTTGATCGGCCACCAGCTTCCGGCTTAACATCATTTTCCTGTGAAGGGAGGCGCCGCAATGAAAAAGCAGATTAAAATCAAACGCTATGGCAGCATTTACGGAAAAAAGCCGGACCGCCGAACCGCAGCCATCAAAAAATGCGCCGGAACGGTTCTGGTTCTTGCGGCGCTGGCTTTTGCGGGATGGAGCCTCTATCCGCCTGTGGCCCGGCTGTTTGCCGGAATTGGAGAGCGGATTGCCGGCGAGGAGGCGCCTTCCCGGGATGTGTCCATCGCGCCGGACGCATCGGCTCCCGCCGCCGCGGAGCCGGAACCGCAGCCGGAACCCAAACCCGCGCTGAGCGGCGTTTACGCCCCGCCGGCAGTGGTGAACGACCCGGTCGCGTTCCGCAATCTGATTGAATCGGCGAAGCAGGGCGGGATCAACGCCGTGATGATCGACGCCAAGAACGCCGAGGGCGAGGTGCTCTACCAGTCGGAGGTGCCGATGGCCGTCGGCGGCGGGGCGGTCGTTGCGGGCGCATACGACGCGGCGGCGATGGCAAAACGGATTTCTGCGGAGGGATTTGTGCCGGTCGCGCGGATTCATGCGTTCCGGGATTCGATTGCGCCGAGGTTCAGCCGGGATGCGGCGGTCGGTTATTTTGACACAGAATGGAGCTGGCTTGACAACTCGGTGGAACTCGGCGGAAAGCCGTGGCTCAACCCCTATTCCAAGGAGGCGCGGGATTATCTTTCCGCGATCGTTGAGGAACTTTCGGAGAGCGGGTTCGAGCGGATCATCGTCGATTCGGTTCAGTTCCCGTCCGGCGTCGGACTCGATAAGGCTGGTTACGGCGACACGGGGGGCGTCTCTAAATCCGATTGCCTCAGATCGTTCCTTGGGGAGCTGGAGGCAAGCGCAAAGCCTTCTGGAACCGTTGTTTCGGTCTATTTCTCGGGCCCGAATGCGCTTTCGGACAATGAGCTCCTCTATGGCGGACGGGCGCTTTCGCTGGTGAATGCCAGCGCGGCGGTCGGGATGATGCCCGCGGCGTTTTCAAAGGACAGCGTGATCGGCGGCGAGACGGTTGCCGATCCTTCGGCGGATTATCCCGCAACGGTGCGGGCGGTCGCGAACGCGGCGAAAAGCGGTATTGCGGACGAAGCCGAACTGATCGGGGTCCTCCAGGCGAACGACGCCGCGGGGAACCCGCTCGCGGCGGCGGAACTTCAAAAGCAGATCCGCGCGCTGCGCGAAAGCGGCGTCGAGAACATGATCCTCTATCACCCCAACGGGACTTATCCCTTTTCATAGCCCTTAACCGAAGGATTTTTATTTCCCAGTCCGCTGCCGGGGATGAACCGGCGGCGGACTGCAAATACTTTTGAGGAGAACAAAAGATTAAACGAGGAGGTCTTTTGGATGTCTACCCCGCATAACGCAGCGCAGAAAGGCGATATCGCCCGCACGGTCCTGATGCCGGGCGACCCGCTCCGCGCGAAATTCATCGCTGAAACCTATCTGACCGACGTCGCCTGTTACAACACGGTGAGGAATATGTTCGGTTTCACCGGCTTTTACAACGGAAAACGAATTTCGGTTCAGGGGAGCGGTATGGGAATCCCCTCGATCGGAATTTATTCCTACGAACTGTACCATTTCTATGATGTGCAGTCCATCATCCGGATCGGATCCGCAGGCGGGATCGGCCCGGGAGTGAAGGTCCGCGACCTGATCGCCGGGATGGGCGCCTGCACCAACTCCAACTACGCATCGCAGTACCGGCTCCCGGGAACCTATGCCCCGATCGCGAGCTGGCGGCTCCTGCGCAGGGCGGACGATGCGGCGAAGGAGCTGGGCCTGACGCTGAAGATTGGGAATATCCTGTCGAGCGATACCTTCTACGACGACGCAGGCCCCGCCGACGCCTGGACCAAGCTCGGCGTGCTCGCCGTCGAAATGGAGGCGGCGGGCCTTTATATGAACGCCGCGAGATGCGGCAAAGAAGCGCTCTGCCTGCTGACGGTTTCGGACCTTCCCAAAACCGGCGAGGGGCTTTCCGCCGAGGAGCGGCAGACCGGCTTCCGGGAGATGATGGAGGTCGCGCTTCGTCTCGCGGACGAATAACCGGCAAAATAGGGGCGGCCTTTGGAAAGGACCGCCCTTTCCCCGTTTGTCCGGATACCGGCGCGGCAGTACCATAAAAGAAAAAGCCTGTCGCCGTCAGGACGGCGGAACAGCCGAACCAGTTTGGAGGAAGAAACAAAAATGGAGATCAAGCGGGTCTTTTTAATCGTTCTTGACAGCTTCGGCGTCGGCGCGATGCCGGATGCCGAAGAATTCGGCGACCACAACCCCAATACGCTCGCCTCTGTGGTGAAGGCGGGCGCGACGCTGCCCAACATGGCTCAGCTCGGGCTCTGCAGCATTGAGGGCGCCGCCTGTCCGGCAGGCGCGAAGGAGCCGAAGGGCGCATATGGAAGGATGCGCGAGGCCTCGCGCGGGAAGGACACCACCACCGGCCACTGGGAGATCGCCGGGATCATATCAGAGCAGCCGATGCCGACCTTCCCGGACGGTTTTCCGGAAGAGCTGCTCAACGCGCTGGCCCAGCAGACCGGCAGAAAGATTCTCTGCAACAAGCCTTATTCCGGGACGCAGGTGATACTCGACTACGGCAGGGAACACCTGGAAACCGGCGCGCTGATCGTCTATACCTCGGCGGACAGCGTTTTGCAGATTGCGGCGCACGAAGGAAAAGTCCCGCTGGAAGAGCTATACCGCTGCTGCGAAACCGCGCGGGAGCTCTGCCACGGGAAATACGCGGTTGGGCGGGTGATTGCGCGCCCGTTTACCGGGGAATACCCCAACTTTACGAGGACGACCAACCGGCACGACTTTTCGCTCCAGCCGCCAGAGAAGACGGCGCTCGACCTTCTTTCGGAGGCGGGCTTCGACACCATCGGGGTGGGGAAGATCTATGATATCTTCGCCGGGCGCGGCGTGTCGGAAAAGGTCCTTACGAAGGGGAACACCGACGGCCTGAAAAAGTGTACGGAGCTGCTCGAACGGGATTTCAACGGCCTGTGTTTCATCAATCTGGTGGATTTTGATATGATCTATGGCCACCGCCGGGATGCAAAGGGCTATGCAAACGCGCTGATTGAGTTTGACCAGTGGCTTGGAACCGCGCTTTCGAGACTGGACGAGCGGGACGTTTTGATGATCACCGCCGACCACGGATGCGACCCGGGCGCGGCGGGCACCGACCACACCAGAGAGTTTACGCCGCTTCTGGCGGCGGGGAAGGCGGTCCGGCCGGGCGTCAACCTTGGCACGCGGGAGACGTTTGCCGATATCGGGGCGACGGTGCTCCGTCTGTTCGGCGTTGAAAACAAAACGCACGGGACCAGCTTTGCCGATCAGATGATCCGATTACAATAGATGATTCGATGACAATTAAAAGGAGCGGATGCGAAATGGTGACGCCACAGGAACTGGTTCTTGCCGCGCTGGAGGCGCGGTCCTTCGCCTATACGCCTTATTCGGGGTATTCGGTCGGCGCTGCGCTGCTGACCAAATCCGGCAGGGTTTATACCGGCTGCAACATCGAGTCGGCCGCCTTCTCGCCGACCAACTGCGCCGAGCGGACTGCTGTGTTCAAGGCGGTTTCCGAGGGCGAAAGGGAATTTGACGCGATCGCGATCATTGGGGGCCGGGCGGAGGAAACCGGGAGGGTGGCGGAGTTCGCCTCCCCCTGCGGCGTCTGCCGGCAGGTGCTTCGGGAATTCGACGACGGCGGGATGACGGTGATTCTTGCGCGGAGCGCGGACGACTTTAAAGCCTACCGCCTTGAGGAGCTGCTCCCGTTTTCGTTTTCGCAGGAAAACCTGTAAAAAGTTAACAGTTGTTTTTCGGATGGAACCCCCTCTGTTGGGACATGTTATGACCGAACAAACATTTTATTGTCCCGCGGCAAAACCGGAGGGCCGGGCCTTCCGGGCCGCGGGACACGATGGAGGGGTATACGACAATGAAACGGATTTTAGCGGTTTTGCTCAGCGTTTCGGTCCTTTCTTCGCTTGCGGGCTGCGGCTGTCAGCGGGAGGATCCTGAGCCGCAGCCGCCCGGAACGCCGGCCGGCACGGAGTTTTCGGTCGGCATGGTCACCGACATCGGCGGCGTCAACGACCAGTCGTTCAACCAGTCGGCCTGGGAAGGCCTCAACAGGGCGAAGGAGACCTTTGACTGCCGGATCGGTTATCTCGAGTCGAAACAGGAGGCCGACTACGGCCCGAATCTAGACAAGATGGCGGATGAGGAATATGATCTCGTCTGGGGCATCGGTTTTATGATGGCGGACGCGATTGAAAACGCGGCCAGACAGAATCCGGCGGGGATGTACGCGATTGTGGACAACGCATACGCCGAAACGCCGGACAATGTGATTTCGGTTGTGTTCCGCGCGCAGGAGCCGTCGTTCCTCGTCGGCTATATCGCGGGGCGGATGACCCAGACCGGGAAGGTCGGGTTTATCGGCGGCATGAAGAGCGGGACGATCGACCAGTTCGACTATGGCTTCCAGGGCGGCGTGCAGTGGGCGGCCAAAGAGCTGGGGAAGGACATCACCGTTGAGGTGCAGTACGCCGAATCGTTCAGCGACACCGCAAAGGGAAAGTCCATTGCGCAGAAGATGATCAGCGGCGGCTGTGATATCGTCTTCCACGCGGCAGGCAACGCGGGTAACGGCGTCATCGAGGCGGCAAAGGAAGCGGGCAAATACGCGATCGGCGTGGACCGCGACCAGAGCTATCTTGCGCCGGACACTGTGATCACTTCGGCAATGAAGCTGGTCGGCGACGCGATGTATCTGGTCACAGAGCGGGTGAAAAACGGCGAATCGCTCGGCGGTCAGACCCTTGCCTTTGGTATCAAGGAAAAGTGCGCCGGAATTTCCTCAGCCTCCGACAAGCTCGTCCCCGCCGATATCCTGGAGGCGACCGGCAGAATCGAACAGATGATTGTTAATGAAGAAATTGTCCCTCCTTATGATGAGGAAACCTATCGGGCGTATCTGGAAACGCTCCAATAAAACGTGGAACGGCGGGAGCTTTTACCGGCTCCCGCCGCTTTTGCATCCGCGGGGCGGGTATGGTATAATGAGCGCAGGGAATTGGGCGAAAGCCCAATTCAGCCCGCCGCTGGCGGGGCAGGCGCGGTTTCCGGATGCTGTCATCAATTAGAAAGAGCCGTTTCCCCGGCTGGGTTAAGCGGTCAGCTTTTTTTGCGTCAATTTAAATATGCGAAGTAATCGTCGAAAGGAATGGATGACTGTGGCACTGACAAAAAGCAGCTCATACGATATCGCGATCGTCGGCGGGGGCATCGGGGGGCTCATGACGGCGTGGAGACTGATCCATAACAAGCCCTCCCTGCGGATTGTGCTGGTCGAAAAAGGGCCGGATCTCGACCGGAGAAAATGCCCGATTGTGACCGGGAAGGTGAAATCCTGCGTCAAATGCCCGTCCTGTTCCATCATGGAGGGGCTTGCGGGCGCGGGCGCGTTCAGCGACGGGAAATATATCATTTCGACCGAATACGGCGGGTGGCTGACCGACTATCTGCCGGATGACCTTGTTCTTCAGTACATTGAACAGGCGGACAGCGTGCTCGTCGGATTCGGCGCGACGACCGACCGCTATATGCCGAACAACGAGCTGAAAAAACTCTGCCTCCAACACGATTTACATATGAACCAGGCGCAGCTCAAGCACCTCGGAACCGATTCCAACTATGATACGATGATGAAGCTGATCGAATCGCTCCGGAAGAAGATTGAAATCATCACCGATACCGAGGTCTTCGACGTCGACCGGAATCAGCATGTCCTGTATCTGCGCGCCTCATCCGGGGAAGAAAGCTCGATCACGGCAAACGCCATTGTCTTTGCGGTCGGACGGTTCGGAAGCCAGAGCTTTGCCGGCTGGTGCCGCAAAAACGAGATCCCGATGAACAACAACCAGGTTGACATCGGGGTGCGGGTGGAGCTTCCGGCGATCATCTGGGAGGACTTTGCGAAGAAAATCTATGAACCGAAGATCTGGTACCGAAGCAAGACCTATGGCGACGTGACCCGGATGTTCTGCTTCAACGACCGCGGAAGCGTCGTGATGGAAAATACGAACGGAATCCTCACGGTCAACGGGCACAGCTTCCGGGACGAGGCGAGGAAGACCCAAAACTCGAACTTTGCGCTCCTGACCACCATCCGCTTTACGCAACCGTTTAATCAGCCGATCGAATACGCGCGGGAAGTGGCTTCGCTCGCCAATATGATCAGCGGCGGAAGCGTCCTGGTGCAGCGGCTCGGCGACCTGGAAAGCGGGCGGCGGACCAACGAGCACCGGATGAGCCAGTCCACCACCCGCGCAACCCTGCAGGCGGTGCCGGGCGATCTTTCGCTTTGCATGCCCAAGCGCCAGCTCGACAACATCATTGAGACGCTTCATGTGCTCGACAGGGTTGCGCCGGGTACGGCAAACTACAACACCCTGCTCTACGGGATCGAATGTAAATACTATTCCGCGCGGCCGGCGGTCGACGACTTTGAACTCGAAGGCTGCAAGGGAATCTATGCGATTGGCGACGGGGCGGGCTTTACCCGTTCCCTCTCGCATGCGGCGGCGCATGGGCTTTATGTCGCCGATAAACTGAGCAGGTCATAGAATTTATAGCTGTTGAAAAACTGATAAATTGGTTTGGAAACGGGATACCCCTAGGGGCATCCCGTTTCTGTTCGTTTTTGCGGTTTTCACATTTTTATTCCCGGGCCGAATATGTTAAATAGGTAAATTCTATAATTGACAACATTTGTAAATAGGCAAAACGTTGAAATTGGTTCAGAATCCTCCGCTGACTATTCGTATAGTATTTATTAATAATAAAAAATTGTGTATAGTTAAAGACGAAACCAATTTTGCGGCGTAGGCGGCGACAGGCAGTTCCGCTGCGGGAACGGCGATTTCGCCGCATGGTTTCAGAGCCGATCGGATCATTGATCCGGTTCGGCCGGTCAGGGGGACTGTAAAGTGGAGTTTCTGGATGCGCTGGAAGCGTATGGGTATGTGGTGTTTATTTACGAGCTGGAGGACGATGACCGGTTCCATCTAGTTTTTTCCAATCAGCTTGACCGGGAACTTCGGCATTCGAAGGAAGAAGTGCACGGGGAGCTGCTTGCGGAGCTGTTTGACGCGAAGAGCGCTGAACTGATCGATGAACGGATGCGCGCCGCGCTTCGAAAAAGGAACACAGTGAAGTGTTTTCACACGCGGCTGTCGGACGAGGATCCGGCCCTGTGGGAAGTTACGATGATTCCATGCGTGGAAGCGGATAAAAAGATGGTGTATGGCCTCGCCAAGCGGGCCCAGTTTGTTGAAGATGGGGCTTTTGACGAGAAGAAATCGTTCGGGAGCTTGTATGACGGCGTGAACGCCGCGCTTGCTGTTGTAGAAAGAGACGGCGGGCAGACGATGGTCTGTCAGGGCTGCAACCAGATGTTTGCCAGGCTGATGGGGCTTTCGGTTGACGAGGCGATTGGAATGCCGCTCGAGCGGCTGTTCAGCGGGGGAATCCAGCTGACTGCCTATGCCTCAGCCTGTATCGAGACCAAGCGGAGCTTCTCTTACCGCGCGGAGGAAATCCTCCAAAGCGGCGAGAGTGTTTTGGAAATCAGCATTACCCCGCTTTTAAAGGACGGCAGGACGTTGGCCGTCCTCAATTTGACGGATGTGACTGAGATGGTCCTGGCAAAGAGGCAGGCGAAAAAACTGGACGAGGAGTACCAGTGTGTGTTCCAGTCGTCAGCGAACGGCATCGCGCTGTTCCGCTGCCGGGGAGACGGCTTTGAGGTGGAGAGGGAAAACGCCGCGTTCCGCAAGCTTTTTGGCTCCCGCCGCAGGCATCGTGTTTATGCCGAACTCTTTGCATGGCTCAGGCGCGTTCACGATTCTCAGGAGCAGAAGGAGTTTGAGCTGCAGGCAGGGACGGAATCCAAAAAGCAACTGTTCCTCAGCGTCAGCGCCGTCCCAATCCTGAATGGCGAAGAAGCGGAAAAGATCTTTGTCACGGCGGTAAACACCACTGAAAAGATGCAGCTGCAGAAGCGGATGGAAGGCGCGCTCACCAAGCGGGAAAACGAAGTTTTGGCCCTCGCTGCGGAAGGATTCCCGAACAAGTACATCGCCTGCCGCCTAGGGGTGACCGAGGGGACGGTCAAGCGGCAGATCTACAACGGTTATCGAAAGCTCGGGATCTGTTCGCGGGCCGAACTGGTGAAGTTTTATCTCTCCGACCGGCACATCGAGATCATGTAGGCGATGTGCATATCTCAACTTAAGTTGAATTGAAACCGCAGGCGATCTACCGTATTCTATTAGAGGAGTTTGTTAGTGGGAGGGTTTCTAATGGTTGAGGAACGGTCGGAAGATGTCTATCTTGTAACGGAGGAAATTCGCTACATAGAAGATACCGGACCCGTAAAGTTGTACGGAATCTGCCTGAACCCGGGGTTTGAATCTGATGGGGAAGGGGAAAACGGGTTTTTGGACCTGTCGCGAAGCCGGACTTTTGTTCGGAGAATCGCTAGGATTCTCAATGAGCGGGATGTTTCGCCGGTCCATATGAAGGACGTGGTTGAGGATATTCTCAACGACGCGGAATTTATCGATCGGCTGATGTCGGATGATTATGATTTTGCAGAGATTGAATAACAAGGGAAGTAAGGCGCCAGGCCGCACAACCGGAAGAGGGAGCCCTCATTCGATTTCATCTATCGCATCCAAATGAAAAATCTGGGCCTGCCCGAAAGGGCCGGCCCATTTTGCGTTTTTCCCCTTACTAAAACGCTTTTTGACCGAATATACTGTTTCGTCCGGCAACGTTCCGGAGAGAGGCCCGCGGCGGTTTTGCGGCGGGGCCAGGGGCGGGAGGCGTTTTAGAAATGGATCAGACGGCGGTTTACGCGCTTGGGATGAGCCTTGCGGCGGGGCTTTGCACGACGCTGGGCGGGTTGTTTGGGGTGGCGATGCGAAAGCCGCCGAGGGGGTTTCTCGCGGCGACGCTCGGCTTTTCGAGCGGGATCATGATGACGGTCTCGCTTGCGGATCTTCTGCCGGAAGCGACCGAAGCGCTGGTGCGCAACTGTGGGCGGATCGGCGGGACGGCGGCGCTGGCCGCGGCGGCGGTTGGCGGGATGCTGGCCGCGTTTCTGATCGATTCGTTTATCCCGGAGGCGGGAAAGGGCGAAAACAAAGCGATGTTCCGCGTCGGGATTTTTTCGATGCTGGCGCTTCTGCTCCACAATCTGCCGGAGGGAATTGCGGTGTTTGTGGGGGGATGCGCGGACCTTCGGATCGGGCTTTCACTTAGCGTTGCGATTGCATTACACAATATTCCGGAGGGGATTTCGGTCGCGCTCCCAATCGCGGCCTCCACCGGCAGGCGGTCGCAGGGGGTGGCCGCGGCGACGCTCTCGGGCCTGTCGGAGCCGGCGGGCGCGGTGCTCGCTTATCTGTTCCTCGCGCCGCTGTTCGGCGAGGTCCTGCTCGCGACGATCTTCGCGCTGGTAGCAGGGCTGATGCTCTATGTCGTGTTTGACGAATTGCTCCCGGCAGCGCTCGCCGGGCGGTGCCCGGGATGGGCGCTGGTTGGAATTCTCACCGGGATTTTGGTTATGCTTCTGAGTATTGCCATTGTTTGAGGGCTGAAAACGGTAAAAAAATTGTGAACTTTCGAAAATTTCTTCCTAAACCCCTTGATTTTTCATAAAAAGAAGGTAAAATAATGTTAGCACTCGAAAGTAAAGAGTGCTAACAAAACAGAATCAAATAAAAATAAATGGAGGAGAGCTAAATGAAAATCAGACCGCTTGCAGACAGAGTTGTCATCAAAATGGTCGCTGCCGAGGAAACCACCAAGAGCGGCATCATCCTCGCCGGCTCCGCCAAAGAGAAGCCCCAGATCGCCGAAGTGATTGAGGTCGGCCCGGGCGGCATGGTGGACGGCAAGGAAGTGAAGATGGAATTAAAGCGCGGCGATAAGGTTTTGATGAACAAATATGCCGGCACCGAGGTCAAGATCGACGGCGTTGAGTATACGATTCTTCGCCAGTCCGATATCCTGGCCGTTGTGGAATAAAAACATCCGGAGAAAAGAAAATAGTTGGAGGAATTGAGCATGGCTAAGATTATTGCTTATGGCGAAGAAGCCAGAAAATCCCTGCAGAAGGGCATTGACAAGCTTGCGGATACCGTTAAGATCACCCTCGGGCCGAAGGGCCGCAACGTCGTTCTCGACCGGAAGTTCGGCTCCCCCCTGATCACCAACGACGGCGTGACCATCGCAAAGGAAATCGAGCTGGAAGACCCCTATGAGAACATGGGCGCCCAACTGGTGAAGGAAGTCGCCACCAAGACCAACGACGCGGCCGGCGACGGCACCACCACCGCGACCCTTCTTGCGCAGGCGCTGGTCCGCGAGGGCATGAAGAACGTCGCCGCGGGCGCGAACCCGATGGCGCTCAAGAAGGGCGTCCAGAAGGCGGTTGACGTTGCGGTGGAAGCGCTTCGCGAGAACACCAAGAAGGTCAACGGCCCGGCCGATATCGCCAGCGCCGCGACCATCTCCGCAGGCGACGAGACGATCGGCAAGCTGATCGCCGAGGCGATGGAAAAAGTGACCGCCGACGGCGTCATCACCATCGAGGAATCCAAGACCGCCGAAACCTATTCCGAGGTTGTCGAAGGCATGCAGTTCGACCGCGGCTATATCTCCCCGTATATGGTCACCGACACTGAGAAGATGGAAGCCGTCATTGACGACGCTTACATCCTGATCACCGATAAGAAGATTTCCGCAATCCAGGAGATTCTGCCGGTGCTTGAGCAGCTTGTTCAGGCCGGCAAGAAGTTCGTCATCATCGCCGAAGACGTGGAGGGCGAGGCGCTCACCACCCTCATCCTCAACCGCCTGCGCGGAACCTTTACCTGCGTCGCGGTCAAGGCCCCGGGCTTTGGCGACCGCCGCAAGGAGATGCTCCGCGACATCGCGATCCTGACCGGCGGCCAGGTGATCAGCGAGGAGCTTGGCCTTGAGCTGAAGAACACGACCCTCGATATGCTCGGACGCGCCCGCCAGGTGAAGATCTCGAAGGAGAACACCATCATCGTCGACGGCCTGGGCAAATCCGAGGACATCAAGGCGAGAGTGGCTCAGATCCGCTCCGAGATCGATAACACCACCTCCGACTTTGACCGCGAGAAGCTCCAGGAGCGGCTTGCGAAGCTGGCGGGCGGCGTCGCCGTCATCAAGGTCGGCGCGGCCACCGAAGTGGAGATGAAGGAGAAGAAGCTCCGCATTGAGGACGCTCTCGCGGCCACCAAGGCGGCGGTTGAGGAAGGCCTTGTGGCCGGCGGCGGCGTGGCGATGCTCAACGCGATGCCCGCGGTTGAGAAGCTGATCGCCTCGGTTGAAGGCGACGAGAAGACCGGCGTGCGGATTGTGCTGCGCGCGCTTGAAGAGCCGATCCGCCAGATCGCGGCAAACGCCGGGCTCGAGGGTTCGGTTATCATCGACAAGATCAAGAGATCGAGAAAGGTCGGCTACGGCTTCAACGCACAGGATGAAACCTATGGCGATATGATGGAGTTTGGCATCGTCGACCCGACGAAGGTCACGAGAAGCGCGCTCCAGAACGCGGCTTCGGTTGCGGCGATGGTGCTCACCACCGAGTCGCTCGTCTCTGAAGAGCCGAAAGAGGAGCCTGCGATGCCTGCTGGCGGCGCCGGTATGGGCGGCATGTACTAAAAATACCGCAAACCCCCTTGAAACGACTGGGTTTCAGCGTAACGAAAAGCGGATTTACGCCAGACTTACGCCGCGAACAAAGCGCATGATAGGGCAACAACAGGCCGACACTCACTGTTTTGTGAGTGTCGGCCTGTTCTATTACTATAATAACCAAACAGCCGCTGTCTGCGATTTGCAGACGGCGGCGTTTTGTTTTGCTCATCCCCCCTTGCGAAAAAGTCCTCCGGCCTCTGCCCGTTGGGATGTGAAAAAATTTCTTTAGCTCTCTTTTAAATGCGAAAAAAGCATGTTAGTATGTATACAAACAAACTTCTCGAAGGGGAGGTGGGAGCACATGAATCATCGGCAGAAAACGGCATTTGGCGAGTATCTGGCCGGCGAGATCAAAAAGGCGGAGATGTCGCAGGAAGAGTTTTATACCGCAGCCGGGATCAAAAAACCGTACTTTTACGACCTGCTGACGGCAACTCCCCCTCCGACCGCGCTTCAGGATAAGATTGCGGCTGTACTGGATGAAAAGACCGGCATCGACGATAACCGGCGAAAAAGGTTGTACGATCTGGCGGCAGAAGGCCGCGGGGAGATCCCGGCGGATATAGCGAAGCTTATTAGGGACAATCCGGCCAAACTGGACATGATCCGCACGACGCTGATAACGCTGCTTGCGGCGCAAAGATAAGGAGATGGAGATATGGCAGCATTGAATGAACTGATCCCCAAAATTGAAAATCCGGTGCTGCGGGCGCAGATTCAGGCAGCGGCGGAAAAACTGGTAAAGCAGATAAAGTTCGGCCTTGTCTTTGAGGATCACCTTCCGGAGTGTACGCCCCTCTATGACATTCCGGTCAGAAAGGGCCTGAAGGTATCGCTTCGAAACGGGAAAGCCAATGAGACTTATACTGTTTTGAAAATCGAGGAGGATAAGGCCCTCTGCCTGCCGAGGAATGGGAGCGAAGCTGTGGAATTTGCCGTTGCCGACCTTGTGACAACGGCAGAGCTGGGGGATCCAATCTATCCCTGCCTCCAGAGGCTGGACGAAGTGTGCAATGCGCCGGACAGCGGCCTTTGGCACACGCTGATTGAAGCGGATAACTACCATGCCCTTCAGCTTTTGGAATATTTGTATGCGGGAAAAGTGGACTGCATCTATATTGATCCGCCCTATAATACGGGAGCCAGGGATTGGAAATACAATAATGACTATGTAGACAGCAACGACGAATACCGCCACAGCAAATGGCTCTCCATGATGAAAAAGCGGTTAGCCCTTGCAAAAAAGCTGTTGAACCCAACTTCTTCGGTACTCATTGTAACAATTGATGAAAAAGAATATTTGCATCTTGGGTGCTTGCTGGAGGACATGTTTCAGGAAGCGAGGATACAGATGGTCAGTTCTGTTATCAGTAATAACGGAAATGCACGGGCATTACAATTTTCAAGGACAAACGAGTTTATTTTCTTTGTCATGTTTGGCGGCTGCGGTCCTGAAAAGCTGCCGCTCAACCCACAATGGCTTGGCAACTTAAAGGTGGAAAGCAGCAAGGCTACCGAGGGCTTTCAATGGGGGCGCATGCTGAGAGGGGGGAACAGCGGGCGAAGAGAATATTCTCCGGGATGCTTTTATCCGGTGTATATTGACAAGAACGGTATATATAGAGGCTTGGGCGACCCGCTGCCGCCGGACAGGGATTGGCGGTCGGAAAAGGCTCCAAATGATTGGATCGCCGTTTGGCCAATCCATCTGGATGGAAGCGAGGGGTGTTGGTCGTGTCAGCCGTCTCTTTTTCAGGAATTGTATGAAAAGGGTTATATCAGATTCGGCCGGAATATAACGGAACGCGGCGTAAGAATTACATATATCCAAAAAGGAATGCGAGAGCGCATTGAAAAAGGCGAAATAAAGGTCGTCGGCCGAGAAGAGAAGAACGGCACAGTGATCTTGGAGACCGACGGGTCTGATGCCAAATACATTCCTGGCACCCAATGGGCTATCAGCGCCCACGATGCCACTTATTATGGGACAAAACTCATTGCGAACATTATTGGGCGTCAAAAGTTTTCGTTCCCAAAATCTTTATACGCGGTTCACGATGCCATCCGCTTCTTTGTGGCCAAGAAGCCTGACGCCCTAATTGTTGACTTCTTTGCTGGTTCCGGAACAACTCTCCATGCGGTCAACCTCCTCAATGCTGAGGATGGCGGCCATCGCCGCTGCATCCTGGTGACCAATAATGAGATCAGTGAAGCGGAACGGAAAGATTTTGAGGCGCGCGGCATCAAGCAGGGCGATGCGGAATGGGAAAACCGGGGTATTGCCCGCTATGTCACATGGCCGCGCACGGTATGCAGCATTGAAGGCCATGATGTAAACGGAAATCCGCTGAAGGGGAATTATCTCGGAAGCGATATCCTCATGGCGGATGGATTTAAGAGCAATGCGGTTTTCTTCAAGCTTGGATTTCTGGACAAGACCAAAGTTTCCCTTGGGATGCAGTTCAAAGAGCTGCTCTCTATCCTATGGATGAAAGCGGGCGCCGTTGGGAAGTGTCCCGCCGTTGATGCAGACGTGCCCGATATGCTCATTCTGCCGGAAAATAAAATGGCGATCCTCAATGACGAAAACCGGTTTGGAGCATTTGCGGAAAAACTGGCGCAGCACCCTGAAATCGAGGTCGTATATCTGGTGACCGATTATGAATCCAGCTTTGTTTCCATGACGCAGGCGTTGGAGGGTAAAACAACGTATCAGTTGTACCGGGATTATCTGGACAACTTCAGGTTCAACGCGGGGAGGGACAGCAGATGAAAGTAAATTTAATATCCTTTCAGGATAAAGCTGTGAAGGATCTGCGTGTGGATATTGCCGACGCCCTGGACAATTATAGACGCAGGAAGAAAACGCAGGTCGTTTCCCTGCAGGCCCCTACGGGAGCCGGAAAGACGATTATTGCGGCTGGGCTGATCGAGGACATCTACTTCGGATCGACACTTGCAGATGGGACCACATTTGACGAACAGCCGGAGGCGATTTTTGTTTGGCTGTCGGATTCCCCGGAGCTCAATGCCCAGTCCAAGCAAAAAATCGAGTTGAAAACCAGCAAACTGCGCTTCGGCCAGTGCGTCACCATAGCAGAAGATTCTTTTGATATGGAGATGCTGGAAGATGGTTATGTCTACTTCCTGAATACTCAGAAAATCAGCAGGAACGGGAAACTGACACAGCATTCCGACGGCCGCCAGTACACAATTTGGGAAACCCTTGACAACACCATTCAAAACAAAGCGGACAGGCTGTACTTTATCATTGATGAAGCGCACCGCGGCGCCAAGAGCAAGCGGGAAGCAGGCACTGACACTACAATCATGCAGCGCTTTATCAAAGGGTATGAATATACCGAAAATGGCGTCAAGCGCAAGATGCGCGCTATGCCGGTAATCCTTGGCGTCAGCGCTACTTCGGATCGGTTCAATACCTTAGTCGGCAACATCACGAACGTTGGTTTGCAGACATATGTGATTACAGCGGACGATGTGCGCGGTTCCGGCCTTCTCAAAGATCGGATCGTCATTACTTACCCGGAAGATCCGGAAAAGAACAACGACATCGTACTTTTGGAAGCCGCCGTGGAAGAATGGCTGAAGAAATGCAGGCGCTGGCATCAGTACACTTCCGAGCAGCACTATGCCAATGTAGATCCCGTGCTTGTAGTACAGGTGTGCCAAGGGCACAACGGCGCGCTGTCCGACACCAACTTGGAAGATGTCCTTGCTAAAATTGAAGAAAAGGTTGGCGCGCCATTTAAATATGGCGAAGTCGCGCATTGCTTTGGAGAAGGGACGACTCTGGAACTGAATGGATTAAGCATTCCGCATGTCAAGGCGTCCGAAATCGCTGACGACCACAAAATTAAAATTGTCTTTTTCAAGGAAGCGCTTTCCACAGGATGGGATTGCCCCAGAGCGGAAACCATGATGTCCTTTGCGGTTAGGAACGACGCGACTTATATCGCGCAGCTCCTTGGAAGGATGGTGCGGACTCCGCTGCAGATGCGGGTCATGCGCGATGAGTTCCTCAATGATGTGAAGCTGTACCTCCCGCATTTCAACAAAGACGCCGTTAAAAAGGTTGTGGAAGAACTTTTAAGCAGTGAAGGCGGCGAAATCCCGACTGAAATCAACGGCGAATCGTTGGAAGAACCAACCTATGTCACTTGGACAGTACACACCCCCCGGCATGCCCGCCAGGTGGAACCGGATCCGAATCAAATGGATCTGTTTGATCACATGCCGGGAACCCCTGCTGCGGCGGCGACACCCGCGCAAGCTCCTGCAACAGGAACTGCGCCTGCCGTTTTACGCAATGCTGGCAAAGGCGCGCCGGAGTATATCCCTCCAAAATCTGTTACTGTCCCTGCTGGTTCCGGCGGCCGGCAAACTGCGCCTGCATTCCCAACGGAAAGCATTCTTCAGGGAAAGCAGCTTGAACTTGCTCCGGAGCTTGACCGGGCAGGGATTATTGATTTTATCAATGCCAAAGGATATTTGACCTATTTTGTACGGCAGGACCGGATCAACGACTACCTGAAATCGCTTTTGGATCTCGCCGCCCTGCTGACTCACAATGTGATTTATCAAAATGCCCGAGACGAAGTCATCGACGATATTGTCGGGATGATTCGCACATATATCGATGAACTGCATTGCACAGGGCGTTATGACGCGCTGGCGGGCCAGGTGCTGCAATTCAAGCTTTCTGTGCAGGTGTTTGATCCGTTCGGCAAAGCGCTTCAAGAGAACTACTTCAGCGATTTTACATTGATGTCAGAAACTGATCTCGACAGACAGGTACGCAATGCGGATGCGCGTCTTGGCAGATATGGTTTCCCAAATATCTACGGCGGCAGATACTTTGACGAAGAAAACCCGAATGCCCATAAAATTGATTGCATTCTTTTTGCTGCAGATGAATTGTGCAGGGCAAAACTCGGTGAATACGCAAAGAACAAGCTGCGCGAATTCTCCCGAAAATACCGTGTGGCGGTTGCAAATAAGTCAGATGCTTGCAAGAGGAAATACCGTGAAATCATGGCGGACAGCGCCGTTGTCAGTGAACAGCTCTTTGCAATTCCGGAAAACATTTATGTAAAAGAAGATCCTGATGGTATTGAATATGAAAATCATCTACTCGCAGCCCCGGATACAGGTATTGCCAGGATTAAACTCAATGGCTGGGAATCTGAACTGATTGAAGAGGAATCCCGCAGAGCGGGTTTTGTTTGCTGGCTGCGCAATCCGGCAAAAGCCTCTTGGGCGCTTTGCCTGCCGTATGACATCAACGGTGAGAAGAAATCCTTTTATCCTGATTTTCTGGTTGTACGCAGCGATCCGGCGGTTGATTATGTCGTGGATATTCTGGAACCTCATGGCGGCCAGTACGCCGATAATCTGCCGAAAGCGAAGGCGCTGGCAGCATATGCAAAGGCAGAGGAACGTATTGGCAGAATCCAGCTCATCCATAAGATCGCCGGCGCAGGCAGCAAGAACCGGTTTGTCCGTCTGGATCTGACGGATATTGCCGTGCGAGACAAAGTGCTTCGCGCAGTGTCTAACGAAGAATTAGATCATATTTTTGACACGGATGGAACATCCGAGTGAAACTCTTGTATGCGCTTCGATATATAGCCCCTGCGCTCTGCGGCAATCTATCCCTGGGGCCGGCCGAGAGGCAGAATCCCTTTTTTATCCATATCAGGCGGGCGGTATTCTTCAGCGTACGGAACCGAAGCCTATTGGCGGAAAGCCGGCTCCAAATATGTTGGGCTGCAGTTTTTGAAAATGGCAAGCACGTTTCCAAACGGTTGAACGGCGTATCCTGTTTATTGTTACCAGAAACAGTTTGGTTGACCGCTATATCGCAGTATGATATACTAAAATTACTCCGAGCCGCATAGGATTGGATTTGGAACTTGAAGCAACGCGCGAAGGGGGCGGCCGATTTGAATCAGAGGGCGGAGCAACTGATTAAAAGTTATGTCCCGATGTCGGAGCCGGGTTTTTTGCTGCTCATGAGCCTCACTTCGCCCCGGCACGGTTATGGCATCATGCAGTGCGTACAGGAGCTGACCGGCGGGCGGGTTTCGATGGGGGCCTCGACTGTCTACACCATCCTCTATAAGATGGAGCAGGACGGCCTGATCGAGGTGTGCAGCGAGATGGACCGCAGGAAAGTTTACCGGATCACGCCGCTTGGCGAGGAGGTCCTCTCGGCGGAGGCGCAGAGAGTGGCCGAGCTTGCTTCTCTCGCCTCGAAAATGGTAAGGCGCCTTCCGCTGGCGCTGGGAGGCTGAATGCGGGCGCTTTTTTGTGAGAAAATACTGCGAGGGGGAAGGTGGAAGGGATGAACCATTTGGAAAGCTGGCTTCCGGCTATTTGGCTTGCGGCGGCATTTTTGTTCGGTATCTTTGAGGCGGCAACGGTTCAGCTCGTCGCAATCTGGTTTGCGGTCGGTTCTCTTGCGGCGCTGGTTCCCGCGATGCTCGGCGGGCCGTTCTGGCTCCAGTTTGTGACCTTTACGGCGGCTTCGGTGCTCTCGCTTGCGATGACGCGGCCGCTTGTGGCAAAGGTGCTCCGCGTCAGGAAAACCCCGACCAACGCGGACCGGATTGTTGGGATGATCGGTGTTGTAACCGAAAGGATTGATAACGTCGAGGAGCGGGGCAGGGTTCTTGTCGACGGGATCAACTGGGCTGCCCGCTCTGAAGACGGGGACGGGATTGAACAGTCGGAACGGGTTGTTGTGAAAAAGATCGAAGGCGCTAAAGTGATCGTGGAACGGGTGCTTTAACAGCATCCGCCGAAACGGCCGCTTATGATTCAATAGGAGGTTATGCAGCATGCCTTTCATCATTTTGATTATCCTGGTGTTCCTCGTTTTCTTCCTGATTGCGACGAACGTCCGCATCGTCCCGCAGGCGACGGTGTATGTCATCGAGCGCCTCGGAACCTACAGCGACACATGGCAGACCGGCCTGCATTTTAAGATCCCGTTTTTCGACCGGATTGCGAAGAAGGTTTCCCTGAAAGAACAGGTTGTCGATTTTAGGCCCCAGCCGGTGATCACGAAGGACAACGTCACGATGCAGATCGATACCGTGGTGTTCTTTCAGATTACTGTAGCGCGACAAGTTTTTTGAGAAATTGGGACAGCATACTTGAGAAAAAACGGGCCAATCTTAGAAGCATTTCCGAGCCTGCTCGCTTGCGTCAACCGCCCCCCAGAAGCACGGGAGCGGCACACGCAAGAGGGCGGGCTCAAAGCATACGGGAGGAGCGACGAATAGCCGCCCCTCCCGTGCTTTTTGCCCTCTTGTGGGTTAGGTTACTACCGGCCCTTTACGGGCCGTTTTGCGGGCCTCTACGGCCCTTCGGTGGGTGTCCCTGGGGCGTTACTCCTCCGGCTCGAGAGTGCCTTCCTCCTGCGCCGCCAGATACTCGGCGACGGGGATGATGTACTCCTCGGGCAGGGACTCAATATCGCGCTTGCTGTTCTTCACCAGAACGGCATAGACGGAAATCATGTACTCTTTCACTTTCATTTTGCTTGTCCTCCTTCAATCTGCTTGATCTTACTTTCGAGGCTCGAGACCTTCTCCGTGAGCCCCATGACCTCCTCGAAGAGACCGGCGATCGCCTCATAGAGGTCGATGTTCTGCTCCTCCGCTTCTTCCGCCCTCTGACGCTCGATCTCGGTGATCGGCATCTTAGGGGTCAGATACTTCATGCTCTGGTTCATTCGTAAGCACCTCCAAACCCGGAGATCGAGACCTCTCCCTCATAGCCCTCGTTCTTCTCGATGGTGAAGCGGACATTCACGCCCCACTTTTCGGCGGTCTTGGACTGGTTGAGGAAGTTGTAGACCCGGTTGATCGCGACCTGCGCCGTGATGTCCTCCCACGCCGGGGAGGCATCAAAGGCATTGTTACACGCTTCGACCTTGGCGACCGATCCCTCAATATGCCATGTAGGCGTGATGAGGATCTTCGTCGCCCGGGCGTCCGTCTCCTCCGGCTGCGCGAACTGGAAGGCGATGACGGTCTCCTTCTTGGAGAAGTTCCAGACCCTCACACTCGTCGCGAAGTTGCCATCAACGGCCTCGACGCGGAGCTGGTGATCCCCATTTGCGAGGACGAGCCAATTCTCACGGGAGAGCTCGATCGTCTCCTCCTGGCCGAGCGTAGCTTGATAGCTGCGGATCTGCTTGTCGTCGACGAACTCGGTGACGACCACGTTGTCGCCCTCGACGTCGGTGACGGTGTACTTCTCGGCGAAGCTGCCCGTCTGCTGGCCGAGGTCTTCGTCCTGCCCAGAGATAGCCGGAGCCGAGTTCGTCCGCTTAAAGGTGAGGCGGCGGTAGGTTGTGCCGCCCTGCCCATCGGTGGCGGTGATGACGAGGTTGTTGACCGTATTGAGGCCCAGGGCGTAGAGCTTTTCCGAGGTGATAGAGGCCGAGAGCTGCTCTCCCTTCGGGGCGTTGTTGATGGTGTGGAGCGTTTCGTCGTTCAGCATCTCGACGACCGTCACGGCGTCCCCGTCCGCGTCGTTGACGGTGTAGTTGTAGGTGAAGCCGATGTTCTTGTCCCCGAGGTTGGTGTCCGTGCCGGAGATGGTCGGGGCGGAGTTGACGCGGTTGAAAGTCCACGTCCGAGTCGCCGTTCCGCCCTGTCCGTCAGTGACGACGACCTTGACCGTGTGGGGGCCGAGGGACAGTTCGCGGACGTTGACCGTGATCGTGTTTTTGAAATTTCGCGTCGGGGCGAACGACTTCGTCGTTCGCCCATCAATCGACTCCGTCGCCGTCAAGACGTCGCCGGAGTCGGAGTCGTTGACGGTGTACTCGATCGTGAAGTCCTGGTTCTTATCTCCGAGGTTGCGGTCACTGTCAGAGATCAGAGGGTCAGTGTTCAGGACTTCAAGGACGGGGCGGAAACCGACGTTCACGTGCCGACGGCCGGACATGTGGTAGCCCCAGTAGCGGGCCGAATCGTACCCACGGCCCGCGCGGCGCGACGCGTTCTCCGCCCAGGTCTCTTGACACCAGGAATACACGCCCACCCAATGCCAAAGCTGATTATGGGTACTGTTGTGATCGGTCGTGTTGAGGTTGGTGTCCAGGTCAGAGGAAACCGGGGCAGGGAGTCCGGTGATGACTTCCTCGCGGGTGATGAACCTGTCCCACTCGTTATTGGTAGGTGTTCCTCCGGCATACCAGTCGTTATTCCGCCGGTTGCTGCCTCCGGTGAGGAGGCGGCACTTGTACTTTGTCCCGTCGATGGTGATGGTCTTGCCGGTGACATAGCCCTGCCCGTTCAAGTCATCCCACGAGACGCTGACCAGAATGACGCGGTCGCAAATGAGGAGGGTTTTGTCCCCGTCCTTGATCTTGACCCATTGGAGCTTGTTCGCGTCCGCGCTGGGAGTGTCTCCGAAGGTGTAGTTCGCCATGCTGCCGGACATCTGCGGGATGTCTCCGTAGCCGCTGTTCCCACCTGCGGAGTCGTCAGGCCGCCACGGCTTTGTGGGCCGCTTGAGAATTGCGCCGTTGTTGTAGAATCCGCCGAGCTTGACGGTTCCGAGATATTGCGCCATAAGGGATCTCTCCTTCCGTTTTGATAAAGCGGTAGGGCGCGAATATCTTCTTCGCGAGATTGTAGGAACTGGCCCACCGGGCGAACCCGATCCACGAGTTGACCGCCTGGACGACCGCCGCCCGCGTGATCTTGCCTTCCCTCATCTTCCGAACCATCGCTTTGATACGCCGCTTCTCTCGCCGTTTGGACTCGGTGCGGAGCATCATGTGGGTAGCTCGGATTTTGAAGCCGTAGGCGTTCACGCCCTGCCGCATGTAGAAAACCTTTGTCTTCTTGTTGGTGTCAAGGTGTAGCCTCACTTGGAGGAACTCCTTGATCTTTGCCAGCCACTCCCGGGCGATCTCTTTGCTCGGCGCAACGATGACGACGTCGTCCATGTACCGGGTGTAGAGCTTCGCCCCGAGGAAGCGGACACAAAATTGATCGAGCTCGTTGAGGTAGATGTTCGCGAAGTCCTGGGAGCTGACATTCCCGAGTGGGATGCCTCGCTCTCCCTCCGGCGAGCTATCAATCACTTTGCAAAGAAGCCGGTAAAACCGAAGGAGATCCCCGTACATGTCGGGGTGCTTCTTCTTGAGCTTCTTGAACCGCTTCGCAAGGATTTTCTTGAGCAGGTCGCGGTCGATGGAGTAGAAGAACTTCCGGGCGTCTATTTTAATGACGGCCACATCGTCGCCCCACTTCATGCGGGCGACCCTCATGTCGTGCTGCACCTTGAGGGCGGCGCGGATCGGGCCTCTCCCGTACTGACAAGCGAACGATCCGTCGATGAACACGGGCCGGAAGATGTTTTGCAGCTCCTCATGGATGACGAGCTGCACCACCTTGTCGCGGAGTCCAGGGATTGAGAGATCTCTCCGTTTGGGCTCCGTTATGACCGTAGAATGATACGGCCCCGGGGTGTACTTCGAGTTCTTGAGCTCTCGCCATAGGTCGACATTGTTCTTCTCTCGTAGGAGGTCATAACAAGGACGGACTCCCCTTCGAGGGTGAGGCCGCTCGCGGTCATAATAACGAGCTCGTCCTCCGAGAGGTCTCGGCACTTTTCGCATATCGGGCAAAGCTCACCGAAAAAATTCCCGAGTATGCAGCTTGTTTCTTTTAGGGTGCAAGCCGCCCTAAACATAGAGTTTCCGCGCGACGGGGTCATAGATACCAGAGGTGATCGCGACCGAGTTCACGGAGTCAAAATTGATGAGAAAGACGTTGTTCGTCATGTTGTTGAGGGTGGCGTCTTTCAGCACTTTGATCTCTTTCTGCGCGTCGGCGATCTGGGCCTCATGGAGAATGACAGCTTCTCGGTTCTGATAGATGCCCTCGTCCATGTGGTTCATGTTCGTCTGACTGACCGGCGTTCCTTCCTGGATGACCTCGCCCGTCGCGACATCCTCGACGTGGTCAAGCCATCCGATTTTTTCATAACTGTTCACTTTCGATCTGTACCTCCGTTTCTTTTTCGATGATTGTGTACTTGAAGGCTACATAGAGACCCTTGCTCGGCGGTTTTTCAAACTCCCGGTCAGACTGTGCGACGACGTCGCCGTCTGCGTCGACGAGCTGCACGTTCGCCACATTGCCGGAGATTGTGTCGTCGAAGTAGATGTAGATCTTCACGGACTCCGCTTCAACGATTTTTCGGAACGGCGCGACCGTCTTCGGCGCTCCGTTCAGCGTATAGGCCGCATGGTCGACCGAGTCGGCAAAGCGACGCCCGATTTTCTCAATCCCGAGTGATGTGATCGTCTTCGGCATGTTTTTCCCCTCCTTCCGTCATAAGTGTCACGCCGGAGCACCGGAGCCCCGGAGAGCAAACAGGGTAGATCTTCGCGCCGTGGTCAAATGCGGAGCCCGCCTCAATTTCGGAGGACAGGGCCTCATACATGACGAACGCGCACGGCTGATAGAATTTTTCGGAGGCCGCGATCGTTCCCACCTTGGGGAACTCTACCTCGCCGGAGTCGTGGGTGCTGACGGCCTGGACTTCGGAGCTCAACAGGTGGCCGATGCTGACAACATGAGGCCACACGCCGCAAACTATTTCCCCGCAACGGGGATACCGCGAGAACCCGGAAATCGTCTCGGAGTGGATCTCGATGACCCCGCCAGACTCGGCCCCGTAAGAGGGCTTCGAGCTGCCCTCCTTGACCTTCCGAACTTCGGCGTCGATAACTGCGAGATTGTTGACGCCGCTTTGCTTTGAGCCTTTGAGGAATACAATGAACTCGGCCCAGCGTTCGGGATCTTGATAGGAGAACGGCTCGATCGTGCTTTGCTCATACCCCAGCGACGCCAGGGCATAGAGGATGCCGCTTTTGATGCCCCCCGCTTCGGAGATTACTCCCTTCATGGAGAGGCGTGTCCGGTAGCTCTCTATATCCTCACCCTCGAGCCTTGGCATGTCTCGATCCTGTCCATGTACCGGAAGCATGACCGGGCTCGCGGTTGCGACGTTTGCCTCGTCCCGGACTCGGAAGGCGTCCTTCTTCATCCCATCAAACACACGCCCGACGACTTTGAAGAAGATAAAGAGCTGGTTCGCCGTCCGTTTGCCTCGTTTCAGCGGGGCAAAAAGCAGGTCGAACATATACTCGCCGAAGGTGTCGAAGCGCTTCATCCGCTCACTCCCTTCTGACGGTTACAGAGACGGCCCCGAGGGTGATGACCTTGTCCTTCCCCAGGACAACGTCTTCGGCGGGAGCTGTGATCTCCGCATTGGTGGCCGCGCTGTAGCTGCTGCGGATCGCGAAGTTGATGTCGGAGCGCCGGAGTTCGTTGAACCTCCGGCCCTTTCTGACCGCGAGCAGTTCCGAGAGGATCGAGGAGATCCTCTCCTTGATTTCCTCCTCCGAGGAGACGTCGGAAGTCGATACCGTGACCGCGATGTCCTGGGGAACGGTCTCGGACGACTTCACAAGAATATTATCGTATGGCCCGGCAATCTTGCCAACGGCCTCACGAACCTCGTCGAGAAGTCCTTCCGTCGCCTCTCCGGCTGTCCCTGTTACAATCACATCGACCGTCCCTTGCCCCCTCGGGTGGTCACAGTCTGCCTGTGCGAATAGGACGCCCTGGACGGCCTCCGCTGCATTGACAAAGGTGTCCTCGATCGCCCGGGCCGCAAGCTCTGACCAGGAGCGGAGAGAGCGCGTCCGAAGTCCTTCGTCGTCCTCTGTGTCGCTGCCTTCCCGGACTACCCAATCCTCGGTGTTGGAGATCCCGTCGACCCCGTTGAGGAACGTGAGGCTCCGGGTGATCTGCGCCTCCGGCACATTGTACCGAGCGCCCTCCTTTTCCGCTTCGACAAGGACGTCGACCGACCTCGCCCCTTTTTGCAGGACTGCCGCTTCAACAGCAAAGAACCGAAGCTCCTCTCCGTTGATGTCCATCTGGGTCTTGAAGATGTGGCCCTTTTCGATCTTGACGGCCTCACCCTGGGCGTCCGTTCTGGTCAGTGTGACAAGTCCTTGCGTCTTCTGGGCCTTCTTCCGTTTCTTGCCATAGTCAGCCGCTTTGAGGTCGAGCCACGCGCCGGAGGCGTGGGAGAGGAACATATTGTTCAGAATGACCCGGAGGAGCTCCGTGAACTCAATCTTGATACGGAGGACTACCATGAGCAGCGTATAGAACACGCCGCCCGAGTGGAAGTTCGTGATTACAAAGCCCTCCTCTTTCAGCTCGGAGATCTTCTCCTCCTTGAGTGCCTCAAGCTCCGGCACCGGAAGGACTTCGTCAAGTATTGCTTTGTCGATCATATTGTTATCACCTCCACGCCGACCGCGCTCACGACGACATTGAGCTCCCGGGGCTCGTCCTCCGGCAGGAAGCGGAAGGAGCAGCGGAGCCGGAAGACATCGTCAGAGAAGCCGACGTCGATCTCTATGCTCTCGGGCGCGATCACCTCTCTCTTTTGAAGCCCCAGCCGGGCCCGCTGCGCAATCTCAAGCCGAGTGAGGTCGTCATCTTCCGACTGTATGAACTCATACAAGCCCCAGCCGAAGGCAGGGTCATAAAAGAGATCTCCCGGCTGTGTCAGGGCTTCAAGTATGATGTTCTGATAGAGACAGTCCAGGCCGGAGCAGAGAGGGGCGTCGCCGTCCGCCGCCTGGGTGAGAGCCCACTCGTCATTAAGGCGGATGTCTGTGTCGTTTAACCCAGTCATAGCTGCACCTCCCCGATGATCGCGGGGCTGTCCCCGTATGCCATAGCAACGGCCACAACGGCCCCGACCTTGTACTGCGCTTTCGACCTGACGCCGGGAAGGGCCGGGAAGCTCTCGTCCCTATTTCCCCATCGGTCTACGACGACGAGGGTGTACTCGTTCCAAAAGGCTGTTATGCGCCCCGGGAAAACTTCTCCCTTTGCCTCGTTGTATATGACCAGATTATTGAGTTCAAAGGTCTCCGCGAGCTGCGTCGCCGTGCTGACGGTGGCATAGACCACGGAGGGACTCTTTGCGTGTGGGTATTCCTGCGCGATGATCTTCCGGGCTACCGCCTGCATCATCTTCTCGAGCATGTCCCGCCCCTCCTTTCTTAGAAATAAATCTTCGTGCGGATGAATCCGTTCTCCCCGGTGGATGAGACCACCTTCGAGACCTCGAACTCCCCGCTCACTTTCGGGTGAATGACGTTGATCTTGTGGGAGTGGCGCACAAACGGGGCGGACACTGTCTCGAGCTCCCAGGCCCCGCCAGTCCTCACCAGAGAGATGATGTTCACGCCGTACTCGAACGTATAGATCTTGCTTTGCTCCGGCTTCTCCCCCCAATAGAAGACGCCGCCCGAAAAGAAAAAGGGCTGCTTCGTGTTCCATGCGGCATGCACGGCATTGATCGCCTCGATGACGCTCATCTGCCGAATGGGGAGCCGCTTTCGTTTCGGGTAGCCCTGGGACGAGAGCTTCATCTTTGAGACGCCAGCCTTCCCCAGGAAGTAGGAGATCATCTCCTGGGGCGTCGTGTCCAGGAACGTGTCGTTGATCTGTGTCTCCTCAAGGAGCAGCATCTCGTCCTTGAGCGTGACTTCGTCGGTAAAGCCGCCGCCGTTGTACGGCTTCGAGACATAGCCCGTGAACACTTCCTCGAAGATGTCATCATAGCCGAGTTCTATCGCCGCCGGGTCTTTCTTCTTGAGCGAGATCTTCGGCTGGAACTGTTCCGTGAAGCGGATCTTCGCCCAATCAAAATAAGAAGTCTTTGAGGAATAGACCTCGATCTCGACGCCCTTGTCGAAGGTATAGGGGCCAGCTCTGGCCGAGATCTGGGGGTAGAATAATTCGAGTGTTTCCATCCGGTTCCTCCTCCCTTAGTATGGCATCTGTGAGACCTTGTCGAGCGCTGCCGCCGTTCCTGCATCGTCCACCGCCGGGGACTTCCCCCGACTTGATTGTAGGTACTTCTGATAATCGGAAGTCAGGCTCGTTTGCTGCTGGGTTCCGCCGGAGCTCCCGCCGGAGCTCCTACCGGAGGAGCCTCCGCCGGACGAAGATCCCGACGAACTGCTCGTCGTTTGAATGGTGGTGGGGACATACTCCCAGAACTCAAGAGAGACGGAGATCTGTTCCTTCTTGTTCTCCGACTTGTGGGAGAGTGACTTGAACAGAACCTTGTCGACCCCGTGCGCCGCCGTGGCCTCACTAACAATGGGAATAGGCTTCGGGACTGACTGGCCGGGCGTTCGGAAGATCGCCCGAAGCGTCTCGAGCCGCTGGTACTTCGTTTGCGTTGGTGTGTCGTCGAGAATGAGTTCGATGTTTACCTTCGCGTCCTCGTAGCCCGTCGCCTGTTTGGGCTTTGTGGCGCTACCCTCGACCTCCTGCTCGTCGATTTTGGCCGACTCCTTGACCTCGATACTCTTAACAAGGCCAGGGAGGACGACCCCGTTCACCTTGACGATCTGGTCTTCGGTGTAAATCATTGTCGTCTCTCCCTCCTTGTTATGCCGGTGCCGGTTCGGCGTCTTGATCGTCTGCGGGTTCCTCGCTGCCGTTGGCCTCGGCGTAGTCCTCGACCTCCTTGAGCATCGCGAGGAGCTGCTCGAGGTCTTTGATCTTCTTGAGGTCGACCGGAATGAGCAGCTTTTGAATGATGACTTGCTTGCCAGAGCTACCCTCGCCGGAGCCTCCGCTCTCGGAGCCTTCCTTCTTGCCGCCTCCGCTTGTGAGGTCGACCTTCTGGACGGGCTCGCGTTCGAGCGTAGCCTTCGCGCCGTCGAGCCCCTTCTCGATTGCCTGGGCGGGTGCATCCTGCGCCAGCTCGAGGCCGTGGGCGTAGGTTGTCATTGTGCGTTGTCCCGAGAGGGTCAGCGTCGAGAGAGGGCCTTCTTTCGCGTCAGAGAAGGGAAGCATATTTCGGATGCGCTGCAAGCCGCCCTTTACCGCGTCGACCGCGCCCGTGAACGCCGATTTGATACCGTTCGCGAATGTGGTGACGACGCGCTTGCCCGACTCAAAGAACCACGTCACGGCTCCCGTGACCGTGTTCTTGATCGCGGTGATCCCGTTGGAGAACGCCGTCTTGACGGCTGTGAACCGTTCGGACACGCCCGAGGCTATGTTCGTCACAAAGCCGACAAACTTGTCGCGGATCGCCGAGAGCCGTCCGCCGGTGAGGTTATCCAGGAAGGAAAAGCCCGCCGTATAGATGCCCTTGACGCCCTCGACCGCTGCCGCTGCCGCGCCCCGGATGCCTCCTCCGTGCGCCTCGTATGCGGATCGCATGTTGTCGAGGTTCTGGGAGACCGTCGCTTTCGCTGCGTTCATGACGGAGCCGATGACGTTGCCGATGCCGGAGAAGATCGCCGACGCGACCTCAAGAGCTGCGCCGAGCTTCTCCTTGAAAAAGTCGATGATTGCGTTGACCGCGTTTCGGAACCACTCGCACTTGTTGTAGAGCAGCACCAGGGCCGCGATGAGGGCCACGATGCCGATCACGATCCAGGTGACGGGGTTCGCCAGGAGCGCCGCCGTAAAGCTCCACACGCTCGATATGAGCGGAGCGAGCGCTCCCTTCGCTAATAGGAACCCGGCCTTGAGGAGCTTGAACCCGGAGATTACCTTCGTGATAATCAAGCCCACGCCGGAGACGACGGCGATGACCGTGCCCGCTATGGTGAGGAAGCCGCCGATCGCCAGGACGACGAGCATGATGACCCGGACGAGTTCCTGGTTCTCCTCGACCCACGAGCCGACCTTTGTGAGCACCTGCTCGCCGGTTGACATGAGATCGTTGATTGTCGGGAGTAAGCTATTCCCGATCGACTCCTTCACGTTCTGGATGCGCTGCGTGAGCCGTTCAAACCGCTCGGGCTCCGTTTCATTGATTGCGTTCGCCATCTCCGTGGCGACGCCGGTGCCGGAGCCGAGGGCGTCGTACATGGTGAGGATGTTCCCTTGCAGGTCTCCGCACTTGTTGTAGAGCAGGTCGATGAGGTCGACGGCCTCGTCCGTTCCGAAGGCTTCGGCGATCTCCTGCTTCTCCATCGCGTCGATGGTCTCGCCGTATTTGCCCCGGAGCTGGTCGAGGATCTCCGGCATGCTCTTTAGTTGGTTGTTGGCGTCCAGGAATGACAAGCCCAGGGCGTCGCCGCCCTTTGCCGCCGCTCCAATAAACGCCGCGTATTTCGTGCCCGCCTCCGAGCCGCTCATGGTGCCTTGCAGCATGCCGAGGATGGTGAGCTGCTCCTCGAGGGGGACGTTCGCGTTTGTTGCCGACGCGCCCAGGCTCTCGATGCTCGAGGCCATTTCCGAGCCCGTCGTCTTGAACTGCTGCACCGACTTCGCGATACCCGCCGAGAACATCTCGCCGAACTCGATGTCGCTCATGTCGTCGTAGTAGTTCTTATAGATGCCGTAGCCCGTGGCGAACAATGACGTCATCTCGCCGACCGTCGACTTCGTGGCCTTTGCCGTTAGGCCCGCAAGGCTGGTGAACTCCGCGACGCCCTCGTCCGAGAGCGTCGCGATGCCGCTCTTGATGTCGTAGGCTGCCGCAATGAAGTCGGCCTTCGTCGTTCCGGCCCATTGGTCGGAGAACTGCCGGGCGGCGTCTTCCACGACGCCGAGATCCTTCACGCCCAGGGAGGCCAGCTCGCCGATCGCTCTCCGGGTTTCAAATGTAGCCTCGACCGGGGACAGCACCGCCCCCGTGATCTGCGAGCCAACCTCCTGCATGACGGCCCCCGTCTTCGCCATATTGCCGAGCGCTGCATTTGCCTTTTGCAGCTTTGAGACGGTTCCGTTGACGCTTGATGTGACTCCGGCCATAGGCCCGGTGAGGTTGTCGATCATGTTCATTATGAGGGACAGCCGGAACACGGACTCTAAGCTCATGCTTTGCCTTTCACCTCCTAACAAAACAATGGAGGCGACCTTGTGCTCTTAAAAGAGGCGACCGACGCCGCCCGGCTAATCTGACGCGAACACGTCCGTGATCGCCTGGGCGACGATCCTCTCCTCGATCTCCTGGATGTACCTCGCTTTCGCGACGTACCGGAGAAACTCGTCGAGGCCGATCTCCTCAATGTCGAAGTCCTCTAAAAGAGCCGGAGGGAGGAAGCGGTAGATTTCCAGGAGACCGGACTCCACCACGTTTCCCCTCACCTCCGAGAGCTGCTCTTTTAGAGCATCTTCAAATTTGTCTGTTTGGAGAGACCCAGCATCCCGAGCAGCTTCTCACCGATGGAGAGCGCCAGGGCCGGGAACTCCTCAAGGTTCGCCTCGAGAGACGCCCGGCTCTCCTCGACCACATTGTCAAAGAGGAACACCTTGAGCGCCTTCGTCGCGCCCTGGGCGGTGGTCTTAACGTATCTGTCATAGCTCGCCGTGGAGGGGCGCTTGAAGAAGAACTCGACATTCTTCTCGGTCTCGTCATCGACCTCGATCGTCGCGCCGACGCGGTAGACCTTGCCGTATTTCTCCTTGAGTTCCTCCGTCTGGGACTTCTGCGCGGTGTCTTTCTTGATTTCTTCCATGGTTTCGTGTCCTCCTATTCTCGATTATCTTGAGACGGTTTTTACTTCGTGGGCTCGACGCCGTCCTCCACAATGCCGCCGACGATCATGAGGTCAATGTCGACAGTGAGGGACTTGTCGCCCTGCGCTGCCTTGTGGCTGCGCTTGATCGGGACGACCTTCTTCAGCTCGTCGATGCGGGTGCGCTCGCCTTCATTGGCGTAGGAGACGACCACGGAAGGCCACTCGAGACCATAGAAGGGGACGCCCTTCGCCTTGCAATAGGCAAGGACGTCGTCGTAGTCATCCCGAAGCATGGACATTTTGCCGGACGCTTTATAGTTGCCCTTGCCATAGCCCCGGGGGCGGTTGCCCTTGCCGTAGCTTTCTTCCATGTCCTGCTCGTCGTCGTAGCTGATTTCCTGCACGACCAGGACGAGGCCCGGGATCTTGACGTCAACGTCGCCCCAGCTGTAGGTCTGACCGTTTACTTTAAGGGACATAGCTCTTTAACCTCCTTCCCTTATTCGCTGGGCTGTGCCCTGCCGAGGTCGACCTCGACCTCGCGGATATAGCCCCGGGAGACATAGCGGATCTTGACCCGCATAGTCTCGTCCTCGATGATGGTCTCCGCCTGTCCCTCCGGGACGGTGATTTCGGCGGAACTGATCTCCTTCGCGTCGATCATCCGCTGCAAGGGGACGAACATGAACTTCGCCCGGGTCTCAAGCTCGCCCTGCACGTCCTCGAGGTCGATGTCATCGTTCAGCAGGAGGAGCCCTTCCTTCCGGGTCTCCCGGATGATCTTGTTCTTGACGCGGACGTCCTCGGCGTAGCGGAAGTCGCTCCCGTCCGGGCTCATCATCTTCGTATGGTAGACATAGAAGTCGTCGAGCCCGTCGTATTCCCGGAACGTCAGATAGCCCGCGAGATCCAGGAGCTCGATGATGGAGTTGTCCATCTCGGCGGGGAGCAGCTCGAGGAGCTTCGTCTTCGGGATGCCGAAGCCCGCCTCCGTCCTGGTCTTGCCGATGGATTCTTGCACCGCTGCCTTTGCGTAGAGGCCGCATACAAGGCCCGCGAGGTTGGTGATCTGGGTCGAGCCGTCCAGCTTCACCAGACGGCCCCAGGCGGTGACGACCTGGATGTCGTAGTTCTTGACCTTCTTCCGCTTGGTCTCCATCTCGAGGGCCCAGTCAGTGAGATCCCCGCCGCCCATCATACCGGGCTCGCCCTCCTCGTCTCCGGCGGTGGGATACTTGGCCTCGAATACGACGAACACAGGCTTGTGGTAGACATCGCGGAGCTCGATTTGCGCCTCGCTCACCGCCTGCCAGAGGTCGAGGTCGCTCTCGCCGACGACATGGATGAACTCATACTCCTCGGCGAACTTCTGGAGCTTCGTGAACGCCGCCAGGACGTCGCCGTTCGTCATAGTGGGGGCGGTGGTGGTGAAGCTGTAGGAGTCGTTCACAAGGAACGAGCTCGGCTTCTGGTCTTCCTCGGTCGCCTCGGTGAACTTGAGCTTGAGGCCGGTTCCGGTGATCTCATACTCACCATTGACAGGGACGGTGATCTCGTCCGTGAAGGTCTTCCCCCCGTCGATAGAGTACACAAAGGCGGCGGTGTTGAGCTGTCCTTGCGCGGTGAACTTAACCACCACGGAGAAGGCGTTCGTCGGAGAGCCGTCGACGGTGACGGAGCCGCCGCCGTCGCCGGTCTTAGAAACGATTCCCAGCTCGCCCGCCGTAGTAGCGGAGACCGGGAGACAGTAGATCCGGGACGCGCCGAACTGCACGGAGTCCATGACGGCGTCAGCCAGAGGAGACAGGCCGAGGCGATCCTTGATTTTGGTCGCGTCCATGTCTCCGGTGATGATGATCGGGGTGTCCGACACAATGGGGGAGACGCCGATCTTGAGGCTCTTACCGTCTCCCGTCGCGGTGGCGAAGCCGAGAAGGCCGTCCGTTACGGTATGCTTAACATCTCGAAGCATTACTTCTTGACCTCCTTCTTCCCGGAGCCGCCCCTCATAGGAGCGTTCTCAAATTTCTTGACCGCCTCGAGGAACTCCTCCTCGGTGACGGCTTTGCCGGGCTTCCAGCCCTGGGCGCTGCATACGCCCGCAAACACGGCCCGCCCGACTTTGTGCTTGCTGCGAAGCTCCCCGACGTCATAGAGCGCCGGGGCCTTCTTGTTCTGTTCCCCCGTTGCGGTGGGGGTCGATGCCGCTTTAGTTGCCATCTGCAATCTCCTTTCCGTCGTTCTTTGCTATGGACTCGACCTCGACGTCCGTGACCTTTGCGAAGTTCGTGTCCCTATAGAGCCCGCCGTCAAACCGTATCCGAATTTGAACGGCGACTTGTGCTTTGAGAATAGAGTCGTCCTTGTCGACCCAATCGGCCCCCTCGACCTCGATCGGAACATAATCGCCGTTGACGTATATGCCCCGATCGAGGCTCGAGAGGAACGCCCCGAACATACTCTCGACGGCCTCGTCGGTGTAGTCTCCGATTATCACAGTGAAGGTGAGAGCCCGGTCGAAGACCTTTCTCCTCTTTTTCTGCGCTCCCTCTTGGTCTCTATATCGTGTTTTGGAGCCGTTTCGGAGAAGGGTCTCCGACTCGAACAGCACCGCGCCGATGTGACTCTCTTGACTCTTTTCGAGACCCTTTTGAGTTGTGTACGGTTTAGACTTTAGGCCCGCCGCCTTGAGCTTTTCGAGGAGGTATTCCTTGCTTTGTTTGTAGAGCATTTAGTCGTCCCTCCCGATGAACTCCTCGGTCGTCGCCTTGATCTCCTGCATGTCCTCGTCCGATAGGCCGAGAAACGGGCGGGCGGGGATGTTGACTTTGACCTGCTTCTTGCTGACCCACTGGCCGCCCACCTGGAAGCGGAGGTTCTTCGCCTTCCGGGCCCGGATGGTGCGCCCCTGGTCTCCAAATTGGTGTGTCGCTGCGTGCTTTGCGTTCGTGCCGACCGCGAACCCCGAAGCGTCCGCCGTCACTTGGATCGAGTTGCGGAGCTGCGAGGAGTCGATGAGGGTCTTCCCCCCGGTGGTCGCCGCCCGGATGGAGGTCTTCCACCTCCTGCCGTCCGGCGCTCGTCCCTCCTTGAAACGCTCAAGGGTGGACTCTCGGACGCCTTCGCCGAGGGCCATGTTGAGGCTCCTTCGGTCTATTTCCGAGTATCGCCGCATTTTTCGGAGGAGTGCGGCGGTCTCTCCTTCAAGGCGGATACTATACACGAACTACATCCCCCTCATCTTCGCCCGCGTGAATAGACGGGGGTTTGACTTTGCCGAAAATCCGGTAGCTGCCGCGCTCGCCGGATCTTCGGTCTCGGTGCCGATCGAGACCTTCCCCTCTGCGACGAGGGTGAGGAACTTGATCGCCGCGTTGTATCGGTTGAGATAGGTCTTTTGGTCGGTGCTCTCGTCGATGCCGATACGGGAAAACAGGTTATAGACCGCGATGTCCTTCGAGAACTTGTTCAGAACCCGAGGGGCCGGGGAGATCGGGACGGTGTACCTCTTAGCGAGATAGCCGTCGATCTCCGCGTCGGCGTCGGCGATCGCCGCTTCGATGAGCGGCTCAACGAGCTCCTCACGCTCGGCGGGGTCTTCGATGAAGGTGTCGCCGATGATCGCGTTGAGGGCGTCGTCCTTGAGCATCTCCCGGACTTCTTCCTTTGTGCTATAGCTCACGGCGCTCCCTCCTTGCTCTTTCCGTCTCGACTTTACTCGGCGGTTCCGTCGCTGCCGTATGCCATCTGCCAGAAGCCGAAGCCAGCGTTGCCGCGATAGTCCGCGCCATAGATGAAGGTCTTCCGCATGAAGACGTTGTTGTCGGTTTCGGCGGTCAAGGAGACGAACTTCGCCTTCTTGCGCTGCTGCCAAATGAGGGGGCGGATGGGCCGGGTGGTGCAAAGCAGATACCACGCGGAGTCATGCCCGGCGAGCTGGGGGACGACGAGAGGCTTCGCGGTGCCCTGCATGGTGTTCTTGGTGCCGTTGATGTAGTCGGCGACCAGGATGTCGCGGGCGGCTACTTCCAGGGCAGGGGGAACGACGAGCAGGTTCGGGACGAGGTTCAGCGCCCGGCCCTTGGAGTTGGTCAAGCCCATCATGGAGGCGCGGGCCGCTGCATAGGAGTCCTTGGTGAGCTTAGCGGTGCTCTTGTTGGTGACGGTCTTCTTTCCGATCTTGTGGGCGTCGGAGAAAAAGGGCTGTCCGTCGTAGCACTTTTCCGAGAAGCCGCCCGCCAGCAGGGAGAAGATGAGCTCGTCGGGATGAGCTGCTGCGGACTCGCCGAGCATCTCGACGGAAGGGTTGTAAAGGCCGATCTTGTCGTCCTCGATCGCGTTGCGGTCGACGCCGACGGTGAGCTCGAAGTCCTTGTTCTTGATGGTGTAGTCGCTCGCGCTGAGGTTCTGGATCTCGCGGTCGCCGATCCACTCCCTCATGCCCGGGATGTCGCCGAGCCAGGCGTAGGTCTCCGAGTCCGTAGTGGACGGGGTAGTGGTGGCGATCTGGGTATAGAGCGGGGTCACGCCTTCAAACGCCCTGTTGAACAGGGTATTGAAGCCGACGTAAATCCCTCTAAGGGACTGCTGATTGACAATCATGTTCTATTTCCTCCTTGTCAGTATGAATTAAGCGCCAGCCGTGGCCGGGGCGTAGCCGAAGCCCATCTCGACGGCGACGCCTTCGTCGTCGACGCGAATGACGAGACCGGCGACCGAGGCGCTCGTCGCGGTCTTCGTGACGGTCTGGTCGTCCTCGATGTAGCACGGGCCCAGGACTTCGGCGGCGGTGATCTTGCCGCTGGTGGAGTTCTCGAAGATGAAGACGCCGCGAGCGACGCGGATGACGGCCTCGCCGTCGCCCCCCTTGTTCTCCACGGTCTCCTCGGCCCGGCCCGCTGCCTTGAGGCCGGTCGCCTTCTTGCCGGGGATCGCGTAGCCGTTGGCGTCAATCGCCACGATGGAACCCTGATAGATGGTGGTCGCGCCCTTGACCGGGAGGGCGATGTACTTCCCGCCGAGCTCGGACGTGTCTCTCACATTGGTCAATGCTGCCATGGTCTTACTCCTCCTTCATTCCGTATTTCTTGACGTCGTCGGCGCTGATGCCGAGCTGCTTACAGACGAGCATCGTCGCCTCATCGAGTTCGTCACCCTTGAGAGCCAGCGCGTCGCCCCCGGCGATCTCGGACATGGGGACGACCTGGGGAGCTTTCTCAAGGAACGCCTTGAAGCCGTCGGGGCTCTTGAGGGCGTACTCCTTGGCCCATGCTCTCTGTGCCGGGGTGATCTTGCCGCCCTTGAGGGCCAGTTCCACGGCCTCCTCGGCATCGCGGTCGGCGAGCTTCTCCTCGAGGGCCTTGACGCGGCCATCGACGCCGCCCTTGAGGGCCATGATAGAGGCGGCAACGTCAGCAGTCGAGGCCCCGGCCTTGAGGCCCAGGAGCTCACAGACGGCCTTGTTCGCGATGATGCCGTCGTCCTGTCCGGGCTTGCCGTCCTCGCCGGGCTTCTTGCCGGGGGCCTTTCCGCCCTCCGCCGCCTCCTTGAGCGCCTTGTTCTCCTCGACGCAAGCCGAGAGCGCCGTGAGGATCTGCTCCTCGTCCGCGTCTTCGCCCAGGCCGAGCGCTGCCGCGAGCTTCTTGATGAGTTCGTTCATGTTGGTTTCTCCTCCTTGAAATGTGGATGAATTGACAATCGGGGTCATGCCCGCGATCGCTGGGGTGTTGGTGAGGGCGAGGGAGTGGAGGCCCGTCGCCTTGTTGTCCGACTTGCGGACGGTGATGACCGGGGAGAGGTAGCGGTATTCCTTGTTCTCAAGGTACTGCTTCGCGGGAATTGTCCACTCGACCCGGGCCTTGATGTGCCCGTCTTCGGCAAACAGTTCCTTGACCCACCCGGCGGCGGGAGCTCGTTCTCCCGTGAGTGTCTGGTGCTCATAGTCGACAACGAGGTCGACGCCTCGCTGCGCGATCTGTTCTTTCATCGCCGCGAGGCTCTCCTCGTCGACGTCGAACTCTCCCTTCTGACTCACGACATGACCGAAGGGCAGGACGGAGATGACCTCCGGCGCTCCTCCGACATCCACTTCGCCCCCTTTGAGGGTGAGAAAGTCGTTCATTTTCTGGTGTCTCCTTTGGTGTGGTGCTCACAATCGTCTATAACGCCGTTATCTCGCGTTATAACGGTGCCTTCCCGGTATGCCCCGGAATTTCACCCCCGTCCCGTTTGGCCCTTCCTCGGGCCTCTACGGGGCTATAAAGAGGGGTTCTCTTTTTCTCGCTTTTGGTACGCCTTCACGAGCGCCTCGGGGTAGTCCTTGAGATCCGGCGTGAAGCGTACCTTCGCGGGGTTGGTGGAGAAGTGCGGGTCGGGCATTACCCCGCCCGGCGCTGATTGCTCCACTTTGAGCCCCCGGGCTT
Organism: Candidatus Fimivivens faecavium; assembly: GCA_018716105.1. Classification (GTDB taxonomy): domain Bacteria; phylum Bacillota; class Clostridia; order Oscillospirales; family Ruminococcaceae; genus Fimivivens; species Fimivivens faecavium. Next base: position 8,829 of record DVKH01000035.1, on the reverse strand, counting down.
CGACCTGCCGCTTTGATAGGGTCTTGACGGTGCAGCGGCACCGGAACCCGTTCGGAGGGAACCAGGAGTCCCACACGGCGCTGTCCGCCGGGAATACCCTTCCGTCCATCGCGAGGTGGCTCGGGCGGGTGTGGGCGTCGTTGACGGCGTCGTACTGCCAATAGGGGCGGAGCTTCATGACTCCCGGGTCTGTCATCTGCTCATAGTGGCCCACGTTGTAGGCCGTTTGGATGTTGGTGCGGAAGATGAGGTCGGCTTGCAGCGGGTCGAGCCCCTCATACCCTTCGGAGGTGAGGAACTCATTCATCCGGGAGCGGAACTCCGAGAGGGTGTTCCCGTCTTCCAGGGCTGCGAGGATCTCATCGTAGAACCGCTTGAGGATCTGGGCCTTCGTGTAGCCGCCGACGGTGAAGGCAAGCCCCCGGTATTTCTCCGCGATGCGGTAGAACACGGAGGCGGACACGGGGACGCGCTCCTTGAAATACTTGACGGCCTCCTCGAAGGTCATGTCCTTCCGGTTGAATACGGCCTCAATCTCGTCCATCTTCGAGCGACCTCCCCTCGAGGTCTGCGTAGAGCATGACCTTTTGAAGCAGCTCCTCCACGTCGGAGATGTCCATCTCGCCGAACAGGGAGGCGACGGCCTTCTCGTCTTCCATCATGTCGCGGAGCTCCTCAAGGCTCTCGGCTTTCTCAATAATTTTGAGAACGGGGCCGAACGCCTTCTTGAATGCTCCGGCGCTTTTTTTGGTGGCCGCTGCCGCAAGTTGGTCGATGCGTTCCTGCGTCCCGTGGCCCGCTGCGCCCCCGGCCTTGAGCGCGATCGGCGTCTCCGGCGCGGTTGCTTTGAAGGAGAAGGGGCCGATCCCTGCGCCCTGTGTCTGGGTTGCTGGTGTGGCGATCTCCTCGTCTCCCTCCGGTTTTGGGATGGAGAACTTCTTGTAGATGTAGGAGGTCGGAACCTTGAGACCGGCCTCCCGGATGAGCGTCCCGATCACGGTCGCCGTCTGGGTGAGGTCTTCCGACTCCTCGGCGTCGAACCGTAGATAGGGGATGCGCTTGTCCTCCCCGAAGTTGTAGAGCACCAGGGGGCGGATGAGGTCGCGCCGGAGCGTGGCCGCGAGGGCCTTGCAGTCTGCGACGGTGAGGTCGTGTCTGACGTCGTTGTGCGTCTTGCTTTGCGCGTAGCTGCCGCCCCCGGAGTCCGAGGTCAAGGTCTGGCCGAGGATCGCCTTCGAGACCTGCTCGTCACAATAACGGGCGAGCCTTTCATAGAGGTCGGTCGAGCTGGTCTTTTCGGTGTTTACGAACTCGATCGTCGTGCCGTCCGGGAATATGCCCGCCGCGTCGGCTCCGATAGCGACAAGCGCTTGCATGAGCGCCCGCTTGTCCTCCTCGCTTGCGCCCGGCTGATACTTGCCCAGCCGGAGCGGCATCCCGAACACTTCACAGAACGCGACCCAGTCCTTGAGGGTGTAGTTCTTGAATAGGTACATCCAGGAGACCACGCGAAGAACGCCAGCTCGCGAAGGGTGGCCGCTGCGGGCTTTGTACTTGTGTACTATGAACTTGTTCTTAGGAAGAAGGATTCCCTCCGGCGCGTCCTGCGTCCGAACCTTGAAGGAGTCGTCGACAGTGTCCCAGAAGAACCGCTTTTGATGCCGCGAGCGGATGTCTCCGACAACGACGTGCCCTTCGTCATAGCTCCACATGATTTCAGAGACCGCGAAGCCCTTGCCGATTGCGTCCAGGAGGTCGAGCATGACATCCTCAAACCCCTCGATCCCGCCGATCTGTGCTTCTACGAACTCGGCGATCTCCTTGTCTCTCGGGTCGTCCGAGTCGAACGGGATGACCTCGTAGTCGAGGCCCGTGACCGCGTTCTTTCTCGTTTGGAGCTGGGAAAAGAGGTGCGGGTCTTTCTCCTCCATCTCCTCAAAAAGCTCGGCTTGCCGGAGCACATCTCCCGCGTCGGCCTCCTTGAAGATCTCCGCCAGACGGACGGGAGTGAGCCCGTCCGAGGGGTACTCGCTGTACTTGTCCGTCACCTGGGAGACCGCGACCTCTCGCGTCTCCGGCTTCGGTGTCTGCGTAGACCTCAAGAGCCGCCGCCACGGGAACCACTTATTTTTGCTTTGGTCGGCCAAACCGTCCCACCTCCTTTTAGTAGGCCCCGCGCCGGAACTTGATCGCACGGCCTAAAACTGATTTGTAATCCGGTCGACGCCCGACCTTGACCGAGAGAGCCAGGGAGACGGCCATTTGCAGGGCGTCGGGGGCGTCGTCATTCTTCCCCATAGGGTACTTGAGCATCTGGTCGAGGAGTGCCTTGTGCCGCTTCGAGAACTTGAGGTAGCCGTTCTTGACGAAGGGCTGCAAGGACTGGATGCGGGCGTCCTTGTTCTGGACGCTGTTGATCTCCTCGATAGGAAGGTACTCGCCGATCTCGGCGGACTTCTGCCGCATGATCTCGGCAAAATAATATTGGAATTGAACCGTCTCGACGCCGAACTTGTAGAGGGGCTTCTTGTATTCACGCTTGAGCCGACGAGACGCCTCGATCGCGTCCTCAATAATCTTGTCCGGCTTCCGTTTGGCGATGTCAGCGATGACGACGTACATGTAGCCCGTCGAGGTGTCCTTCGCTATGCCGATGATCGCCGAGGTGTCGCTCTTTCGGTTCTTTCCGAGGGAGGGGTCATTCGCCGCCACAAAGAGGAACTTCGAGTCGGAGAAGTCCGGGGGGAGCTGCCCGTCGTCGTAGAAGTCGAACCACTCCTCGGCGAACGCGCAATTCTCCGGGTCTATGGGTTCGTTCTGGATCTCCGACGAGAAGCTCGCCTCGCCCTCGGATACCCTCATAACCATGAGGGCATAGTAGGGGAGCTTTTCTTCCCAGAGGACGGCGGTGCCTTCCAGCATCTCGGCCTCGTTGGCCTTGAAGAAGTCCTCGGCGTCCTCCTTGTGCTTCGGGTTTTCGAGATCGGTGAATATCCGCTCCCAGGCGTCCCACAAGGCCGTGTTCGTTGCGAACGAGATGACGCCCTTGTAGCGGACGGCCTCATACTCGGGGTTCTTGGCGACATTGGCGAGGAGGGCGTCATAGTGGAGCAGCGTCCCGATGTAGACGATGTCCGTGTAGGTGTCGCCCGCTTTCGAGACCGCCTTGTAGAACCAGTCCCGGAGCTTCTTCCGCTGCTCCGGGGTGTTGACGTTCTCGTCGTTCTCGAGATCGTCGCAAAGAATGAGGTCGGGCCTCCATTGTTTGTGCCGTCTGCCTCGGATCTTCTTCCCAGCGCCCAGGGCCTCGATCTTTACCCCGTTCGATAGGAGGATGACCGACGCCTTCCAGACGCGCCCCTCAAGCTCTCCGAAGTCTTCGCGGAGCGCTGCGTTCTCCTCGAGCTCGGTCTTGATGTCGGAGAGGAAGCCCTCCGCCTGTTCCGAGCTGTCCGAGAGGATGATCTCGTAGTGCTTGTAGGCGTACACCGCCGAGTGTATGGAGTCCTTGAAGGTGAAGTTCGTCGACTTGGCATGTCCACGCGGGGCCTCGACTGCCCTCCGGCATCCGTTGGCCCGGCTGATTTGCTTCGCGTCTGTGCTGGGGTTCATACCCTTCATAACGCCCTCCCGGAAGATCCGGTCGAGTTCCTCATGGAAGGGAGGCGAGGGTCTGACGAAGTAGTGCGGGAGGTAGGCCCGGCCAAAATAGCCCAGGTCGAACGCTCCGAGCTTCCGGCGTAGACCCTGGGGGCCCGTGAGGTCGGCCCCGTCCTGGTACTCCTTGAGGAGCTGCGCCCGGAGCTCGGGGAAGTTGTCCCCCTTCTGGACGTACTGCTCAAACAGTTCCTTTTGATATTCGCGGCTCGCGACGGCCTCCCGGTCTTCCGGTTCCTCGAGTCTTTCGAGGTATTCCTTGAGGTCAATCTTCGCCATCGTCGAGCACCTTCTCCCTCGCCCTCGAGAGGACGTCATGCAGCTCCCCGGCGAGTTCCGGGTGCTGTTTGATTGCTGCCATGAGCTCGGCCTCGAGCTGGTCGAAGGCAAGCTCGGCTTTCTTCTTCATGTCCTGCCGGACGCGCTTCTCATAGGTTGCGTTCCGGGCGAGGCTCGCGATGAGACGCCCCGCCTTGTCGAGAGGCATCTCGGCGAAGTCGTCCTCCGCCGTGCTGACTCGCTGCATGAGGCCGTCCATGAGAACCATCGAAGCGGCCTTCGTGTAGTCGAGGTCGGGGTGGGCCTCGACGGCCTGGGCGATCGCTTGCGTCCGCTGCAATGTCTCGGCGACGCGCTGCGCCGCCTGGGTGCTGCGGATCGCATAGCGCCCGATCGCCGACTTGCTGATCTCGTAGCCCTCCGCCTTGAGCCACGCGGAGAGGTCTTCGTAGGTGTTGGCCGTGTCCGCGAGCCGAACGTCGAGCTCCGTCTTGATGTCGTCCGGGAGCTTGTCGATCGTCGAGCTGATCCGCGTCCTCCGGCGTTCGCCCTTAGACATCTACGCCGGGGTCTTCCCTCGTGCCTTCCACGAGGTCGACGCCCGCCTTCGTGAGCTGGATGACGGCGTCCCGGCGGTATGCGTTGTAGGCCGTCGCCCTCTTGTCCGTGAACTCGATGTAGCCGCCGTCCTCCAAATAGGAGAGCTGCTTCGAGATGTCCGGGACGGTGATGAGGTTGTCGGCGAGGAGCGCGTTCGTCACCTGCCGCACGAGCAGCGAGTTCTGGTTGCCTTTCGCCAGGGCCCGGACGATGTAGCCCCGGATCGCCTTGTTCTGCCGGATCTCCTGCTCCGTCATGTCGTCAAAAAAAGCCATGGTCTTTTATCCCTCCTTTGCCGGGCTCCTGTATAGGAGCTTGTCGAGCTTCTGGTCGATGTTGTTCGAGACCCGGATGAAGTCCTCCCGGGTCGTGTAGATGAGGGGGAGGTCGGCTTTGAGGTCGCCGAGCTCTCCTCGAACGGCGGCGATGTCTTCGGCGTTCTTCTTGTCTGCCGCCTCGAGCTTCGTGATCGCCGACTTCATCTCGCCGATCGCGTTCTTGACTCCCCAGGAGGCGACGCCGATGATCGCCGTGATGACCGTCTGAAAGACGAACATCGCAATCGTTGCTCCGTCCATGCGTCCCCCTCCTTACCGCTGGGAGACCCCGTCCTCCGCGCCGTCGATGGTGACGCCGTCAAGCAGCTCCCCGGACAGGGTGAGATAGGGGTCTTCGTTCTTGATGTGGAGGACGGCGTCCTCAATGACGGCGGTGAGGTACTTGTCGAAGCTGCCCAGGTTGTCGGTGATGACCTGCTGCGCCTCGGGCGTGATCGCCGCCTTCACCTCGTCAAAGACCTGCTTGCCCAGGGCGAGCAGCTCCTCACGGCTTGCCGTTCCGTTCTTGACCGCGTCGCGGAGCGCCTTCGCGGTGGTCTGCTCCATCGCGCCGACGGAGACCGTCGCAAGGTTGACCACGTCGTCAAGGGCGTCCTCGAGCACCTTCCGGCCCGCCTCGTCCTTGATCTGCGCTGTCTGCTCCTTGAGCTTGGCCGCGCCCAGCCGGATATAGTAGACCCCGTAGGCCCCGGCGAGGGCGATGACTGCGAGGACGACGTTGACGAGAGCGTCGCTCGCTGCGCTGGTGATGAGTTCCATGTTCATGTGTGTTTTGTCTCCTTCTCAAAGCATAAAAAATAGGACTACAAGCGTAGCTTGTAGTCCTATTTTAGGGTTGTTTTGTGGAATTTGATATACGAAGCGCTTCTAAGAGTTGCAAGGCCCCTCGTCCTCGTATTCGCCCCCGGGGCCTTCCAGGTAGTCGAAGATCCCGATCTGCCCTTCCGCTTGTCCGGGGCCGCAAATGCGCCGAACCCATCTCTCGGTGACGCCGTACTTCCGGGCGAGTTCCTGGTGGTTGTAGCCGGTGAACTCTTTCTTGATGCGGGCGTCGCGGACGGGGCGGGTGAGGCTCTCGGGCTTCGGGATATAGATCGTAGTGCCTCCGACGATCTCGGCCAGCTTGTAGAAGTTATCCGTCCCGATCGCCTCGGCGATCATCCGATAGAGGCCCTCGGAAATCATGTCCAGGGTCAAGTCCTTTACGAGCTCATCCATGTCCTGCGCCCTCCTTTCCGGTTACAGTCTGCCGATGATTGCCAGGATCTCGCCGACCATGATCGGCTGGTCAAAGCGAGCCTTCCACACGTCGGGGGAGTTGATGATTCCGCGCTCCACCAGGATCTCGAAGCCCTCCTTCTGCCACGCGGGCGTCCCCTCCGGGTATCCGTCGTTCTCGGGCTCTGCGGGGGCTTGCGGCACTTCCTGGGCGAGGATCTGGCCGAGCAGCTTCACGATGTTCGCGCCGTAGCCCGCCCCGGGCACGGCCCAGCCGCGCCCCTCGGGATTGTCCTCCGCTCCCAGCCATTCCACATAAGGCGCGACGCCCCGGGCGACCAGGGAGAAGCGAGGGTCGACGCACTCGTTCACCAGGGCCTCGGTGGAGGCATACGCCTTGAGGTGCTGGATCTGTGCCCGGACGCCGGTGCGCGGGTCGGGGAAGCTCGCCGCCTGTCCGGTGGTGTTTCCGTTGAGGGCCCCAATCCCGGCGTAGTTGTTTTGAGCCGGGAGGACGATCCCGCCGAACTTAAAATAGCCGGTTTCGTGGAGGCTCTGCGCGAAGGCCACGTCACCCCGGACGCCCTCGGCTTTGCCCTCCTCGATGAACATCTCCGCGAGTTGTTCAAGAGAGCAGCTTGTGAGCTGCGGAGTGGAGTTCTTGCTCCGGCAAAATAGCGCCATCTGCTGGGCTGTGGCCTGGGCCTCGCCCATGATTGCCGTCTTTTCGGTTGCGGCGGAGCTCTCCATCCCGAAGAACTCCGCCAGGATGTCGGCCTCGGCGACGGCCAGCTTGTCCAGGTTCGCGTCCACGGAGAGCCACTTCGTCGCCTTCGTGTTCGTGTGGAAGCTGTGCTCGATGAGCATGTAGTAGGGAGTCCCGACCGCACGAGCTCCACGGAGGACTCCGTAGTATTCGCCGCCGGAGCTGTTCTTCCGGGTGGCCGTCCGCCCGGCCTGGGCGGTTCCCATGAGCTCGCCGACCTTCTTCGCCAGCTTGAGGGCCAGGGTGTCGACGTCGTTCTTGTTGTCGTAGGCCCGGTAGACGACGGGATAGTCGACGCTCTCCGTGCCGCAAGCGTTGGAGTGGAGAGAGATGAAGACGTCGCACCCCTTCGAGGCCGTTCCGCGCTCGTAGACGCCGAGGTCGGTGTCGATGCTCGCCCGCGTGGTGACGACCTGGAAGCCCCGGGCCTCGAGCTGGGCCTTGAGCTTGAGATGCAGCGCCCAAACCATCGCGCTTTCGTAGTAGGTCTTCACGACGGGGCTCTGGTTGTACTTGCTGCCGACGTGCCCGGCGTCGAGACAAATCTTCTTACTCATGATCCTCGCCCTCCTCCTCGTCGGCGTGGAAGATGGGCTTCCCGTCAACTTCATTGATCTCCGGCTCCTGGGCCGGTCTGGTGTTGATGTTGTCGTTCATGGTGTGTTGTTTACCTCCTTATAATTTCCAAACGGGGAGGAAGACCTCGTCGGCAATCTCCCCGATTGTGTATTGTTTTCGCCCCTCCGCTTCCAGCCGCCGGAGGAACTTGTCGAGCTCGATCGCGATCTTGAGGGCCTTGAGGACGCCGACCTGTTCCGGCGTGATCCTCGGCACTTCCGGGCCCGCCATGAACTCAACAGCCCGAAGAAGGCGAACCTCCGCGAGAACGGGGTCTCTCTCGAGAAACTCCTTCCACTCGGCCCAGGTCTCCCGGGCGAACTTCTTCCGGTTGAGTCGCGGCTTGTCCGGTGGGAGCACTCCCTCCGCTTGGAGTTCCTTCTTCATCTTCGCCCTCTCGGCCTTCTCGCGCTGCGTGAGGCGTTTCTTCTTCGTTGGCATACCGTCCCCCCTTAACACGCAAGCGGCCCGCCTGGGGGCTGCTGCGCGGCCTTCTGCTGCTCTATGAGGGCCCGCGTGAACTCCGCCGTCTCCACCTGCTGCCGGAGATGCACGGCGGAGGCGAGCACCTGGGCCGTCGAGGTGAGTTCGGAGGCCGTGAGCTTGAGCAGCTCCTCCCGGTCTTCCTTGCTGGTTTGCTCTCCCAGGAAGTGCCGGGAGCGGACGATCTCGTTCACCGCCAGGGCGGCGGCGAGCCTCTCGACAAGCCCCATCGCCCCAGCCTTCCGACCGCTCACTCTCTCGCCTCCGGCCAGCCGTCCGGCCCGAGCGGGCCGTAGCCCAGCCGCTCCCGGTAAAAGTTCGCCGCCCGGATGACCTGGGCGAAGGCTGCGTCGCTCGCCAGCTTCTCAACAAACCGGGCCAGCAGCTCGCCGGAGAGCCCGAGCCCGGTCGCCCGGGTGATCCTCTCGACGGCGTCCGTGTCGATCTCCGTGAGGCGACGGGCCACTTCGTCGGGGAGCTTTTCGTAGTAGGCCCGGAAGAAGGCGAGGCCCACGCTCCCGCACTTGCCGCGCCGGAGCTCGTCTTGCGTCATCTTGACCCCTTGCAGGGCATCCAGGATCTCGGCGTCTGTCTTTGCTTTCTCGACGGGCTTGTCAAAGTTGTTCACGCTTTGCCCTCCTTCCGCTGCTCTCGGGCGAGGATTGCCTTGAGGCCCTCGATGACCTTCTCACACTGGGCCGTGTTCAGCCACTCAAGCCGGTCGATGCCGGTCATCCGTTTCACAAAGCCCTCGATCCGGCGCTTGTCGTTGTTCCACCCCAGGGCCTCGGTGAGTGCGTAGATCTTCCGGCGCTGCCGTTCGGTGGTGGGGTTGCCGCCCTCGTCCGTCCGTTTGTCGCCGGTACTCCG
>DVKH01000001.1 GCA_018716105.1 Candidatus Fimivivens faecavium | reverse complement strand
TTAAAATCAGAGGTGCGGGGTGACGGTAGCGAGTTCGAGCCTCGTAACCCGCTCCACAAAAGCAAAGCCGCTTCCCTCGCGGGAAGCGGTTTTGTTTTGCACAAACACGAACTCGCTGCCTCCACCGTCATCGCCGGAGGCGATTTAAAATCAGAGGTGCGGGGTGACGGTAGCGGGTTCGAGCCTCGTAACCCGCTCCAAACAAGCAAAACCGCTTCCCGCAAGGGAAGCGGTTTTGCTTCGCACAAACACGAACTCGCTGCCTCCACCGTCTGAAAGCAAAAGAAGCCGCCTGTCATAAACTGGCGGCTTCTTGTACTATTCCATTTCCCGCAAGCGCTCCACGATGGTGGATTTTGCGATTCCATTGTAAACCACCAAAGGAATACAGACGCCCAGCAGGATAAACACAGGCAATAACAGCAGGTTGGGCGTTACGGTAAAGCGATAGGAAAAAAACCAGAGCATATCCCCAACAGCGGGGCCGGCCAAAGGCCCCAGAACGGCCGCCATAGCCAAGGACAACAGCCCTGCTCCAATGGCGTAATACAACCCCTCGCAGATCAGCATGGTCTTGAGCTGTTTCCCTGTCATGCCGATGGATTGCAACATCGCAAATTCACGTTTTCGGGTTAAAATGCCAGTGAGAATAGCATTAAAAAAGTTCAGCACGCCCACCAGGCCCACAATAAAGCTGAGCGCCCCGCCCAGCAGCAGGAACATGGTGCGAAAGCTCTCAAACTGCGCTGCATAGGTGGCTTTGCTCTCGTAGTCAAACTGCGGATTTTGGTTGGCGGTGTAATCTGTAAGAAAAGATTCCATAGAGAGATTGGATTCTTCCGCCGTATTAAAGGCATAGAGCATCACCACATCCGTGCCCGTGTCCTCAATGAAAGTCTGGTCGTTTAATACAAACTCATCATTACCATAGTAACGGTAACAAAGGGCGTTTGGAACGGATACCAGCGCAGCCACTGTATATTCGACGTCCCGGTAGGTCTTGGCTCGAACCCGCCATGACGGCACCGTATCAAGATCGATTCCATCCGGGTAAACCTCCCCTGTAACCGGATGGTAGTATTCAAATTCTTCGACATAGCGAAGGGTCACAGCGTCGCCCACCTTTGCCCAGTGAGAATCCAACTCAGGTTTGCCGTAATCATCCTCCCGGTAAACAGCCGCAATCGACCGGCTGCCCGGTTCGTACAGTTCGGAAAGATCGCCATCGAGAACTTTCAGGTGATCCAGAGCAAAGGATTCCATTCCGTAGAGCTGAGCGTCATTTATGATAAGCCCTTGCTCGTTCTTTGGCATCCAGCTTATATTGTTGTCCATCTCTTCTTCGCTGTACCTCCGGCTGTTCGCCCGGCGATAGTAGTCCTCGGTCACAAACTCCTGTACCGCGGAGGTCTTGCCATAAACCTTTCCTCCCTCTGTGATACCGCCCTGAGCATTGACAACATCGATCACATCCTGGGGCAGGGGAGTGCTCCCGCCGAAGCGCTGGCCGCTGCTTGTCTGGAAATAGGCCGCATCCGCCAGAACAAAGTCGGATACAACAAAATTGGAAAGGTATTTATCCATGTCAAAACCATTGCTGAAGGTGACGGTGAGATTCAGCAGAACCACGGCCAGGGACAAAGAAATGACTGTGACGGCTGTCTTTCCACGGCTTCGCCCCAAATTCGCTCTTGCCATAGAATGCAGAGATACCTTGCCATCGGATTTTTTAGATTTTGTCTTGAAATTGCCGCCCTCAGTATACCGCACCGCCTCTACAGGAGAAACCTTTGCAGCCATTTTTCCCGGACGGCGGCAGGACAGCATCACCGTGAACAGTGCAAACAGAGCGGAGGCGGCAAAGATCAGCGGTCTTGCGGAAACCACATTGACGATTCCTTCAAGGCGGGCGATGATGGCGGGCGTAATCGCTCTGCCTGCCAGCCAACCGCCAATCATCCCAAGTGGGATTCCCATCAGGCTGAGAAACAGCGCCTGCTGGCGAATCATACGCCGGAGCTGGCGCGGCGTCGTCCCAATTGTTTTGAGCAACCCGTAAAACCGGATATCATTTGTGACAGAAATTTGAAACACATTATAGATGATGAGATAACCGGTAAAGATAATCAGCAGCAAAATGGCGGCAACGACAAGCACAGTGACGGGGTCAAGATTGTCCGCCAGCTGGGAACCGCTATATCCCCAATTGACACCGGTGGCGATGTAATTGCCTCCAACAGAAAGGCTTTCATTTTGATAGTTGTAGTTGGAAAGCACTTTCTGCATATCTTTTTCAATATGCAGAGAATTTTTGAACATGACATCCATGTTCCAGCTTCCGGTCGTGCCGTCGTCGGCCTGGCCAGGAATCAATCCCACCTCATCGTAAATGGATTGTGCCCGGCTCTGGGGCACCAGAACATGGCTCGCCACGATGGCTTCGTCATAATCCCACCAGCCGCAGAGGGTAAAAACCTGTGTGGTCGGACGACCATCTACATCAAAAGTCATGGTGAACTCTGCGCCAAGTTCCGGCTTTATCCCTAACAGCTCCAGGACTCTGGTGTCGGTAGCCGCTTCATTCGTCCCTTCCTTGGGCAGGCGGCCCTCAACCGGATCGCAGTACATCCAGTGGGCTTGCGCCGCGTCAGAATAACCCACCTCGACATGGGACTTGTTGAAAGGTATCTCCGTAGGCATTCCCACAAACCGCCGCAGACCCCATTGCTTGATCAGAGGGTCCGCTTTTAACTGCTGAAACTGGTCCTCTGTCATGTATTTGAAGGTGCCGTGGCTCCAACCGCCGCACTGACGAAAGTTGGACTGCTGATACCCATCGTTGATGGAAAGGGCAATGGTGAACAGAGAGGTGAACAGCAGGGTGGTCAAGGCGATCGCAAAGACCACAATCAGGTTTCTGCTTTTAGCAGCTTTTAGCTGTTGGAAGCTCAGCGAGCGGATACAGCGTTGGTTTTTCACTTTCATAGCTGCGCCTCCTTATTGGTGATGATAAATCCGGCCGTCCTCAATGCGGATGATGCGATCTGCAAGTTGGGCGATTTCTTCATTATGGGTAATCATCACGATGGTCTGCGCATATTTTTGACCGGTTACTTTTAACAGCCCAAGCACGTCCTGGCTGGTTTTGGAGTCCAGATTACCGGTGGGTTCGTCCGCAAGGATGATGGCGGGTTTGGATGCCAAGGCCCTTGCAATGGCGACACGCTGCTGTTGGCCGCCGGAAAGATTGTTCGGAAGATTGTCCAATTTACGACTAAGCCCCAGCGTTTCAACAATGCTGTCAATATATGGCGCATCCGGCGCATTACCGTCCAGCCAAACCGGGAGGACGATGTTTTCAAAGACATTCAGCACGGGAACCAGATTATAATTCTGGAACACAAAACCAATTTTTCTGCGGCGGAAAATCGTCAAAGCTTCGTCTTTTAAAGAGAAAATTTCTTTCCCGTCCACGGTGACGCTGCCGGAAGTCGGCCTGTCTAAACCGCCAAGCATATGAAGCAAGGTTGACTTGCCAGAGCCGGAGGTGCCGACAACCGCGACAAACTCTCCTTTTTCTACAGAAAAACTGACTCCGTCCAATGCGTGTACGGCATTCTCGCCAAAACCATAGATTTTTGTCAGGTCGTTTGCCTGTAAAATCTTCATATACTTACCTCCACAAAAAAATCTGTACGCCAAGATAATGGTTTATCTCAACATACAGATTATCGCATACATATCTTTCCACAATCTATCAGGGGGGTTCCGAAATCTAACAGTTCTGAAAGATTTCTGATTGCCGCGGAAGGAATATGGAGAAAGTAGATCCTTTCCCGCGCTCTGAAACCAGTTTGATGTAACCGCCCTCTCCTGAAATGATCTCCCGCGCCAGATAAAGCCCAATCCCCACGCCCTCGTTTTCGCGTACAACTTCCGAACGGTAGAACCGGGTGAAAACTTTCGTTTGTTCAAATTCATCCACGCCAATGCCGGTATCCGCCACGTCGATGCGGGTAAATATTTCATACTCTGAAGTTTTGACCGTAACACTGCCGGAAGGCGTGTATTTAATTGCATTGTCTATCAAATTTCCCAGTGCTTCCGCCGTCCATTTGCGATCAAAGCTCGCAAATGCTCCTGTGGGAATGACCTCAAGCTGCAAGCCTTTGCTTCTGGCCTTGGAAGCATATTGTTTATTTATGTCATCCAGCATAGGACCAACTGCCTGCAAGTGGGGAGATAAGGCTAATATGCCATTTTCCAGCCGGGAAAGCTTGACAAGAGAATCGATTAAAAAGCGCAGTTTCTCCGCCTGCTGCCGGATTGCATTCGCATTGGCGCGAACATCATCCGTCAATTCTTCCTCTGCAAGCAGCTCGCTGTAGAGCAAAAGGTTCGCAATGGGGGTTTTGGTCTGATGAGATATGTCGGCGATCAGCGTTTTGATTTTATCTTTTTCGATCGTAAGGTTCTGAGCGGAAACGGCAGATGAGGACAGGTAGTGGGCGTATTTCGTTTCCAGTGCCGATAAACGGCTCTCATCAAACGCCGTTTCTTGGAAAGCCCCCTCAGCGGCTGCATCCAGCATTCGCCCGATGGTTTCCATTGTTTTTTTCGTATTGCGGTAATTGATGTAAATCAAAACTGCGGCGGTCAGGACGCATAATATTCCCAAAATGAACATCCATTTATCCATTCTTCTTCACCCAGGCGTAGCCAATCCCATAAACCGTTTGAATGTAATCCTGCGCTCCCAGCTTATCACGAAGCCGCTTAACGGTTACGGACAAGGCGTTCCCATCAACATACTCGCCTCCATCCGTCCAAATGCGATCGACCAAGGTGTTGCGGCTCATGGCGTTTCCCTGATTTTCAACAAGCAGGCGAAGGAGCTTTTGTTCCGTTTTGCTGAGTTCTATGGCTGCGCCATTAACAGAAAATCGCATTTGGTCAAAGTCAAACATAAATCGATCTATTTGAAAGGTCTTTCCATTGACAGAAAGAGCTTTTCTCAGCTGCGTATTAACCCTTGCCCGCAAAACAGACAGCGAAAAAGGTTTTGTGATATAATCATCCGCGCCCTGTTCCAGTCCGGCTACAATCTCCATGTCGGTATCGTTCGCAGTAAGCAGAATAACCGGGCGCGCCGGATCGGCTTCCTTCAATTCTTTCAAAAAGTCCATCCCGCTTCCATCCGGCAAATTGATGTCCAGAAGCACCAACGATACGGCGCCGCATAAAAGCTGTTCCCGTGCAGTTTTTAAATTCAGGCACGATATGACCTGCCTATTTTCTGATTTTAAGGCACGACATAGACCCTGGTTTAACCCTGTATCATCCTCTATAACTAAGATCTGTTCCATTGAGTTTCTCCAATCTTTCCTGGACGTTCGCAAAAACAGCCGCAATATAGTAGCTGCGCTCCTGCCTTTTACTATATTCTATTTGCGTGATTATATCAACCAAGGTTCACTTGAAAAAAATCACTGGAAACGATGCCGCCGGGACAGCGGTTTATTTTACGATCGCCGCTTGGCGCCGAAGCTTTACCGCCTCGGATCAGGCTATGCAGGCGGTTATTTCGGAATACGCCGTTTCTATTTGCTTTCTGATTCCTACTTGTTCCAGATTTACGTTTTCGGTATCGGAGCAAACGCATAAAGAACCGGACGCCCGCCGTTTTTAGGCGAACGCCCGGTAGAACATAAATAAAAAGCGAAACCGTCGGTCCGGCGGCCGTTTCCGGCCGGCTGGACGGGGCGGAGGGCTGGCTGCTTCCTGCATTAATTCTGCTGGGAAGCCTTTTCGACGCCAAATACCGTTTGATGTCCGTTGACGTCATATTCGCGGACAAAACCTTTGGGCGAATCCCAGCAAACCGAATCGGCCAAGAGTTCGCCGCGGACGTAATCGAGATTCTTTTCGATAATCTCCCGCACTTTCGCGTCGGAGGAAACCTGGACGCGGATGCGGTCCATCACCTCAAACCCGGCGTCTTTGCGCATGGTCTGGATCTTGCTGATCACCTCGCGCAGGATGCCCTCGTCGATCAGTTCGCCGGTGAGGGTGGTGCTGATCGAGACAATCACGCCGCCGTCCTCCACGGTGTAGGTCCCTTCACGCTGCCTGGTTTCAATTAAAAGGTCCTCCGCCGTAAGGGCAACCGCGCCGTCCGAAAGGTTCAGTTTCAGCGCGCCGGTTTCGTCGAGCTCCTTTTTTGCCGCGCGGCCGTCAACCGCTGCGAGCGCTTTGCCGATCTCGCCTACCTTCTTCCCGAATTTCGGGCCGACGGTCTTGAGCTGCGGCTTAAAGCCGTAATCGACAAACGAAGATGCGTCGTCGGTAAAGATCAGCTCCTTGATGTTCAGTTCGTCGAGGATAATACGCTTCATCTCATCAGAGAGGTCTGCCGAAATGCCCTGAACGGTGATGTTTGATAACGGCTGGCGGTTTTTCAGCGCGGCTCCGTTGCGCGCGGCCCGTCCGGCCCCGACGACTTTCAGGACACAATCCATGTCGCTCTCGAGCTTCTCGTCGATCATGGAAGCGTCCGGCTTGGGGAACGAACAGAGGTGGACGCTTTCCGGCGCGCTGGAATCGAGCGAGCGAACAAGGTTCTGATAGATTTCTTCGGTCATGAACGGGATCATCGGCGCCGCAATCTTCGCTGCGGTCACCAGCGCGGTGTGGAGGGTCAGGAATGCGTTGACCGTGTCCTGACTCAGCTCGCTGTTCCAGAAACGCTCCCGGCAGCGGCGCACATACCAGTTCGAAAGGTCGTCGACAAAGTTCTGGAGCGCGCGGGCCGCCTCAGGAAGGCGGTAGTTCTCCATATGACCGTCCACTTCCGCAACCGTCCGGTTCATCAGGGAGAGGATCCACCGGTCCATCGTCGAAAGCGTTTCCCGTTTCCAGGACTGCTTAGTGGGGTCGAACTGGCTGATCTCAGCATAGAGCACATAGAACGCATAAGTGTTCCAAAGCGTGCCGAGGAATTTCCGCTGGCCGTCGGTGACGACCTTGTCGTGGAAGCGGTTGGGAAGCCAGGGGGCCGAGTTCGAGAGGAAATACCAGCGGATGGTGTCCGCGCCATACTTGCCGAGCGCCTCCATCGGATCGACGGCGTTGCCTTTGGATTTCGACATCTTCTGGCCGTCCTTGTCCTGCACATGGCCGAGCACGATGACGTTTTTGAAAGGCGCCTTATCAAAGATCAGCGTTGAAATCGCAAGCAGGGAATAAAACCAGCCGCGCGTCTGGTCGACCGCTTCGGAGATAAAGTCCGCCGGGAACTGGGACTCGAACAGCTCCTTGTTTTCAAACGGGTAGTGGTGCTGTGCAAACGGCATGGCGCCGGAATCGAACCAGCAGTCGATCACCTCGGGCGTGCGGCGCATTTCGCCGCCGCACTCGGGGCAGCGCATGGTGACCGCGTCGATATAGGGCCTGTGCAGTTCAATATCGTCCGGACAGTTGTCGGAACACTTTTTCAGCTCATCGATGCTTCCAACCGAATGGAGACGGCCGCAGGAGGAACAGACCCATACGTTGAGCGGCGTGCCCCAGTAGCGGTCGCGGCTGATGCTCCAGTCCTGGATATTCTCAAGCCAGTCCCCGAACCGGCCCTTGCCGATGCTTTCGGGAATCCAATTGATGGTGTTGTTGTTGGCAATCAAACGGTCTTTGACCGCGGTCATCCGGATAAACCAGGATTCCCGCGCATAGTAGAGGAGCGGCGTGTCGCAGCGCCAGCAGAACGGGTAGCTGTGGGTAAAGGCCGGGGCGGAGAGCAGAAGGCCGCGCTCTTTGAGGCCGCGCAGGATCTCCTTGTCCGCATCTTTGCAGAAGACGCCCGGCCAGTCGGTCTCCGGTTTCATCCGGCCCTTGCCGTCGACCAACTGGACGAACGGAAGGCCGTACACACGGCCCACGTTGGCGTCGTCTTCACCAAAGGCGGGCGCGGTGTGGACGATGCCGGTGCCGTCGGTAAGGGTGACATAGTCGGCGCAGGTGACGTACCAGCACTTTTCCTTCGGGGAAACGAAGCGGTAAAGCGGTTCATATTCCCTAAACTCGAGATCCTTTCCAACCACGGATTCGAGCACGGTCACTTCTTTGCCCGCAAAGACCGAATCGACCAGCGCGCGGGCCAGATAATAATTTTCGCCTTCGCAGGAGACCTTCACATACTCCTCTTTTGGATTGACGCAGAGCGCAACGTTGGAGGGGAGGGTCCAGGGGGTGGTGGTCCAGGCGAGGAAATATGCGTCTTCACCCTTGACGCGGAATTTGACGACGGCGCTCTTTTCGGTCACTTCCTTATAGCCCTGCGCGACCTCGTGGGAGGAAAGCGGCGTTCCGCAGCGGGGGCAGTAGGGGACGATTTTAAAGCCCTTATAAAGGAGGCCCTTATCGTAGATCTGCTTTAACGCCCACCATTCGGACTCGATATAGGAGTTATGATAGGTGACATAAGGGTTTTCCATGTCGGCCCAGAAGCCGACGATGTCGGAAAACTCCTCCCACATGCCCTTGTACTTCCAGACGCTTTCCTTGCAGCGCGCGATGAAATCCTCAAGGCCGTATTCCTCGATCTGCTCCTTGCCGTCGAGGCCGAGGAGCTTTTCCACCTCGAGTTCAACCGGCAGGCCATGAGTATCCCAGCCGGCCTTCCGGGGGACCTGATAGCCCTTCATCGTCCGATAGCGGGGGATGGTGTCCTTGATGACACGGGTCAGCACATGGCCAATATGGGGTTTTCCGTTTGCGGTCGGGGGGCCGTCATAGAAAATATAGGGAGCTTCGCCCTGCCGCTCCATGCTTTTTTCAAAAATATGTTCCTTTTTCCAAAAATCCAGGACTTCCTTCTCTCTCTGGGGGAAGCTGAGGTTCTGCGACACTTTGCGATACATGAAACGAATCCTCCATTCAAACAAAAAGCCCCCGTCCCAATAACAGGACGAAAGCTCGTTCTACCACCCATTACTGCATACCAACATACGCGCTCCTGATAACGGGGGAAACCGGCCCAGCCTACTGGCCTTTTGAACCAAAAGGCGTTTGACCTGCAGCTCAGGAGTGATTTTCCGCCCCGCCGTACTGCGCCGGGCTTTCACCATCTCCGGCTCGCTTTGGCTTTCATGCAGAGCATACTTGTCTCCATCAATGCTTTTTGGATATTAACATAATCTTAGGTCGCAAATTGTTTTCTGTCAAGACCTTTTGAAAGAAATATTGCCGGAACATGGGCGTTCCATGCGGTATAAGCCGTTATTTGAGAGGGAGTTTTATGAAACAGCGGCTTTTTCCGGCTGGAAAATCATAATATACTGTTCCTGTTTGAATTTCAGTTCCGGGGGAGAGGAATGAAAAAGATTCCGTTAAAACGCATTGGTTATGATTCTGGCCGGCGCGTTCGGCGCGTGGAAGTTCGGAAAGGCCCTGTTTACCAGTTCGGAGGGGTACTGGATTATCTATTACTTTGGTGCGTTCTTCGCGTCTCTCGCGCTTCTTGCAGCGGGCGCGGCCTCCGCCATTGGGAAGGCGGAGAGGCTTCTTTCAGAAGCGAAACCGCAGGCAAAACAAACGCTGCCTAAGCCGCAGATCGAAGAAGACGGGAAAAAAGCCGCAGGCCAGCCGAAGGGAAAATAGCCTTGCTGTCCGCTCTCAGCCTCGACGCCTTGTCATGGGCTGGAGCGGGGAGGACGCGCTGCTCACCGAAGCCGCCGCCGGCTTTCCGGGGCATGAAATAGTCATGCTGCACAAAGCGGAAAGCTACGACGGGATGAGCGAGGGTTGTCCCCCCGGCAAGAAGCCGTTTGGGAGCTTCCGCCTGGTAGTTCTGACCGACGTTCCCCGTGTCAGCATCGACAAGGGCATTGCATTATTTTGCGGGCGGCGCGGCAGATTATCTCAGGGAACAGAAGGGGAAGAACGGCATAAAACTGATCCTCTGCGGCGAAAGTTCGCTGGTCAGCGAGATGGTCCGGGAAAACCGAATCGACGGGTATTGGGTCCGAACCGTCCCTGTTTTGCTTGGGAAGGGCCGGCGCTTGTTAGAGGACGGATCCGCCGGCATCAGATTTCATCTTGTATCCTGTCAGCCGATGGAAGGCGGGACGCTTTCGATTTACGCGCCTGAGACGCCCGGTTCGGGTTTGCCGGAAACCAGCCCTTCTCGACACGCGCCCGCTGCTCTTTGAGTTCGCCGATGCTCCAGAGGCAGGTAAAGCCGAGCACGCCGAAGACAGACGACACAACGCCGTCGGAAAACAGGGAAATGCCGAGAAATACGCATCCGGCAGCAAGGAAAGCCGGCCAGATGCGGTCGGTAAAATAGTACTCGCATTTGATCACAACCGGATGGAACAGTCCGATGATCAAAAACGCGGATAAGCCCACCAGAAATCCTTCAAAATGCATGGCCATACCTCCTGTCTTATGTGCATCCTATGATGAAAGGCAGGGGATCATGCTATCCGGCCGGGATTTCTTCTTCGGTCTTGTAGCATAAATGGGGCCGGCTTTCATATGATAGTAACGATGGCGCCATAGCCAAGCGGTAAGGCAAAGGTCTGCAAAACCTCTATCCCCCAGTTCAAATCTGGGTGGCGCCTCCAAAAAGCCGAAACAATTTGGGTGTCAGAGCAGGAAAGCCTCGTGACCCCAAGGGTTTCGGCTTTTTCTATTCCCCAAAACATGACGCTTTAAAATGGATGTTTAGGGGCGCCGCGTCGATTGTCCAGCGTGATCCGGTTCATCGTTTGGCTCAAACTTTATCTGCCTGTAAATGTTTTTCATACGCTATAGTAAGGGATTTTCCAACCGCTTCCGCAGCATTTGCTTTATGCCAAGCCGGAGCGGAACATCTTTCGGCATTTCACTGCGGTGGATGATGTCGCCGGGCGGCGTTTTTCAGCAATTTTCAAAATAAGGGCGGCTTCTTTGCGCTATGGCTTAAAGGTTCCATCTTGCCGGGGCGGACCGGTTCGTCTATAATGGAAGAAACCGGTCCGCATACGCAGCCTGTCCGCCCGCATACCTTTTGCCTGTGGGGGTGTGTGGGTGATGCAGGCTTTGAGAAGATTTCGGATCAGGCAACGCGATATCAACCGGGCGGTCCTGCTGCTTCTGGCCGCGGCGCTGATCGCCGGCTTCGGATTTTTGACGCGGGGGATTACGAGACAGGTTTCCACCGCTTTGGTCGACCCGACGCGGCCCCATCTGATCATCGACGCCGGCCACGGCGGATTCGACGGCGGGGCGGTTGGAAGCGACGGCGTGTTTGAAAAGGACATCAACCTTGCAATTGCGCTCAAACTCGAACAGCTCGCGGCGCTTTCCGGCTTTGAGGTGACGATGATCCGGACAGACGACCGCGCGGTGAACGATGAAGGAATCTCCGGGATCAGCAAAAAGAAGGTGTCCGACATCCACAACCGGCTCGCTGTCGCGGAAGATCACCCGGAGGCCATCTACATCAGCATCCACCAGAACAAGTATACCTCCGCCTCCATCTGGGGCGCGCAGGTGTTTTACGGGACGAAAAACGACGGGAGCGAGGAGCTTGCGCGGCTGATCCAGCAGACGATCCGGACCGAGCTTCAGCCGGACAACAAGCGGGAAATCAAGCCGGCGGAAAAAAACCTCTATATCCTCTCCCATGCGAAATGTCCGGCCGTGCTGGTGGAATGCGGCTTTCTCTCGAACAGCGAGGAATGCCAGAAGCTCGAAAGCGACAGCTACCAGCAGGAGCTTGCGTTCTGCATCCTCACTTCCACAATGGAATATATCTACGGCGGCGGGAACGCGCCGGAAGGGAATTAAAAATGGCGACGTCCAAACTGAAAAAAGTATATCTCTGTTCCGAATGCGGCTACGAAACCTCGAAATGGGTTGGGAAATGCCCGGACTGCGGAAGCTGGAACACCATGACCGAGGAGATAAAAAGCGCCGCCCCGTTGAAAACGAACGCGGGGTATTGTGCCGCTCCGGCGGCAGTTTCGCTGCTGAGCGAGGTGGTCTCGGGCGAAGAGATCCGCTATGTCACGGGGATCGACGAAATCGACCGTGTCCTCGGCGGCGGGGTAGTTCCGGGGGCGGCCGTTCTGATCAGCGGGGATCCCGGCATCGGGAAATCGACCATCCTTCTGCAGATGTGCAGGCCGCTGTGCGAAAAGCTGAAAATCCTATATGTATCAGGTGAGGAAAGCGCCCGGCAGATCAAGCTCCGCGCGCTGAGGCTCGGGGTGACGGGGGAGAACCTTCTTCTCCTTCCGGCGAATGATCTGGGACAGGTTCTCGGCACAGTCGCGGAGATCAGGCCGGACCTGCTGATCATCGACTCGATCCAGACGATGAACTGCGCAGAACTGGCCTCGGCCCCGGGAAGCGTAACCCAGATCCGGGAATGCGCCCAGCAGCTGATCCGAACCGCAAAGGAAAAGGAAATCCCGCTGTTTCTGGTCGGCCACGTCAACAAGGACGGCGTGATCGCCGGGCCAAAAATTCTGGAACACATGGTGGATACCGTTCTCTATTTCGAAGGGGACCGGCATCTCCCGTACCGGATTCTCAGGGCGATGAAAAACCGGTTTGGCTCAACCAATGAGATCGGCGTATTCGAGATGCTGGAAAGCGGCCTGACACAGGTGGAAAATCCCTCGATGATGCTTTTGTCCGGGAGGCCGGAAAACGTCTCCGGGACCTGCGTCACCTGCGTCCTGGAGGGGAGCCGGCCGCTTCTCGCGGAGGTGCAGGCGCTGGTGAGCAAGAGCGCCTATCCGGTGCCCAAGCGGACGGCGAACGGCCTCGACTTCAACCGGGCGGCGATGCTTCTCGCGGTGCTGGACAAACGCTCCGGCTATCCGTTCGCCGCGCTCGACGCCTATATCAACGTCGTGGGCGGCCTTCGCCTCGACGAACCCGCGGTCGATCTTGCGCTTGCGTTTTCGCTTGTTTCAAACCTCACAGACACGCCGATCCGCGATTCCATCGCCGTTTTCGGCGAAATCGGGCTGGCGGGGGAAATTCGGACGGTAGGCCGGGCGCAGGCGAGGGTCAGCGAAGCCTATCGCCTCGGCTTCCGAACCGTTGTGCTCCCAAAGCAAAACGCAGCCCAGATCAAGACCGGCCAGATGCCGGAATTAACGCTCGTCCCTCTGCGCTCCGTCACCGAGATCGGGACGGTTCTCGGAACAGGGGGTTCCCGGCGCTGAAGCCGCGCGCGGCATAAAGTGAATGCAGCCATCCACCGGATGGCTTCCGTTGCTGCGGAGGATTTCGAGCGTGCAGTAACCATCGACCTGATAAAAACAGGCGCTTGAGCAGGTGATCAGATTCATCTCATTCCGCCCTTTCGGCTACGCCGTTTCGGCGCGTATGAATCTATTGTCCCTTGCAAATTATAAAAAATGTCGCAGGACAGGCTGTAAAATATGGCAGATTTTTTGCTTCAAAACCCAAACTTGCCGGAAGGGGAAGTCACAGTCTGCGCAGTCGGGGCAGAGTATCCGGAACTGTCGGACGCGCTTCGTTTGCAGGGTGTTTCGGCCGTCGAACTGGAGCCGTGTAAAACGCTTCCGGCGCCGGTCCGGTCCCACGCTGACCTTTTGCTGGTGCATCTCGGCGGGAAAAAAGCGGTCCTTTCCCCGCACAGCGGGAAGAACCGGGATCTGCTGGAAAAATTGGGCTTCGAGACAAAAGTTGGAGAACGCCTGCCCGCGGCGCCCTATCCGCACGATGCAGTTTACAACGCGGCGCTGTTTGGTCGTTTCTGCTTGGCAAACTGGAAAACGCTCGACCCTGCGCTCCAGCGCGCCGTCGAAGAAACCGGTTTTCAGGCGCTTTCGGTGCGCCAGGGATATGCGCGCTGTTCGGCCTGCATCCTTTCCGAAACGGCGCTGATCACCGAAGACCGTGGCATCGCAAAGGCCGCGGAACGGGCCGGGATTTCGGCGCTTCTTGTTTCGCCGGGTGCGGTTTCCCTGCCGGGGTATCCCTGCGGCTTCCTGGGGGGATGCTGCGGAAAGCTCAGCAAAAACCTGCTCGCATTTACAGGGGCGATCGAGGCCCATCCTGACTATGAAAACATCCGCCGCTTTGCGGATGGGGAGGGGGTCAGCCTTCTGTCCCTGACTGACCGGCCGCTTTTCGATGTCGGCGGGATTCTGCCGCTTCGCGAACGGCTGACATCCTGCACCAATCAATAGGTAAAAAGCTGCCGCGCACTTTATTGGTTCGGTTTGATCCGTTGAAAAAACTGTGAAGCAACAGGCTGTTTCCGTCAGAATCACTTGACGGGCCGCGGGGAAATGTGGTATTTTATACACAGATCATTTCGCTAAATAAATATTTAGCGAAATAGAGTGGAGGAAAAAACGCAATGCCGCCGAAAAACCCTGTCCGGTCTCAATACGCGCCGTTTTCGGACTGTCCAGCCGTTTTAAAAGAATATCTCGATTATCTGCTGACCATCCGCGGTCGCTCGCCCCGGACGGTCGACGGATACTATATTGAGATCCGGTCGTTCCTGCGCTATTTAAAACTCAGCCGGAGCGGCCTTTTGGAACCCAGCCTTGAAGAACTGACGCCTTCCGAACTGTTTGGCAGGACCGAGATCTCGGACGTGACCCTTGAAATGATTGCATCCGTCTCCCTCTCCGATGTTTACGCATATCTGAACTTGATGAACACCGAATTTCTGAACAGCGCTTCTGCGCGGGCGCGGAAGGTTTCCGCGCTCAACGGATTCTATAAATATTTAAGCACCCGAACATCTTACCTCAGCGATAACCCGATTCAAAATTTGGACCTGCCGTCCAAACGGAAAACACTTCCGAAATATCTTTCGCTGGAGGAAAGCATCCGTCTTCTGGAATGTGCCGACAGCCCGGACAAAACGCGGGATTTCTGCATCCTGACGTTGTTTTTAAACTGCGGAATGCGGCTTTCCGAGCTTGTTTTTCTCAATATTGAAGATTATACGGACGGTCAGCTCCGGCTGCTCGGCAAGGGCAATAAGGAACGGCTTGTCTATCTCAACGAACCCTGCCGGGATGCGCTGGACGCCTATATAAAGGAATCGGCCCCGATTCGGCGCAGAGACCGTGCGATTTTTGTGTCAAAACAGGGCCAGCGCCTCACGCCGCGCCGGATTGAACAGATCGTCGCCGACCGGCTCCGGGACGCAGGACTCAGCGATAAGGGCTATACCCCCCACAAACTGCGCCACACCGCCGCCACGCTGATGTATCAGTACGGCTCGGTCGACGTACGGATTCTGAAAGAAATTCTGGGACACGCCAATCTCGCTACCACAGAAATCTACACGCATGTTTCCGACAAGCAGATGAAAAACGCAGCGGAATCCTCTCCCCTCGCCCACCGAAATCACGGCAGAAGAAGCGACGGGGAAAATATGTGATAGAGAATGCTTTCGATCACAGCGCCCGCGCCGATGAGGATTAGATAGATCAGAAACCTGCCGAGAAACGGCCCCATCGCGACGGCGGGCGCAGACCGCGGGGCGCCTCCGGCCGTCACCTGGATCCAGATTTTGCGGCTCATGCGAAAAGCTTGTCTGCATGCGAGCAGCAGGACAATCGCAGAGATCAGGAGATTTGGCAAAATCAGAATCGCCACATACCAGAGCGCGTCTATCCCGCAGGCCGCGAAAACCGAGCCAGCGGTAAGGCCGAAGCCGAGTCCTTTGAACAACGGAACTGCAAATATAAGCGGCGCGCTGATCGCACAGAAGCCGCAGAAAAACAGCAGCAGGAGCAGCAGCGCGGACGAGCTGAACGCGGAAAGGAAGGTCTGGGGCAGGTCTTGCTGCTGCCGGCTCTGGAGGAAATTGCCCATGATGGCCGTAAGGCTCTCGGCTGCGTCGGAACCAAGCCATGAGACGACCAGCGCGCCGAGAAATACGCCGCCGAGAAAAAATCCCCCGAACGCGATCAGCGAAAGATTCTCCTGGATATTGAACACCGGTTCATAAACCCGGTCTCGTCGGCCCTCAAAGCGGTTTGTCCTTTTCATGTTCAAATTCCCCCGGTATTTCTTTTTACTAAAAGAATATGCCGGGGGAATCGTGTTTAGAAGGGATTCCAGATCTTATACGCCCAGTTCATACGCCCGCTGGATGCAGTCGTCGATGCCGGCGGCCAGCGCGTTTTCAAGGCCGTTTTTTTCCATCGCCTCAAGCCCGCGGAGCGTCGTGCCGCCGGGCGAGCAGACCATCCGGATCAGTTCCTCAAGCGGTTTTCCGCTCTCAAGCATCATATGTGCGGAGCCGATCATCGTCTGGCAGAACAGCCTTGTCGCCACGCCGCGGTCAAAGCCTTGTCCAACGGCGTGCTCTACAAAAATCTGCGCGATGCGGTAGAGAAATGCCGGGCTGCTGCCGTTGATCGGGATCACCTCATTCATGAGGTTTGGGGCGATCTGTTCCGCGATCCCGGCGGAGGCGAACATCGCTCTCACCGTCTCGAATTCCTCTTCCGTGACCGGCGGTTCAAAACTGAGCGCCGACGCGCCCAGGCCCACCAGAACCGGCGTGTTCGGCATGACGAGAATCACCTTTGCGTCGAATCCGAGCGCCTTTTTGACGAAAGCGGAGGAGATTCCAGCCGCGATCGAGACGAAGACATTCCCCGCTCCCGCCGCACCGCGGAGCCCCTCCAGAACACCTGGCATCACCTGTGGCTTGACCGCGAGCAGGACATAGCGGCAGTTTTTCACCAGCTCCGCCGCCGAAGATGCGGCGGAAACGCCCTTCTCCGTAAATGGCGCGAGCTTTGCCGCGTCGATATCGAACATCTCAATCTCCCCGGCCGGGATCATCCCTCGGCCGAGGATCCCGTTGGCGATTGCGGCGGCCATATTTCCAGCGCCGATGATTCCGATTGTTTTCATACTTCTCCTTTTCCTTTCCGTCAAACCGTTTCCAGCTCTTCTTCGTTAAGGAGCGCGGCGGCTTTGATCATCAGCGCGCACTCGACCCGTTTCTTCTCGGTCTCGCAGGACATCCGATGCGGTTTGAGGATATCGCCGTTATAAATCATCCCACTCGCGTTACAGCCGCCGCTGCAATAAAATTTCGCCCAGCAGCCCCGGCAGGATTCCTTTCCGTAGACGGTCGATTTCGCGAAGGTCTCTTTAATCGCCATGTCGATCGACTGGTCGGACACCGAACCCATTTTCCACTCGGGATGGCCGACAAACTGATGGCAGGGATACACCTCGCCGTCCGGCGTGACCGCGACGTATTCGTTTCCGCAGCCGCACCCACGCAGCCGTTTGATCGCGCAGGGACCCTGGTCGAGATCGAGCATAAAATGGAAGAAATTGAACCAGCCGCCGTTTTTCTCGCGCTTGATCATTTCCTTCGCGAGGGTTTCGTATTCCTCATAGATGCGCGGAAGATCCGCCTCGGTCAGCGCATAGGGCGCGGATTCGTCCGCGACAACCGGCTCTACCGAAATCTGGTCGAAACCGAGACTGTTGAGAAACAGAACGTCCTGTGTAAAATCCAGGTTGTATTTTGTAAACGTCCCGCGGGCGTAGTAAGGGAGGTTCCCCCTCTCCCGGACGAGCTTCTGGAACTTTGGGACAATCGCATCAAAGCAGCTTTTGCCGTTGGCTCCGCGGCGGACCCGGTCATTCACCTCGCGCCGGCCGTCGATCGAAAGGACGACGTTCGACATCTCGCGGTTGATGAAGTCGATTTTATCGTCGTCGAGCAGAAGGCCGTTCGTCGTGATGGTGAAGCGGAAGTTCTTGCCATACTCCGCCTCCTTCGACCGCGCGTACTCCACCACCTTCTTGACGACGTCGAAGTTCATCAGCGGCTCCCCGCCGAAGAAATCGACCTCGAGGTTCCGGCGGCCCGCGGAAAAGCGCAGGAGATAGTCGATTGCACGCTTTCCGACCTCTTCGCTCATGAGCGCGCGCCCCTCCTGATAGTCCCCGGTCGAGGCAAAGCAGTATTCACAGCGCATGTTGCAGTCGTGCGCGATATGGAGGCACATCGCCTTAACCGGCGAAACAGCGGTCAGCGATGCAAAACGCTCATAATCATCCTCTGTAAAAAGCTGGCCCGCGCGGTAAAGCTCGTACAGCTCCTCATAGGCCTCCCGGATTTCCGCTTCCGGGTACCGCGCGCGCAGGGCTATCAGCGCATCCTCAGGGCAGGAATCCGCCATCGGCGCAGATATCAGCCCCGACAGCTCATAGGAGAGGCCGTCCAAAACATGGACCGCGCCGCTGTTGACATCGAGCACAAGATTGTAGCCGTTTAACTGGTAACGGTGCAGCAATCCGGTCACATCCTTTCATCATTTCAGAACAAAAATTAAGGGACAGATATCTGTCCCTTAACCCCTATGTAGGCATTCGGAGCGTTTTCAGCGCTTCTCGCACTTTTGGTTTGCGACGGTGCAGGAGGTTTTGCAGGCGGACTGGCAGGACGCCTGGCACTCTCCACAGCCGCCCTTGACGGCGCTTTCTTTGAGGTTCGCCTTATTTAAGGTTTTGATGTGTTTCATATTCATTACCCCTTACTCGACAAATTGGTATCATATACCGGATTTGGCTTATTATGTTGTATTATACCATAGCTGTTTGAAATTGCAAAGGGGTTTCCCCTATTTTTTCCCTCTTACCCGCATATTGACGCCGAGCACGCCGCCTACCGCACCGGAAAGCACCGCAATCACCGCTTTCAACAATGCGGGGATTCCGATTTGCGGGCTGTAGCCGAGGGCCGCAAGGAGCAGGAACAGCGAGATCAGAAGGCCGCAGACGCCGCCGACCATCATGCCGTTTTCGCGCACGCTCTTCCCCGCGAGCAGGCCGGCCGCAAACGACCCCGCTACCAGCGAAAGGGACGACAGCGGATTGACCAGGGCAAACGAAAGATCTACCCGGCTCATTATAAACGAGAACAACAGGAGCAGAAACGCGGTGACCAGGAGCCCGGCGGCCGACGCCTTCAAAATTGGCGGCAGGTATTTGGGGAGTCCGTCCACCGCATCTTTTTTCGGAGTCCTGCCCTGGCGTTTTCCATTTGGCTTCATCGTCTTCTACTCCCCTCAAAAATAAGCTGTGACAGGGTCAGAGCTATCTGGAAGCTCATCGTCATATCACAGCTTATTCAAAGAGGACAAAGGTTATTCTCTATTTCTTTTTCTCTGTCTTTTTCTCCGTTTTTTTCTCCGCTGCAGCTTCAAGGGCGGTGGTGTTTTGGAGAATCGCATTCTTCATGATCCGAATTTTAACCCGGTCGCTCCCGGTTTCGATCAGGACAGTGTCATCCTTGATGCTGACGACAAGGCCAACGATTCCACCATTGGTGATCACTTCATCCCCGACTTCCAGCGCGGCGCGCATGGCGGCCATTTCCTTCTCCCGTTTTTTCTGGGGACGGATCAGGATGAAATACATAATGACGAACATACCGGCGAGCAGAATATACGAGGTCATCATGTCAGTTCCGCCGGCGGTGAGGAGCATCGCGGTTTGCATAGGATAGACACCTCCAATAATAGTCAAAGAGTATTATATCGTAATACGAGCTATGATACAAGCCCTTTCGTCAGGATTAAATCCGTTTTCCGAGGATTGGGACCCATTCCCTGCGGAACGCCTCAAACCGGCCTTTGTCCAGCGCCGAACGGATCTTTTCCATCAGGGTGTTGTAAAAATATAGATTGTGCATGACCAGCAGCCTCATCCCGAGCATCTCCTTCGCCCTGAGAAGATGCCATAGATAGCCGCGGGAGTGCCGGCGGCAGGCGGGGCAACCGCAGGAGCGGTCGATGGGGCCGGGATCTGTTTTATATTTGGCATTGTTGAGATTGATAATCCCTTCAGAGGTGAAAAGATGGCCGTGCCGCGCGTTTCGGCTCGGCATGACGCAGTCGAACAGGTCCACCCCGCGGTAAACCCCTTCGATGATATTGACCGGCGTGCCGACGCCCATCAGATAACGGATTTTGTCTTTGGGCATCTCGGGTTCGACCTGCTCGATGACGTGGTACATCACCTCGGTCTCCTCGCCGACTGCAAGGCCCCCGATTGCATACCCGTCGAGATCAAGCCCGGCGATTTCGCGCATATGCCGGATGCGAAGGTCGTCGAAGACGGATCCCTGATTGATGCCGAACAAAAGCTGATGGGGGTTGAGCGTGTCCGGAAGGGTGTTCAGCCGCTGCATCTCGCGTTTGCACCGCGAAAGCCAGCGGGTGGTCCGCTCAATCGAGCGCTCCGCGTAATCGTATGGCGCGGGGTTCTCGACGCACTCATCGAAGGCCATCGCGATGGTGGAGGCAAGCTTCGACTGAATCTGCATGCTCTCTTCCGGCCCCATGAAGATCCGCCGGCCGTCGACATGCGACTGGAAGGCCACTCCTTCTTCCTGAATGGTGCGAAGCGTCGCAAGCGAAAAAACCTGAAAGCCGCCGCTGTCGGTAAGGGTGGGCCCGCGCCAGCCGGTAAAACCCTTAAGGCCTCCAAGCTCCCGGACGGTCTCTTCGCCCGGGCGGACATGCAGATGATAGGTATTTGAGAGCATAATCTGGCAGTGCAGTTCCGCAAGGTCGTCCGCCGAGATGCCGCCCTTGATCGCCGCGGCGGTCGCGACATTCATAAACGCCGGGGTCTGGAACACGCCGTCAACGGTGTGAAATTCGCCGCGGCGGGCGGCGCCTTCCTGTTTGAGCAGTTTGTACATATCCATACCCCCGTTTCGTTTTAAGTCCAAAGCGGAACGCTCCGCGTCATAAGCTATTTTTGCCGCGCTCTGCTTATTTTATCTGATCAGACCTCTTTCGTCAATAAAATCGAAAGATAGTTGTGACAAAGCGGGGAGCCGGGGGCAGATTCCCCGGCCTGCATCGCCGCGAAAACGCCCCGGCCCCCATTCCGGCGCCAAAGGCAGCTATTCTGCCTGTCCGTTCCAGATACGCGCTGCGCGGAATGGGAACGTCCTCCCGGCACAGTTTGCACCTGACCTCGAAGCCGCTGCCCATAGGCGTAATCCGGCCAGCCCTACATGGTCCGGTTCCGATAGAGATCGAAATCGAGAAAATCCGCCGGCATTTTCTCAAGCTTTCCCAGTAGCGTTTTGCCAAACAAAAACAGCCCTCAGGCCCAATGTTTTGAGCCTGAGGGCTGTTTTCCGCGTTAGATTCATTTCTGTCAAACGGCGTCTTCAATACCTGCCTGCGGATGAAAAGGAGCTAAATGACCAGCATCGCGTCCCCAAACGAAAAAAACCGATACCGTTCCCGCACCGCGGTTTCATAGGCACGGAGAATGTTTTCCCGGCCCGCGATAGCGCTGACCAACATGATCAACGTGCTCTCCGGCAGATGGAAATTCGTGATCAATCCGTCGATCACTTTGAGTTCGATGCCTGGATAGATAAAGATATCGGTACAGCCTTCGAACGCCTGTATTGGAAGCCCTTTCTGACCTGCCGCTTCAAGCGTCCGGCAGCTTGTGGTTCCAACCGCGATCACCCGCCCGCCGTTCTGCTTGGTCCGGTTGATCGCATCTGCGGTTTCCTGCGGAAGGTAAATGTGTTCGCTGTGCATCTTATGATCTGTAATGTTGTTTTCCTTTACAGGACGGAAGGTGCCTAAACCGACGTGCAGCGTTACCTTCGCAATGCCGACGCCTTTTTCTTCGATCTTTCGGAGCAGCCCCTCTGTGAAATGCAGCCCCGCCGTCGGCGCCGCCGCGGAGCCAAGCTCCTTTGAATAGACGGTCTGATACCGCTCGGGGTCCTTGAGCTTTTCGGTGATGTAGGGCGGGAGCGGCATCTGCCCAATCTGTTGGAGAACGTTGTAAATCAGCCCCTCGTGCTCAAACCGGACAAGGCGGTTTCCCCCTTCGAGGATGTCGAGCACTTCCGCACGGAGAAGCCCCTCCCCAAACACGAAGCGCGAACCGATCTTCGCACGCTTCCCGGGCCGGACCAGCACTTCCCAGCAGTCCTTCGCCTTTTCCGCGAGAAGCAAAAATTCCATCGGGCGCCCGGTTCCCTCCCGGACGCCCAAAAGACGCGCCGGAAGGACGCGCGAATCGTTGATCACAAGAAGGTCGCCGGGGCGAAGCATAGCCTCGATCTCGTGAAAGATATGATGGGAAATCTCCCCTGTTCTCTTGTCGAGCACCATCAGGCGCGAAGCGTCTCTCGGTTCAATCGGGGTCTGGGCGATCAGTTCTTTTGGAAGCTCATAGGAAAAATCACTTTTTAACATTTCTCAAAGATTCCTTTCTCGGGTCCCTTCCGGTTTGCCGCAGCTTTCTTTTTTTCTCAGTACAGCAAATCGATTTTACAAAAAAGCAAAGCCCTTTCCTTTCAAAGAAAGGTTTGACACTTCTATAGGTTCGTGATAGAATAGCGCTAAAGAAATGGAAGATAGAGGCGCGTCTTTTAAAAGTATGGCGGGGCGAGATTGCCAGAATCGTGAGCAGCCCGGCCAGAAAGGAAAAGTCGCCGAAGGGGGCAGCGCGGCGGCTGCCGGCCTGGTCGCATGGCCGAAGAGGCGTGCGACTGTCATCGTTGCAGGAATGATGAAGCGCTATCCTTCTTTCGTCATGGCCGTTCTGCGTCCGGACGCCGGAAGACAGTGATTTTATTATATTGCAGCGATAGCCGGTTTTCAACCGGTTTTTTCTTTTCATTTGAAAATGAAAGAACATTCTTGGAGGTGCAGTTCATTGAAAGAGTATCGGGTTGGAATCATCGGCGCGACGGGCATGGTCGGCCAGCGCTTTTTGACATTACTGGAGGATCATCCGTGGTTCCATGTGACGGCGCTCGCCGCTTCCCCGCGTTCGGCCGGAAAGCCCTATGCCGAAGCCGTAGAGGGCCGTTGGGCAATGCCGGCGCCGGTCCCGGCGTTTGCAAAGGGCATGACGGTTCTCGACGCAGTCGCTGATGTAGACAAAATTGCGTCCGAGGTTGATTTCGTCTTCTGCGCGGTCGATATGAAAAAAGACGAGATCCGCGCGCTCGAAGAGCGGTATGCAAAGGCGGAATGCCCGGTGATGTCGAATAACTCAGCCCACCGTGGAACGCCGGACGTCCCGATGATCGTCCCGGAGATCAACCCCGGGCACATCGAGGTCATCCCTGCGCAGAGAAAGCGGCTTGGCACAAAGCGCGGCTTCATCGCGGTGAAATCGAACTGCTCCCTCCAGAGCTATGTCCCCGCCCTCCATCCGCTGATGGATTTTGGGATTGAGAAGGCGCTGGTCTGCACCTATCAGGCGATTTCCGGCGCGGGCAAAACCTTCGAAACCTTCCCCGAAATTGTAGACAACGTCATCCCCTACATAGGCGGCGAAGAGGAAAAGAGTGAAAACGAACCCCTGAAACTCTGGGGCAGGGTCGAAGACGGACGGATCGTCAACGCAGAGGGTCCCTCGATCACGGCGCAGTGCCTGCGCGTCCCGGTGTCCGACGGCCACATGGCGGCGGTGTTTGTCTCGTTCCGGAAAAAGCCGGCGATGGAGGAGATCAAATCGCGCTGGGCTTCGTTTTCCGGCGTGCCGCAGGAGCTGGAACTCCCGCTCGCCCCGAAACGCTTCCTCCACTACTTTGAGGAGGCCGACCGCCCGCAGACCAGGCTGGACCGCGATCTCGAAAAGGGTATGGCGGTTTCGATCGGACGGCTCCGCCCGGACACGCAGTACGATTATAAATTTGTCTGCCTCTCGCACAACACGCTTCGCGGCGCGGCGGGCGGCGGCGTCCTGATGGCGGAGCTGCTCGCTGCGAAGGGCTATTTTGACTGATATCGCAATAGAATAGCGGCAGAAGGGAAAAGACAACCGTTTTCTGACCGACCGAGTATAATTTGTTGCCGGTCCTCCCGGCGGAATGGGGCAAAGCATATGAAAAAGACAGTGTTTACCGGGGCGGGCGTCGCCATCGCGACCCCGATGTCCGCCGACGGCTCAATCAACTATGACGAGCTGGAAAGGCTGATCGATTTCCAGATCGAGGGCGGAACCGACGCGATCATTATCTGCGGGACAACCGGCGAGTCCTCGACCATGACCGATGAAGAGCACGTCAAATGCATCGAAGTGGCGGTAAAGCGCACCGCCGGCCGCGTCCCGGTGATTTCGGGCGCAGGCAGCAACGACACCGCCTACGCCGTCTGGCTCTCGAAGGAGTCGAAGGCGCTCGGCACCGACGCGCTTTTACAGGTGACGCCCTACTACAACAAAACCTCGCAGCTGGGGCTTGTCCGGCATTTCAACGCGATCGCCGATGCAACCGACCTCCCGGTTATCCTCTACAACGTCCCCTCGCGCACCGGCGCCAACATCGCGCCGGCCACCTACAAAGAACTTGCGAAGCATCCGAACATCGTTGCGACAAAGGAAGCGAACGGCGACATCTCCGCCATCGCGAAGACGGCGGCGCTCTGCGGCGACGAGCTCTCAATCTATTCCGGTAACGACGACCAGATTGTTCCAATCCTCTCGCTCGGCGGCAAAGGCGTGATTTCGGTCTTCTCCAATATCTGCCCGGCCGTCTGCCATGAGATCTGCGCAAAATTTTTCGCGGGCGACGCCGCGGGTTCGAAGCGGCTTCAGCTCGACTACCTCCCGCTGATCAACGCGCTGTTCTGCGACGTGAATCCAATTCCGGTCAAGGCTGCGCTTAATCTGATGGGATTCGCCGCCGGCGAATGCCGGCTGCCGCTCGCCCCCCTGTCGGACGAAAACCATTTCCTTCTCAAACGCGAGATGGAAGCGCTGGGCCTTCTCGGCGCCGCCCTAAAGGGATCCGCCCATGTTTAAGGTGATACTTTCCGGCGCGACCGGCGCGATGGGCCGGGTCCTCGCCGCCCGGGCGAAGGACTTTGACATCGAGGTTGCCGCAGGCCTCGACCGCGTCGCGGACCCGGCGTTCCCCTTCCCGATTTATACAAATCCCGAAGGCTGCCGCGAAGAGGCGGACGCGGTCATCGACTTTTCCCACCCGTCTTTTCTCCCCGCCCTTCTGGATTTCTGCACTGGGCGCGGGCTTCCCGTCGTCGTCGCGACCACCGGCATGGCGGAAGAAGATTATCAGAGAATCCGGGCCGCCGCGGAAAAAATCCCGGTGTTTTTCACCTTTAACATGTCGCTCGGGGTCAATCTTCTGACCGAACTTGCGCGGAAGGCCGCCGGGGTTCTCGGCGACGGCTTCGACATCGAAATCGTTGAGCAGCACCACAACCGGAAAATTGACGCGCCCTCCGGTACCGCGATCATGATCGCAAATGCGGTTTCCGGGGGAACCAGCTACGATCCGGAATACGTCTACGACCGGCACAGCGTGCGGAAACGTCGCGAAAAAAACGAAATCGGCATCCATTCGATCCGGGGCGGGACGATTGTCGGCGAGCATGAGGTCATCTTCGCCGGAACCGACGAAATCATCACCCTGTCGCACAGCGCGAGATCGAAAGACGTGTTCGCGGTCGGCGCGTTCAAAGCGGCAAAGTACATCAAAGGACGCGCGCCGGGACTTTACGACATGAAAAACCTCATTGAGGACTCCTGAAACCAGACAGGCGCGGATCAGAGAAAGGAATGGAACCATGAACGGAATCAGCAAAATCACCGTCACCGACAATGTCTCGCTCGTCTCGTTCGAGCATCTTCCGGCGGACGGGAAATCGGTCGCGCGCCTTCTCTCTGCCGTCGCGAACGGCGGCGTCAACGTCGACATGATCTCCCAGTCGGCCCCCTGCTCACACAGTGTCAGCCTGTCGTTCACAATCGCGGACGACGATCTGATCAAGACGCTGCGCATCTGCAATGAACTCGGCGCTTCGATCGGCGGAGCAAAGCCGATGGTATCGAGTTCAAACTGCAAAATCCAGATGTATGGCGCGGAGATGGCGGAGAAGCCCGGCGTTGCGGCGCGGGCGATTGAAGCGATCGCCGGCAGCGGCGCGGAGCTGGGACTGATCACCACCTCTGAGGTCGATATCTCCTGCCTCGTCCCGGCGATCAACATCGACGAGGCCGTGGAATCGGTCGAGCGCACTTTCTCACTGTGAACGTAAAATCCTTTTTGGGCATCAAAACAGCGCGCGGTCAATCGACCGCGCGCTGTTTTGTAGAATGGATGATGTGTGACGCCGAAACCGTTATCTTACCACCTTGTGGAAGACCTTTTTGCCTTTTTTGATCACAATGTGGCCTTTTTCAAACGCGGAAACCGGCACCTTTGCAGCGATATCGGAAACCTTTTCGTCGTCGACTAGGACGCCGCCCTGGGAAACGAGCCGCCGCGCCTCGCCCTTGGAAGGCGCGAGGCCGCAGGACACGAGAAGGTCGAGCACCGGCACGCCGCCGTCTGAAATAAGGCTCTCATCGAGCTGGGTGGTCGGCATGTTCTCGCTGTCGGCGCCAGTGGCGAAGAGCGCGTGGGCCGCCTCCAGGGCTTTTTCCGCGTCCTCATCGCCGTGAACGAGCTTGGTCAGTTCGAAAGCGAGAATCTCTTTCGCGCGGTTGAGTTCGCTTCCCTCCCATTTTTCCATCGCTTCGATCTCCTCGATGGGCAGGAAGGTCAGCATCTTAAGGCACTTGATCACATCCTTATCGCCGACGTTTCTCCAGTATTGGAAGAAGTCGTAGGGCGCCATCTTGTTCCGGTCGAGCCAAACCGCCCCGTTCTCGGTTTTGCCCATCTTCTTGCCGTCGCTGGTGGTCAGGAGGTTGAATGTCATGCCGTAAACCTCTTTTCCCTCGACCCGGCGCACCAGCTCCACGCCGCCGAGGATGTTCGACCACTGGTCGTCGCCGCCAAGCTCCATCGTGCAGTTGTAGTTGCGGAACTGGTAGAGGAAGTCGTAACTCTGCATGATCATATAGTTGAATTCAAGGAACGACAGGCCGCGCTCCATCCGGGATTTGTAGCATTCAAATGTCAGCATCCGGTTGACCGAGAAGTGAACCCCCACGTCCCGCAGAAGTTCGATATAGTTGAGGTTTTTCAGCCAGTCGCCGTTGCGCAGGACCAGGCATTTGTCCGCCGAAAAGTCGATAAACCGTTCCATCTGCCTGCGGAAACATTCGGCGTTGTAGTTGATTTCGTCGACGGTGAGCATCTTTCTCATATCGGTTTTTCCGGTCGGATCGCCGATCATCGTGGTGCCGGTGCCGAGGAGGACAATCGGCAGATGCCCGGCCATCTGCATCCGGCGGATGATCAGGATCTGCAGAAGATGCCCGACATGCAGGCTGTCGGCCGTCGCGTCAAAGCCGATGTAAAAGGTCACCCGGCCTTCATTTAGGGCCTTTTCAATCCCCTCCGGGTTGGTCATCTGGGCGATCAGCCCTCTGCGCTGGAGTTCTTCAAAAATTGTCATTTTCCGTCTCCTTTTCAGTGCTTTCAAAATTTGATCAAATGCAAAAATCCCTCTGCTCCCAATCTAGGAGCAGAGGGCGTCATGATGTACGCGGTACCACCTCTGTTCACCGGTTTCCCGGCCTCATGGAGCGCAGTCACGCCCCGGCGATATAACGGTCGCACCCGGCGGACACTACTTGGAGATACCTTATTCGCATCCGCGGCTCCGGGACGTATTCGCCCGCCCTCCCGCGCTCTTTTTCACCGGCCAAGAGCTTCTCTGCACCGGGTTTTAACGGGTTACTGGTTCCCTTCACAGCCATTGTCGTTGATTATAGACGGTAAGTTTGGATTTGTCAAGCGTATCAAGGATTTCTTGCAGATTAAAAGGAACATACCGCGGCGGCTGTTCCTTATGTTTCCGGTTCCGCGTCCCGCTGCGCGAGCGAAAGCATTTCTTCTGAGCTTTTGAGCGCGAGTTCGGTGATGTTCTCCCCGCCGGTGATCCGCGCGAGTTCGCGGATGCGTTCTTCGCGGGAAAGCGTCTGAACCGTCGTGTAAGTCCTGCCGTCCTCCACCTCTTTTGAGATCAGCAGGTGGCGGCCTGCGAAAGCGGCGACCGGCGCGAGATGGGTGACACAGATGACCTGCCGGCTTTCGGCCACCTTCCGGAGTTTCGCGCCGATCTTCTGCGCGGCCCGGCCGCTAACGCCGGTGTCGATCTCGTCAAAAATCAAGGTATCAATATCATCTTTCCCGGAAACCACGCTTTTAATCGCGAGCATGACCCGCGACATTTCGCCGCCGGAAGCGATCTTGGAAAGCGGCTTAGCCGGCTCGCCCGGGTTTGCGGAGATCAGGAACGCGACGTCTTCCGCGCCGTGCGGCCCCGGTTCCCGGGCAGTCAGCGCCACCTCCAGCCGGACCGACGGCATGTCGAGCGCGGAAAGCTCCGCCTCGACCGCCCTTGAAAGCGCCTCCCCAGCCTTCGCGCGCTTTTTGGACAGCGCGCGTGAAAGGGTCAGGACCTTATCCCGGCTCCCGGCGAGCGCTTTTCGGAGTTCCGCAGCCTGTTCATCTGAAAGAGTGATCTCCCGAAGCTCCGCCGCGGTTCTCTCGCGAAACGCAAGGATCGCCGGAATATCCGCGCCATATTTCCGTTTCAAGCGATAAATCAGGTCAAGGCGTTCTTCGATCTCTTCAAGTTCTCGCGGGTCGTATTCGAGGGAGCCGAGCGCGTCCCGAATCTGTTCCACAAGCTCGTCCAATTCATACCGGTATCCCTCGAGCGCCTGCGCCGGCGCAGAAAACGCGGCCAAATAACGGGACGCCTCTGAAAGCTCGCCCGAAGCCTGTTCCAGCGCGTCGATTGCGCCGGGCCGGTCGTCGTCCCCGGCGAGAAGGCTTTTTGCTTCGAGCAGTGAGGAGGCGATCCGCTCCGCGTTGCGGATGACGCGCCTGCGTTCGTCGAGTTCCTCTTCCTCGCCGGGCCGGAGATTCGCTTCGTCGATTTCATTGACCTGGAACGAAAGAAGATCGATTTTCCTTGCTTTTTCCGCCTCATCCATTGTAATGGATTCGAGCTTTACAGAGAGAGCGGCCATTTTGCGGTACTCTGCGCGGTAGGCCTCCACCTCGGGGCCGAGGCCGGCAAATGAATCGACGAAATTCCGATGCGCATCCGCCGAAAAGAGCATCTGGTTGTCCTGCTGGCCGTGGACGTTGATCAGATGCTGTCCCGCTGCGCGCAGAAGCGCGACCGTCGCTGGCTGGCCGTTGATCCGGCAGGTGTTGTGCTCCGCGCCGATTTCTCGGGAAATAAGCAGCTCTTCCCCTTCTCCGCACTCATATCCGAGTTCGGAGAGCGCTTTCCGAGCGGGGACGGAAAGATTGCGGAACAGCGCGGACACGACCGCTTTTGTCTCCCCGGTGCGGATGAGGTCTTTTGAGGTGCGCCCGCCGAGCACGGCGCCGATCGCGCCGATCAGGATCGACTTTCCCGCGCCGGTCTCGCCGGTGAAAACGTTGAGGCGGTCCCCGAATTCAATCAAAGCCTCCTTGATCACCGCGATATTCCGGATATAGAGCTGAGCCAGCATGCGTTGTCACCTACCTGTTAAGAAGCTTCTGGAGCCGCTCGGTCAGCGTGCGCGCGCCCTCGGCGTCCCGCGTCACAATGATAAAGGTGTCGTCCCCCGCAAGGGTGCCCACCACATCGCTGAGTTCCGCAGCGTCAAGCGACGCGCAGGCCGCGCTCGCCGTCCCGGTGAAGCAGGTTCCCACCACAATGTTCTGTGCGCAGTCGAGCTTAATCACCGATTCGGTGAAAATCGTCGCGAGTTTATTGGACATGTTGACGCCCTGACGGCTGCGGGTTGAAACATAGCGGTATTTTCCGCCGTCATCCCGCACCTTGTGCAACCCCAGCTCCCGGATATCCCGGGAAACAGTCGCCTGCGTCACGTCGAAGCCCGACGCCTTGAGCCGGACCAGAAGCCCCTCCTGCGTGTCGATCGATTCCGCGGAGATCAGCTCCAGGATTTTCGCGTGCCTGTTTCCCTTCATGTTTGATCCTTCCTTTCGAATTGAAAGCGAACCGCCCTTCGGCCGCGCAGAAAAATGCTGAATCGATCATCCTCTGGAACGGAGCTTTTCTTTCAGCGTCTGATAGAAATCCTGTTCCTGAAAGCTGATGAAACGGGAAACTTTCTGAGATTTGCCAATTGTAACCGATTCGCCCTGGTCCACCGGTTCCAGATTTGCCCCATCCACCACGACAAACAATTTCTCATGTTTCCCCGGCATGGTGGAGCGCACTTCAATGGTTTTGAGCGGCGCAAAGACAACCGACCGGTTGTTGAGCGAATGGGGGCAGGTCGGGGTCATCACAATGCATTCAAGGCCCGGGTCGATGATTGGTCCGCCCGCAGAAAGCGAGTAGGCCGTCGAGCCGGTGGGGGTCGAGAAGATGATGCCGTCTGCGCGATAGACGCCGACCACCGAGGAATCGCAGCTGACCTCCATGTCGATGATCCGCCCAAGATGAGAGCGGCTGAGCACGACATCGTTGAGGGCGTAGCGCACCTCGTCCCCGCCGCGGCGGTGAACCTTCACCTCCAGGAGCATGCGCGCGCTGATGATATAATTTTTGGTTTTGAGATTTGAGAGAAGCGATAAATCCCCCGCCTCCATCTGGGCCAGGAACCCAAGCCTTCCGGAATTGATGCCGAGGATTGGTTTATTGTACCGGACCGCATCGACCGCGCAGTGAAAGATCGTTCCGTCTCCGCCGATTGCAGCCACGATATCGCAGGCCTGAAACAGATCAATCAAACGGCCGGTTTCCGCGCCGGTGGGGCCGAGCGCATCCGCGGTCACCGTGTCCACGGCCGGCGTGAGCCCTTCCTCCAAAAGAATCGAAATCACCCGCCTGGCGCATTCGGCGGCGTTCTGGAGTTTCAGGTTCGGCATGATCAGAATTTTCATTTCGAATCCCCCTCCGGTTAAGCTGGAAAGTGACATTATTGATCGAGTTCGCTGTGAGCCGCAGCCACCACCGCTTTGGCGTCGTCTTCTGAAATCTGCTGCGCCGTCCCCGCTTTTTCCAGGAACATCAGGTATTCGATGTTTCCTTCCGGGCCTTTTATTGGTGAAAAGCTAATTCCCTTTACAGTAAATCCCAGCTTTACAGCCGTCTCAATCGATCTCAACAGAACTTCGAGATGCGTCTGCGGATCGCGCACGACGCCTTTTTTGCCGACCTTATCACGTCCGGCCTCAAACTGGGGCTTTACGAGGCAGACCATTCTGCCGCTCTCCCGCAGAAGGGAATAGGCGGCCGGAAGCACCAGCGAAAGCGAAATAAACGAGACGTCCACGCTGATGAAATCAACCGGTTCCGGCACCGTTCCCGGTTCCAGACGGCGGACATTCGTCCGCTCGAAGTTAACGACCCTTTCGTCCTGCCGGAGCTTCCAGGCGAGCTGGCCGTAACCGACGTCAAAGGCGTATACCCGCTTTGCGCCGTTTTGGAGCATGCAGTCGGTAAAGCCACCCGTCGAAGCGCCAAAATCACAGCAGACCGCGCCTTCCAGTACGATGGGAAACACAGCAAGCGCCTTTTCGAGCTTGAGTCCCCCGCGGCTGACATATCGAAGCGTCTCACCGCGTACCTCGATCCGATCCTCCTCCGAGACGAGCGTTCCGGCCTTATCCGATTTTTGATTGTTGACGTAAACTTCCCCTGCCATGATGACAGCTTTCGCCCGGTCCCGTCCGGTCGCGAGCCCCCGTTCCACCATCGCCTGATCCAATCTGATTTTCACCATTCTGTTCCTTTTCTGTGTCTTTTCCCGCCTCAATCATAGCGCCGATCCCCCCGGCGTCAAGCCCAAGCGCATGCAGCGCGTCGGGGACGCTCATCTGTGGGACAAAGCCCTCGATGGCGCGGATCTCGACACGGCCGCGGTAGCCCGAAAGCGCAAGCGCCGCGGCAAAACGCTCCGACACGCCGCCGTTGCGGATGCCCTCTTCAACCAGCAGAATCCGCTCATATCCAGACGCCGTGCGGACCGCTTCCGGATCCAGCGGGAGGATGCGGTTGAGCTTGAGGACGGCGCAGGGCCGCCTCGACTGTCCCGCGGCTTCGAGAGCGGCCGCCGCGGTCCGGCCATAGGTGACGACGACAACCCCCTCTTTGGATCCGAACAGGTCGAACGAATTCCCGGTGGCGGGAAGGTCTTTGATCGAAGCCGGTTCCGAACCCCTTGGATAGCGCACCGCAGTCGGGCCGTCGCAGCTCTCGACCGCCTGGCGCAGCATCCAGCGCAGCTCATGGTAATTGGCAGGCGCGAAAACAGTCATGCCCGGCACCGTCGCGAGGAACGCCGGATCAAAAACGCCCTGATGCGTTTCGCCGTCGTCGCCGACGATTCCGGCGCGGTCGATCCCAAAGACCACATGCCGCTTCTCAATTGCGGCGTCGTGGATCAGTTGATCATAGCCGCGCTGGAGAAAAGTGGAATATACCGCGAAGACCGGGATTTTTCCGCCCGCACTGAGCGCAGCGGAAAAGGTCACGCCGAATTCCTCAGCGATTCCAACGTCATAGTAGCGGTTCTCTTCCTTAAAAGCCCTTGAAAAATACTGAAGGCCGGTCCCATGTTCCAT
Source organism: Candidatus Fimivivens faecavium (assembly GCA_018716105.1). Taxonomy (GTDB): domain Bacteria; phylum Bacillota; class Clostridia; order Oscillospirales; family Ruminococcaceae; genus Fimivivens; species Fimivivens faecavium. The sequence continues at coordinate 14,932 of DVKH01000001.1, read as the reverse complement.
CGCGGCCGTCACCGCGAGGACATTGGGATTCTCTTTCCCGATCTCTGTCAGCTCTCTGCCGAATACCGAGGAAAAATTCTCGCCGTCTGCCGCCTTGCGCATGCCGGTCCTGACGTCAAATTTCGAAATGCCGTGAAACTCGCCGGGATTTTCCATCGCAAAGCGATAGCCCTTTCCCTTCTGCGTCTCCACATGCACCAGAACCGGGCAGCGAAGTTTTTTAGCCTCGGTCAGAACGTTGCAGAGGCTCTTGATATCGTGGCCGTCGACAGGCCCGAGGTAATCGAAGCCGAATTCCTCAAAAAAAGTGCTCGGATACAAAACTTGTTTGAGCGCATATTTGGAATCGGAGATGAAGTTCCGGACCGGCTCCCCAACCACCGGGATTTTTTTCAGGGCGGCTTCGGTCGCGCGCTTTAATCGGAAATATCCGGGCTTTGAGCGCATGACGGCGAGGTACCGGGCGAGCGCGCCCTCGTTTTTTGAAATCGCCATCGTGTTGTCGTTGAGGATGACGATCATATTCTCGCCGCTTTTGCCGATGTTGTTGATCCCCTCATAGGCGAGGCCGCCGGTCATTGCGCCGTCCCCGATAACAGCAGCGACCGTCCCCGGCTTTTGGCCGAGGGTCATCGCCCGTTTGAGGCCGTAGGCGGCGGCAAGAGAAGTGCTCGCATGTCCTGCGATAAAACTGTCATAGACGCTTTCCGCCGTCTTTGGAAATCCGGAGATCCCGTTTTTCCGGCGGAGGGTTGGGAACGCCTCCCGCCGTCCGGTGAGCAGTTTATAGGCGTAACACTGATGCCCAACGTCCCAGACAAGCCGGTCCTCCTCGAGGTCGAACGCCTTGAGCATTGCAAGGGTCAGTTCCACCACGCCGAGATTTGATGAAAGGTGGCCGCCGTTTTTGGAGACAGTCTTGATGATTTCGCACCGGAGTTCTTTTGCAAGGATCTCCAGCTCTTTTAGGTTCAGCGCAGAGACATCGCCGGGGCCGGTGATATGGCTGAGAATCTGATACGGTTTTGTGATGACGCTCTCCTCTTTCTGTAATGAAATCAAACGGGATAAAGGATCGCAACCAGCATCCCGAGCAAAGAGCCGGCCAGAACCTCAAGCGGGGTATGGCCAAGATATTCCTTCAGGTTTTTCTGCCCGAACGAATCAGCGCTGTCTGGTTCCTCCGTTTTTTCATCCGTCTCCTCCTGATCCTCCTCAAAGGTCAGCGGCTGCTTGATCGCATCGAAGAGGTCGGTGGCATTGAGAATCCGGTTGAGCACCTTCGCCTGCTCCCCCGCGGCGCGGCGAACCCCCATCGCATCGTACATCACGACGCCGGCAAAGGCGAGCGAAAGCGCGAACAACGGGGACTCAAAGCCCTCAATCCGCGCCATACCGACCGCCAGCGAAGAAACCAATGCCGAATGGGAACTCGGCATCCCTCCAGCGCCAACCAGCCGTTCAAAATTCACCTGCTTTCGGGCGATATAGTCAAAAATAGTCTTTAAAATCTGCGCAAAAGTCCAGGACAAAAAGCAGATGTTGACCAGCGGGTTTCCGCCGAGCGCTTTGATCAGTGGCATTTTGACTCCTTCCTAGCTCTGCCGCCGGGCCAGCAGCCTCGTAAATGGATCAAGAAAACATACATCGCACCCGATTCCAGCAAGAAGCGCGAGCGCTTCGCCGAACAGCCTGTCCGCCTCCCGTTTTGCTCCTTCAAGTCCAAGAAGGGTCACATAGGTCGTTTTGTGGCCTTTCTCGTCGCTGCCGGCGTTTTTGCCAAGCGTCTGGGCATCCCCTGCGACGTCGAGGATATCGTCGGTGATTTGAAAGCCGAGACCTATTTTTTCGGCATATTGACGCGCCTTTTCCAGAATCAATGTATCTGCGCCGGCTGAGATGCATCCCATCTCGCAGGCGCTTCGGATCAATGCGCCGGTTTTCATCGCGTGCATTGAGCGAAGCTGATCGAGCGGCGCGGGTTTTCCCTCGTTTTCAACGTCGATCACCTGGCCGCCGAGCATACCGTACCCGCCGGACGCGCCGGAAAGCGAACGGATCAGCCGGAGCGCCGCGCCGTGCGGAAGCGCCCTGACCGTTTCTTCGCGCGAGAGATGCTCATACGCAAGATTTAAAAGCCCGTCGCCCGCAAGAACAGCCATCGCCTCGCCGAATACCTTATGAGAGGTCGGCCGGCCGCGGCGGAGATCGTCGTCGTCCATACAGGGCAGATCGTCGTGGATCAGCGAAAATGCGTGGACCATCTCGATTGCACATGCCGGAGGCAGCGCCGCGGAGTCGTTTCCACCGAGCGCACGGCAGAATTCCAACGTAAGCACCGCGCGAATCCGCTTTCCGCCGCCAAGCAGGCTGTAACGCATCGCTTGCATTACCGTCTTCTGTTGAATCGCAGCGTCAAATGCGGTCGCACGGTCGAGCGCCTGTTCGACCAGTTCCCGGTCTTGACGGTATCGTTCTTCAAAGTTCATTGTTTTTGTCCCCTTCGCCGCCTTCACGGAGCGTCTCCACCGTTTGCTTTGCATCGGACAGCTTTTTCTGGCAGGCCGCCGCCAGCCGCGCGCCTTCGGCATAGAGTTCAAGCGCCGTTTCCAAACTGGCCTCTCCGCCGGAAAGCGCCGCCGTAATCTCTTCGAGCCGCGAAAGCGCCGCTTCAAACGAAAGCGCCGAGCTTTGCGTCTCGGCTGTTTTTTTCATACCCATCCCTCTGTGTCATCCTTTCGCACTGTTCAGGAACAATCCCGCCAGAACCGGGCCGGCCCAGTTCGGCGTCAATTAAGGCGCTTCTGCGCTCTCCACGACGGAAATCAGCTTTCCTTCGGCGAGAACTGTGGTCATTCTGCTCCCAGGCGCTAGCTGGATGCTGGAACGGACCGGCTCTCCGCGCTCCGTAAGGGTAACCGAGTAGCCGCGCCCGAGCACCTCCAGCGGGTTCATTGAGGAGAGCAGCCGGGACTGCTCTATAAGATATTGTGTTTTTCTATCTAAAAATGAACGCATCGCACACAAAAAGTTTTCATTTGCATTGCGGAACCGTTCCTCGCGCGCCTGGACCAGCCGGATCGGATTCTGCACCGCGGGAGAAGAGACGGCCCGGCGGATTCTCCCGTCGTAACCCGAAAGCAGTTCCGCCATCCTCCGGCCCAGCTGTCCCCGTAACGCCGAAAAGCGGTTCCAGAGTTCCGCCCGGTCGGGAACCGCGAGTTCTGCCGCCGCAGATGGGGTCGGCGCGCGGAGATCGGCCGCGAAATCACAGAGCGAAAAGTCGGTTTCATGCCCGACTGCAGAAATCACCGGAATCCGCGACTGCGAAACCGCGCGGACCGCCGGCTCTTCGTTGAACGCCCACAAGTCCTCGGCGGACCCGCCGCCGCGGCCGACGAGGATGACGTCGCTTCTACCGTCATCGTTGAGAAGGCGGAGCGCCGCGGCAACCGACTCGGCCGCGCCCCGCCCCTGCACGGTGCATGGGGCGAACAGCACCTTCGCAAGCGGCCAGCGCCGCTCCAGGACCGAAAGCATATCCCGCACCGCCGCGCCGGTTGGCGAGGTTGCGACGCCGACCACCGCGGGAAACCGCGGAATCGGGCGTTTGCGTTCCGGGTCAAACAGGCCCTCGGCAGCAAAGCGCCGCTTGTTCTGTTCAAACGCAACGCTCAACGCCCCCGCGCCGTCCGGCTGAAGGTCGTTGACGTTGATCTGATAGCTCCCGTCCCGTTCATAGAGCGTAACCGACCCCCGCGCGATCACCGACATCCCATTTTGGGGCTGAAAGCGGAGATGGGCGGCGTTTCCGGCAAACATCACCGCCTTGACCGCCGCCGCCTGATCCTTGAGGGTAAAATACAGATGGCCGGAGCGCTGATAAAGGGAAAGATTTGAGATTTCGCCGCGGAGATAGACTTCCGCAAGCTGCGGAGCGCCGTTCAGGAGCGATTTAACAAACCGGTTGAGCTGGCTGACGCTCAAAATGTTGATCGCCATCTTCCCTACTCCCCTTTCCGTTTCAATCAGGCTTTAAATGGAGCTTCACCGTTTTTCAGCGCGGCAAGCACCGCGATTCCCGCTGCGTTGTCGCACGAAAAGACGGCGGGGGCAAAGCTCGCTCCATAGGTTTTCGACAGCCGCTCCCGCAAGAGGGTGTTCGACGTCACGCCACCGGCGAAGACGATCTCTTCACATCCGGTTTCCGCCGCTGCCTTTCCCGCCATGCGGTCCACTGCATCAAGGACAGAGAGGAGCAGGTATCGGGCTACATCTTCGGGCGCGGCGCCCGACTGGATCTTCTTCCGACACTGATTTTCAAGGCCGGAAAGACAGGGGTTCCCATCCCGGAACGCGGGCTTTGCAAACTCTTCTTTCGCCGAGCGAAGCGAAAGCGCGTCGAGCTCTCTCCCAGCCGGAAACGAAAGGCCCATGAGACGCCCCACGCGGTCGATCACCTGCCCGGCATTGAGGTCGTTGGTTGCCGAGACCAGCGTCAGCCGGCCGAACGGGAAGTCCTCTGCGAGGAGGCATTCGGTCGTTCCGCCCGAAAGGTGAAAGGCGAGAAAACGCTTTCCGATCAGATCAAGCCGCCCCGACCCAAAAAGCGCCGCCGCGAGATGCCCCTCCTGATGGGAAAACCGGTAAAGCGGTTTCCCGCACGCGGCTGCAAGGGTTCTGGCGGCGGCCGCGCCGGCCAAAAAACAGGGCATATAGGAGCCTTCTACATTGCGCGGCCTGTCGGATACGCCGACTGCGGAAAAGCCGCCCGGAACCTGCAAAAAAAGCGATTCCGTCAGTTCTCCCAGCGCTTTGACATGGCCAAAGACCGCGTCGCTCTGCCGAAGGCCGACGGCGCCGCCGGAGACGGGAAGAAGGCGCTTTTCCTGAAGCACCCTGCCATCCCGGTAAACCGCGGTCGAAGTGGTGTAATTGCTCGTGTCGATCCCAAACGCTCCGGGCATACCCCTCAAGCCTCCGGTTCTTTCTGGTCTTTGACCGGTGAAGCGGCCTTGACATAGGAGCCGAGAACCCCATTAAGATAGGAAGCGTCGTCTTCAGTCGCGTATTCCTTTGCAAGCTCGACCGCCTCGTTGATCGTGACGCTCACTGGAATCTTTGGGAAATAATCAATTTCGCAGACGGCGAGACGCATGATTGCAAGGGTCACCTTCGGGATTCGGGATAGTTTCCAGTTGGAAAGATGACGTTCGATTTTCCCATCGATTTCATCGAGGTTTTCAAAGGTGAGATTCACCAAACGCATCGCGTAGTCGTCGAGCGAAAATTCCCTTGCCTCGCGGGCGAACCCCAAAATATCCTCGAGGCCGTCGTCCCGCATGCTTTTTTCATAGATCAGTGAAAACGCGGCTGTTCTCGCCTCTCGTCTGGTCATTTTATTTTTCATGTTACGTCCTCCAGCGGCGTGAATATTTATACATAAAAAGATACCCTCCTGCTCAGCCGGAGGGTAGTTTTTTACACGCCCGGGGCCTCGGCCGGGCAGTCTTCAAATTCAATTCCGGCTACAACAATGTTTACCTTCGTCACCGGAATCCCCGTCATATTCTGGACCGATTCCTTGACCGATTCCTGAATCTTTTCCGACACGCTTGGGATATTCGTCCCATCTTTGAGTATAACCTGGATGACGATCTGCGCCATTTCATCGGTCAGATCGATCGACACCGGCCGCGGCATCTGGCGCTTTGAAAGCATCCCCTTGATGTTGTTGGCGGTAAATGTCGCAAGCCTTGCGACACCGGGAACCTCCTGCGCGGCGGTTCCTGCAATGGTTGCGATTACATCGCGCGATATTCTGAGACTGCCAATCGGCTGTTTCCGGTCGTTGACCTGCATAATAAGACCATCCTTTCAGGGCATTAATCGCTGTTATTTTTGAATACGGTATCCGGAACTTGAACCGCTGTTCTCTTTTTCTTATTCTGGGCGGTTTTATGGTTTTACATGCGCAAGCGGCCGCGGCGCGGCATAGGGCTGCCTTCGGCGGCCGTTTCCCCTGCGGTTATACATCGGGCCTGAGCGCCGCGAAAGCGGCGAACAAACCGTCTTATGATTTGGGTTCTGGCGCAGGGTGCGGCGTCCGCCGCGCCTGCCCCGCCAAAGGCGGGGCGAATTGGGCCAAAGCCCAATTTACTGCGGTTATTATACCATAGTGCATAAAAAATGAAAAGCGTTTCTTCCAGCCGGTTCTAAAAAAACATTAAAATATAGACGATCAGCGGCTATTTTTCAGCCATATGGCCCGTCCGCGGCCACTGCCATCGAGATTAACTATTTAATTGCGGAGCAAAAGAAATCGCCGGTGCGGTCCGCCGTAAAAGCCCTTCCCCCGGCGCCGTTGCGGATTTCAAGAGGGGCGGGTAAAACCGCCCCCGGCGCAGGAAAAAGGATTTTGTCCGAACAGGCCGCCTTCCGGCGACATGACTGGTAAGTTTGAGGTTAAAATACTTTGGGTCATTTCACCTCGATAATCGAAATATTCTCAGGCTGGATATCGACCTCTTTGATGATAATATCCTTCATTTGGGCAACCTGCTGGGGTTCGAGGCCCTCGGTTTTTACCATAACGTCGACGCGCTCGGTGTCGTAGTAGACCATGCATTCTTCAAAACCTTTAGCCTTGATCAGGTTTTCGATCTTGCCCTCCTGCTCGATCGCGGTCGCCATCGCGGAGGTCTTGAGCGCAAGTTCAGTGCGCTGCTCCGACGTGATGCTGTCGCTCTCGATCAGGCTCTTCATGGTCTCCACCGCCTCGTCGCGGGACTTCTGGCGGGTCAGCTTCGCCTCGGCGAAAAATGCCGCGGACTGGCCTTCATCGATGTTCTCCACATACTGCGCGTCGCCGTAATTCTTGACTTCTTCGGTTTTATTCGTCAGCAACAGGTCATGGTTGACGTCCGAATACTGCCAGTTTAGGTATACGGCGATCGACAGGCAGAGCACCAGAGCCGCCAAAACGATTTGTCTTTTTCCTACGATCATGTTCATAATGCCTTCCTCCTGCTATGATGCTAATTGTACGACACAGACCTTAAGCGACGATATGCCCAGGGAAGTCATGACCGCCGTGGTAACCCTCTCGGCAACACGCGCGTCCTTCGCCCCGTCGCATACCACCACAACGCCCTGGACCACGGGCGAAAGCTCCGTGACCATCAGCGGCTGCCGTTTGCCGGCGCTGGTATCTACCAAAATATAGCTCTCTTCGGAATTGTCCTTCTCCTGAACCTTCGACACCGTCTGGCTTTCATAATTCATCACCGTATCGGTGGAGCTTTTTTCGTTCTTTGCAAAGACCGCCTGCGTCCCGCTTTCGAGGGTGACCATAACCTTGACCCTTCCAACCCCTTCGATCGAGGACAGGATCTCGGTCAGGCGCTGTTCTGTAGCCTGGGTATATTGGTCGCTGGAGAGGACCGCCGTCCCTCCCTGCGCCGCCGAAGGCGGTTCAGCGCCGCCTCCCGACGGCCAGAACGAGCTCGCCAGGATCAAAAGGATTCCCGCCGCCCCCGCCAACACCACCAGGCGCACCTTCCTGTCCGACTGCGAAAGGGTTTCAAACAGCTTTGCAAAATAGGGTGTTCCCATGCCCCGCTTTTTGGCTTCCAAGATGTTTCACCTCTCATTCGCGGTGACTGCGACGGGCAGACGCAGTTCCTGTGCGAGTTTTTGCTGAACTTCCCCGGCGCGGTCCGATTCCTCCGGCGAAAGGACGACCAGAACCGAATCCACGCTGAGCTTTCCTTCTTTGATACTAATGCTTATTCTTGGAGTAGCGGTTTTTATTCCGAGCTCGTTTAAATAATTGGACACGAGTTTCGCAAGTTCCCGTTCGGCCGCGGCAAGATAGATTTCCTCCGCGCCGGATTCGCCGGCCTGCTGAATTTCGACTTCAGAAATCTGGGAAAACTCATAGAACAGATCCTGAGGCATACCGTCCATGAGCGGGGCGGCAACGCAGAGCAGCACATAAAGCCCCAGCACCGCCGACATCAATTTTTTGAGCTTCCCCTGCGGGAAAATCATCTGCATCAGCGCCGCGGTCATTCCGGCCGCGAAGATGGTAAATGCAAAGGCGCGCAGTTCGTTCATCATCTTCCCACCCCCAGCGTCAGAAGAACCGCCGTTGAGACGACGACGAGGAGCGCCATCGACAGAATCAGCGCGCAGAGAATGGAAAGGACGTTCTGGAACGCCTTGATCACCTTGCAGACCGGTTTTGCGCCGAGAAGCTCCGCCGAGCCGGAAGCGAGCGCGAGCACCAACCGCAGGAGCGCGGTCTTAAGCAATATCGGCAGAAAGGTAAACGCCGTCACCAGAATGCCAAAGCTGCCGACCGTCGTTTTGATGAGGTGAATGCTCCCCTGCGCCGCCGACAGCGCATCCGAAAGCGCTGAACCGACCACCGGGACAAAGCTCCCGATCAGGAACTTCGTCGCCTTGACCGACACAGAATCGGCCGAGCCCGACAGAAAGGTCTGCAACGACAAAAGCGCGACAAATACCGTCATCGAGAAGGTCAGAATCCAGGTTGCGGCGCTTTTGGCGGCGTCTGCGATCCCGAGCAGGCCGGGGCTGTCCGCAAGGCCCGCGGCAAGGCTCAGTGCGAGGAAGATCCCGCAGAGCGGGATCAGAACCGAAGAGGCCGCCTGCGCGATCAGCTGGACCGCAAACATCAGCGTGGCGGAATAGGAGGCCGCCGTCATCGGCATGCCTCCCGCGGTGAGGATGGAACCCATCACCGGAACATAGGACAACAGAAACACCGAGCAGTCGACGATCGTCGCGGAGACCTCCTCAATGCAGCCAATCACCGGGCTGGTGATCGAAGCCGTAATCGCGAGGACCGACGCGGTTTCAAACACCGAACCGACCGGCGACTGCTTGTCCCCAAGGGTCAGACAGTCGAGCAGTCCGCAGAGCAGCACCGTCCCAAAAATGGCGAACAGGCCGCCTTTCGCGTTTTGAAGCGCGTTTTTGGCCTCCTTGAGAACCGCGTGGAACAGCTCCTTCGGCGAGAGGGTGAAAATGCTGGCGAGGGAAAGCTCTCCGGCGCCGGAGCGCTCGGCAAAATCCTCCGCCGCGCCGGGCGTCTCATCCTCGAGAAGGTCGGCGCCGAACAATCCAAGCCCTTCCTGCAAGACTGCATTTGGATCGGTTTCGTCTGTCTGCTGCTGCCATTCGGCCGCGCCGTCCGTCTCTTCGAAACCGGCCGGCGGAACCGGCGCCTCCACCGGGGACGGTTCCGCGGCGGAGAGCCGGAGGGTGAGGCAGAAAACGGCAAAGACCAGAAATCCTATTCTTTTCAACGTCTCATCCCTTTCGCTTATCAGATCGAGAACAGGGTCCCAGCAATGGATAGCAGTTCCGCAAACATTGGAAGGCTCAACAGGATGATTGAAACACGGCCGCATAGCTCGAGTTTCGCCCCGATCGCGCCTTCCCCCGCGTCCTTGCAGGCGTCGGAAGCGAGCTGGGTGATGTAGGAGATGCCGAGCGCTTTGATGAGAACCCCCCCGTATTCCGGTGCGAGGCGGGTGCTTTCGATCAGCGTCACGAGCTGTTCAAGGATCGGGGCAAGGCTGTCGATCATCCAGAACAGCAGGATGACGCCCGCGCCAAGCGAGAGCAGCACCGCGTATTCGGTCCGCATCGAGCGGAGCATCACCGCAAGCACCGCGGCGGTCAGCCCAAGCCCGATCATGGATAACAGCCCGCTCATACGAGGCTGAAGACGGCTTTCACCGTTTCAAACAGGGCCGAAATCTCATAGACCATCATCATGAGAACGACGATCAGCCCCGCAAGCGTGGTGAGCATCGCCTGTTCCTCCCGTCCGGAACGGACCAGAACCTGATTTAAGACCGACACAATGATTCCGATGGCTGCGATTTTAAAGATCAGATCAACATCCATGCTTCATACCACCCTTTTATATGATGAGGATGACGAAAAACGCACCGCACAGGCCCCCGAGGGTCCGCGCAAGCTTCGCGCGCTCCTGTTGGCGGGGCCGCGCTTCGTCCAGCGTCAGGCCGATTTGTTCGATGTCATGCGAAAGGCAGGAAAGCTGTGATTCGAGGTCGCTTGTGCCGAGGCGTTCCCCGGCACGGGCGATCAGCATCCGGTCCTCGCCGGTCAGGGGGAGCGCGGTATCCTCCACTGCCGCCCTCCAGGCTTCCGGGAACGCCTCGCCGTGTTTAATCCGTTCCAGCGCGCTGCCGAGGTAATCCGCGCCGGCATATTCGGGCCGCGCTGCGAGCGCGCGGAGAAGCTCCGGCGGCGGCGCCATGCTGTAGGAAAGCTCCTGGCGGAGCGCCCTGAAAAACCGGAGCGCGGTTTCAAGCGCGCAGAGCCGCTGGGTCAGCCGATGGGAGACGACAAGACCCATCCCAACCGAGCTCGCCGCGATCAGAACAGCGCCGAGCGCTTTCAAGAAGAACATCGCTTCCCGTCACCTCCTTTATCACACTGGGCGCGCCCACGCCCGCGAGAAACGCCGCCCGGGGAAACGCGCCGGTCTCGAGCAGCAGCCGCCCCGCAGGACGGGACAGCAGTTCGCCTGGGGAGGACGCATGGATGGAAGTGATCACCGAAACCCCGCAGCCGAGCGCCCATCGGACCGCGTCCACATCCGCCCGGCTCCCGATTTCATCGCAGACGACCGCGTCGGGGGAAAGGCTCCGGACCGCCGAAAGGATGCCGTCCCCTTTTTTGCAGCCGCGGATTACATCGCAGGGACAAAACGCATCTGAAACCCCGCCCCGCGCGGAAAGCTCGCCCCGCTCGTCCACCAAAACGAGGTTTAAATGGGAACCGAGCGCCCCGCTTGAAAGCTGAATGGCGATGTCGCGCAGAAGGGTGGTTTTTCCGCTGCCCGGCGCTCCCGCGAGAAGCAGCCCGGACAGCCCGTCCGGAAACAGCAGCGGGAGCGAGGAGCGGGAAACCCCTGTAAAATCCCGCGCAATACGAAGGACGATGGAGGTCACGTTTCGAAAGGATTTGAGAATGCCCTGGCCGTCATAAACTGCGGTTCCTGCAATGCCGGCGCGGTGGCCGCCGCGAAGCGAGACGTATCCCTCGGCGAGCTCCCGCTGGTGGGTGTGAATCGCGCGGTCGCAGATCAGATAGAGCGCGGTTTCAAGATCACTGCGCGCGAGCGGCGGACACCCCGCAGGGGAGTTGGCGAGACCGCCGGAACCGGTTATGTATCGGGCGTCCGAGCCCATAGTGAGCTTGATCGGCGCTCCCTCCCGAAGGCGAATTTCCCGCACAGATTCCTTCACCGGCCCAGGGACGGCGAAAAACCGCTTTTGAAACGTCTCCCCCAGTTCCGAAACCACCTCGTCAAACGCGAGGGCATGTCTGTTTTGCTGTCCCATTGCCTCAACCATCCTTTCGCGGACGGGAAAACCGCCCGTCCCGCGCTGTCAAAAATCGGAAAACGCTTTGCCGGCGTTTTCGCGTTCTCCCGGTTCGTTTTCTTCTGAAACATGGATATGTTTGTCCGGACCGGTTTAGACTTGTCCCGAAACATTTTTGGCGGTCAAATTGGACGGGATGGATGCTCACGCCGTTGATTTATGGTACAATAACCGCAGTAAATTGGGCCAAGTCCCAATTTGCCCCGCCTCTGGCGGGACAGGCGCGGCGGACGCCGCGGGTGAAATGATCTGGTGCCGGAGGTAATCATGCTGAAAAAAAACGATATTGTCACCCTTTCCGTCGATGGAATCACCAGTGAAGGAAGCGGCGTCGGCCGCTTTGAAGGCGTCGCCGTCTTCGTCCCCGGTGCGGCGGATGGCGATTTGATCCGGGCGCGGATTGTAAAGGTTCTCTCCTCCTACTGCTTTGGAATCATCGAAGAAATCCTCGCCCCCTCTCCGTTCCGGACCGAGGATGGCTGCGTGGCCTACCGCCAGTGCGGGGGCTGCAGCCTGCGGCACATCGTCTATGAACATGAGGTCGAAGTTAAAAACGGCTGGGTGGTCGAGAATATGCGAAGGATCGGCGGGCTGACGCCCGAAATCCTTCCGCCGCTCCCCTCGCCGCAGAGCAGCCGATACCGAAACAAAGCCGTTTACCCAGTCCGGATGGAGAACGGTGAGCTGCGGATCGGATTTTTCGCAAAGCGCTCCCACCGGGTGATCGACTGTACAGCCTGCGCGCTCCATCCGCCGGAGTTTGAAACGCTTTTGGGGGCGGTGCGGGCGTACCTTCTGCGGTTCTCCGTCCCGGTGTACAACGAAGAGCGGCATGCCGGCCTTGTGCGTTCTGTTTTCCTCCGGCATGGGGAAGCGACCGGAGAGATCATGGTCTGTCTGATTGTAAACGGCAGCGCCATTCCAGAAGAAAAAGCCTTCTGTGAAATGATCCGCGCAGCAAGCCCAAAGGTCGTTTCGATTATCTTAAACAGCAACACCGAAAAAACAAACGTGCTGACCGGCCGGCGCTGCCGGACCCTTTGGGGGGAGGGCGGCATCACCGACCGGATCGGCGCGCTGCAGTTTAAGATTTCGCCGCTCTCGTTTTTCCAGGTCAACCGGGCAGGCGCGGAGCGGCTCTATGATGCGGCGGCAGGATTTGCGCAGCTCACCGGGCGGGAAACCGTGCTCGATCTCTACTGCGGCACAGGGACGATCGGCCTCTTCCTTGCGGCATGTGCAAAGGAAGTCATAGGCGTTGAGATCGTCGCGCCAGCGGTTGAAAACGCGCGGGAAAACGCGAAGATCAACGGGATACAAAACGCGCGTTTTCTCTGCGCCGACGCCGCGCAGGCTGCAGCCCAGCTGCGGGACGAGGGAATCCATCCTGACGTCGTAGTAGTTGATCCGCCGCGGAAAGGCCTCGACCCCGCGCTGATTGAAACCATCGCGGGAATGGCTCCTGACCGTGTGGTAATGGTCTCCTGCAACAGCGCGACGGCCGCTCGGGATGCAAAACAATTTGACGCACTTGGCTATCACTGTGAAAAACTCCAGGCGGTGGATCTGTTCCCAAGAACGGCGCATGTCGAATGCGTTCTAAAACTCATAAAGAGTCGGTAGCGGTATTCCGGCGTCGAAATATGTGATTTCCTGGGAAGACAAATCAATTACAAATAACTTTGTAAAACTCAGCGCCGAATGTGTGTAAGAAGATGAAGGCGTGATCCGGCTCATTTTTGATTTTCAATGCCGGGCATGTGCAATGCCGTCCATGATCCGCGGTCCAGAGCCAAAAGCCTATCTGAAACTCCTGGATCAAGAAAGGAATTTCCAGATAGCGCATATTATTGCGAAATCGCCGGGGCGCCGCCGGGGAGATCGTGTCCATCACATGGCTGTACGGTAACATTGCTTTCCAGGATGATGGCGGCCATCGTCAGGCTTTGAAAGCCGAAATTAATAATTAATATCGCATTATGCCGTTAAGTTGCCACCCTACTATTTCTCTTTTGTCAGATTCAGTGGATATAGCCCATTTACCTATTCCCTAAATTCCCGTCCAAAGAACATTTTTTGACTTTAATTCCCAATTTCTTCAAATTTTCTGTCTATCGGAATGTTTATACCTTGCGTTTGCCTTTGTAGGACGCTATGATAGACATATAATTTATAGACAAAAAGGAGATTGGGCCAGTTATGATCAATCGGATGAGAGAAACGCGGGAAAGAAATGGCTATTCGCTCGAAGAAGTATCCGGCATTGTCCGTTGCAGTCCCAAAACTCTGTCGAATTACGAGTCGGGCAAAACCGAAAAAATCCCATATCATATCGTGGTTAAACTTGCAAAACTATACGATATACCGAAAGACATCCTGTTGCAGCCGGAAGAAGAGGAGGAGGGAGAAGAAAAGGATTCGTTATGATCAAATCGAATATCGTATTCGCCCATCTCGGCCCAGAACGCCCTGATCTTCTCGATCCCCTGCATCCGGTAGTCTATGAGGGCACAACCCTGCTTGGAAGACGAAGGCCAAACGCAATTACCTCAAAGCTCCCTGCCGGTTTTCTGCCTTCTTTGGAAAAAATCCAGGGGAAGATCGGCAGGATTAAGGGAAATAATTTTCATATCTATGCGGCCGATGCAAATCAAGCCGACGGAATTAACCGGATTTGTTACATTGTCCCAAGGGCGGACTTCCTTCTGATTTCAGAATACGGCGGCGCACGCGGGGCGAATTACAGCGGGCTCTATCCCATTCTCAGATCCCATCTGCAATCCAACCACTTTCAAGAGGAGGCGGATTGTTTTAAGGTAGGCAAAGAAAACCTGGAGCTTTTTGTCGCTATCATCAATCAGATCGTGGAAAACAAACTGAACGCCAGATATGTCCTGGAGGCGTCATCCGAGCAGGATTCAATCTTTATCGTTGATAAACGATACTACTATTTTAAAGCTTATTGGTCGGAAGAAGCGCGGGAATCACAGATCCAGGCCCCGGTACCTGCCGATAAATGCGCACAAATCACCGATGAGCTTACTAAAATCGAGCGGATCATCTATGACACAGTAACCCTTGGGCTCGAATGCAAAAACATCGAGGAACTCGAAGCGGCAAACGCTAAAATCAGCGAAATCCATAGCCTTCTGAACCAATGCAGCGATTTCCTGTCTTCCTATGCCAACGCGCTGCAGAAAGCAAAGCAATTCTCAAGTCAGGCGGATGAGCATAAAGGCGCCCCAGCCAATGGCAAACGAACGGCAAAACATAATTGATGCGGCGTCGGGATTGGCCCTGGACGATTCAGAATAGCGCGCCGTTGATTCCGCATCAAAAAAAGCCCTCCGCCAAGGGCGGCACTCATAAAACAGTATAAGGCTGTTTTCGGGAAACGGCGTAGCTTCGGCTATGCCGTTTCTCCGTTTTGCAGGTCATTGAGCAAGGACGCAGGGAGTAGCCCCACAAGGTCATAGGAAATA
>DVKH01000034.1 GCA_018716105.1 Candidatus Fimivivens faecavium | reverse complement strand
CATCAAAAGAGCAAATCAGCGTACTCATAGGGATTCCTCCTCGTCCATGAGCTGCTCCTGGACCTCTTTGGGCAGGTCGTTCCATAAAATGTCGTATGTAAAATCCCGAATCTCCGGGTAACACTCCCGTGCAGTCTGTTCCGCAATATCTCTATCCAGATAGTGCATCTCCTGATGGAAAAACCAGTTGAGCTTTTCCATCAGCCGATAGAGGCGGATCTGTTCTTCTTGGGTCATGGGGCACCTCCTGCTATTTCAGCGCCAGCACAAAGCCCCAGATGCCCACCACGATCAGCACCACCCCCATCAGGAAGAAGATCACCCGCCGGGAGCCGCGGCCATAGCGGTGGGAGTGGGGCGCGCCGGCGGGGTCGCAGAGCCAGTTCCAATTCAGGATGGCCCCAATCAAAACTACCACGCCAACTGCCAGCGAGACGAGGTTCCAATGCTCCTGCAAAAAAGCCGTGATCTGTTCGCCGTTCATTTACAAATCACAACCTTTCCAGCATCGGGAGTTTCCCGCCGGATGATTTCTTCCCGTTCTTTTAAATCAAGCGTCAGGGTTCGTTCTTCTTCCAAATACCCCTCGCAGTCCCGCACCAGCTTTTGGGCGTCCGTGTCCTCCGGGGCCAGGGCCAGCCATCGCTGGGCGTATTCATAGGCGGTGGCGGCGGAGGAATATGCCATCAAAGTGGAATACCCCATACGGGCGTTCCAGGCAGGGTCCGTTTCCCCCTGGAGCCGGATGGATTCCAACAGCGCAATGGCGTGCCGGAGAGGAGTCATGTCCACCTTGCCGTCCTTGCCATGGATGCGGTGGTCGCCCAGCACCGCCAGGTGGCTGTAGGCACGGCTCAGCTTGAGGGTCAGCAGATAGTCCCGCTCTGTTTCCGGGACGGCTTCGATGGCCTGGATGCATCGGGAGAACTCGTCCGCATCATTCCACCGCTCGATCTGTTCCAGCAGTTTTGTTTTCTCCGTTTCTGTCATAGCAGAGCCTCCTCACGCAAACACCTGCCGGTATTTCTCCCTCAGTTCCTCCGGTGCCGTCTTGATGACCTTGCCGCCGTTCCGGGAATCCTTCCCCCAGATGGCCCAGAGCACATCACGCCACAGGCAGGCCGGCGCCTTTTTGTCCCTGCCGGCTCCTTCAGGCAGATAGTCCTCCAGATGTTCTTTGATCTCCAGCAGGGCATCCAGGCTCTCCTCATTGGCGATCAGGGCGCGGAACTCCTTTGCAGGTTTCAGTTCCTGCATGGACTGGACGCCGTGGACCAGCACAGGCAGGGACTGGGCGGTGAAGCCGTACTGCTTGAACAGGGCGTGGATGAACCTCTCCTGAAGCGAGGAATGCTCGTCATCGCAGCGGTCCAGATAATCGCACACCAGCCGCCACCACTTCGGCCCATCCAGCCCCAGCGCGAACACAGCAAAGGCGCCGGGCATGGCGCAGGCTTCATCAGAAAGGTTTTGATACCACTCATCTTCCCGCATGGCCAGCCGGGCATAATTCTCCATCCGCACATGGAGGCGGGGGTACCGCACTGCACAGGCAAAGAGCTGATGGACGCCCTTCCTGGGCAGGCCGGGGATGGGAAGATAGATCTTCTCCGGCCCACGGAATTCGATGGAGTAGCTGCGGGGGAACTCCGGCTGCTCCAGCACCACGCACAGGTAGTCCAAGATTTCAGCGTAGCACTCCTCCGTAGAGTCCCTGGCGGTGATGCGGATGGTGGCAAAGGCATCGTTGGCCGAGGCGGTCAGGCGCTTTGTTTTCCGCTTTTGGATGTCAGGCGGCAGCTTGCCGCTGCCATTGGTTTTCAGTTCCTTTACCATGCCGGCGCGGAGCCGGGAGACCAGGCCGAGGATGTGCTCGGTCGTGAGGGAGTCGTAGCTGGCCCCGTACACCGTATGGCAGACCGCCGCATAGCAGGCAAAGCGCAGCAGCCCTTCGTCCACATCCTCCGGGCGCAGCTCCGGCCGCACCGTGCAGGGAGGAAAGGCTGAAAAACGGTTCTCCTTTTCTCCCACCTCAAAGTAGCGGCCCTGTACCTGCTTTTCGATGTACTTTCTCAATGTGTGGGAAATTTCATTCCAGCCAACCAACCGCCGCAGGGCGTCGCAGAAGGCGGCTGCATTCTGGCAGGGAAATCCCTTCAGCGGCAGCCGGGACAGATACCGCTCCAGCAGTTGATTGGGGAGAAAGGGCGTCCCGTTTTGGCTGCGCACCACAGTCGGATAGGCGGAGCGATTTTCCCGGGCGGCGCCGTTCAGGACATCCTGAATGCAGAGATCCGCCTCCGCCAGCACCTCCGGAGTCGTGTCCGGCTTGTGGATCAGATAGTAGCGGCCATTCACGCCGTCTCGTTTTGGTAAACTCATATCAGGCCGCCTTTTTGTTCCATGTCCTCCGTCACCGGAATGAAAATTTCCCGGCAGCGCTCTTTCAATTCCTCCGGGGCCGTTTCCACCGCTTTCTGACCACCCTTGGCGCTGTCCTTGCCCCAGATCACATGGCAGACCGTCTCCCATGCGTATTGCAGCACTTCCTCCGGGCTGGCTTTCGTTTCCTGGGCGTGTTCATCATCCTCGTCATCATCGTCATCCTCGTCGGAGGAAAAACCGCTTGGAACGATCTCGGACAGATGGGCTTTTGCGCTGAGCAGAGCGTCCAGGCTTTCTGCGTTTGATATCCATGCGGAATAGTCTTTGGAATACTTCATGTTCTGCATGGACAGCACCCCCCGGACAAAAATGGGGACCGTATCGGCGGTAAAGCCGAACCGTTTCACATACTCCCGGAGGAATTTTTCCTGTAAGCGGGAGTGCTCGTCATCACAGAGGCCGAGATAATCCCAGACCAGCTGCCGCCACTCCTGCCCCAGCATTCCCAGGGCGAACACGGCAAAGCTTCCAGGGAGAGCGCACTGCTCATCGCTGAGATTGGTGTACCGCTCATATTGCCGCATGGCAAGGCGGGCGTACCGCTCCAGCAGAGAATGAAGGGACGGATATTGAACGGCGCAGGCGCAGAGCTGATTGATCCCCTTTTGGGGCAGTCCTGTGATGGGCAGATACCTCTTTTCCGGCCCTTTGAACTCCACCGCATAGCTGCGGGGAAACTCCTCCTGCGAAAGAAGCTCGCACAGGTAGTTCAGCACTTCGCAGCAGCATTCCTCCGTGCTGTCTTTGGCAGTCATACGGATCACGGCAAAGGCATCGTTGGCCGATGCGGTGAAGTGCTCGGTTTTCCGCTTTTGCAGAGGGAGCGGCAGCCTGCCGGTCCCATGTTCTTTCAGCTTTTTCACCATATCAGGCCGGACTTTCCCGACCAATCCAAAGAGGTAATTGGTATCCAGATACTGAAAGCTCATGCCATATACCTTATAGCTCACCGCCACATAGCAGGCAAAGCGCAGCAGCGGCTCCGGGACCTCCTCCGCACGGATACCTGGTTTCAGGGAATACTCCCGATTCCAAGGGTGGTCATCTTCACGGCCTGTCACTGCAAAATACTTTTCCTGCAGCTCCCGTTTCAGCAGATCAAGTAAATAGTGGTCGATTTCACCCCACCGGCTCAGACGGCGCAGGTTTTCGCTGAAGGCAATGGCATGTTCCGCATCCAGGGTCTCGGCCCGCTGCGCTTCGGCCCATTTCCTCAGCAGTTCCCACACCTCGAAGGGCGCGCCTTGACTGCTGACCACTACCGGAGGCCAGAGGGAATCAAGCCGTGTGATCCTGCCGTCAATGGCATCCTGGATGCACTGGTCAAAGAGCGGCTGCAGCTCCTCCTGCACCTCGGGCTTCATCCAGTAACAGCGCCCGTCCGCACTGTTGCGTTTGGGTAAGTTCATTCGATACGCTCCTTTCAGGTCTGCTGATGCTGCATGGAGACGATCTGGCAGTCGGGGCAGAACTCAATATAGAGCGTCCCCTCCATCCCGTCCATCACCGTATCCCACTGGATCTGGGCCAGATACCGCATGGGCTTGCCGCACTGGGGGCAGGGGGCATACTCCCAGTCCTGCACCCAGTTGGCGAAGCCGCCGATGGTATTCAAATCTAAAAATTCCGCACCGTAGAACAGGGGGGCCGGCTCCGCCCCCAGTACAAAATGATTTCCCGCCAGGGCCTCATAGTCCTCCGGCCGGACATAACACTCCATCTTCTCAGACCCGTCAAAGGTCCTGGCAGGAAGCGGCTCCGCACCGCCGTCCAGGGTAAAGCGGCTGAAGGCGGGGCCTTCCAAAAATCCCACGCAGTTGGGGCAGCAGGCGGCGGTCAGGATGCCGTCCAGCCCCAGGAATTTCAGCCGCTCGTCCCGGCCGTCCAGCACCAGCATATCCACCATCCGCCCGCCGCAGTGAGGGCAGGCGTCCTCCCGCACCCGGCCGATGCGGACGGGGGAGGCCTCGCCGGGCGCTCCTTTTACCATAGGATAGCAGACGTCATAGTTGAGCTGCACCCGATGTCCAGCCTTATCGAAAGTCCAGCCGCCGCACTGGGCATAGATGGATGGGTCCACATAGAGCTTCTTCCGCCAGGGGCGGGGGTTGCGCTCCAGGTCCAGCAGCGTTTCCAACGCCCGGTCATCCCCCTGCATTGCCAGACAGCACATCAGGCAGCCAGCCTCGTGGGAGTCCTCCGTTTCCAGCAGGGCGGCGATCAGGCCGTCCCGCACGTCCTCCGGGGCACGGTAGTAGAGTTCGCAGGGGTAGAATACCTCTGCGGCCAGCGCAGCCCGCTGGAGCTTTGGCGTGACGGCGTCCCGGTAACTGAGCAGCTTCCAGAAGTCGGTGAGCTCCGGTTCTTTCAGATCCGCCAGCCGCTGGATGTTCTGGATCAGGTTTTTCTGCTTCTCCGCAATTTGTTCCGGCGTCCAGGCAAGTGCAGCATTTCGCTCCTCCTCACACTTGCATTTCCAGCACAAACCGTCGTAGCGCAAGGGTGTCCCACAGCCGGGGCAGGTGTATTTCAGACTCATATTCTTTGACTCCTTCCCAAAGACAGAAAAACGCCCCGCGCCGCGCTGTCGTAACGACAGGCTGACGCAGGGCGTGAAAAAGCCGCAGCGGAAGAGCCGCATCTACCGGCAGATGTGGTTTCCTCGACAGATAGCTTTATCTTTTGATTTCTAAATGCAGCCGGGTCTTGCCCAAACCTTTTATGCACAGCGGCGCCCCCTTCACCGGGTATCATTTAATGCTTTATTCTTCATATCAGCGGGCCGCAAAGCGGTTCGCCCGCTGCATCCGCAGCGGGACCCGGCCGCAGCCGGGCGGATGTGATGCAGCAAGCGCAGCGCGCGGCGTCCGCCGCGCAGGCCCCGCCACAGGCGGGGCGGATGGGCCTTGGCCCAATTTTCTGCGGTTATTGCATCATATCAGCGGGCCGCAAAGCGGTTCGCCCGCTGCATTCGCAACGGGGCCCGGCCGCAGCCGGGCGGATGTGATGCAACAAGCGCAGCGCGCGGCGTCCGCCGCGCAGGCCCCGCCACGGGCGGGGCGGATGGGCCTTGGCCCATTTTCTGCGGTTATTATATCATAAGGCGCTTGCCATTGGAAATGGTTTTCGGTTCTGCTTTTGGTTTTTACTCCGGCCGGCTTGTTCCGCAAACCGCTTGCTGGATTTCTTTCCGGCAGGGCTGACGCCCATGTTTTGACCAGAAACCGCACTGGAACTTCCCACCGGGGCGGTTTTGTGCTATAATGTTGTTTCTTTTCACACATTGCCATACTCCTTGACGGCCCGCCAAGCCGCAAGCGCGAAGGCGGTGTTTTCGCCCCTACGCCGCAGCGCCCGCGGGACAGCGCCGTCGGCGCGGCGCGAACCAAATAGGACAAACAGAAAGGGAGGAATCAGAATGAATCTCACGATGGAAGCGATCCGGCCTCAGCTCGACGACTTTCTCGAACGACTGCTGGCCCTCTGGCCCGGGCGGCTGCTGTTTTTCGGCCTTCAGGGGAGCTGGCGACGCGGGGAAGCGACGCCCGAAAGCGACGTCGATCTCGTCGTCGTGCTCGACCGGCTGCTCCCCGGCGACCCCGCCCGTTACCGGGAGCTTGCCGCCGCGGCTCCGTTCGGGCGGGAGGCCTGCGGTTTTCTCTGCGGGCGTTCGGAGCTTGAGGCATGGCCCCGGTACGACCTGCTCCAGCTCTACCAGGACACATTCGCCCTCTTCGGTTCCCTCGACGCGCTGACCGGCCCGTTTACGGCTGCCGACGCACGCGAAGCGGCGCGCACCGGAGCGGCAAACCTCTATCACGCCGCCCTCCACAGCTATCTTTACGATCCCGCCCATGCCAAAGCGGCCGCCCTGCCTGTGCTGCTCAAGAGCATGTTTTTCGTCCTGCGCTCGGCGCAGTTCGCCCGCAGTGGAAGATGCGCCCCCTCAAAGGCGGCGCTCTTATCGGAACTTGCCGGCGAGGAGCGGGAGCTTCTCTCCGCCTCCCTCCAGCCGGACCCCCTTCCGAAGGACGGCGGCGGGATCGATCCGCTGCTCCTTGGGCTGGTGCAGCAGTGCTCCCTGCTCCTCAACGAATTCGGCCCCCGCTGAAAGCGCCGGACTGCCGCCGGACGGCGCGCCGTCTTCCAAAGCAGAAGCGGCAGCCCCCCGCCGTCCGGCAGGGGGCATATTGTTTTTGCCGGAAATGCGAACTGGGTTATTCCGCTTTGGCCTTATCGCTAAACCATAATCATCTCATATAGGAACATACACACGATAGAAACCGTATCCAGGATACCTGCAACCAACGCCGCCCAACGGGCCTTCATTGCGCAGCGCAGCCCAGCCAATTAAAAAGGACGGCGGCGCCAACACATGCCATGCTGGGCGGGGCCAATGCGGCAGCGATATCGGCGCCAATGGCCCCGGCGCTTTCTGAGGGAACGACCCCGCCGACTAAAGTAGTCTGCGGCGCATAACGCTGATCCCATCAGACATCGGGCTGCCGGTTTCGTTCTAAGGCTTGAGCCTGAAGCCCTGAAAGGGTCCAACCCGAACCGCGGCCTCTACCGCCGGGCTTTGCTTTTGCGGCGTTCGCTTCTAAGCGCGACAGCAACCGCGCCGCCCGCTTTGTTCCCCGCCGGCGCCGCTTTTCGCGCAGGACGCAAATTGCTGTAATAGCCGCAGTGAATTGGGCGTTGGCCAATGCGCCCCGCCTATGGCAGGGCTGGCGCGTTAGCCGCCGCGCCAACCCTCTGCGCCTGATACGCCCCATCCGCCCGGCCCAGGCCGTGTTTTGCCGCCGGCGCGGCGGGGAAAACCGCTTTCGCGGTTTCCTGATGTGGTATACTATATGAAAGAACCGGAAAGGAGGGGCTGCCGTTGTCCCGGATGACCGGCGCCGATTACCGGCGCATGCTCGCGCTTTTGAGAAGAACACCCCGGAGGGAAGCGGCGGCGAAGGCGCTCTGCCGCTTCCTCCCGGCGATCCCCTTCGTCTCCTACGGGGCGTCTGCGCTGATGCTCCTCTCGCGCCGGGACCGTGCCCTGCTCCCGTTTGTCGGAATTCCGGCGGCCGGCTTCCTGTTCGTCACCGCCGTCCGCGCCTGGATCAACGCGCCGCGGCCCTATGACGACTGGCACGACTATGCCCCCCTCCTGCCGGTCCGCCGCGGGAAGGGAAAAAGCTTCCCAAGCCGCCACACCGCGAGCGCTTTTATCATCGCGCTCGCCTGCCTTTGGCTCCATCCGCTTTTCGGCGCGGCGATGCTGCTGGCCGCCGTCCTGATCGGGGCCTCGCGGGTGCTCGCCGGCCTTCACTACCCCCGCGACGTCCTCGCCGCCGCGGCGGTCAGCTGCGCGTTCGGGGCGCTCTTTTTGCTTTTTGACCGCGTAAGCTGAAAGTTTCGTCAAATTCCGTCTGAAAGGGTTTTGGGCCGGAACCAACTATTTTAACCCGGGGGCGCGCTGACGTCGGCCCACAGCCCCCGCCCCGTACGCAGCAGGCCACAGGCCCACGCGGCGGGCCGTTCCCTTCCGGCCAGGATGAACATTGAAGCGATCGGGAACCCATCGCGCGGCGCGCGCTCGGTCTGCTGCGGCGACGGCTTCTGCCCGGCCCTGCCCGCCGGACAGGCCGCGGATAAGATGCGTCAGCGGGCGGCTTCCATGCCCTGTCAGGACGCCGTCGTCACCTGCGTCACCTGCAGCAGCAATGCGATGTCGGCCGGCGGCAGAACGCCCCTGTTATCCCGTGGGCTTTCGGTATGGCGCCCGCTGCGCCGGGCGGCTGCGATTTCGCCGAGCGGCCCGACGTATAATTCGCCGCCCGATGACGTGTTTTGCGCGTTTTGCGTGGCCGGTTCCCGATTTTTCCTTCGTCCCGGCGACGCTTTGTTAACAAAACACCGGTTTTTTTCGCCGGCCGGATTGTGTTATCATAGTCCTACAGAATACAGTGAAGGGAGGGCGCAGTTTTCGATGGAACCGAACAATCAGGACACCGGCGGCTGGTACCGCGCGATCAACCCGAACGAACATGTCTATACCCCCGGCTACGGTTTCTCCCCCCGCCCGCCCGCGCTGATTGAGCGGCGAACCATCTATTCCTACTCCTGCGCGCTCGGCCTCTCACTGCTGGCCTATTTCGTGATGGGCGCGGTCGTCCCTTCCTTCGCCCTCGCCTTTCTGCAGCTTGTTATCCGCCCTGGGATATTCCCGGGCGCGCAGCCGCTGGTTGAACAATTTGCCGGGGCGATCGCCTCGGCCGCGGCCTTTCTTGCGCCGTTTTCGTTCTATGCGGCCTATATCAAAATTCCGCGGGCAAACGCCGCCCCTCAAAAGCCGGTCCCGCTCCGGCTGGTGCTGCCCCCCCTCTTCATCTGCCTCGCTGTCTCCGCCGTGGGGTATGGCTGTCAGCGTGCGCTGTTGGGGTTCGCGGGGCTGTTCGGCCTCGCCTTCCAGGTCCCGGCGCTTTCGTTTCCCGCGGACCCAGGCGCGGCCGTCGCCTTCGCCCTCAACATGACCGTCGTCCCGGCGATTCTGGAAGAATTTGTCTTCCGCGGCGTCGTTCTTCAGTCGCTTCGCCGCTTCGGCGACGGTTTCGCGCTGCTCGTCTCGTCCCTGCTCTTTGCGCTGGTGCACGTCCTCCCCCCGCAGATGCCCAACGCCTTTCTGATGGGCCTCGTGATCGGCTACTTCGTCCTGTTCACCGGTTCAATCCGAACCGGCATCATCATCCATGCCGTCAACAACGCCCTCGTCCTGTTCCAGACGGCCGTTCTTCGGGATCTCTCCCCCGGCGCCGCGGCCGTCGTTACCGATTCGTTTTTCATCGTCTATATCCTGCTCGGCCTCGCGGCTCTGATGCTGATGCTGCGCAACCACTCGCGGCTCTTTGTGCTTCCGCTTTCCACCGCAATCAACTCCGCCCCAAAGCGCTTTTGCGTCTTCTTCAGCACCGCCCCGATGGTGATCACCATCGTCATGATCCTGATCATGTCGGCCGGTTATCTGGTGGCGCTCTGATGGAACGGCTGGAACAGACGCGCCTGGACGAAGCCTTTATGCGCGCCGCCCTCGAACAGGCGCGCCTTGCCGCCGCGCTCGGCGAGGTGCCGGTCGGCGCCGTCGTCGTCTGGGAAGGGGAAATCGTCGGCCGCGGGCACAACCTGCGCGAGACCTCGAAAAACGCCCTCACCCATGCGGAGCTGATCGCGATCGACAAAGCCTGCCGGGCGCTCGGCGGCTGGCGGCTGCACAAGGCTACGCTTTACGTCACCCTCGAGCCTTGCCCGATGTGCGCGGGCGCGGCGGTCAACGCCCGGATCCGCCGCGTGGTCTTCGGCGCCGCCGATCCAAAGGCCGGCTCCTTCGGCACCCTCGCAGATTTCACCAAGATCGCCTACAATCACGCTCCCGAAATCGTCCCCGGCGTGCTGGAAGCGGACTGCGCCGCCCTGCTCACCGGCTTTTTCCGGGAACTGCGGCACAAGCGCAGGCAAAACAGGCCGCTCTGAGCGGCTGCCTGTTCCCGATTCCGGAAGATCATAACAAGCGGCGGCCACAGAAAAAGTGGCCGCCGCTTGTTTACAAAGGATCACAGGAACGGAGGTCATTGGTGCCCGCGACTGAATAACCAACAATTGTTGGTATCTGCTTCATGTAAATCATTTATACTGGTGATGCCGAGACCATCTCTATTTCAGAAAGACAAAATGAAAGGAAAGCAATATCTATGACATCGAAAGAAATTCTGCAAAAAGCTGATATTTGGGGCATTCGAGCGTTTTTACTCCAAGATCAGCCTCTTCCGAAATGTAGTTTTGAAGACTATGAAACTTACCTTCAGAGATCTGAACAGCCGGTCTTTGAGCTTTTAGAGCAAACCTTTCAAAATGCGAAAGAGCTCGATAACGCAACCGATCTGGTCAGCAGGGCACTCTCCGCACGCGAGGATGTCTATCTTGAAATCGGCCTGCGGGCGGGGGCCCGATTGCTATATCAGCTATTATACGAAACCCATGACTAAAACAACGCCCGGCCACGGATTCAATTAACAAGCACATGGAATAGAAAATGGCCGGTTAACGCCATTTGACGCCAGCGGCCGGGGAAACACTCCCCGGCCGCTGTTTTTCGTTTTCCCCGTTTTCAACGTTGAAAACCTGTTTGATTGTTGAAAATCTACGTTCCGTAATGTTTTACTTTACGTCATAAAGCTTCGAGAGACGGAGCAGATGCTCGTACTTCGCTCTGGCGTTCTTCGCGGCCTTTTCGTCGAGTTCGGCAGCTCTCTCCGGGAAGGCGAGCTTCAGAGAAGAGTACCGGACCTCGCCTTTGATGAAGTCCTGATAGCTCTCGGTCGGCTCCTTCGAGTCGAGCTGGAACGGGTTCCTGCCCTCGTCCGCGAGGCGCGGGTCATACCGGAACATGTTCCAGTAGCCGGCCGCAACCGCGTTCTTCATCTCGGTCTGGGCCTTGCTCATGCCGGCCTTGATGCCGTGGTTGATGCACGGCGCATAGCCGATGACCAGCGACGGGCCGTCATACGCCTCTGCCTCGAGGATCGCCTTAAGGGTCTGGTTGTAGTCCGCGCCCATCGCGACATGCGCGACGTAGACATAGCCATAGCTCATCGCGATCGAGGCGAGGTCCTTCTTCTTGACCTCTTTGCCGGCGGCGGCGAACTGCGCGACGGCGCCGGTGTTGGTGGCCTTCGAGGACTGGCCGCCGGTGTTGGAATAAACCTCGGTGTCGAAGACGAAGATGTTGACGTTCTCGCCCGAAGCGATCACATGGTCGAGGCCGCCGAAGCCGATGTCATAGGCCCAGCCGTCGCCGCCGAAGATCCAGACCGACTTCTTGGAGAGGAATTCCTTTTCCTTGAGGATTTCGGCGCAGGTCTTGCAGCCCTCGCCAGCGGACTGTTCCATCGCCGCGACGAGCTTCTCGGTCGCAAGCTGGTTTCTCTTTGAATCCCTGGCCGAATCGAGGTACTCAGCCGTCGCCTCGCGGATATAATCCTTCCTGGTCGAGGCGTTGAGCTCTTTGATCTTTCCGATCAGCTTTTTGCGGATGGCGTTCTGCGCAAGGTACATCCCGTAGCCGTACTCGGCGTTGTCCTCAAAGAGCGAGTTCGCCCAGGCCGGGCCGTGGCCCTTGCGGTTGACAGTGTAGGGGGTGGAAGGCGCGGAACCGCCCCAGATCGAGGAGCATCCGGTCGCGTTCGCGATATACATCCGGTCGCCGAACAGCTGGGTGATCAGCTTGGCATACGGGGTCTCGCCGCAGCCGGCGCAGGCGCCGTGGAACTCGAGCAGCGGCCGGTTGAACTGGCTGCCCTTGACGGTGTTCTCTTTGAACTTCTCGTGGACCGCCGGATCGGTGACGATCGACTGGCCATAGGCGAAGTTGTCCTGCTCATGCATCTGGCTGTCGAGGCCCTTCATGACCAGGGCCTTCGCACCCTTCCTGCCGGGGCAGACGTTCGCGCAGGAGCCGCAGCCGGTGCAGTCGAGCACCGACGGGACCATCGAGAACTTGTATCCGGGCATGCCGGTCATGTCGAGCATCTTCATGTCCTTCGGCGCCGCGGCGGCCTGCTCGGCGTTCATCACAATCGGGCGGATGACCGCATGCGGGCAGACATAGGAACAGAAGTTGCACTGGATGCAGTTTTCAGGCTGCCACTCGGGCACGTCCACCGCAACGCCGCGCTTCTCATAGGCGCTGGTACCCTGCGGCATGGCGCCGTCCGGCAGATCTTTGAAGGCCGAAACCGGCAGCTCGTTGCCCTTTTGGGCCATCACCGGGTAGACGACCTCGTTGGTGAACTTCACAAGGTCCGCCCTGTCGCCTTCTGCGACGCGCTTTTCAATCGATCCGGCCGCGGCCTTCCACGACTCGGGGACATTGATCTTAACCGCGCCGGTCACGCCCGCGTCGATCGCGGCGTTGTTCATGTTGACGACGTCCTCGCCCTTGTGGCCGTAGGTCTTCTGAACCGCGTCCTTCATATACCTGACCGCGTCCTCAATCGGGATGATGCCGGAGAGCTTAAAGAAAGCGGACTGAAGGATGGTGTTCAGACGCCCGCCCAGGCCGATTTTCTTCGCGATCGAGACGGCGTCGATGGTGTAGAAATTGATGTTGTTCTCCGCGATATAGCGCTTGACCGAGCCGGGGAGGTGCTCGTCAAGATCCTTCTCATCCCATCCGCAGGAGAGCAGGAAGGTCCCGCCCGGCTTGAGGTCGGAAACCATGTCGTACTTGTTCACATAGGCGGAGTTGTGGCAGGCCACGAAGTCCGCGCGGCTGACGAGATAGGTCGATTTGATCGGGGATTTGCCGAACCGCAGATGCGAAACGGTGACGCCGCCCGATTTCTTTGAGTCGTAGTCAAAATACGCCTGCGCATACATATCGGTGTGGTCGCCGATGATCTTGATCGAGTTTTTGTTCGCGCCGACGGTTCCGTCCGAACCCAGGCCCCAGAACTTGCAGCTGGTGGTACCCTCCGGGGTGATGTCGGCGAGCGGCTCGAGCGGGAGCGAGAGATGGGTCACGTCGTCCTCGATGCCGATGGTAAAGCGGGGCTTTGCGTCCTTGGATTCGGCGTTTTTAAACGCCGCGACGATCTGCGCGGGGGTGGTGTCCTTCGAGCCGAGGCCGTACCGTCCGGAGTAAATCGGCAGGTTCGAGAACTTCGTCCCGCGCACTGCCAGCGCCACGTCGAGGAAGAGCGGCTCGCCCGCCGCGCCGGGTTCCTTGGTCCGGTCGAGGACGGTGAGCGCCTTCGCCGTAGCCGGAATCGCCTCAACCAGCTTCCCGGTGACGAACGGGCGATAGAGGCGGACCTTCACCAGGCCGTATTTTCCGCCCGCGGCGTTGAGATAGTCGATCGTCTCCTCGATGGCGTCGCAGACCGAACCCATCGCGATGATGACGTTCTCCGCGTCGGGAGCGCCGTAGTAGTTGAAGAGCTGATAGTTCGTGCCGATCTTCTTGTTGACCTTCTGCATATACTCCTCGACGACTGCCGGGAAGGCGTCGTAGTAGGGGTTGCAGGCCTCGCGGTTCTGGAAGAAGATGTCCGGGTTCTGCGCGGAACCTTTGAGCACCGGGCGCTCGGGGTTGAGGGCGCGTTTGCGGAATGCGTCGACCGCGTCGAAGTCGACCATTTCCTTGAGGTCCTCATAGTCCCAGACCTCGATCTTCTGGATCTCATGGGAGGTCCGGAAGCCGTCGAAGAAGTGGAGCACCGGGACGCGGCCCTTGATCGCTGCGAGATGCGCGACCGCGCCGAGATCCATAGTTTCCTGCACATTGCCGGAACAGAGGAAAGAAAATCCGGTCTGCCGGCAGGCATAGATGTCCGAATGGTCGCCGAAGATCGAAAGCGCATGGGTCGCAAGCGCACGGGCCGACACGTCGATGACGCACGGCAGCAGTTCGCCCGCAATTTTATACATGTTCGGGATCATCAGCAGAAGGCCCTGGGACGCGGTGTAGGTGGTGGTCAGCGCGCCCGCGGCCAGCGAGCCGTGGACCGCGCCCGCGGCGCCGGCTTCAGACTGCATTTCAACGACCTGCACCCGCTCGCCGAAGATGTTGGTGCGCCCGTTTGCCGACCAGTCGTCGGTGACTTCCGCCATCACGGACGAAGGCGTGATGGGGAAGATGGCGGCAACCTCGGTAAACGCATACGATACATGCGCCGCGGCGTTGTTGCCGTCCATGGTTTTCATTTTTCTTGCCATGCTTTTTTATGCTCCTCCTTTATTCAATCCACGCTGTCACACAGACGGCGGCGATCAAAGTTACCCTGGATTTTGCCCCGTTATATGCCCGGCCGACAGGGTCTCATAAACCAAATATTAGCACCATTGGACAAGAAAGTAAAGATCATGTTGATCAAAAATCCGCGATATGCAGTGATTCCTGCAACGGTTCTCTGAAACGTCGGATTTTACAGATTTATTTTATCAATAATCACTAATATTATCCGGCTTTTCGAATGGAATGGTCTTGAAATTCTGCTTTTCCCGGCAAATTTGACAGCTACTTCGCCGTCATGTATAGTGGGAGGTAGAAAAGGCCGCCCGCAGCGGCTATCCTTATATTATAATAGGAGTTAAAACAAATGAATCCTGACAGTAGCCTGGCGGCCGGCCTTGCACTTGCCGCGCTGCCGATTGGTATCTCCGCCGTTCTCAACATGGGCGAGGCCGCCTCGGTTTACGCCGACGACATCGCCCTGCGCCACATGAGCGCAAGCGGAGACAAAAAGGCGGCGAAAATGTTGCGCCTTTTGGAAAAGCACCCCGCCGTCGAATCCTCGGTCTCCACCGTCAGCGCGCTGTGCCTGGTGCTGTCGGTCTGGGGGATCACGCGCATCTGGACGCTCATCGCCCCGGATCTTGCCCAAAGCGCAGGCGCCGCCGCCGGGGCCGCGCTCGCCGGGACTTTTCTGTTCACCGTCCTTGGGGTGATCGCTCCGCGGCGGCTCGCGGCCTATTTTTCCGAAAATCTCGCGTTTGCGATGTTCGGCCCGCTTTCGCTTGCATGCGCCGTCCTCACGCCTGTCGTCTGGCTGGAGGACGCGGTTTCCTCGCTGTTTGTGCGCCTTGCCGGCAAAAACCCCGACGAAATCCCGCGCCACGTCACCGAGGAAGAGATCCGAATGCTGATCGACGAGGGCGAGGAGCGAGGAGCGATCGAAGAGGCCGAAAAGGACATGATCAACAACATCTTCGAGTTCGACACCCGCGACGTCACCGACGTGATGACCCACCGGACCGAGGTCAGCGCCGTCGAGATCACCGCCCCGCTGCAGGAGGTTGTCCAGCTCGCGCTCGACACCGGCTATTCGAGAATCCCGGTCTACGTCGACAGCATCGACTCGATCTGCGGCGTTGTCTACGCCAAGGACCTGCTCAAGTATTTTAACAACCCCGGCGAGTTTCGGATGTCGGACGAGCTGCGCCGTCCGCTCTATGTCCCCGAAACCACAAGCTGCGCCGCGCTGTTCGCCCTGTTCAAGCGCGAGAAAACCCAGATCGCCGTCGTCGTCGACGAGTACGGCGGGACCTACGGCATCGTCACGATGGAGGACCTGCTCGAATCCATCGTCGGCAGCATGGAGGACGAATTCGACAACGAGGTGGCCCTCTCCACCCAGGTGGACGAGGGGGTGTATATCCTCGACGGCTCGATGAGCGTCGCCGAATTTGAGCATCTGCTCGGCCTTCGCGTGCCGGAGGACTTCGACTGCGACACCCTCGGCGGCTTTGTCACCGAACTGCTCGGCGACGTGCCGGGCGACGACTCCCCAACCCATTCGGCCCACTTCGGCGGCGTCACCTTCACCGTCATCCACACCGACGGCAAAAAGATCGGCAAAATCCGCGCCGTTATGAAATCAAAAGCAAACTAACGTCCGCCCGGACAAATCTGGTAGGAACCCGGGCAAGGCGCATGGAAAAAGAGAGCGGGCCGGCCGCCGCTTTTTGCACCAATGCGCCCGCGCCCGCCCGTATCAGCAGCCAAAAACCTTTGGAAAAGCATGGCTCCCGGATCTGTAAACCAGGTCCGGGAGCTTTTTCCGGCCGGCTCCCCCAGGCCCCTGCCGGAATCTCAATCCCATTTTAAAAATCCGCCTGATACCCCCGGCGCGGCACTTCCAATCCGGTCCCCGGCCCTGAGCCGACCGGCGGTGAGTCTGGCGGGCGGGCGATCCTCCCATCCGCCGTCCCGGCTTACCGAAGCGGCCCGATACATAGCTATATTCCGCCTGGAAGGCCGCGTACCGCCAGGCCGCGCCGCCCCCGGCCATGTTTGTTCGGCGCCCCCAGTTCACGCTGGAACCGCACCATCTCGGCTTCGAGTCCCACCTTCCGCTTCGCCCGCTCGAGTCCTGCGTCCCCGGCGGCGGGCCGTTCCAAAGCCGCATTCGCCCGGAGCGCCGCCAGCCGCCCCGTCTTCACCGCGAGGGTGCGGCACGGCGGCGCAACGCGCCCGATGAACTTTTGGGCGGGCGCCCGGTATTTTTCACCCTTCGCCGCACGCCGCCGCCACGTTCACGGCAGGCGGCGCTCCCGTCCCATTGCAAGGGCGTTTCACGCGGATTCCCTCATCTTCCAAAACCGCCTTTTTTTCGTTTCCGTTTGTGTAAAGCCTAAATCGCTATTCAATAACTGCATCCCAAAGGTTTGCCGCGATGTCCATATGATATTGGTACTGCTCCGGCCTCGGGGTTGATTGCAATCAGCGGAATCTCCCGCTCATAGAGCGAACCGTGCGTGCGCGATTCTTCGGTGAAAATCCGCTCGCCCTCCACCTCTCCAAACCCGCTGCCCTTCGCGGAAAAGAGCACATAGTCGCCTATTTTGTCCGCTGGGAGGCGGCGTTTTGCGCATAATCCGCCGTTCCCGGTGAAAAACTAAACCGGTCTTGAAAAAGCGTCCCATTCTCCCCAGATCCGGCCAAATAAAATAAAGGTTGACAGTCTTTGCCTTTCCTGCTATAATCTGTTTTGCTTCTGACAAACGGCGGCATAGCTCAGTTGGCTAGAGCATTCGGTTCATACCCGAAGTGTCGGTGGTTCAAGTCCACTTGCCGCTACCAAAACAGAAAAGCCCTCAAAAGGGCTTTTCTGCCCTGCGGCCCGGTGGTCAAGCGGTTAAGACACCGCCCTTTCACGGCGGTATCACGGGTTCGATTCCCGTCCGGGTCATCTCTGTATAAGCGCGCGCCTTTCGGCGCGCGCTTATCTTTGTTCCCCCAGGCGGAGAAAAATCAAGCGTAAATTTACAAACTGTCCTTTGCATCTCCTGCATGCGGGATGCTACAATGATGGACAGTACTACCATTCAACCGGCCTGCCGGCTCAGAAAAGCACGCGGCCTCAAGGCCGTCTCACAGGAGGTCCTTCCATGTACTGCCCCAACTGCGGAAACACCATCGGTCCCAATGAAAACCCCTGCCCAAAATGCGGCGCCGCGAAAGGCGCGGGCAAAAACTACTGCGCCTCGTGCGGAAAACGCGCTCCCAAAGACGCGAAAACCTGCCCGGCGTGCGGCGCGACGCTCGCAGGGCGCGGGGTGATCCCCCCCTCGAAACTCCGCCTCGCCCCGCTCCTCGCGTCTGCCTCGTCGTTTTTCATCTGGGGAATGGCGCAGGTGCTCAACGGCCAGAAAGCAAAAGGCATCATCCTGTTTCTGATCTATGTCGCGGTCCTCTCCGTCAACCCGCGGATCTCCCCAGCGCTGGTCATCGGGGGCCTTGCAAGCGCTTTGGACGCCTTTTTCTGCGCCCGCCGGATGGCAAAGGGCGAGGCGATCGGTTACTGGCGGTTTTTCTAGACCTGCCCATTCACCCGCAAAACCCGGTCAAAACGGGGTTTTGTCTTGTATTTAGACAGAAAACATGGGATAATAACCGCAGTGATTGTGCTCTTGCCCAATCCGCCCCGCCATCGGCGGGGCATACGCGGCAGACGCCGCGCGCTGCGCTTTGTCCACCACACCCGCCCGGCTGCGGCCGGGTTTCCGCCGCGGACGCGGCGGCGAAACCGCTTCTGCGGTTTCCTGTTATGGTGTCATAACCGCAGTGATTGTGCTCTTGCCCAATCCGCCCCGCCATCGGCGGGGCATGCGCGGCAGACGCCGCGCGCTGCGCTTTGTCCGCCACACCCACCCGGCTGCGGCCGGGTTTCCGCCGCGGACGCGGCGGCGAAACCGCTTCTGCGGTTTCCTGTTATGGTGTCATAACCGCTGTGATTGTGCTCTTGCCCAATCCGCCCCGCCATCGGCGGGGCATGCGCGGCAGACGCCGCGCGCTGCGCTTTGTCCACCACATCCACCCGGCTGCGGCCGGGTTTCCGCCGCGGCTTTCATATAGACAAACGCTTCAGGAGGTGGTCCGACATCAACCGCTATGAAAAGCTCGCAGGGAACACCCTGATCTTTGCGGTCGGTTCGTTTGCCTCCAAGCTGATGGTTTTCCTTCTGACGCCGCTCTACACCCGCGTTTTGACCCCCGGCGACTACGGCATCTCGGATCTGATCACCTCCACCTCGAACCTTATCATGCCGTTCATGATGCTTTCGATCAACGAAGCGATCATCCGCTTCGGCATGGACCGGTCGGTGAAAAAAAGCGAGGTTTTCACAGTCGGGCTCGTCACCGTCTTCTGCGGGTTCGTCGTGTTCTGCCTTTTTGCGCCGGTTTTCTATCTGTTCGAAAAGATCAGCGCCTACACCGTCCTGATCTATCTTTACGTCCTCTTCGCCGCGCTCAAGGCGGTCACCGCCCAGTTCGTCCGCTCAGCCGGGCTGGTGCGGCTTTACACCTTCGACGGCTTTCTCGCGACCTTCACCACCATTGTTTTCAACGTCCTCCTGCTGGTGGTGTTCAAGACGGGGGTGGTGGGCTACGTCCTCTCGGTCGTCCTCTCCAACATCCTGTCGGTTCTGTTCCTGTTCGCAATAGCGCGCCTTTCGCGCTATGTCAAACCCCGCCAGTTGAACAGGGATCTGTTCCGGGAGATGGTCCGCTACTCCATCCCGTTGATCCCAACCACCATGTTCTGGTGGATCACAAACGTCTCGGACCGCTACCTCGTCACCTGGTTCTGCGGCGAGGCCGCCAACGGCATCTACGCCGCCGCCTATAAGATCCCGGCGATGCTGACCCTCGTCTCCTCGATCTTCTATCAGGCGTGGCAGATCTCCGCCGTCACCGAATATGGACAGGGCGCGCGGACCTCCCGTTTTTACACCGAAATCTTCGGCCACTATTCCTCGCTCCTGTTTCTCGGCGCTTCGGGGATCCTGATGCTGCTCCGGCCGTTAAACTTTATTCTGATGGGAGAAGCGTTCACCGAATCCTGGCGCTATGTGCCCTATCTCGTCCTGGCGGAGGTGTTTTCGTCGCTGGTGACCTTCCTCGGTTCGTTTTATATGGTCTCGAAGAAGAACGCGACCGTCGTCCTCGCCATCGCCGCCGGCGGCATTTCCAACATCGCGATGAACTGCTTCCTGATCCCGGTCTATGGGCCGATGGGCGCCGCGTTCGCCACCTTTGTCAGCTATCTTCTCGCCTTTATTGTCCGCGCTCTCGATGTGCGGCGTCTGGTAACGATGAAGTTCGGCTTGCTCTCGATCGCGGTCAATTTCTTTGTCGTTATGCTGCAGACGGCGGCCGCGCTTTCCGATCTCAAATATGCGTTTGCCGCCCAGGCCGGCCTGTTCCTTGTGATGGCTGCGATCAACCATAAAACCATTCTCCGGCTCGGCCTCGCCGTTCTCCACAAGCTTGTCCCGCGTCTTTCGGGGCCGCGGGCTGAATAATGTAAAATCGGAGGAATTATGCCCACCCAATACCTTTTTTTGTTCCTGCTATCGATGGTCCCGGTCATCGAGCTGCGCGGGGCCGTCCCGATCGGGATCGGCTGGGGACTCCCGTTCTGGGCCGTCTATGCCGTTTCAGTCCTCGGAAACATCTTCCCGATCCCGTTCCTGATCCCGTTCGCCCGGCATGTGCTTCAGTGGTGCGCCACCCTCCCGAAGATTGGGCGGCTGTTTCAGAAAATCATCGACATAGGCAACCGCAAAATCCAGAAGGTCGAATCCGCCGGCCGCGCGATTTCGATCGGCCTGTTCCTGTTTGTCGCAATTCCCGCGCCGGGAACCGGCGCTTGGACAGGCTGCCTGATCGCGACCCTGCTGCAGATGCGCCTGAAAAAAGCGTTCCTTCCGATCGCGCTCGGCGTTCTCGCGAGCGGCATAATCATGGGGATCGCGAGCTACGGCGTCTTCGGCCTTTTCACCGGCGTCTGACCGCGGGGCGGAACGTCCCGCTGATTTTAAGCACCATCGCCGCGCTGCGGCCGAAAGGAGAACGGATTATGCCTGCCTGCGACGCCTGCCATGTGCATGGGTGCATCACCCACGCGCTCGAAAACCTTCCGAAAAACTGCCCCTGCCTTCAGGAGGAGCGCCCCGGCCAGCTCTACACCGGCGAGGAATACACCATCGCCCATAACGCAGCCCTCGTCGAAAGCGAGGGGTATGGGAGGAACACCCGGGTCGAGGAAATCATGGATTTCGCCCACAAATGCGGCTACCACAAAATCGGCCTCGCCTTCTGCTCCGGCTTTCAGGCGGAGGCGGATATCTTCGCGAAAATCCTGCGGAAAAACGGTTTTGCGGTCGAATCGGTCATCTGTAAAAACGGAAGCCATTCCAAAGCCTGCCTGGGCGTCTCCCGCGAACAGCAGGTCCGCCCCCAGCGCGAGTTCGAGCCGATGTGCAATCCGATCGGCCAGGCGATGCGCCTCGCCGAGGCGGGAACCGAACTCAACGTCATCCTCGGCCTCTGCGTCGGGCACGACACGCTGTTCATGCGCCATAGCGCGGCGCCGGCAACCGTCCTCGCCGTCAAGGACCGCGCGCTCGCACATAACCCCGCCGCCGCGCTTTACATCGCTGACAGCTACTTAAACCGCGTCTACCGCTTTATCGAGACCAAATACCCCGCCCCAAAAACCGGCGAGTAATCGCCGCGCCCGGCCAAGCGCCGGGGCTTCACCCCCGGAAAAACGGATGGCCCTTCCCCGGCCCCTACGGTAAGACGCTCCGCCGCGGAGCCTCCCCAACGCAAAGGCGTCTGCAAACCGGCGGGCAGAACGCCCGCTTAACCCGCTTAAGGCCGGAATCAAAATCACCCCCGCAAGGCTTTTCAAAGCCGCACGGGGGTTTCCTGATTCAAAAATCGGGGCTTTCCGTTTCCTTTTTCTTTCGGATATCTTCGATAATCAGTCTGATATGGTCCAGTTCCTTTTCGGAGAGGCCGGTAATCTCAATGTAGTCCCGGTCGTCAAATCCCAGAAGATAATCTGCACGGACAGAAAAATAGCGCGCGATCTTGACCAGCACCTCGATGGAAGGCTGTATGTTGTTATTCTCCCAGTTGGAAACGCTTTGCTTTGTAACATGCAGGGCCTCTGCCAATTCCACCTGGCTGATCCCCCGGTTGTTGCGCAAACTGCGAATGCGTTCACTTAACATTTCAATACCTCTACACAAATATTACAATACCAGTGTATTAAAAAGATTGACATTATAAAAATACTATAGTATTGTAATTTTATAATCCCTAATATACATGAAGAGGATGTTGAAATGAAAAGCATGATCAGCCAATTTTACCGCGGAGAACTCTGCCCACACGCAAAATGGAAACCCGTCTTGGAGCAGTTTGAAATCGATCGGGACAAGGCGTTTCACTCCTACTCATCTTTTTTAAATAAGCTCCCCGACGATTTAAAAGGCGAGTTCGTCTCCCTGATTGACGAGCATCTCGCCCTTCTCCCCGATGAACTGGAACAGAGCTTTGTCGACGGTTTCCGCCTCGGCGCGCGCATGATCATTGAAATCCATTCGCTTTCAGACACCGAAACCTGACCCCGGATACTCCCCTAAAGCCCCGGGTTCCCGAAAACAAAGCGGGCGGCACTGCCGCCCGCTTTTCCCGTTCTTTCATTTTAAGCCAATCCGTTTCCCGCGCGCTTTTCAAGCCATCTTGCAGCGCCCTGCGCGAGCAGCGCCGCCCCGAACGGCAGCACTTCCTCCCCGATCCGGACCTTGGGATTGTGCATCGGCACGCCGGCGGTGCTGCCGGGCCCCGCCGCCGAGAGGAACAAAAAGCAGCTCGGCACCCGTTCCGCAATCATTGCGAAGTCCTCTGAGGAATTGACTTGGGCGCCGCCGGCCGGCAGATAGCCCGGATAGCCCAGCTCCGCCCCGTATCCTATCATCTCCCGCGTCAACTCCGGGTCGCAGACCAGCGGCGGCACTTCGGAAAGCATCTCGAACCGGGCCGACCCGCGGAACGCCTCGGCAATCGCCTTCGCCACCTCCCGCATGCGCCGCAGAAGGAAGCTGCGCGTCTCCTTCGACATGGTGCGGATGGTCCCCTCCATCACAAGGCTGTCTGGGATGATGTTCGCGGCCGTCCCCGCCTCGATCCTCCCGACGGTCATCACACAGCTTTCGGACTGCCGCACCTCGCGCGAGATCAGCTCCTGGAACGCGAAATAGAGGTGCGCGCCGATGTTGATCGGGTCGACCCCCTCGTTCGGCATCGCGCCGTGAGCGGATCTCCCCTGGATTTTGACTCGAAACCCGTCGCAGGAGGCCATCTGGGCGCCCTGGTCGTTATAAAACACCATGCCGGTCTTTCGGCCCGTGAGCACATGCACCCCGAACGCCGCATCCACCGCCGGGTTTTCGAGGATGCCCGCGCTGATCATCGCCTCGGCCCCGTGGAACACCTCTTCGCCGGGCTGGAACATAAATTTGACCGTCCCTTTGAGGTCTTTTTCATATCCCTTCAGGAGCTTTGCCGCGCCGAGCAGCATCGCCGTGTGGTGGTCATGCCCGCAGGAATGGCACGCCCCATTCCCCGCAGCGTACTCCAATCCCGAATCCTCCGTCATCGGGAGCGCATCCATGTCCGCCCGGAGGAGCAGAACGGGCCCGCCCTTCCCCACGGCCGCGGTCACGCCGCCGCCGAGCGCCTTCGGCTCATAGCCCATCCCGGCCAGCCGCTCCATCACGAACTTCACCGTGTTTGGAAGTTCCATCCGCACTTCCGCGTGCTGGTGGAGATACCGCCGGTTGCGCACGAGTTCCGGCTCCATTGCCCTTGCCTGTTTTAAAAAATCCATCGTTCCCGCTTCCTTTCATCCAGCCCGCCGGGCGGGCGCCGCGCCGCATACTCCTGTCAGGTTGCGCCCGCCCCGCCGTAAAATCCGGCGAACATAGGCGCCGTCCGAAGAAAGCGCCGTCCTCACCAAATCTGTTTGAATCTCCCCCGGCATTTCCCAGGAAATGAAACAGGCGCGCGATCTCCTGCCTTTCCACAAACAGATCGCGCGCCCCATGCGAAAAATACAGCGCCTTGGGCGCCGTTCGCCCTCGCGTCCCGCCCCTGCGCCGATGCCGTGCGGCCTACTGGACGGACGCCGAATAGTTCGGCGCTTCCTTTGTAATATAGATGTCGTGCGGATGGCTCTCCCGAAGGCCCGCCCCGGTGATCCGGACAAACTTCGCGTTCTGGTGCAGCGCCTCGATCGTCTGGCAGCCGCAGTAGCCCATGCCGGACTTGACGCCGCCGACCAGCTGGAAGATGGTGTCGGAGAGCGGCCCCTTGTACGGCACGCGGCCCTCGACCCCTTCCGGGACCAGCTTTTTGTTCCCCTCCTGGAAATAGCGGTCCTTCGAGCCCTTTTCCATCGCGGCGAGCGAGCCCATCCCCCGGTAGACCTTGAAGTTCCTGCCCTGATAGATCTCGGTGTCGCCGGGCGACTCGGTGCATCCCGCGAGGAGGCT
This sequence comes from Candidatus Fimivivens faecavium, assembly GCA_018716105.1. Classification (GTDB taxonomy): domain Bacteria; phylum Bacillota; class Clostridia; order Oscillospirales; family Ruminococcaceae; genus Fimivivens; species Fimivivens faecavium. The sequence goes on along the minus strand of DVKH01000034.1, from coordinate 92,248 downwards.
CCCGAGCATCACGACGTTCGCCCCCGCTGCGAGGGCCTTGACGATGTCGCCGGAATACTTGATGCCGCCGTCCGCAATGACCGGGATCCCATATTTCGCCGCCATCCGGCAGGCATCATAGACCGCCGTGATCTGCGGCACGCCGATGCCCGCGACCACGCGGGTCGTGCAGATCGAACCCGGCCCGATGCCGACCTTCACCGCATCCGCCCCGGCTTTGATCAGCGCCTCGGCCGCCTCGGCCGTTGCGACGTTTCCGGCGATGACCGCGACGTTTGGAAACGCCGCCCGCACCTGTTTGAGGCAGTCGAGGATGTTTTTCGAGTGCCCGTGCGCCGAATCGAGCACCAGCGCGTCCACCTGCGCGTTGACCAGCGCCTCGGCCCGCTCGAGGACGTTCGCCGTGATCCCAATCGCAGCCGCGCACAGAAGCCGGCCTTCCTTGTCCCTGGCGGAATTCGGATACTGAACCGCCTTTTCGATGTCCTTGATGGTGATCAACCCGCGGAGTTTGCCCTCGTCGTCGACAATCGGCAGCTTTTCGATCTTGTATTTGCAGAGGATGCTCTGCGCCTGCTTGAGCGTGGTGCCAACCGGCGCGGTGATAAGGTTTTCCCTCGTCATCACTTCCGAAATCTTCACGTTGTAGTCGGTCATGAACCGGAGATCGCGGTTGGTGAGGATGCCGACCAGTTTTCCCTCCTGGTCGCAGATCGGGACGCCGGAGATTTTATAGGTTCCCATCAGCTTGTCGGCGTCGGTGACATAGTGATCGGGCGAGAGGTAAAAGGGATTGACAATGACCCCGTTTTCCGAGCGCTTGACCTTGTCAACCTCCATCGCCTGTTCCTCGACGGTCATGTTCTTGTGGATGACGCCGATGCCGCCCTCGCGGGCGATCGCGATCGCCATCGGCGCGGTGGTCACTGTGTCCATCGCCGCCGTCATGATCGGGGTGTTGAGGCGGATGTCCCTCGCCAGGGTCGTCCTGAGGTCGATGTCTTTCGCCACCACCTCAGAATAGGCGGGGACAAGCAGCACGTCGTCAAAGGTCAGCCCCTCTTTGACGAACTTTTCTGTGTCGTTCGGGTTGATCATCTGGTTTCCTCCCATCACTGCTTTATTTTCGATTCGGTTTTGATATTTCCGATTATTCTACCACGCCGTTACTGGGAAATCAAGGATAAAAGCCGGCCGCCGGTTTTTCCCCTGTTCTAACCGTCGATTTGCTCGAGTTCAATCCCGGTTTGTCCAAACAACTGCCCGGATCCCTCTAGCACGTCCACGTCAAAGCCGTCGCAGAGGATCAGCATCCCGGTTGCGGACACGGCCCCATCCTCCCCCGGGAGGAACACGACGGCAGCCGGCACGGCGTTTTCAAATACATATAAATAGAGGGTGTTTTCGGTCAGCTCTTCGTCCACAAAAAGCGTTCCGGCGGTACAGATGCTCGCAGCCGCAAGCGCCGCCGTCCCGCCCATTGCGTTGATCCGGCTGACAAACGCCGTCAATATTTTCGATTCGATTTCCTCCCGAAGAGGCTCCGGCAATTCGCCGCCCGCCGGCATTTGGGCGATGCCCCACAGCGCGACGGCGGGGATCTTCACCCGATAAACCGCCTCCGGGGACGAAAAATCCCCCGCGCCGGCGCCGGAAAGGATCTCCCTGATCTCCCCGTTGTCCGAATAGGCCGAGAGATAGGCGTCGCTTCCCGCCATCTCCGCCATCAGCGAAACCACCTCCAGTCCGCGCTCATACAGGGACTTCTCGCCGCTTTTGGCTTCGGTCCCGCCGCCGCACGCCGCAAGCAGCAGGACCAGGGACGCCGCCAAAATGGCCGAAACGCCTTTGGCCGCTTTTTTCAATTTTATCCCCCTTTCCCAAAACCGCATCCGAATTCAATTCGCCAACTGGTAAAGCGGCGGCGCCGTCATCGGAACGTGACCGAGCCTTCAAAACACCGCCGGCCCTCGATCGCCGCCGAGGCCCAGAAGACCCCGTCTTTCCGGCCGGTCGAAAGGGCCATCACCTCGCCGAGCCGCGCCTGGCTCCGATAGCGCAGGAGCAGGGTGCCGATCTCCCGCTCCCGCATCTGTTCCGGGAAGCAGTCGGTCAGGATATCCGCATAGACTGTGTTGTTCATGTGGTCGTTGAGGTCGAGGTCGGAGAAGCGGACCGCGCGCTCCCCCGCCGGATCCACCCCGTCCGGGATGCGGATCTTCGCGGGATTGACCGTCGGGCTCCAGCCCTCGAGCCGCGGCAGCTCGTGCCGGAACGCCGAAGGCCGCAGCAGCCTCCCGCTCTCCGGGTCGATGATGGCCCAGGCGGTTTGGCATTCGAGAAGGGCCTCTCCGCTTTCCGCTTCCTCCACCGCCGTTTCGCGGAGCATCTGCGCCCCGGCCGTCGCGACCGGGCAGGTTGAGATCAGAAGCGTTTCCCCCGCGCGCGGCATCCGCCGCACAACCAGCGCAAGCGCCGCGAGCACGAAGACGACCCCTTCGCTCTTGAGCGCCGGATGGGTCAGCCCCATCCCGTCGAGTTGATCGGTCGCGGCCTGCTGGATGTACCGAAGGGCGGCTGAAACTTTCAGCCGCCCCCTCATATCACAGTCGTAAAACGGGACGGCCGACGTTTTGGAGAATGGATACCGGGAAGCTTTATTTTCCAATGCGATCGACTCCCATAAACGGCCGAAGCGCCTCCGGGATGGTGACGCTGCCGTCGTCATTTTGATAGTTTTCGAGGATGGCCGCCACCGTCCGGCCGACCGCCACGCCCGAGCCGTTGAGGGTGTGGACCAGAAGCGGCTTTTCGCCCTTCTCCCGGCGGAAACGGATCTGGCCGCGCCGGGCCTGATAGTCCTCGAAGTTCGAGCAGCTCGAGATCTCGACGTATCTCCCGTACGAGGGCATCCAGACCTCGATGTCATAGGTCTTCGCGCTCGAGAAGCCGAGATCCCCGGACGACAGGCAGACCACCCGGTACGGAAGGCCCAGCCCCTGCAAAACCCGCTCCGCGTCATGGGTCAGGTCCTCGAGTTCCTGATAGCTCGTCTCGGGATCGACGAACTTGACCAGCTCCACCTTGTTGAACTGGTGCTGGCGGATGAGGCCGCGCGTGTCGCGTCCGGCGCTCCCCGCCTCAGCCCGGAAGCACGCCGAATAAGCGCAGTACTTGATCGGAAGCTGAGAAGCGTCGAGGATTTCGTCCCGGTGCATGTTGGTCACCGGCACCTCGGCGGTCGGGATCAGGAAGTAGTCGAGGCCCTCGAGCTTGAACATATCCTCCGCAAACTTCGGGAGCTGCCCGGTCGCGGTCATCGAGGCGCGGTTGGCGATAAACGGCGGAAACACCTCGGTATAGCCGTTCGCGGCGTGGGTGTTGAGGAAATAGTTGATCACCGCGCGCTCAAGCCGCGCGCCGAGCCCCTTGTAGAAGTGGAACCTGGCGCCGGTGACCTTCGCCGCCGTCTCGGGGTCGAGGATGCCGAGCGCCGCGCCGATGTCCCAGTGGGCCCTGGGCTCATACGGGAAGCTGGGCGGCTCCTTCCAGCGGCGGATCTCCTTGTTCTCGGTGTCGTCCTTGCCGGTCGGGACGCTTTCGTTCGGGATGTTTGGAATCGAGAGAAGGATCTCCCGCTGTCTCGCCTCGAGCGCGGCGATCTTCCCGTCGCATTCCTTGACCTTGTCGGAATACTCCTTCATCTTCGCCATGACGGCCGAGACGTCCTGCCCCGCTTTTTTGAGCGCCGGAATTTCCTTGCTCGCCTTGTTCTGCTCGGCCTTGAGGCCGTCGGCCATAGAGCTCAGCTCCCGCCGCTCCTTGTCGATCGAAAGGATCTCGTCCACCGCCGCGTCGAGGTCCTTTCCGCGGCGGCGCACGCCGTCCTTCACCTTTTGGGGATCCTGCCGGATCAGTTTGATATCAAGCATGGTTTTCCTTCCCTTATCTTAAAATCTGCCGGTCCCGCCCGCCGTATGTCCCGGCGCCGCAGGGCGCGGCTGTATTTTCCTGTTTTACCGGCGGCCGCGATGGCCGCCCCCGCTGCCCGGTCAGGTTCCGGCGAGCTTTTCCCCGAAGCTTTTCAGTTCGTCCAGGGAATAGAACTCAATTGTGATCTCGCCTTTTCCCGATCCGCTTTCCGTGATCTTAACCCGCCTTCCGAGCCGTTCGGCGAGCGCGAGCTCCATCTCCCGGCAGTAGCCGTTTCTGCGGGGCTTTTCCGTCCCGGCCGGCTCTTTGGGCTTCGCCGCGAGCGCTTTGGCAAGGCGTTCGGTCTCCCGGACCGAAAGGCCCTCCCCGACGATCCGCTTGGCAAGCGCCGCGGCGTCCTTCTCGCCGAGCGGGAGAAGCGCCCTCGCGTGTCCGGCCGAAAGGTCCCCGTTTTTAAGGAGCCTCGCGGCCTCTTCGGGAAGCGACAGCAGCCGAAGGGCGTTCGCGACCGCCGGGCGAGATCGTCCCACCCGCCGGGCGACTTCATCCTGCGTCATCCCGAACGATTCCATCAGCGAGCGATAGCCCAGCGCCTCTTCAATCGGGTTTAAGTCCTCCCGGATCAGGTTCTCGACCAGCGCGATCTCAAGCGTCTCGTTGTCGGAGAGTTCTTTTACAACGACCGGAACCTCGTCAAGGCCCGCCATGCGGGAGGCGCGCCAGCGCCGCTCCCCCGCCACGATCTGGTAGCGGCCGTTCGGCCTCGGGCGCACCACCAGGGGCTGGAGCACCCCGTGTTCCCGGATCGAATCGGCGAGTTCCGCGAGCGCTTCGTGCGAAAACTCCCGCCGCGGCTGCTCCTGGTTCGGTTCAATTTCGGTGATCTTCAGGGCGGTCACCGCGACGTCCGCCGTTGTGTTGTCGGCAAACAGCGCCTCAAGCCCTTTTCCGAGCCCACCCTTTTTTGGTCTTGCCATAGGTTCCCTCCAATCCGGTCCGCGCGGCATGCGGCCCGCGTCTCCGGGGATAAAGCACAAACATATATTACTATATGTTATCTTTCGGCAGCGCCTGAGCAGCAGCCGTTCCCGGGGATGCCTGCTTCCATCCCGGCATTTCACCCCCCGCGAGGAGGGCGGCGCAAATCAGGCAAGAACGCCGGACAGCCAAACTTTTGATTTGTCCCGGCGGCAGGCCATCTCACGGGCTTCCATCACATAAAAAGATCCAAAATGAATCTGCCCGCCCGCATCAGACCATCGCCTGCGCCCGCATCACTTCGTCCGCAAGTTCCAGATAGCACGCCGCGCCCCTGCTCGGCCGGTCGTAGTAGATCACCGGCATCCCGAAGCCCGGCGCCTCCGACAGGCGGACGTTCCGGGGGATCACGGTCTTGAACACCTTTTTGGGGAAGAACTTCTTCACCTCGTCCACCACCTGAAGGGTGAGGTTGAGCCTCCCGTCGTACATGGTCAGCAGGACCCCTTCGATCTCGAGCCTCGGGTTATAAAGGCGCTTGACCTGCCGGACCGAGGCCATCAGCTGGGAAAGCCCTTCGAGCGCATAGAACTCGCATTGGATCGGGATCAAAATCGTATCCGCCGCCGCCAGCGCGTTGATGGTGATCAGCCCCAGCGACGGCGGGCAGTCAATCAGGATATAATCGTATTCGCTCTTGAGCGGGAGCAAAGCGTTTCGCATCAGATAACAGCGGTCTTTGAGTTCCACCATCTCGATCTCGGCCGCCGCAAGCTCGATCCCCGCGGGCAGCAGGTCGACGTTCGCAAAGCCGGTTTTGACCCGGACAGCCTCGGCTGCCTCCCCCTCGACCATCATCTGATAAGTGGAAGCGGTCAGATCCCGTTTGTTCACGCCGTAGCCGCTGGTGGAGTTCCCCTGGGGGTCGACGTCGACGAGCAGGACCTTCCGGCCCCTTTCCCCGAGGGCGGCGGATAAATTGACGGCGGTTGTGGTTTTACCCACCCCGCCCTTCTGATTGGTAACCGCAATAACCTTGCCCATTCGATTCCCTCATACCGTTAGGATTGGCTGCCTTCGCGCCCCATACACCCGTCCCGCTGATAAACGGCGCAAAATTCCTGTTCTTCCGTCTTTCAGTTCCGTTTGGCATATACTTTTGCCTTTATCTTGCATTTGGCTTTCGCCCAATTCTCTGCGGCTATTATACCATATCAGGAAACCGCCAAAGCGGTTTCCCCGCCGCGCCAGCGGCGGAACCCGGCCGCAGCCGGGTGGATCTGGTGTAACAAGCGCAGCGCGCGGCGTCCGCCGCGCCGGCCCCGCCATTGGCGGGGTGAATTGGGCCAAAGCCCAATTCTCTGCGGTTATTATACTATAACGGCAGGCCCATCGGGCCTGTGCGCCGCGAAAGCGGCGTTCAAATCGTCTTATGGACGATTTGGGTTCTGGTGTAACAAGCGCAGCGCGCGGCGTCCGCCGCGCCGGCCCCGCCATTGGCGGGGTGAATTGGGCCAAAGCCCAATTCTCTGCGGTTATTATACCATATCATTCGACATTTTGAAACCATATTTTCCTATCCCGCCGCTCATTCCCGCAAATGTTCCAGCCAAACCCATTCCGGAAAAGCGCCGCCGGCCGGCGCGGCCCGGTTTTCGCGAAACGCCGAAGGCCCGCCTTTCATGGAGGCGGGCCTTCCGGCGTCAATCAGCTGGGGGAGTGGTGTATCGAAGGGCAACGAATTTGCCCTTCACGGATTCTGTGGTGGCGCACAGAAATCCTCAAAAGAAATGAAAGGATGAGCAGGATGCCGCGGCGGCCGGCGATATCGGGCATATATCCCCGGCCGCTCCCGCATCCCCGGGACCCAAAGCGCCGCAGACGCCTTCGCCCAGTCAGAAGGGGCATATCGGAAAGGAAAGGATAAAGAAGATGGCAAATAAGGAGAGGGGGCCCCGCCGGACGCAGCCCGGATCAGAAGGCCATAGGCCGCCGGCAGGCGTTTCACGACGAGATCGACGCCTTCGGCACAAGGCTGGTCGCGGGCGGGGCCTTTGGAATGGTGATGGTATAGGTAATGGTCTCTTCGTCTTCGGTCTTCCGGCTGTCAACCTCGATGCCCGCCTGCTTCATCACATCGACGGCGCGGTTGATGGTGGTCGAAAAAATCCGAAGGTCTTTTAAGATCAGAAGCCGGCTCCCCTGGTTTTTCTGCCGGGAGAGGAGTTCGGCGACATAGCGCTCGGTCTGGGCGACGTTGAGCTGCCGGCGGACGACCTGTTCGGCCGCCGCGGTAAGCCTCGCGTCCTCGGCCAGCGGCAGAAGCGCGCGGGCGTGCCGTTCGGTGAGGCCCTTGTCGATCAGCTTTCGGATCACCTCGGAGTCGATTCTCAGCAGCCGGAGCTTGTTGGCAACCGTGGACTGCGCAATCCCGAGCCGGTCGGCAACCTGCTGCTGTGTGAGGCCATAGCTTTTGATCAGCGCGGACATCGCCTCGGCTTCCTCGTAAAAATCGAGTTCCTTGCGTTGAAGGTTCTCCACCAGCGCAAGAACGGCGGAGTGCCGCTCGTCCATCTTTTCGACGATGGCGGGAATCTTGTTTTCGCCGAGCAGTTGGAAGGCCAGTAGCCTGCGCTCCCCTGCGATCAGCTCGAAGCGCCTTTCGATTTTCCGCACGCTGATCGGGGTCAGAAGCCCGTTTTCTGCGATCGAATCGGCCAGCTCGCGGATGAGCCGGGGATCGAAATTCCGGCGCGGCTGGTTCGGGTTCGGGTCGATCAGCTCGATCGGCAGTAGGATGACGCGGTTGACCTGTTCAAACCCGATCAGATTGAGCGCCATGCTGGTTCCTCCTCGTGCCGCGGTCCCGCTGAATTTAGGGGACCGGTTTTCCATTCTCAGCGAAACCCCAAAACAATCAAGATATGCTTGGGATTGTTCCAAATATACCACGATTGTCATAGAATATCCAGTTTTATCCATCGCACAATTCGATGGCTTCCGACTATATTCGTTTTTCTAAAGCGGGTTTTCTGTCAGTTTGACACGCTGTCTTGGATATTTTGGCGGTGTGCGCGATCTTTTTTCAATCACAACCAGCGTCCGCCCGCTTCCATCCGCAAGCCGGTAAGCGATTTCCCGCACGCCGCCGCCGCCCAAAACCTCAACCGCATGCGCCGCCGCCCGCACCTCCTCACCGCAGTCCGGCCCTTTGAGCGCGACCATTGCGCCGCCTACCCGCACCAGCGGAAGACAGTATTCGCAGAGCGCCGGGAGGCCGGCCACCGCGCGGGACACCGCGAAGTCAAACCGCTCCCGGAGCGCGGGATCGGCCCCGGCCTGTTCGGCCCTGCGGTGGACCAGAGCGAACCAGCGGTCGATCTTGCCCGCGAGCTGCGAGAGAAAGGTAAGCCGCTTCTGAAGGCTGTCGAGCAGCGTGAACCGGAGATCCGGCCGCGCAACCGCCATCGGGACCGACGGGAACCCCGCGCCCGTCCCGACGTCGACCACCGAAGCGCCCTCTGGAAATTCCACGAGGCCGAGCGGCGCGAGGCTGTCGACAAAATGCCGGGTTACGATTCCATCCGGGTCGGTGATGGCGGTGAGGTTTACCTTCTGGTTGTATTCCACCAGGAATTCGGCGTAGGTGGAAAACGCGCCGAGCATCTCCCCGCAGAGCGGGACCGAAAACGCCGCGGCCCCCTGTTCCAGCTTTTTTTGGTCGATCAAAACCGCCTTCCTCCCTTTTCCACCAAATTTGCCCGTTTCCGTTCAAAACTTTTTTTGCCGCGGCCGGGCGTCCTGCCAATTCCGGCAGGGGCTAAATTCTTTCTATTTAGACTGTTACAGATCTCCCAAAGCCGAACGGCCCCGGGAATCCGCCCGCCTGCCGTCCTTCCGTTGAGGGGGGGTGTCCGTGCCGCCGCCCCCTTTGCAGCGCCGGCTCAGCTCTCCGCGCCGCCGGGCGCCTTCCCATCCGGCGCGGCGCGGCTGCGGCGCTCCTTCTCCACATACAGGAGCAGCACCGAAAGATCGGCCGGGTTCACTCCCGAGATCTCCCCGGCCTGTCCCAGCGTCCGGGGCTGGACCATCAGGAGCTTTTCCCGCGCCTCGAGCCGAAGGCCCGGCACCGCGGCAAAGTCGATCCCCTCGAGCCGCACCGACCGTGTCCGCAAAAGCTCCTTCGCCTTTGCGGCCTGCTTTTTGAGATACCCCTCGTATTTGATCTCGACCTCGAGCTGGTCGGCGACAGCGTCCGGCAGCGGGGGCCTTGCGGGGTCGAACGGCGCGAGGTCGGCATAGCCGATCTGCGGCCGGCGCAGAAGCTCCGCAAGCCGCACTCCGCCGGCCACCGGCGCGGTCCCCTTTTCGGTCAGAAGGGCGTTGAGTTCCGGCGAAGCGGGCACGCTCGCCGACGAAAGGCGTTTCACCTCGTCGCTGCGGAGCCTCTCGCGCGTGAGGAACCGCTCCCATCGTTTGTCGGGGATGAGGCCGATTCTGCGCCCAACCGGCGTCAGGCGCGTCTCGGCGTTGTCCTGCCGGAGCAGCAGCCGGTATTCCGAGCGGGAGGTCATCATCCGGTAGGGTTCGCTGCAGCCCTTGGTCACCAGGTCGTCGATCAGCGTCCCGATATAGCTCTCCTCCCGCCCGAGGACGAGCGGCTCCTCCCCGCGCAGAAGACGCACGGCGTTGACCCCCGCGACAAGGCCCTGCGCCGCGGCCTCCTCATAGCCGGAGGTCCCGTTGAACTGGCCGGCGCCAAAGAGGCCGCGCACCCGTTTGGTCTCGAGCGAGGGGAAAAGCGCGAGGGGGTCGATGCAGTCGTATTCGATCGCATAGGCGGGGCGCATCAGCTTGACCCTCTCGAGGCCCCGGATGGTGCGGTAGAGCTTCTCCTGCACCTCAAGCGGCAGGGAGGAGCTCATCCCCTGAAGATACATCTCGTTGGTGCGAAGGCCCATCGGCTCGATAAACAGCTGGTGCCGCGGCTTTTCGGAGAAGCGGACCACCTTGTCCTCGATGCTCGGGCAGTAGCGCGGGCCTGTCCCCTCGATCACGCCGGAGAAGAGCGGCGAGCGGTGGAGGTTTTCGCGGATGACCCGGTGGGTGCCGGCGTTGGTGTAGGAGATATGGCAGACGACCTTGTTTTCCAGCGGGCCCTCGGTGTCTGCCGAAAACGGGATGATCCGCTCGTCGCCCTTCTGTTCCTCAAGAACCGAAAAGTCGATGGAATCCCGGTGGACCCGGGCGGGCGTCCCGGTTTTGAACCGCCGCAGCGGAAGGCCGAGCGCCCGCAGGCTCTCGCCGAGGGAGAGCGATGCGTGCGCGCCGTCCGGCCCGCTCGTCTCATGGAATTCGCCGATATGTATTTTGCCGCCGAGATAGGTTCCGGTCGCGATCACCGCGGCGCGCACCCGCCAGACGGCGCCCAGGGCCGTCTCGACCGAGACGACGGCGCCGTCTTCGGTGTGGACGGCGACGACCTCCGCCTGCACAATGTCGAGGCCGGGCGTATGCTCGAGCGCCTCTTTCATATAGAGGTGATAGGCCATGCGGTCCGACTGCACGCGGAGCGAATGAACCGCCGGGCCTTTGCCGCGGTTGAGCATACGGCTCTGGAGAAAGGTCGCGTCCGCCGCTCTCCCCATCTCGCCCCCAAGCGCGTCGATTTCCCGGACGATATGCCCCTTTGCGGTCCCGCCGATCGAGGGGTTGCAGGGCATGTTCGCGATCTGGTCGAGCGACAGGGTGAACAGCACGCACCTCGCCCCGAGGCGCGCCGCCGCGAGCGCGGCTTCGCACCCCGCATGGCCGCCGCCGATCACCGCGACGTCCGCTTCTCCCGCCTGATACTGCATCTGGTTTCCTCCGTTTTACTGTTCGAGATCTTCCGGCCCGCAGAGCAACGGTTTTCCGTCCGGGCCGATCAGCGGCGTGATCCCCGCGCCGAGGTTGTCCCCCGCGAGAAGGTACTGCACGCCGGTTTCGGCGTCGGCGAGGATCCTCTGCCAGGCGCCGCCGAATGAATTGTAGTTGTAGATGGTCTTAAAACGCGGTTTTCCCTTGTTGGCCATTTAAAAGCCCTCCTCTGTTCTCGGATGCGGTTTTCTTTAGTCTGCCCCGTTTTTGCCTGCCCGATCACCCGAAAATGAGGCTTTCCCTCTTCCGCCGGCCGGCGCCGGTGCGCCCAAAGCGGCTTTGGGCCAAAGCCCGCGCCCATGCGGTTCGCTCATTTGCCGACGCAGAAGGAGGAAAAGACCTTTTCCAAAACCGCCTCGCCGACCCCGCGTCCCGAAAGCTCCAGCAGGGGGGCGAGCGCCGCGTCGAGCAGGACCGAAACCGCGTCCAGGGTGACCCCGCTTTCGAGGGCGCCGATCGCCTCGCCGAGGGATTCGGCCGAACGCCGGACGCAGTCCGCCTGCCGTTCGTTCGCGATCAGCAGGAGGTTTTCGTCGGTGACAAGGCCGAGCGCCTCCCGGACCGCTTCCCGGAGCCGGCCGGCTCCCTTCCCGGTCGCGGCCGAGATTTCCACCGCGCCGCCCGCGTCCTGTGGAAAAACGCGCTGGGGAAGGTCGGTTTTATTGATCACCGTCACCAGCGGGCGGCCCCTGAGTTCTCCCATCAAAAGCCGGTCTTCGTCCGCGAGCGGGCGCGAGCCGTCGAGCACCAGCAGCACGAGGTCGCTCTGTGCGAGGAGGCTGCGCGCGCGGCCGACGCCGATCCGCTCCACCGGGTCGTCGCTCTCGCGGATGCCGGCGGTGTCGTAGAGCGTCGCCGGGACGCCGCCGATGGCGACGGCCGCCGAGACAACGTCGCGGGTGGTGCCGGGGAGGTCGGTCACGATGCTGGTCTCCTCCCCCGAGAGGAGGTTCATCAGCGTGGACTTACCCACGTTTGGGCTTCCGGCGATCGCAATCCGCACGCCGTTTTGATAAAGCCCGGCCTCACGGCTGCCTGCGAGCAGCTTTAACAGACGCTCCCGCGCCGCGCGAAAAGCCGTGAGGAGCCCGTCCGGCGTTACCTCGGGCGAATCCTCCTCCTCCGGATAATCGGACCAGACGGCGAGGCGGGCCGCTACATCGGTGAGGGCACTGGCGATCTCCCCGGCCTCCCGGCCGAGCGCGCCCTCCCGCCGGGACAGGGCGAGGCGGGCCGAGCGCTCGCTCTTTGCGGCGATCAGTTCGGCGACGGCCTCCGCGGCCGAGAGGTCGAGCTTGCCGTTGAGGAAGGCGCGCTTTGTAAATTCCCCCGGTCCGGCGGGCGACGCCCCCGCCGCGACCGCGGCCGACAAAAGGCGGGAAGCGAGGTACCGGCTGCCGTGGCAGGAGAGTTCCGCCATATCCTCCCCGGTATAGCTTTTCGGCGCGCGGAACAGAAGGGCGATCCCCTCGTCAAACCGTCCCTTCTCGTCCGAGAACCAGCCGTGCACCGCCGTATTTCCCGGGAAATCGGAGAGGGGTTTTCCGTTCGCCGGCGAAAAGATCCGCCCGGCCACGGCAATCGCGTCCGCCCCGCTCAGGCGGACCACGGCGATCGCCCCGTCCGCATTCGCGGTCGAGACGGCGGCGACGGTCTTTCCCGATCGCTGTATGGTCATGTCCTGCTCGCCTCCTTAGCTTCTTCGGGCTGGGGTTCCCGCCATTTCGCGGGGTCGGTCAGCGCCGGGTCGTAGAGCACCCGCGCGCGGCTCCGTTTGATGACCTCTCGATTGAGCAGAACGCCGTCGCTCTTTCGCACGGTGCGGCGCGCCACGACGTTGCTGCGGTAGACGTTCCCGTCCGCCCCGCGCTCGAACCATTCCTGCTCGACCTCGACGTGCCGTTTTTCCGGGAGCGGCTGCTCGCAGCGCAGTTCCCCGTGGAGGTACTCCTGTCCGGTATGTACGAGAAGCTGGAAGGTCTGGCCGGTTTCGTTTTTCAGCCGGTAGTCGAGGTAATTATAGAGGATCGAGGTGCCGACGCCGAACGGGACCTGCCGGTTGCAGTCCGGGAAAAGATCCACCCCGTCGTGGTGATGATGCTCTGCGACGGTCAGCGGCGAATGGAGCGCCATCCAGTGGATGAGGTTGGTAAACTGGCACATTCCGCCGCCAATCCCGCGGCTTGGGACGCCCCGCTCGATCGTCAGGCCCATACGGTAGCCCTTTTTCGCGGTGCAGTCCCCCACCAGCCGCCAGAACGAAAACGATTCGCCCGGGCGGATCAGGATCCCGTTGACCTTTGGGGCGGCGAGCGACAGATTCACCGCCTTGTTTTCCTGAAGGGTCCGGTCCACCCCGCCGAGGGTCCTGCGGATCAGCGAATTGTGCCGGTAGACGAGGACCGGCAGCGGCGCCGGATCCCGCGTTTGGGCAAAGCGCGCGCCGGAACCGAGGTCGGAAAGGCGGCGCAAAAGGATTTCCTTCTGTGTGGATATGCGGTAGGTCAAAGGAGAAATCTCGCAGAACAGTTTTCGCGGCATGGCTTATGCTCCTCTCGTTCCAAGTCCTTCTCCTCAATGGCGCACGTTTTATTGTGATTTCGCGCCGCCGCCCCCGGCCTTTTCTTTCGGCTTTTCGTCCGCCCCGCTTTTTACGGCGGGCTCAGGCGGCGCTTCCGCGCCGTCTTCGACCGCCGCCGCGCCTTCCGCGTCCTTTGCCGAGGGGAGAAGCCGGTCCACCAGCATTGCGATTATGACGCCCGAACTGGTCGAGAGGACGCGGTTGACCGCATAGCCCGCCGTGTCGAGGATGGTCCCGTCAAAGTTGACCGCGATGCTCAGAAAGACGACGCAGCAGATGACCACCGCCTGCCGCTGGAAGATCACGTTGCACAGGTAGATCAAAAACAGCATCCCAAGCGGGATGATGAAGATATGGAGCCACTCCCGGTAGTACGGAAGGCGTCTTGCGTACTCGAGAACAAGAAATCCCACAGCGCCGCCCAGGGCGGTCCCGACCAGCCGCCGGAGGCCGGTGAGCTTGGTGTCCGTATAGGTGATCTGTGTGCAGACAATCGCCGAGATCGCCGCGTACATCGCATGCTCGTTTCCGAGCAGGAAGCTCAGCAGCAGACAGAAAAAGACCGAGACGCAGGATTTGATCGCGCGAAAGCCCGGCCGGTAATGGGTGTTAAGCCGCAAGAAGAATCGCTCCTTTGTTTCGGCCGCCGTTTTGGTGAGGCGCCTTTGATCCTTTGGATTGGAACTCTTTCGCCGTCAGGGCTTCCATCCATTTTTCAGAGTATGACCCCGGGCTGCCTGTTCATACCGGTTTTAGCATCGGACAAAAAACAGAAAGGAGAAGCCGCGGCTCTCTGCACGGCTTCTCCGGCTTTCCTTTTTGCGCCGCCTCAGCCCCGCAAACAACCGGCCAGGCTTCTTCAAAGCTCAATCTTTCCGTAAAGCGGCTTGTCCGCCGCTTCCGCCGGCGCTTCTTCGCGGATGGTAGTCGCCTGATAAGGGGCGGGTTTTTCCCGTCTCGGCCCGCGGTCGTCCCGTCTGGGGCCCCGGCCTTGAGGTTTTTGGGATCGGGCGCCTTCTTTTCTCTCTCCGCCGCGATCGCCGTTAAAACGGGAGGCGGGGCGGCCGCCGTTTTCCCGGCGGGGCGGCCTCTCGCCCTGAGGGCGCTGGGGCCGGGGGCTGGTTGAGGAGACGACCACGCAGCGGCTGGGTTCTTCGCCGACCGAAGTGGAGGTGACGCCCTCAATCTGTGCGATGGCGGCGTGGATAATCCGCCGCTCGTAGGGGTTCATCGGCTCGAGCGTGGTGGAGCGGCCGGTTCGAATCGCGGTTGCCGCGAGCTTCTTCGCAAGCTGTTCGAGCGTCTGTTTCCGCTTTTCGCGGTAGTTGCCCGAGTCAAGCACCACACGCATATATTCGCCTTCGGAGCGGTTTGCGCAAAGGCCTGCAAGATATTGCAGCGCGTCGAGCGTTTCACCGCGGCGGCCGATCGCGACGCCGCCGACATCCCCTTCGAGATGCAGATACGCGGTTCCGTCCTCCTCGGTCAGGGTGACGGTGATATCGTCAAGGCCCATGGCCTTGACGACGTCGGCGATGTAGCTTTCGGCAAGCTGCGCCTTGGAGGCCTGGGTCCAAACCTTCACCTTTGCGGGGGTGTGGCTCAGGCCCAAAAAGCCCTTCTTCGGCAGTTCCAAGACTTCGATTTCCACATTCTCCCGCGCGAGGCCAAGTTCCTGGCAGGCGGCTTCAATTGCGGCGTCCACTGTTTTTCCGGTCGCGGTTGCTTCTCTTCTCATGGCCAAAGACCTCCTCTATCCTTTCAAATCCTCGTCAGTCGCTTCCACATATTCGTCCCCATATTTTTCGGCCTGCCTTTTTCTGGCCTCAGCGAGCCGCTGACGGTTGAGTTCCTTTTGCGAGAGCTTCTTTTCGTCGACGGAGGTCCCCGCCTCACGCGCCTTCTTCTTGGCTTCAATGCGCTCCTGCCGTTCGCGTTCCCTCATCTCTTCGGCGGCCTTTTTCGCCTTCGCGATCTCTTCCGCGGGGTTCATCACTTTGTTGAGAACCATCGTCTGGACGCACATGAATGCGTTTGAAATCAGCCAGTAGATACCGACGCCCGCCGGCACCTGGAACGAAATCCAGACCGACATCAGCGGCATGAGGATCAGCATGCTGGTGGTCATCGCAGCCGCCTGGCCGCCGCCTCCCATCGTCGCCTTCTGGTTGCGCAGCGAGATGATGCTCATGAACAGCGAGATGACGCCCGAGAGGATTGGGATCAGCAGGAGAAGGAAATAGACGCCCACCTGCATCTCCCCGGGGAGGAGCCGCGGGGTGTCGCTGAGGTTGAGGCCGAACATGCTGAAATCAAAATCCGCGAGCTGGCTGGCGTAGTCCGCGCCGATCCCGTCGATGAACGCCTGCGGGTCCATATGGACCGCGTTGAGGACGCTGATCTCCTGGGAATAGCGGTTCATCCCGGCCGGGGTCAGGATCTGCTCCGCGATGTTGATCGCTTTGGCGATGACGTCGCTCGGCAGGCGGAGCATGTGCTTGATCGGGTAGTAGATGACGTCGATCAGCCCGAACAGGATCGGGAACTGGATTGCGAGCGGAAGACAGGAGGAAAACGGGGAGAAGTTTTCTTCCGCATAGAGCTTATTAAGCTCTTCCGCCATCTTTTCGCGGTTATTCTGGTATTTCTTCTGGATCTCCATCATCCGGGGCTGCATCCGGGCGTTCGAGATCAGGCCCTTCTGCTGCTTGATCGAAAGCGGGATCATCACGACCTTCATCAGGATGGAAAACACGATCAAGGTCACGCCGTAGTTCGGTATGACCTGATAGATCAGATACATGATCCATCCGAGAGGAATACCGATAAACGCAAACAAAGACATTCTTTTTGTTCCTCCAATTCTAAACTTCCCGACCGCCGGCGGGGAGCGCTTTTACGGGGGGTCTTCGCAGGGGGAATCGATTTGAGGATGCGCTCACCGCAGGATCCTGCGGCGGTTTATCATTTTGAAAGGCATGGGAAGGCCGGCCGCACGGCAGAACCGGTCCCATTCCTATTTTTGCAATTTCGGCCGGGCGGTTTGTTTGGTTCCTCAAAGCGAACCGCCCGTTTTACCTTGGGCCGGCGGGATCCTGGCCTCCGCGCTTTTTCTTTTGCTTTTTCGGCATCGGGTAGGGACGCCGGAAGGTAAAATGGTCCGGGACCGGGTCGTACCCGCCCGGCGACCAGGGGTTGCAGCGCAAAAGCCGCCAAACGGCAAGCAACCCGCCCCGGAGCGCGCCGAAGCGGTCAATCGCTCCAATAGCGTACCTAGAGCAGGTTGGGATGTATCTGCAGTGCGGCTGCGTATATGCGGAGATAAACTTTTGATAAAACCGGATCAGGAGTTTAAACAGGCGTTTCATCATGGCGCACGCACCCGGACAGGTGTTTTTTCATCGCACGGTGGACCTCCTGCATCTTGCAGCTGACCGTCCGCCCGCGCGCTACGAAGACAAAATCGTGGCCGGGGATTAGATCCGGCTCCAGCAGGCGGTATGCTTCGCGGATCACCCGGCGCGCCCGGTTTCTGGAATGGGCTTTCCCGATTTTTTTGGTGGTTGTGATTCCGATCCGGTTGATCCCGAGCCTGTTTTTCGATTGATAGGTCACCAGGACAGGGCTGACCTGGGCGGCTTTTTTATAAAGCCGCCGGAAGTCGTTGTTCCGGTTGAGGGCGATCACCGCCATTTTTCGATCCTCCACCTTCCGGCCGGGATAAAGAAAGGCCACAGCGACTGTGGCCTCCATGTGCCTGCGGCCTCCACAGTTCCTGTGGCCCAGCAATCAATAGGTGAGAACGGCTCTGCCTTTGGCGCGTCTGCGGGCAAGAACTTTACGCCCGTTCCTCGTCTTCATTCTTTTGCGGAAGCCATGTTCTTTTTTTCTCTGAAGCTTCTTGGGCTGATACGTCCGAAGCAATGAAAACCCCTCCTTTCAGGGAAAAACCTTGCAGTTAACAATTATAGCGTAACTGTTTTTAAAAAGTCAATAGAGTTTTCGCTTTTAACGTCGTCAAAACGCCGGTTTTATCCCTTTTTTCTAACTTTCGGCCGGCCTGTCCCGTAGTTTTCCCATCCTTTCTTCGAACGATTCCAGCCTTTTGAAAAAGAAGGCTCTCCGGCGGCTGTCCAGCCGCGGAGAAAAAACCGCGCGCGGGAAAGGAAAAACAGGGACAGGCCCTTTCCGCCTCCGCAGCAGGAAGGCACCGCCCCGCATAAGGGCGGCGGGGCCGGCGGTCCATACTATTAATAAATAACGGTGAAAGCTCCTGTGGAAAACTTGAACAGCGGCGGAGTTTATGCTAAAATACTGCCATAAGTTGTTCTCCGGCCCGCCGGCGCCCGCCGGGACAATCCGGCGTTCTTGGGAACGGCGGTTCTTTTTCTGTCATTACAGCGGCGGCGCCGCTTCTTTTGGAGGGTTAGCATGGATTCCTTTTCTGAGCTGTTCGACATGGTCAAGGAATACTGCCGGCGCGAGCTGTCCGACGTCCCCTACTCGCTCTGGATCAAGGATATCGCCTGCGAACAGTTTGACCACCAAAGCGCTGTGCTCAGCGTGAAAACGGAGTTTAAGAAGAGCATCATCGAAGAAAAATACCTGGATCTTCTCTCGCGCGCGTTTGAAGGGACGCTCGGGTTCCCGATCGATCTCTCGATCGTGAGCGAGGAGAGCCGTCTCGCCCCGGTCGAAAACCCGGAGCCGAAGGACGAAGACCCCATTGTACAGAACGGCCTGCCGGTCGGGGAATACGACTACACCTTCTCCACCTTCATCGTCGGCTCTTCGAACAAATTCGCCCACGCGGCCTCCCAGGCGGTCGCGGCCAATCCCGCGGGCGCGTACAACCCGCTGTTTATCTACGGCGGCTCCGGGCTCGGAAAGACCCACCTGCTCTGCGCGATCTGCAATGAAATCGAAAAGAACCGACCGAGCTTCAAGATCATCTACGCCAAAGGCGAGGGCTTTACCAACGACCTGATCTCAGCGATCGGAACCGGAAAGACGCGGGAGTTCCACGCGCGTTACCGCGAGGCGGACGTGCTCCTTGTCGACGACATCCAGTTCATCGGCGGAAAGGACTCCACCCAGGAGGAATTCTTCCACACCTTCAACGAACTCTATCTTGCGGGAAAGCAGATCGTCCTGACCAGCGACCGGCCGCCGAAAGAGATCAAAACCCTGGAGGAACGGCTGCGCACCCGGTTTGAATCGGGGCTGCTCGCCGACGTACAGCCGCCGGATTTTGAGACGCGCATGGCGATCATCAAGCGGAAGGCGGAGCTGCTTGGCGTCGACATCCCGGACGACGTTGCGGAATACATCGCAAACCGGCTGAAAAACAACATCCGCCAGCTTGAAGGCGCGGTCAAGAAGATCAAAGCCTATAAGCTGCTCGGCGCGGCGCCGTCCTATGCGGTCGCTCAGAACGCCATCCGCGACATCCTTTCCGACAGCCAGCCGGTTTCGGTCGTGGTCGAACGGATCATCGCCGAAGTCAGCCGCTATTACGAGGTCTCGCCGCAGGATATCCGCTCCAGCAAGCGCTCCGCGCAGGTCTCTCTCGCGCGGCAGGCGGCGATGTACATCATCCGGGCCGTGACCCAGATGTCGATGTCCGCCATCGGCGAGGAATTCGGCGGACGGGACCACTCCACTGTGGTCTACGCGATCGGCCAGGTTGAGAAGAACCTGGAAACCGATCACCATTTTAAAAACACCATCGACGACATGATCAAAAATATCCGGAACTCCTGAAAATAGAACTTGTTTTCAACATTCCACACCGAGTTTTCAACCGTTTCCACTGTAAAAACGGCGGTCTGTGGAATCCACAGATTCATTGCAACGGTTTTAAACAGGGTCCGGACGGCGGAAATTCCACCCCAATCAGGCTGCGCGGATGTTTCCACCGTTTCAACGCCCCCTACTACGACTGCTAAATCTTTCTTCTTTCTTTCTCAAAGAAAGGAAAGTTCCCCGAAACCGGCGGCGGGCGGACAAAGGGCAAAACCGCCGGAGAAACGAGGCAAACAGAATGAAACTCAAATGCAACCGTCAGTCCTTCTGCGAAGCTGTCGCGGTCGTCTCGAGGGCGGTAAGCCCCCGGTCCTCCCTCCCCGCGCTGGAGGGCGTCCTTGTCCGCGCGCGCAGCGGCGGCGTCGACCTCTTCGGCTACGACCTCGACACCGGGATCTCGACCCACATCGACGCGGCGGTCGAAGAACCGGGAGAGATCGTCCTGACCGCAAAGGTTCTTCTGGACATCGTCAAGCGGATGCCGGGAGACACCGTCTCCCTTTCTGTCGGGGAGAGGAGCCTGACCGAGCTGAGAAGCGGCATGGCAGAATACACGATTCTCGGCATTCCAGCGGACGAGTTCCCGGAATTCCCGCAGGTGGCGGAGCCGACGGCGCTGAGCCTTGCGCAGAACGTGCTCAAATCCATGATTGAACAGACCCTTTTCGCCGTCTCGCAGTCGGACGCGAAACCGGTTCACACCGGTTCGCTGTTTGAGGTGGCGCAGGGCAACGTCACGGTCGTCTCGGTCGACGGCTACCGCCTCGCCCTGCGCAAAGAAAAGGCGAAGACCGACCGGGACATCAAATTCATCGTGCCCGGGAAAACCCTCTCTGAAATCTCCAGAATCCTGGCCGACAGCGACGAGGCGGCTGAAATCCTGGTTTCCAAAAAGCACATCATCTTCAATATCGGCTCCTTTTCCGTCTATTCCCGCCTGCTGGAAGGCGATTTTCTCGATTACCGCGCCGCCATCCCGAAGAGCCATAACACGACGGTTCGGGTCGCCGTGCGGGAGTTCGTCGATTCGATCGAACGGACGTCGCTCCTGATCTCCGACAGGATCAAGTCCCCGCTGCGCGTTTCGTTCCAGAAAGAAATGATCCTGCTGGCCTGTTCGACCTCTCTTGGGAAGGCGTCTGACCAGACGGGGGCGAAGCTCGACGGCGAAACGCTGGAGATGGGCTTTAACAACCGCTATCTTCTCGACGCGCTGCGCGCAAGCGGATGCGACGAGGTCCTTCTCGAAATTTCAGGCGCGCTTTCCCCGATGAAGATCGTCCCGCCTGAAGGGGATCAGTTCCTGTTCCTCGTCCTTCCGGTGCGGCTTAAGAACGAATGAACGCCGGAAAAGGGGGCGGACAGATGAAACAGGAGACGGTGCTGATTCGAACCGAATTCATCAAGCTTGATTCGCTTTTAAAATTTTCGGGCGTCTGCGAAACCGGGGGGCAGGCAAAGGAACTCATCCTGGACGGCTTTGTCTCGGTCAACGGCGTTGAATGCCGGATGCGCGGAAAAAAGATCGTCCCCGGCGACCGGGTCTCCGTCGCGGCCGAGGCGGATCTGCCCATTGAATTGGTTGTGAAAGCGGGAGACTGCGTTTGAATTTTTGCAAAATCACGGTTGAGCGCTTTCGAAACCTCTCGGACGTCTTCTTTTCCCCTTCGCCGGGCGTCAATGTGATCTGGGGCGACAACGCCCAGGGCAAGACGAATTTTCTCGAGGCGCTCTGGCTGTTTACCGGCGCGAAGAGCTTCCGCGGCGCGAAGGAAGCGGAGATGGTCCCGTTCGGCGCCGAGTCCGCCTCGGTTTCTTCGCAGTACGAAGGCGGCGGCCGCGTCCATGAAGCCTCCTACCGGTTCGGCGCCGATAAGGGGCAGAAAAAAATCCTTCTCAACGGCGTTTCCCACGGCGCCTTTTCCGGCCTTGCGGGAAGCTTTTACGCCGCGGTCTTCTCCCCCGCCCATCTGACGCTGGTCAAGGGCGGCCCGCCGGAGAGAAGGCGCTTTATCGATCTCGCAATCTGCCAGCTCAAACCCCGGTATCATGCGGTCCTTTCCCAGTACGGACGGCTTTTGTATCAGCGCAACTGCCTGATGCGGGACGCGCGGCTGTCTTCCGTGCTGCTCGATACGCTGGAGATCTGGGAAGGGAGCCTTGCGAAATCGGCGGCGCTGATCACCAGGACCAGGAAAAGCTATCTCGAACGGCTCGGCGAATTTGCGGGCGAAATCTATTCCGGCATTTCGAGCGGGCGTGAGACGCTTTCGATCGCTTATCACGGGACGGCGGACGGCGAGGATGAAGAAGCCTTTCGCCGCGCGTTTCGCGCGTCGCGGGCACAGGACCTTAAAACCGGCTCGACCTCGGTCGGGCCGCACCGGGACGACGCCGAATTCGCGATCAACGGGCTTTTGGCGAGGGCCTATGCCTCGCAGGGACAGCAGCGGAGCATCGTCCTCTCCCTCAAGCTCGCGGAATGCGCGGTGATTGAGGAGACCGCGGGCGAAAGCCCGGTGGTCCTTTTGGACGACGTGATGAGCGAGCTCGACCGGGAACGGCGGGATTATCTGCTCAACCGGCTCGGGGGAAGGCAGATTTTTATCACCTGCTGCGAGCCGGACGCCGTCGCAGCGGCCGAGAACGGGACCGCGCTGCGGATCGAGGGCGGCCGGGCGGCCGGACTGCGCGCACTTTAAAAAAAAGCGACTTGGGGGGAAGTTATGTATCTTCATCTCGGACAGGATACGGTGATCCGGCTCGACGATATTGTCGGCATCTTTGATCTGGAGAAAACTTCCATTGGAAAGATCACGCGGGATTTTCTTGCCCGCGCGGAACGGGATCTTCTGGTGACTTCTGTGTCCAATGAGCTGCCCAAGAGCTTTGTGCTCTGCGACAGCGCGGAGGGGATGAGGGTCTATGTTTCTCAGATTTCGTCGGCGACGCTGAAAAAACGAGCCGGTTTTATCGATGATATTTCCAATGTTTAACAGCCCATACTAAGAACAGTGTGTTCGCCGGCGCGAAGACGCAGCACCGGGGCGAGGATGAGGAGAGTGTCAAGTGATCAATACGCCTGATATGGAATCGCAAGCAAATTCATACGACGAAAATCAAATTCAAATTCTGGAGGGGCTTGAAGCCGTCCGGAAACGGCCCGGCATGTATATCGGGTCCACCGGGCCGCGCGGCCTGCATCATCTGGTCTATGAGATCGTCGACAACGCCATCGACGAGGCCCTTGCGGGTTTCTGCGACAGGATCCTGGTCGAAATGCTTCCGGACGACGTGATCCGCGTCACCGACAACGGCCGCGGCATCCCCGCCGGAATCCACCCGAAAATGGGCATATCAACCATCACGGTTGTGCTGACCGTGCTTCATGCGGGCGGAAAGTTCGGCGGAGGAGGCTACAAGGTTTCGGGCGGCCTGCACGGCGTCGGCTCTTCGGTGGTCAACGCCCTGTCGGAATGGCTTGAGGTGGAAGTCCGGGACGGAGAGCATGTTTATTTTCAGCGGTTTGAGCGCGGGAAGCCGGTCGGCGTCGTGGAAATCACCGGCGATACTGCCGAGCGCGGAACCATCGTCTGCTTCAAACCCGACCGGGAAATCTTCGAAACCACGTCGTTTGACTACGAAACGCTCCTGACCCGTCTGCGGGAGCAGGCCTTCCTCAACGCCGGCCTCCGGATTGCGATAATCGACCGGCGCGATGGCGAGCCGAAAGAAGTCGACATGTGCTATGAGGGCGGCATCAGCGAGTTCGTGAAGTACATCCATCAGAAAAAGTCGATGGAAGTCCTGCACGATGAAGTGATCCACGTCATGGCGCAGGACGGCGATTCGTTTGCGGAGGCGGCGTTCCAGTACAACGACGGCTACAACGAATTGATCCTCTCATTTGCAAACAACATCAACACCACCGAGGGCGGCACCCACGAACAGGGATTCAAAGCGGCGCTGACCAGGGTAATGAACGACTATGCGCGGCGCTACGGCCTTTTAAAAGACGGGGACAAAAACCTCGCGGGCGAGGACGTGCGCGAGGGCTTGACCGCCGTGATCTCGGTGAAGCTGGTCGACGCGCAGTTCGAAGGGCAGACAAAGGCGAAGCTCGGGAATACCTCGGTGCGGCAGCTCGTCGACAACCTTGTGAGTGAAAAGCTTTCCCAGTTCTTTGACGAAAACCCGGCGATCGCGAGAAATATCCTCGATAAATCGCTCAACGCCGCAAGGGCCAGGGAGGCCGCGCGCAAGGCCAGGGAGCTGACACGGCGGAAATCGGCGCTCGAGACCGCTTCCCTTCCCGGAAAGCTGGCCGACTGTTCTGAGCGCGGAACCGAAAGGACCGAAATCTACATTGTCGAGGGAGATTCGGCCGGAGGCTCGGCCAAGATGGGCCGGGACCGGCGTTTCCAGGCGATTCTGCCGCTCTGGGGCAAGATGCTCAACGTCGAAAAGGCGAGGCTTGACAAGGTCTATGGCAACGACAAGCTGATGCCGGTGGTGACCGCGCTCGGCTGCGGGATCGGGGAGGAATTCGACCTCGAAAAGCTCCGCTACGGCAAGGTGATCATCATGGCCGATGCCGACGTCGACGGGTCGCACATCCGCACGCTTCTGCTCACCTTCTTCTTCCGTTATATGCGGCCGCTGATTGAACAGGGCCATATCTACATCGCGCAGCCGCCGCTCTTTAAATTCAGCCGCGGCAAGCACCTGCGCTATGTCTATACCGACGACGAACAGGAATATGCCGCGCGGATGGCCGAAATTGCGCCGAACGGCGAAAAGGTTGATATTCAGCGCTACAAGGGCCTCGGCGAAATGAACCCGGAACAGCTTTGGGAGACGACGATGGATCCCGACGCCAGGACCATCCTGAAGGTCGAGATGGAGGACGCGGTCAAGGCCGACGCAATTTTCTCGATCCTGATGGGCGACAAGGTTCAGCCCAGACGCGAATTCATCGAACAGAACGCCCGTTATGCGGGACAACTCGACATATAGGAGAAACCAGGAATGGAACAAAAACTGACGGTGTCATACCGGCTCAAGCGGGAGGATTATGTAAAGGGGTCGCTTCTCGCCACCCGGGCGGTCCGATCCCCGGGCGAACAGAAAGCCGTGCGCAACGGACTGAGCGAACTGGTGCTCGGCGTCGCGATGCTCGGCGTCGGCGTCTGGATGAAGCAGACCAACTGGATTTACTATATTCTGACCGCGCTGATGATGGGGCTTGGATTTTTTTCTTTTTCGTTTTACCGCGTGATCTTTCCAAAACAGCTTAAAAGCGCGGCCGGAAAAAATTACGATAAACTCAACGGCTGTGATTTCACGTTGTCCTTCGAGCGAAACGGCGTCCGCGGCCTCGACCATTCAAAAACGCTGTTTCCTTATGGAATGCTGACAATGACGGCGAACAAGGAGTATCTCGTGCTGACCACCAAGGAGGTCACGGCGGTTCTTCCCGCTTCCGAACTCGGCGAGCAGTTTGAGGTTTGCCGGGAAGCGCTCGAGGCGGAGGATCTCCGCGCGCTGATCGTGGTGTAAGGCAAAAGCTGTTTCACGTGAAACAAAGCGCGGCAAAACAGGCTGCATAAACTGACGAAATCGATTCTCAATGGAAAGGTGAACCAGATGGATGAGGAACTGAACCAGGGAAGGCTGATCCCGGTCGACATCGAAAGCGAAATGAAAAAATCCTATATCGCGTACTCGATGGCGGTCATCGTCGGCAGAGCGCTGCCCGACGTGCGGGACGGCCTGAAACCGGTGCATCGCCGGATCCTATACACGCTGTTTGAAAACGGGCTGTTTCCCGATAAAGCCTATCGGAAAGCCGCCGACACGGTCGGCTCGGTGCTCGGGCGTTATCATCCGCACGGGGACGCATCGGTCTATGACGCGATGGTCCGGATGGCGCAGGATTTTTCGCTGCGCTATCCTCTGATTGACGGCCACGGAAATTTCGGTTCGGTGGACGGCGACCCGGCAGCGGCCTACCGCTATACCGAGGCCCGGATGAGCAAGGCCGCGATGGCGATGGTGCAGGATATCGATAAGGAGACGGTCGATTTTGTCCCAAACTTCGACGACCGCCTCAAAGAACCGTCGGTTCTCCCCTCCCGGTTTCCCAGCCTGCTGGTGAACGGTTCAACCGGGATCGCGGTGGGCATGGCCACCAACATCCCGCCTCACAACATGCGCGAGGTCATCGACGGGGTCTGCTGCCTGATCGACAATCCGGACGCAACGCTCGATCAGCTAATGGAACATATCAAAGGCCCGGATTTCCCGACCGGCGGAATCATCATGGGCCGCTCCGGCATCCGGGCCGCCTACGCGACCGGCCGCGGAAGGCTTCAGGTCCGGGCCAGGGTCGAGATCGAAGAGATGAAAAACGGCCGCGAGCGGCTGGTTGTCACCGAAATCCCCTACGGCGTCAACAAAGCGCGTCTGATTGAGAGCATCGCCGATCTTGTCAAGGAAAAGCGGATCGAGATGATCAGCGATCTTCGGGATGAATCCGACCGCGACGGCATGCGGATCGTGATTGAACTCAAGCGCGAGGCAAACGCCGCCGTCGTCCTCAACCAGCTCTATACCTTCAGCCAGCTTCAGGATACCTTCGGCGTGATCATGCTCGCGCTGGTAAACGGCGAGCCGAAGATTATGTCGCTGAAGGAAATCCTCCAGCACTATCTCAGATTCCAGGAAGAGATCATTGTGCGCCGGACCCGCTACGACCTTCGCAGGGCGGAGGAGCGCGCGCATATCCTCGAGGGGCTTTCCCGCGCGATCGACATTGTCGATGAAATCATCGCGGCCATCCGCGCCTGCAAGGGCGGACAGGCGGAAGCGAAAACGGCGATTATGGAGAAGTTCGGCTTTGACGACCCGCAGGCGGCGGCGATTGTCGCCTTCCGCCTCGGCCAGTTGGCCGGACTTGAAATCAAAAAGATCACCGGCGAACTCAACGAGCTTCAAGAGAAGATCCAGAATTGGCGCGAGATCCTCGCGGACGAGAAAAAAGTTCTGGCCATCATCAAGGATGAAATTTCCGTTTACCGCGAGAAATTCGGCGACGCCCGCCGGACCGAGATCGCGATGGTATCCGGCGAAGTGGACATCGAGGACCTGATCCCGGTCGAAGACTGCGTAATCACCCTCACCCACTTCGGCTATATCAAGCGGATGCCGATGGACACCTATCGGACTCAGCGGCGCGGCGGACGCGGGATTTCGGGCCTCACCCAGCGCGAAGAGGACTTCGTCTCGAATCTCTTCATCTGCTCGAGCCACGATTATATCCTCTTCTTCACCAGCGCAGGCCGGGTTTACCGGCTCAAAGGCTATGAGATCGGCGAAGGGTCGCGCTCCTGGAAGGGCGTCAACATCGTCAACCTCCTGCCTCTCGAAAAGGGAGAGACGGTCACCTCAACCATACGGGTCGGGGAGTTCGAAGAGGGCAAATACCTCTCGATGATCACCAAAAACGGCATCATCAAGCGGACCGACCTCTCCTCCTTCAAAAACGTGCGGAAATCCGGCCTGATTGCAATTAACCTCGACGAGGGGGATCAGCTCGGCTGGGTCCTGATGACCGGAGGCGACCAACAGTTGGTCGTCGCGACCAGGCAGGGGCTTGCGATCCGGTTTTCGGAAACCGACGCACGGGAACTCGGCAGAACCGCCCGCGGCGTCAAGGCGATTTCGCTGGAAGAAGGAGACGAGGTGGTCGGCGCGGCGATTGTCGCGAATGAGGGCGCCCTCCTGACCGTATCGGAATCCGGGCTCGGAAGGCGCACCGACTTTGATCAGTACCGGCTTCAGACGCGCGGCGGAAAAGGCATCCGCAACTACTATACCGACAAGAACGGGCCGGTTGCCGGGGTGCGGATGGCCGGCGACGGCGACGATATTGTCATGATCACCGACGACGGCGTGATCATTCGGATCGCCGCGGGCGAGGTCACAAAACAATCCCGTTATGGCGGCGGCGTGCGCGTGATGCGCATCGCGGAGGGAAGCCGTGTGGTGACGCTGGCCATCGCCCCCAGCGAGGAAACCGGGGACGAGCCCCAGGCGCAGGAAGATGCCGAAGAAAACGGCGTCGAAACCGAATGCAGCGACAGCCAGGAATGAAGAACCAAAAAGCCGCGGGAAACGCTTCCTGCGGCTTTTGCTTTGGCAGGCGTTCTTACCAATTGCGCGGGTCCGCCCGGCGAGCGCCCTCCACGGCCGCCCATATGGAACAGGTCAGGGCGGCTGCTCTCATCTGCGGCACCTGGCCGCTCCCCTCTCCAATCTCCGTTTATGCTCGGGGTGTTTCACGTGAAACAGCTTCTGCAGATTTCTTTTCCCTTTTTGCATCCGGCGTTCACATAAATATCACAGCTTTATGTGAAAATAAGAAAACAGTTTGCGGCAAGCGGCGGCAGTAAGAAAACGGAAGGGGTTATGGGGGATGGCGAAGATCCTAATTGTTGACGATGAGGAAAAGATCCGGTTTGTCGTCCGGGAATACGGCGAGTTTTCGGGTCATGAGGTTGCGGAGGCGAGCGACGGATCCGAGGCCGTCGTGCGGTGCCGGGAGGAAAATTTCGATCTGGTAATTTTGGATATCATGATGCCCAAGGTGGACGGGTTTACCGCCTGCAAAGAGCTGCGAAAGTTCTCACAGGTCCCGGTGATCATGCTCTCCGCCCGCGGCGAGGAATATGATAAGCTCTTCGGGTTCGAACTCGGCATCGACGACTATGTCGTAAAGCCCTTTTCGCCGAAGGAGTTGATGGCGCGGATCAGCGCGGTGCTCGCGCGGGCGGGCGGCGGCGAAAAAAAGAAAGAAGAACTTGTGTTTGAAGGGCTTAAAATCGATATCCCCGGCCGCAATGTGAGCGTCGACGGAGCGCCAGCCCAGCTCACCCCAAAGGAGTACGACCTTCTGTTTTTCCTCGTGGAAAACCGCGGGATCGCTATGAGCCGGGAAAAACTGATCACCGAAGTGTGGGGATACGATTATTACGGCGACGACCGGACGCTGGATACACATATCAAAATGCTAAGGGCAAATCTCGGCCCATACCGGAAATTTATCGTCACCCTCCGTTCAATGGGCTATAAATTCGAAGCGTAGGGGCTGTTTCCAGTTGAAAAAAAGCATATCGCGGAGCATCCGCAACAGCATGCTCCTTTACACCGCGCTGATCATCCTGCTTCTGTGGGCGTTCCAGATCGTATTTCTCAACACCTATTACCAGCAGATGAAAAAGGCGAGCATCATCCGCGCGGGGACGCAGATCCTCTCCCATGTCGGGGACGAGGACTTTTCTTCCTATCTCGACCGGATGGCGTTTGACAACCACATGTGCATCCTGATCCTCGGCGAGGATGGGCGCGAGCAGTATTCGATTGATATGCTCGGCCGGTCCTGCCTCATCCACACCAGCGCAATCCGCACCATCGAGGACACCCTTCTGCCGGTGCTGGCCGGAGAGGAACAAAAAGTGGTCGAGATTGTCGAGGACCGGCACTTCAAATTTCCCAATCAGGCGCTGATCTACGCCCAAAACGCGGCCGGTGCAGACGGCGGGCGGATCACGCTGATTTTAAACGGGACCATCTCCCCGATCGGCGCGACGCAGGATCTGTTAGAAAATCAGCTCGGCATGCTGACGGCAATCCTGGTGGTGGTTGCGATCCTGATCTCCGGTTTGGTCGGGCGAAGGCTGACGCGGCCGATCAAGCGGATCAACAGCCGGGCAAAACGCCTTGCCGAGGGTGACTACCGCGCAGACTTTGAGGGAGACGGCATCGAGGAGATGGAGCAGCTCGCCGGAACGCTGAACTTTGCGGCGGAGGGGCTCTCGCGGGTGGAAGAACTCCGCCGGGAACTGGTCGCAAATGTTTCGCACGACCTCAAAACCCCGCTGACCATGATCAAGGCTTACGCCGAACTCATCCGCGACGTGACCGGAAACGATCCTGAAAAGCGCGACGGGCAGCTCGAGGTGATCATCTCTGAGGCCGACCGCCTGACCGCGCTGGTCGGCGACCTCATCCGGGTGTCGCGGGACGAGGAGGCGGAACGCGAGATGGTTCCCGAGCGGTTTGATCTGAGCGAGGAGATTACAACGATCGTCGAGCGGTTTTCCCAGCTCTGCCCCGACTATCAGATCCTATTGGAGGGCGAAGGCCCCTTCCCGGTCGAGGCCGACCGGAGAAGCATTTCCCAGGTCCTTTATAATCTCGTTTCCAACGCGATCAACTACACCGGCGAAGACCGCAAAGTCACGGTGCGCGTAAAAACGGAGCGGGAGCGGTTCCGGGTGGAGATCTGCGACAGCGGCGCCGGAATCCCAAAAGAGGAGCAGGCGCTGATCTGGGAACGGTATTACCGCAGCCGGAATACGCACCAGCGCCCGGTCGCCGGGAGCGGTTTGGGCCTCTCCATCGTCCGCGGCGCGCTGATGAAGCAGGGTTTTCCTTACGGCGTTGAGAGCGAGCCCGGCATGGGAAGCCGCTTCTGGTTTTCCCTCCCCAAAGCGGGGCAA
Source organism: Candidatus Fimivivens faecavium (assembly GCA_018716105.1). Classification (GTDB taxonomy): domain Bacteria; phylum Bacillota; class Clostridia; order Oscillospirales; family Ruminococcaceae; genus Fimivivens; species Fimivivens faecavium. The sequence goes on along the minus strand of DVKH01000034.1, from coordinate 62,470 downwards.
TAAAACGAACAAGGCCCGGGCGGGTGGGCTGGCGGTCAGGGAAATTGGATGGTTTTCGGGTTGGAGGAAGCGATGGAACAGGCGGTCATCGAGATTCAATTGATTAACAAATCGTATCAACTTAGTCATGAATCACAGATAGTATTATAAGATATCTCCCTGAAGGCGCTGAAAGGCGAGTTTCTGGCGATTCTCGGCCCGTCCGGCTCTTGGAAATCCACGCTGATGAACATCATCGGCTGCACGGACCGCTTCGGCAACGGCGCGTATTACCTCAACGGCAGGCGGCGCGCCGGATGAAGGAGGCCGGGCTGACGCGGGTTCGCAACCGTGAGATCGGCTTTGTGTCCCAACGCCATCAACTGATCCCCCGCTAGAGCATCCTGCAGAATGCGGCGATGCCTCTTCTGCCGCTGCGCCCAGACCATCGACGGGCGGCTGTATGAGGGGGGATCCGGGAAACGGAACCTTCTCCCCTCCCCTTTCCCGGTTGAACGCCGCCCGAATCCTTCTTGGATCAGCCGGGCGCCCGGCTTTTTGAACTGGCAAACGTATTTTCAACCGGCCGCGCTGCCGCGACAGCCCGGTCAATTGCGGTTCCGTCTTTGAAAAAAACGAAGCCGACATGTATAAATCCATCAACTGGAAACATAATCAAGAACAGAACCGCCGAAAGAAATGAAAATAATAATTTTCATTAAGCTAAAATCAGTCAAAAAAACAGGAAAATATCACTTGCCAATCCAGCGGAAAACCGCTATGATAATCTTCGTAACAGACCCGGGGAGCCAATAGGCGGCGTTTCGCCGTCTTTCGGGGGATTTTGAGGCGGGAGACGCCGGACGGCGGCCGGGTTTCCTGAAAGAATGATCCTAAGGAGGAAATAAGATGACTTTTGAAAAGGTGAGAGCGATTCTTGCGGAACAGCTCGATCTTGAGGAGGATCAGATCACGCCGGAGAGCCAGATTGTGGACGATCTCGGCGCGGATTCCCTCGACATCGTGGACCTTGTGATGAATCTTGAGGATGAATTCGACACCGAAATCCCGGATGAGGCCATTGAAGGGATGAAAACGGTCGGCGACGTGGTCAAATACATTGAAGACCAGCTGATGTGAGAACTCCGGCGCCTTTCCGAAACAGCGGGCCCGCAGCCAATTCTGCGGGCCTGTTTTGCATTTTGCGAAACCTGGCGCGTACTTGCATTTTAAAAACGGGGCGATTATAATAAAAACTGTGTCAACCCGAGGGAATTTCCCAAAAGGGCCTCCGTGGGGCTGGACAGCCGTGCAGGAGAGAGCGTCCAGCCGGGCGCCCCGCGTGCGGCGCGCGTCAATCCCCGGCCGATGAAAGGAACAGTGAAGAGATGGCGGACAATAAAAAGATGGTCGAAGAGATCACGCCGATGGACGTGGACTTCGCCAAGTGGTATACGGACATCGTTCGAAAGGCGGACCTCGCCGACTATTCGTCGGTGCGCGGCTGCATGATCGTCCGGCCGTACGGAACGGCGATCTGGGAGAACATCCAGCGCCTGCTCGACGGGATGTTCAAGGAAAAGGGCCATGAAAACGTCATGATGCCGCTGTTCATCCCCGAGAGCCTTCTTCAGAAGGAGAAAGACCATGTCGAGGGCTTCGCCCCCGAGGTCGCCTGGGTGACCCACGGCGGTGAAGAACTGCTTTCAGAGCGGCTCTGCGTGCGGCCGACCTCCGAGACGCTGTTCTGCGAGCATTTTAAAAAGGTGATCGGCTCCTACCGCGACCTTCCGCTTCTGTACAACCAGTGGTGCTCGGTGGTGCGCTGGGAGAAGACGACCCGCCCGTTCCTGAGAACCGCCGAGTTCTGGTGGCAGGAGGGCCACACCATGCACGAAACCGCCGAAGAGGCGATGCGCGAGACCGAGCAGCAGCTGGAGGTTTACGCCCGGCTCTGTGAGGAATTCCTCGCGATCCCGGTGATCAAGGGCCGCAAGACCGACAAGGAGAAATTCGCGGGGGCCGAGCGGACCTATACCATCGAGGCGATGATGCACGACGGGAAGGCCCTCCAGTCCGGCACCTCCCATTACTTCGGCGACGGCTTCGCCAGGGCGTTCGAGATTACCTTCCAGGGCCGGGACAATAAGCCGCAGTACCCGCATCAGACGAGCTGGGGTTTGTCGACCCGGATCATCGGCGCGATTATCATGACCCACGGCGACGACAACGGGCTGGTCCTGCCCCCCGCCGTCGCGCCGGTTCAGGCGGTGATCGTCCCGGTCGCCCAGCACAAGGAGGGCGTGCTCGAGAAGGCGCGGGAACTCAGGGAGACGGTCTCAAAGGTCTGCCGCGCCAAAATCGACGAAAGCGACAACTCCCCAGGCTGGAAATTTGCTGAATACGAAATGAAGGGCGTCCCGCTCCGGATTGAATACGGCCCGAAGGACATCGAAAAGGGCCAGTGCGTCGTCGTCACCCGCCACAACCGCGAGAAGCGCTTTATCCCGGTGGAGGAGCTGCCCGCCCGGATTCCGGAGCTGCTCGAAGAGGTCCGCAGAGGAATCTACGATCTCGCGGCGGAGCGCATGAAGGAAAAAACCTGGACCGCGGCGACGATGGACGAGGTCAAACGCCTCGCCGCCGGGCCGACCGGCTTCATCAAAACCATGTGGTGCGGCGAGGAAGCCTGCGAGGATAAGATGAAGGACGAGGCGGGGCTTTCCTCCCGCTGCATGCCGTTTGAGCAGGAGACGCTCTCCGACGTCTGCCCGGTCTGCGGAAAGCCCGCGAAGACAATGGTCATCTGGGGAAAAGCCTATTAAATCCGTTTTTGTTTGGGCCCGGCGCAGAAAACCGGGCCCTTCTTGTCCAGCAAACAGGAGGAGGGGCATACGATGAAATACGCCAGCTTTAGGCACGACGGCAAAAAGGTTTCCCGGTTCGGGCTTGGGTGCATGCGCTTTCCGACCCGGAAAACGGCGGACGGAAAAGAGAAAATCGACGAGGATGAGGCGATCCGGATGGTCCGGCACGCGATTGACTGCGGCGTCAACTACATCGACACCGCGTTTTTATATGCGGGAAGCGAAAGGGTCGTCGGCAAGGCGCTTCTCGACGGTTACCGCGAGAAGGTGATCCTCGCGACCAAGCTCCCGGTCGGGATGGCGAAGACCGAGGCGGACCTCGAGAGCTTTTACCGAAAGGAGCTTGAGCGCCTTCAGACCGATCATATCGACGTCTATTTTCTACATAACCTCGGGATCAAAAACTGGGAGACCGCGGTTCGCCTCAACGCCTTTGATTTCATGAAGCGTCTCAAGGACGAGGGGAAGATCTCTTATATCGCGGTTTCTGTCCACGGGACGCTTGAGCATTGGAAAAAGGTCCTGGACACCTATCCGTGGGACCTGTGCATGATGCAGCACAATTACTACGACCGCTTCCATCAGATGGGAGAAGAGGGGCTGCGGTACGCCGCGGCCAGGGGCATCCCGGTTGTGATTATGGAATCGCTCCACGGCGGCATGCTCGCCCAGGGGGTTCCGGACGCGGTTCGAAAGGCGTTTGGGGACTGGCGGCCGGAGCTTTCCGACGCCGAGCGCTCGCTGATGTGGCTGATCAACAAGCCCGAGCCGGCCGTCATGCTCAGCGGCGTCTCGACGATGGAACAGCTTGAGGAGAACCTGCGGGTCTTCGACACCTACGGCGTGGGCTGCCTCACCGAAGAAGAAAACGCGCTCTACGACAAGGCGCGGGAGGCCTGGAAGACAGTGGTGAAGGTCCCCTGCACCGGCTGCCGCTACTGCATGCCCTGCCCGCAGGGGGTGGACATCCCGGACATTTTCGAAGTATACAACAACCTCGCCCGCGTTTCCGACCCGGAGCGCGCGCAGAAATGGCTTTATCCGCAGGTGATTGCCGACGCCGGCCGCGGCGCGGACAAATGCGTCAAATGCGGGAAGTGCGAGCGCCAGTGCCCGCAGGAGATCAAGATCATCGAGGAGCTGCAGAACGCGCATGCGGCGCTGATGGACTAATTAAAATACATATTGTAAAAACGGCCTGGATCTTTTCAGGCCGTTTTTATTTGGCGCGGTTGAATTTTTCGTTTGGCTCCCATCTGCCGCAGGCCAGGTCATATTCAAACCGCCTGTTCCGGGGCGACTTGACGCAATGGCCGTAAGTGAGCGGATGGTAGACATCAGCAGAATACTTGATGTAATATTGACGAAAATTTTTACAGTCTTTGCAGATCTGTTCCGGTTTCTCTTTGAGTTTGTCAATTTTATTCCAATTAAAGCCGCTCATCAATATCACCTCTGGTTTTGGCAGCTATTATAAGTCATTTTGAATTAAATTGCAATACCTCAATTTGACTTAGACTAGAATATGCCCAGAGGTGGTAACGATGACCTATCAAGAGCGGCTGAAGGCGCTGCGGGAGGACAATGATCTCACCCAGCAGCAGATCGCCGATTACCTTGGAATCGCTCAGACAACCTACTCCCAGTATGAATTGGGAAAACGCTCGTTGCCCATCGAATTCCTTGTCGCGCTGTGCCAGTTTTATCAGGTTTCCGCCGACGAGGTTCTCGGCCTTCGGGAATGGGAACGCCGCGTTGACAGGAGGAAACGGAATGTATCATCGAATCCGGGAACTTAGAGAGGACGCGGACCTGAGCCAAAAGCAGCTCGAAACGATGACCTATCAAGAGCGGCTGAAGGCGCTGCGGGAGGACAATGATCTCACCCAGCACCAGATCGCCGATTACCTTGGAATCGCTCAGACAACCTACTCCCAGTATGAATTGGGAAAACGCTCGTTGCCCATCGAATTCCTTGTCGCGCTGTGTCGGTATTATCAGGTCTCCGCCGACGAGGTTCTCGGCCTTCGGGAATGGGAACGCCGCGTTTAAACAGCATCTCATAAAATACAATCAGTGATCATATGATATATAAATTACTTTTAGTATTGATTCATACGGGCAAACACCGGTTGTGATCACGGCGGGCGGGTGATAGAACCGAGATGGAAGCGGTTGGTCAACACCGGTTTTTGGTAAAGGAGTGACAGGAAGTGGGCAATATTGTTATTCTGGCGGGCAGCAGCAGACGAGGCGGAAATACGGATTTGCTTGCGCGGGCCTTTGCCGAGGGTGCGGAGAAGCGCAATCGCGTGGAGCTGATTTCAGTCGCCGACACAAAAGTAAACCCCTGCGTCGGCTGCAACTCGTGTGCGGCAAGCGAGGGCAACCGGTGCTTTCAGCAGGACGATATGCAGGCCGTTTATGAGAAGCTGGCGCACGCGGACACCGTTGCGGTGGCATCGCCTGTTTATTTTTACGGCCTGAGCGCCCAGCTCAAGGCCATCGTGGACCGTCTCCATACCCCGATGAGAAACCGGTTTCCGATCAAAAGGCTCGCCCTTCTCCTTGCGGCGGCAGACCCCGACCCAGCCGTGTTTGACGCGATATTGGCGCAGTACCGGATGATTCTCGATTATTTTAAACTCGAAAACGCGGGCGTGGTGCTCGCGCCCGGCGTGCCGGCAGCCGGCCATATCAAAGGAAAGCGGGCGCTGGACGAAGCGTATGAACTGGGCAGCCGGCTTGCCTGAACCCGTCGGGCCGGCGGTTTTGTTGGGTTAAGCTGTTCTGGCTGAATAAAAACAGGGCGGAAATATCCGCCCTGTTTTTACGATTTGTTAATCTATTTTGTGCCGAAGATCCGGTCGCCCGCGTCGCCGAGGCCCGGGAGGATGTATTTGTTTTCGTCGAGGCACTCGTCGAGCGCCGCCGCATAAATCTGTACGTCCGGGTGTTTTTCGGTCAGGGCGGCGATGCCCTCCGGCGCGGCGATGATGCAGCAGAACTTGATGTGCCTGACGCCCCGGGACTTGAGCGCGTCCACCGCATCGCTGGCCGAGCCGCCGGTGGCGAGCATCGGGTCGAGGAGGATGACGTCGCGCTCTGCGATGTCGGAGGGCATCTTGCAGTAATATTCAACCGGGAGATGGGTTTTGGGGTCGCGGTAAAGCCCGATATGGCCGACCTTTGCGGCGGGGACGAGCGCGAGCATGCCGTCGCACATCCCGAGGCCCGCCCGAAGGATCGGGACGAAGGCGAGCTTGCGGCCGGAGATGACCTTCGCAGTGGTGATCTTCATCGGCGTTTCGATCTCGATCTCTTTAAGCGGGAGATCGCGGGTCGCCTCGTAGCACATCAGCATCGCAATCTCGCTGATCAGTTCACGGAAATCCTTCGAGGGGGTGCGCTTGTCGCGGATCAGGCTGACCTTGTGCTGAATCAGCGGGTGATCCATAATGATCGGCTTTGGCATAGGACGTTCTCCTCCCGTTGTATGGCTACATTTCATTCTCTTCGATTTTGCGGATTTTGTCAATCCGTCCCTCATGGCGGCCGCCCTCAAACTTCGTCTCAAGGAAGAGGTCCACCATCTCGGTCGCGAGGCCCGGCCCGACCACCCGCCCGCCGAGGCAGAGGATGTTCGCATCGTTGTGGAGGCGGGTGTATTTCGCGCTGAAGCAGTCGGAACAGCAGGCTGCCCGGATGCCTTTCACCTTGTTCGCGGCGATGGAGATGCCGATGCCGGTGCCGCAGAACAGCAGCCCGCGGTCGTATTCGCCGCTGGCGACCGCCTTCGCGACCGCCTCTGCAATATCGGGATAGTCGCAGGATGCGCCGTCGAGGGTCCCAAAGTCGCGGAACTCCATTCCGATGGCCGTCAGATGGCCCTTGATCTCCTCTTTAAGCTGGAATCCGCCGTGATCGCTTCCAAGTGCAATGATCATATCCGATCTTCCTTTCCGTTTTAAAGTCCGCTTGCTTCGGCCTTAAGGCGCGCTTCCCGTTCCCGTTCGGCCTGCGGCTTTCGCAGGTAGGCCGGCGAAAGCGCGTCCGCCGATACCGCTGGGAGATGTTCCGCCGCCGCGGCGACCGAGGACGCCCGCTGAAGGCGCATCCGTTCCGGCGCGGGGACGAGGCCCTTCCCCTGAATCTTCTGGCAGACAATCGCCGCGCCGTCCCCGACCGCAAGCGCCCCTTCCGGAAGCCGCTGGGCCAGCTCTTCGAGGGTCATCGCCGCGTCGTCCCAGAGGCGGCGAACCGGCGCTTCCCCGCCAGGGCCCGTCCCCAGTTCGAACAGCGCCGCATAGACCTGGCCCGCGCGGGCGTCGAGGACGGCGAGAACCGGCCCCCGCCAGCCTATGGCGTTGTAGGCGAGCGCCTCGAGCGTCGAAACCGGGACGCAGGGGAGCTGCCTGACGAACGCGATGCCCTTCGCCATCGAAAGGCCGATCCGAAGGCCCGTGAACGAACCCGGCCCGGCGGAAACCGCGATCCGCTCAAGATCGCCAAATCCGAGGGAGGCGTTTTCCAGCGCCGACTCGATCAGGGGCAGCAGGGTGCGCGAATGGGTCATGCCGTTGTTGAGATAGCCCTCCGACAGGAGGACGCCGTCTTTTGTGACGGCGGCCGAACAGGCGCGGGAGGAGGTGTCCAGCGCGAGCGTGATCATATTCCCGCCCCCTCGATGGTGATTCTGCGCTCGTTGTCGCCGAGGCGTTCGAACCGGACCCGGACCGCCGCCCCGTCCAGCAGGCCGACCGTCTCGCTCCATTCGACCGCGGCGATCCAGCCGTTGTCGAGATAGTCGTAAAACCCGGTCGCCTCAAGATCCTCCGCCGACGTGAGGCGGTAGGCGTCCATGTGGCAGAGCCGGCTGGTTTCGCCGCGGTATTCGTTGATGAGGGTAAAGGTCGGGCTGGACACGTCCGCATCGATTCCCAGGCCGCGCGCGAGGCCCCGGACGAAAACCGTCTTCCCCATCCCCATCCCGCCGGAAAACGCGACGAGATCGCCGGGCGAAAGGCGTTTGGAAAGCCATTCGCCCGCCTGTTCGGTTTCGGCGGGCGAATGGGAATGAAAAGTCCGCATCCGGCTCAGAACAGGCCGACGATGGAGCCGTCTTGATCGAGGTCGATCGCCTTCGCGGCCGGGGCCTTCGGCAGGCCCGGCATGGTCATGATGTCGCCGGTCATGACGACGATGAAGCCCGCGCCCGCCGAGAGGCAGACCTCCTTGACCGAGACGGTGAAACCGGTTGGCCGGCCGAGAAGGGCGGGGTTGTCGGAAAGCGAATACTGGGTTTTCGCGACGCAGATCGGCAGATTCCCCTTCCCGAGCGCTTCGATGTCGCGGATCGCCTTCTCAGCCGCGCCGGAATAGGAGACGCCGTCCGCGCCGTAGATGCCCTTCGCGATGGCCTCGATCTTCTCCTTGACCGGACGGTCGAGCTCATAGAGGAAATGGAACGAGTTTCCGCCCTCGCAGGCGGCGGCGACCTTTTCGGCGAGCTCCATCGCGCCCTCGCCGCCCTTCGCAAAGTGCTCGCAGAGCGCCCACTCCACTCCGATCTCGCCGCAGATGTCCGAGAGGGTTTTTAGTTCCGCGTCCGAGTCGGAGGCGAAGCGGTTGATCGCGACGACGACCGGAAGGCCGAAGCCGCGCAGGTTTTCGACGTGTTTTTTAAGGTTCGCGCTGCCCTTTTTGAGGGCCTCGCAGTTTTCCTGCCCGAGGTCGGCCTTCGCGACGCCGCCGTTGTATTTGAGCGCCCGGATGGTCGCGACCAGCACCACGCAGGAGGGGGCGAGCCCGGCGTAGCGGCACTTGATATCGAGGAATTTCTCCGCGCCGAGATCGGAGCCGAAGCCCGCCTCGGTCACGGTGTAGTCGGCGAGCTTCAACGCGAGCCTGGTCGCGCGGACCGAGTTGCAGCCGTGCGCGATGTTCGCGAACGGGCCGCCGTGCATCAGCGCCGGGGTGTTTTCGAGCGTCTGGACGAGGTTCGGCTTGATCGCGTCTTTCAGCAGGACCGCCATCGCGCCGTGGACGCCGAAGTCCTTTGCAAAGAGCGGGCGGTTGTCATAGGTGTAGCCGACGAGGATTTCGCCCAGGCGGGTCCGCAGGTCGTCGAGGTCGCCGGCGAGGCAGAGGATCGCCATCACCTCGCTCGCAACGGTGATCTGGAAGCCGTCCTCCCGGACGACGCCGTTCGCCTTTCCGCCCATGCCGACGACCACATGCCGCAGCGCCCGGTCGTTCATGTCCATGCAGCGCTTGAAGATGATCCGCCGCGGATCGAGGCCGAGTTCGTTCCCCTGCTGGAGATGGTTGTCTACAATTGCGCAGAGGAGGTTGTTCGCCGCGGTGATCGCGTGCATGTCGCCGGTGAAGTGGAGGTTGATGTCCTCCATTGGAACGACCTGGGAATAACCGCCGCCGGCGGCGCCGCCCTTGATCCCGAAAACCGGCCCGAGCGAGGGCTCGCGCAGCGCGATGACCGCGTCGCGGCCGCTTCTGGTCAGGGCCATGCCGAGGCCGACCGTCGTGGTGGTTTTCCCCTCGCCCGCGGGGGTCGGGTTGATCGCGGTGACGAGGATCAGCTTCCCGTCGGGCTTCGACGCGAGGCGGTCCATCACCGCGTCGGAAATTTTCGCTTTATAGCGACCGTAGGGTTCGAGTTCCTCCTCGCCGATGCCGAGTTTTTCGGCGATTTCCGTGATGGGCAAAAGCGACGCTGCCTTTGCGATTTCAATATCTGTCATCATCGAGCGGTTTCCTCCCATACCATTGTTGTAAAGATAGTTTAATCCGGCGCAGGCCGGAACATCGTTTTCCATCGTTCGCTTGGCCGTCCCGGTTTGTCGTTGCAGGCCGGACTCCGCATGAGACCGCAATGGGACCCGGACGGCCCGCGTGCGCCGCGATGCGGCGGACAAACCGGCGGACTGCCGGTTTGCGTTCTGGCGTAACAAGCGCAGCATGCCGTTTTCCGGCATGTGGCCGCCCACTGGCGGCTGAAAACAGCAAAGCCGTTTTCCCTGCGGTTATTATACCATATCAGGAAACCGCCAAAGCGGATTCCCCGCCGCGCCCGCGGCGGAACCCGGCCGCAGCCGGGTGGATCTGGTGTAACAAGCGCAGCATGCCGTTTTCCGGCATGTGGCCGCCCACTGGCGGCCGAAAACAGCAAAGCTGTTTTCCCTGCGGTTATGATACCATGAAAACAGCGTTTTCATGGTATCATCGGCCATGCCCGTAGGGCGGCCATTAAAATCCCGTATAATATCCGCCTTGCGGATATTATACCATACCGCACCGCTGTTTTTCCATCCTTTGCACAATTTTTAAGCGAGGGGAAACCTTGTTTCGACGCTGAATTTATCCTATAATAAAAGTATTCTGAAAGCCGTGCCGACCCCCCTGCGGGGAAGCGGCCGGAAAACAGGCTGCTCCGTCCGCTGATCAGAAGGACGATAAAAAAGATACATACATAAGCCGGAAACGCCCCGTTTTGGGCGGTCCGGCGTCCCACGCGGGCAGAAACGCCGTTTTGCCCCCGCGCGAAAGGATGTCCAAGAATATGAAAGCAATCACCCGCGCGGTCGCGCAATATTTCAGGCGCTCCGACCGCTTTCTGCTGGTTCTCTGCCTGTGCGCGTCGTCGCTTGGGATTCTGCTGGTCTATGGCATCTATCTCTCCGGCTATGTCCGCTGGCGGGTGGTGCTGGTGCAGGCGCTCGCGACCGGGCTTGGCCTTGCGGCCGCCGTCATAATCTCCCTGTTCGACTACCGGTTCCTCGCAAAGCTCTGGAAGCTCTATCTGCCCGCCTCGATGGCGCTGGTCGCGCTGACCTATGTCTTTGGCCAGAGGCGCGCCGGGTATGAATATGTCGACGACGCGGCGTGGCTTGAAATCCCGTTTGTCGGCCTGACCTTCCAGCCGTCGGAACTTTTAAAAATGGCGTTTATCCTCGCGTTCGCGCTCTATCTCGAACGGGTGCGGGAGTATCTCAACGAACCGAAAACCCTGATCTCGGCCGCGGCGTTCGGCGCGGTCCCGGTGTTCATGATCCTCCTGCAGGGTGACGGCGGCACCGCAATGGTCTTTGCCGCGATCTTCGCCGCGATGGTCTTTGCGGCGGGCCTTCGGTTCCGCTATATCGCGCTCGCGGCGGGGTGTCTTGCCGCTTCCTCCCCGTTGATCTGGTACTTCCTTCTGGACGACGACAAACGCAGCCGCATCCTCACGGTCTTTAACCCTCAGCTCGACCCGACCGGCTCCGGCTGGCAGCAGGGCCTCGGGGCGCTTTCCATCGGTTCCGGCCAGATCTGGGGCAAAGGCCTTTTCACGGGGGAGCACCACTATGTCCCCGAGATGCACAACGACTTTATCTTCGCCTTCGCCGGGGAGGCGCTCGGCTTTGTCGGCTGCGCGCTGATTGTGGCGCTGCTTGGGGCGATCTGCATCGCGCTGCTGCTGTCGGCGAAACGGGCGAAGGACCCGCTCGGGCGGTACATCTGCATCGGCGTCTTTGCAACCATCGCGTTCCAGACGGTGATCAACCTCGGGATGTGCCTCTCGCTCGCGCCGGTGGTCGGGGTTACGCTCCCGCTGATCTCGGCGGGCGGGACCTCGGTGGTCGGGACCTATGCGGGGATCGGCCTCGCGCTGAGCGTTTACCGGAACTCGTTTGTAAACCTTTTCCTCGACCGGTGACGGGCGGGAAAACCCGCGTTTCAAAACAGCGCAGTGGAAAATGGGGCTAAAAAACCGTTTTTTGTCGGATTCGTTCAATTTGACTTGAAATTTCAGATTTGATGCGCAATAATGGAAAGGCGACTGGTCTAAACGGCCGCCTTTCGCGGCGCGGTCATTTTTTGCCGCGGCAAGCGGCGGAACGGAGCGTTTTTTATGGAGAGCTGTGCGATCATTCTCGCTGCGGGCGACGGCAAGCGGATGAAATCCGCCCGTCCGAAGGTCCTGTGCGAGGTGCTGTTAAAGCCGATGCTGGCCTGGGTGCTCGACGGCTGCCGGGCCGCGGGCATCCAAAACGAAAATCTCTGCGTCATCACGTCCGACCGGCCGGAACCGCTTTGGCCGCTGCTCGATGGCGGCGTCCAGAGCGCCGTCCAGGCCGAGCGGCTTGGGACCGGCCACGCCGTGCGCTGCGCGGAGGGCTTTCTCCGGAAAAAGCGCGCGGAGGGCGTGCGCGAGGCGGCGGTCCTCTGCGGGGACGCGCCGTTTGTGGGCGGGGAACTCCTCGCCGAATCGCTCAGAGCGCACCGGGCCGGGCAGAACGCCGTCACCGTCCTCACCGCGCGGGTGAAGGACCCGGGGCGCTATGGCCGGATTCTCCGCGGCGCGGACGGGGCCTTCCGCTGTATCCGCGAGGCCGCGGACGCCTCGCCGGATGAGCTTTTGATCGATGAGATCAACTCCGGCGCATATTGGTTTTCCATTGATTATCTCCTCAGGGCGCTTCCGCTTCTGCAGAACGGCAACGCCCAGAATGAATATTATCTCACCGATACGGTCGAACTCGCCCCCCGGCTCCGGGAAAAGGCGGGCGCGTTCTGCTGTCCGGACCCGGCCGCCGCGCTCGGCGCGAACGACCGGCGCTCGCTCGCGGAGCTCAATGCCGCGGCGCGGGAGAAGGTGTTCGGCGCGCTCTATGACGCCGGGGTGGATATCCCGGTGGCCGACGGGGTGATGATCTCGCCGGACGCTTCTATTGGGCGCGATACGCTGATTCTCCCCGGGTGCATCCTCAAAGGGCGGGTGACGGTCGGCGAGGGCTGCGTCATCGGCCCGAACACGACGCTGATCGACTGCGAGATCGGCGACCGGTGCACGGTCGATTCCTCCCGGATTGAAAAGAGCCGACTTGGGAACGGGGTACGGGTCGGGCCGTTCGCCCAGATCCGGCCGGGCTGTGAAATCGCCGGCTCGGTGAAAATCGGGAATTTTGTGGAGCTGAAAAACTCCACTGTCGGCGAAAAGACCTCGTTCGCGCATCTGACCTACTGCGGGGACAGCGACTTCGGCGCGCACGTCAACGTGGGCTGCGGCGTCGTGACCGTCAACTACGACGGGAACGCGAAATACCGCACCGTCGTCGGGGACGGCTGCTTCATCGGCTGCAACACCAACCTGGTCGCCCCGGTCCGGGTCGGGAAGGGCGCATACGTCGCCGCCGCCACCACCGTAACCGAGGACGTGCCGGGCGACGCGCTCGCGATCGGGCGGGTCCGCCAGCAGCACAAAGAGGGCTGGGCTAAGGCGATGCGCGCGAAAAAACCAAAACCGTAATCTCAGCCGTTTCATTGGCCGAACCGGCGGCGGGGCCGCCTTCGTATAGAGAGATCAAATCGTTCTGGTAACGAGGGGAGACGTTCAACAATGAATATTCATGGCAAGGACATCAAAATCTTTTCCTGCAATTCAAACAAACAGGTTGCGGAACAGATCGCGAAAAACCTGGGGCTGCCGCTCGGCGACATGGTGGTGAAAACCTTTTCGGACGGCGAAATTTCGCTTTCGATCAACGAATCGGTCCGCGGATCGGACGTATTCGTGGTGCAGTCCACCTGCCAGCCGGTCAACAACAACCTGATGGAGCTTCTGATCGCGCTCGACGCGCTCAAACGCGCCTCGGCGGGCCGGATCACCGCGGTGATGCCGTATTTCGGCTATGCCCGGCAGGACCGCAAGGCCAAGGCCCGCGACCCGATCTCCGCCAAGCTCTGCGCCGACCTTCTGACCGCGGCGGGCGCGGACCGGATCCTCTCGATGGACCTGCACGCCGCCCAGATCCAGGGCTTTTTCAACATCCCGGTCGATCATCTGCTCGGGGTGCCGATCCTTGCAAAACACTTTATTGAACAGTTCCACAACGTCGACCGGGAGGAACTGGTCGTCGTCTCCCCTGACCTCGGCTCGGTCACCCGCGCGCGGAAGTTTGCCGAGCGGCTCGACGCGCCGCTCGCGATCATCGACAAGCGCCGTCCGACCGCAAACGTCTCCGAGGTGATGAACATCATCGGCGATGTCAATGGCCGCAAGTGCATCATTGTGGACGACCTTGTGGACACGGCGGGCACCCTCTGCAACGCCGCGAACGCGCTGATTGAAAAAGGCGGCGCGACCGAGGTTTACGCCTGCGCGACCCATGCGGTGCTGTCCGGCCCGGCGCTCGACCGGATTGAGGAGAGCGTCATCAGGGAGCTGGTCTTCCTCGACACCATCCCGCTGGTCGCGAACACCGCGTCCGGGAAGCTCAGATGTTTATCGGTCGCGGCGGTTTTCGCGGAAGCGATCAACCGCATCTATTCCGACCGCTCGGTTTCCCCGCTGTTAAACTGAGCGCCATAGAAGCGAACCCCGGCGTCAGTGCAGGCGGGCCGTCCCGGCCCTTCGCTGGGGCGGCCCCATCTGCCTTAAAGCGTCATTTCCGCGGGGGAGGACCCTTCGTCCTTTCCCCGCGATTTGACATGTTTTTCCATTGTAATGATTTATCATATCAGAAACGGCATAAAACGCCATACCTGTCTGTGGCGCTGACGAAAGGAGGGATCCGGCAAAAGATGGCGGATCTTATGGAGCTGTTCCGCTCCCTTCAAAAAAAAGACGCCGCCCCGGCGGGGCCGGTGGAATATATCGTCGCCTGCCTCGGCAATCCGGGCAGCCAGTATGAGGGCACCCGGCACAACGCCGGCTTCCTCGCGGCCGACCGGATTGCGGAGAAGCGCGGTTTCCGGATCGACCGGCTGAAGTTCAAGTCCCTGACCGGGGACTGTGTGATCGCCGGGAAGCGGTGCCTGTTTCTCAAGCCCTCGACCTTTATGAACCTGTCGGGCCAGGCCGTGACCGAGGCGATGGCGTTTTACAAGGTTCCGGCCGAGCGCCTGATCGTCATCTTCGACGATATTTCGCTTCCCCCCGGCAGGCTCCGCATCCGCCAGAAGGGATCGGACGGCGGGCACAACGGGATCAAGAATATCATCTGCCTCACCGGGAAAGACAGCTTTCCCCGGATCAAAATCGGCGTCGGCCAGAAGCCCCGCCCCGACTATGACCTCGCCGACTGGGTGCTCGCAAGGCCGGGCAAAGAGGATATGGAGCTGATCCTGGAGGCGGCCGGGCGGGCGGACGCCGCGCTTGAGGTAATGATCGGCCAATCAGTCGCGGAGGCAATGAACCGCTTTAACGGCTGAGCGCCGGTGGAATCGATTCGGGCCGTGGGCCCGGGAGCGGCAGGGGGCCGCAGATGAGTGCCATGAATTTATCCGAAGTTCTGAAAAGTCTTCCGTCCTATCGGGAGGTTCTAGCCGCGGTCAAAACCGGCAGAACCCCCTTTCTTTTCGTTGGGCTGTCCCATGTGCACAAGGCGTTTGTCTCGGCGGCGCTTCGGGAGCACAGCGGCTTCCCGGCGCTTCTTGTCGCGCCGGACGAACCGACCGCCATCCGTCTCGCGGAGGATGTGCGCGGTTTTCAGCCGTCCTTTCCGGTGTACTACTATCCGGCCAAAGAGATCATGCTCCGCGACACCGAGGCGGCCAGCCGCGAGTATGAGACGATCCGCCTGACCGTTCTCGAAGCGCTGGCCAACGCCAAGCCCGGCCCCGGCGCGCCGCTTGTCGTCGCGTCCGCCGAGGCGGCGCTCCAGTACACCATCAGCCCGTCGGAACTGGTCCGGCGCAGCTTCGTCCTCAAAGGGAGTTTTGCAGGCGGGCCGCAGGAACTGGTCCGGCGGCTGACGGCCGCGGGCTATGAGCGGTCGGAACAGGTGGAGGGGGTCTGCACCTTCGCAGTGCGCGGCGGGATCGTTGATTTCTTCTCCCCCGCCGCGAGCGAACCCTGCCGGGTCGAGTTCTGGGGGGATGAGGTCGACGGCATCCACTTTTTCTCCGCCGAGACCCAGCGGCGGACCGAGCCGGTGGACGAACTGATGATCTCCCCGGCCAGGGAGGCCCTGCCGCCCGACTGCGGGATCGCCGCGTTTCTCGAAAACTGCAAAGGGCGGGTGAAGAAAGGGTCGCCGGCCGGAAAATGCCTTCAAAAAGAGGCGGAACGGGTGGAAGCGGGGCTTTCCGTCACCTGCCTCGACCGGTTTCTGCCGCTGCTCTACCCCGAAAACGGCGAGGAGCGGGGCTTTACGCTTCTCGACTATCTTCCCGGCGGGCTGATGCTGCTGTCTGACCCGGTCGCCGCGCGGGAGACGGTCAGGAGCGTTTCCTGGCAGCTTTCGGAGGACGTGGCCCAGCTTCTGGACGAGGGGCTCTGCTTCCCCGGCTGCGACCGGTATGCCGGCGACTTCGACGATCTGATGTGCGCGCTTTCCGACGCGCGGGGCGTGGTGCTCGACACCTTTGCGCGCTCGATTCCGGACCTGCGGTTCCGCGGCTCGGCGAGCGTGACCGCCCTCGCCCTCGCGCCGTGGGGGGGCGAACTTGAAACGCTTCTGGAGGACCTTCGCCCCTATCTCCGCCGAAACCTTGCGGTCGCGGTGATGCTGCCGACCAAACGCGGATGCGAGGCGCTGCTCGGCGATCTCGCGAATGAGAACATCCCGGCGTCCTATTCCAATCCGCCGGTCCTCAAGGCCGGAACGGCCACCCTCACCGACATGACCGTTTCGGGCGGCTTTGAGTTCCCGGAAGCCGCCTTTGCCGCGATCAGCCATGTGAAGGCCGCCGCCCCGCCGCGCAAGACCAAAAAACGGCGCTCCGCCGACGCGGTGCGCTCCCTCTCCGATCTCTCGGCAGGGGATTATGTCGTGCATGCGACCCACGGCATCGGCCAGTTCGAGGGGATTGTCAAACGCGAGGTCATGGGCGTCGTCAAGGACTATATCCGCATCCGGTACCAGGGGTCGGACCTCCTCTTCGTGCCGGTGACCCAGCTCGACCTCGTCTCCAAATACATCGGCAAGAGCGAGGATGGGATTATCCGGCTCAACAAGCTCGGCTCCGACGCCTGGCAGAAGACCCGCAGCCGCGTCAAGTCCGCGGTCAAAGACATGGCGAAGGAACTGATGGCCCTCTACAAAAAACGCATGGATTCAAAGGGGTTCGCCTTTTCAGAGGACAACGACTGGCAGCGGGATTTCGAGACCCGCTTCCCCTATGACGAAACCGACGACCAGCTCCGCTGCATCGAGGAGATCAAGCAGGATATGCAGGCCCCGCGCCCGATGGACCGGCTGCTCTGCGGGGATGTGGGCTTCGGCAAGACCGAGGTCGCGCTCAGGGCCGCGTTCAAATGCGTGCTCGATTCAAAACAGTGCGCGGTGCTGGTCCCGACGACCATCCTTGCCTGGCAGCACTATCAGACATTCACCAGGCGGATGGAGGGCTTCCCGGTCCGGGTGGAGCTTCTCTCGCGCTTCCGCTCGGCAAAGGAACAGGCCGAGATCATCAAGGACTTAAAGCGCGGGACGGTGGACGTCGTGATCGGGACCCACCGCCTGATTCAGAAGGACGTGGAGTATAAGGACCTGGGGCTGTGCATCATCGACGAGGAACAGCGTTTCGGCGTCGCCCACAAGGAGCGGTTCAAGGAGCTTCGGGCCTCGGTCGACGTGCTGACCCTTTCGGCGACCCCGATCCCCCGCACCCTCAACATGGCGATGAGCGGGATGCGGGATATGTCGATCATTGAGGAGGCCCCGCAGGACCGCCACCCGGTCCAGACCTATGTGCTCGAACACGACTGGGGCGTGCTCGGCGAGGCGATCCGGCGGGAGCTGCGGCGCGGCGGGCAGGTGTTCTATCTCCACAACCGGATCGAATCGATCGACGGCTGCGCCAGAAGGGTCCGGGAACTGATACCCGACGCGCGGGTGGTTGTGGCGCACGGGCAGATGGGCGAGGAACAGCTCTCGAAGATCTGGCAGGGGCTGGTTGACCACGAGATTGACATCCTCGTCTGCACCACCATCATCGAAACCGGCGTGGACGTCCCCAACTGCAACACGCTGATCATCGAAAACGCCGACCGGATGGGCCTTTCCCAGCTCTATCAGCTCCGCGGGCGGGTCGGGCGTTCCTCCCGGCGGGCATATGCTTATTTCACCTTCCACCCGTCGAAGGTGCTCACCGAAGTGGCGTCGAAACGCCTCTCTGCGATCAAGGAGTTCACCTCGTTTGGTTCGGGCTTTCGGATCGCGATGCGGGACATGGAGATCCGCGGGGCCGGAAACGTCCTCGGCGCGCAGCAGCACGGGCATATGGACGCGGTTGGCTACGACATGTATCTAAGGCTCCTTTCCGAGGCGATCAGCGAGGAGAAGGGCGAGCCGGTCCGCAAGACCGCCGAGTGCACCGTCGACATCCAGATCGACGCTCATATCCCGGAGACCTATATCGAAAACCTCGCGCAGCGGCTGGACGTTTACAAAAAGATCGCGGCCGTCACGACCGAGGAGGAATCCCGCGACGTGATGGACGAACTGATCGACCGCTTCGGCGATCCGCCGCAGACGGTGGCCGGCCTGCTCGAGGTCGCGCTGATCCGCAACTGCGCCGCAAACGCCGGCATCCGCGAGATCAGCCAGCGCGGCGAGGGAAAGGACGGACAGATTCTCCTCTTCCCCGAGCGCCTGGACCCCTTTGTCGCCGCGTCGATCGCCGCCGCGATGCCGGGCCGCGCGCTGGTCAACGCCGGGCAGAAGCCCTATATCTCGGTGAAGATTGGAAAGGACGGCGACCCGATCGGGGCCATCAAGGAGGCGCTCGCCGCCGTTCCGCCGCAAGCCCCCAGCTGAATGATTTTCAAGATGTCTTTGCACGCCGCCAATCGGGGATGAAAGCTTTTAATTTTACCGCTTTTTTGGTTTCATAATCGCACAAAATTTCGATTTCCCCTGCGCCCTTACCCATCTGCATGAGAAATTCCCGGCATGCGCCGCATGGCATGCCAGCTTTCCCATCCGGCGTCACCGCGGCTATTTTCACAATATGGCTTTCTCCGTTTGTTATCATATTTGCAATAGCGTCTCTTTCCGCGCACATTCCCAAAGAACAAGCGGCGTCATTGCAAACGCCGGCATAGATCGTTCCTTTTTCCGTAAGAAGCGCGGCGGAAACCGTTCCGGCTTCTATCAATGGGGGAATTCCCCTTTTATACTGCGCTTTCCCTGCCGCAATATATAATTGATCCCATGTTCCGTCATATTGTGAAAGCGCGCGTTCTTCCATCCTTTGCACAAATTCTTCTTTCCCGTCACAATAGCCATCGATGTCATAGGGAAAACACTTTGCAAGTTCTTTTTTGATCTTTGCATATTCGTCCCGCTTATTTTTATGGGCGCGCATATAGTCCCGGAACGCAAGATGCCGCCCGATATTGTCCCAATCGTCGGCATGAAAGATATGGATTTGATAGGTTCGTTCATCTCCGCCCTTGCGGAGATAGCGCCTGCCGGCGATTCCCAGCTCTCCCAGGTATTCATACTCTATTTTGGCAAAGTCTTTTGCAACAGCATCAACTTGTTCCAAGCTTCTCACTGCTGCCATTATATCAATAATTGGTTTGGCCGCCAGCCCCGGTACCGATGTGCTTCCGATATGGTAAACTGCAATGCAATTATCTTTTAGGATTGCGGTTATCTTTTCTTTTTCTTTCTGATATTTTACCGGCCAATCGGGGCTGTAATCTAAAACAATGATATGCTGCGGCATGATCCATTTTCCTTTTTCAACAGAGAATACATTTTCATATCAACTATTCTGCCATTCTTGACTGCGTTGCTCCTTAATGTCCCTTCATACTGAAAACCCGCTTTTTCAAGCACCCGGCAGGATGCAAGATTGTGTGCAAACGGTTCTGCATAAATCCGTATGATGTCGCTGTTTTCAAAAACATACCTACAGGTTTGCCTGACAGCCTCGGTCGCAATTCCTTTGCCCCAGTATTCTTCTGCGATATAATATCCCAGTTCAGCGGCCCGTCTGTGGATATTTCCCTGGCGGCAGGCGTTGATGCTTCCAATCGCCTTATCGCCTACGGTAATCGCAAATGCGAATGTTTCATTTTCATCTGCCGAAAGCATGGCGGAGATAAAATCCACCCCATCCCGTTCCGTATAGGGATAAGGCAATCCGTCTCGAAGGTTGTCCTGTACTTTCTTGTTCGAAATGGCGGATGTCAAATCCTTTGCGTCTGATACCGCCCATTTTCTAATCTTGCAAACCATTATCCTTCTCCTTGCAGCCTCCTTTTCTTTATTCTCCAATCTTTACAGATCATTTTATCAAGTCCGCTTGCTTTCTTCAAAGGCTAATGTGGGAGGACTCGGGCGTTTGTTCCGGCGATCCGGCCTTTCCAGGGACATTTGACGCTTTTTCTTGTTTTTCCCTCTTTTCTCGGGTATAATAATCCAAGACTATGCGCCCCGGACGGTGCGAAACCGTCCGCGCGTCTCAAACGACGATTATTTGGAGGAATACATCGATGAGGAAACGGAAAATCCTGGCGCTCCTCGCCTCGGCGCTGACGCTGGTTTCGCTCGGCGGCTGCGAGTTGGGGAAAAATACGACAACAATCGCCTCTTACGGCGACGGACAGACCGTCCCGGCCGGCGTTTATCTCTATTATCAGATCACGGCCTATGAGAGCGGGTTCTATCAGGTATCCGACCCCCAGGAGGACCCGATGAAGCAGTCGATCGACGGCGTTTCTTTCAGCGACTGGGTCACCCAGAAGGCGCAGGAAGCGGTGAAACGCCAGATCGCGACGGAGCTGGAATTCCAGCGGCTCGGCCTCTCCCTCACGGAAGAGGAAACCGATGCGGCGCTGTCCGGCGTCAATTCGGCCTGGGAAGCCAACGGGGCAGTTTATGAGAAAAACGGAATCTCCAAGTCTTCAATCGAACTGGTCGCCCTTTCGAGCGCAAAGTATTCGAAGCTGTTCTATGCCTACTACGGCGAGGGCGGCGAAAAAGAAGTTTCAGAAGACGAACTGCTTGATTACTATCAAACAAATTACAAGCGTGTCGCACAGATCATATTCCCGAAGACGAATTCAGACGGTTCCGCGCTCGATGAAGCGGGCCTTGAACAGCTCGACGAGCGGGTCGGGCGCTATATGGAACTCGCGGAGTCGGGCGAACCGTTCCATAAGCTCATCCAGATGAAGGACGAGGAAGACGCCGCCGCATCCGGGGAGGAACCTGTCTCCCACGAGGGGCACGAGGACGACGAGAACTACCATGATATCATCGTCTCCAAGGATTCGTCGGGCTATTATCCTCAGGCGTTCCTCGACGCGGTGTTCGCTTCCGACGAACTGAACGTTCCGGCCGTCTATGAGTCGAGCGGGTATAAGGCGGTCTTTATCCGCAAAGATCTGATGGCCGACCCGGACGACTTCACCAACGGGAAGGAGACGCTGCTCTCAAACCTCAAGAGCGCAGAGTATGAGTCGGAACTGCTCAGCGCCGCGGATCAGGACGGGATCGTCTGGAACGACGCGGCGGTCAAACGTTATCAGCCCAAAAACCTCAAATTCCGGTAAAATGAAGCCGGACGCCCGCAGCCGAATCCAATCGGTTCCGGGCGTTTTCATTGGGGGGCTCGAGAGCAAAATATCGGGCCAAGCCGCGCCGGTTCTGACAATGTTTTTAGCGGATCCCTGCCGCGCGTTTTCGCAGTGACAGGGCGAAGGGATTTAAAATACCGTCCGCCGGCCCGTTTTCCGGTATAAAAACAGGGAGAATCAACAAGCTGTTGATTCTCCCTGCGCTTTTGCCTATAAATTGACGTCAAAGTCGGTGTAATCGACCGTTTCCCTGAGAGCGCCGTTTTCAAAATAGCAGCGCGGGAGCCGGCGGTTGAAACGGGTCAGCACCTCGTGCGGGGCGGTCGGCTGGAGCGCGGCGAGGTCGTTGATCCCGAGGGACAGCCCGCCCCCCTCTCCGAGAACGGTCGCCGTATCCCCCGCCTTCGCCTCCGGGATGCCGGTGACGTCGACGATCATCTGGTCCATGCAGACCCGGCCGAGGACCGGCGCCCACTTGCCGTGGAGGATGACCTTCCCGCGGTTCGAAAGCTCCCGCGGGTAGCCGTCCGCATAGCCGATGCAGAGGGTTGCGACCCGGCGGGGCTCCGGCGCGGTGTAGGTCCTGGAATAGGAAACGCAGGCCCCCTTTTCGATGGGCTTGACCATTGCGACGGCGGCTTTGACGCTGATTGCCTGTTTGAGCTCCCACGGTTCGATGCCGCAGGCGGCGTTAGCGCCGAACAGAAGCAGCCCCACCCGGACGGCGTCGAAATGGGCGCAGCCGTATTTCTGCGTGCCGCCGCTGTTGCACATGTGCCGCTCGCCGATGGAGACGCCGCGCTCCTCCATCGCCTTCTGGAACGACGCGAAGCGGGAGAACTGAAGCTGGCAGTATTCGTCCGCGCCGTCGCTCCCGTCGTCCGCGCTCGAAAAGTGGGTGAACGCCCCGGTCACGAACAAGCCGCGCAGCCGGTAGGCTTCGGCCGCCGAAGCGGGATCGGCCCAGGAAAAGCCGATACGGTGCATCCCGGTGTCCACCGCGACCTGCGCGGGGACGCTTACCCCCGCCGTTAGGGCGGCCGACGCAAGCTTTTTCGCGTAGGGGAGCTCGGTCAGCGTCTGGGTGATGCCGAAGCGGGCCAGCGTTCCTGCAAAGCGCGGCGGCGTATAGCCAAGGCACAGGATCTCGCCTTCGATTCCGGCCCGGCGCAGGGCCGCGCCCTCCGGCAGGGTCGCGACGGCGAAGCGCCGGACGCCCTTTCCGGCGAGATAGCGCGCGATCTTCACCGCGCCCATCGAATAGGCGTCGGCTTTGACAACCGCCATGAGGCTGCAGCCCTTTGGAAGATGCCGCCGCACCAGCGCGAGGTTTTCTCCAATCCGGTCGAGGTCGATTTCGATCCAGGCCCGGCCTATCAATTCCGACATATGGCTCCTCCCTTCAGAGAGCGGAAAAGATCCCCAATAAGGCCCCGCCCCCGCAGCGAACCCGGCCCGGTCGGCCCGGCCGTCGCTGCGGGGGCGGCGCTTGTTTTATTTCTATGCCGGGGCGCGTCCCGGCATGCGGCTTTGGTTAAAACGCGATCTTCCTGCGGATATAATCCCGGACCTCGCCGATTGGCAGGCGGACCTGCTCCATCGTGTCGCGGTCGCGGATGGTCACCGCGCCGTCCTCGACCGAGTCGAAGTCGTAGGTGATGCAGAGCGGGGTGCCGATCTCGTCCTGACGGCGGTAGCGCTTTCCGATGGAACCCGCCTCGTCGTAGTCGACCATGAACTCCTTCGAAAGGTCTTCATAGAGCTTCCCCGCCTGATCGGACAGCTTTTTCGAGAGCGGGAGCACGCAGGCCTTGAACGGCGCGAGGAACGGATGCAGCCGGAGGACCACACGGGTGTCGCCTGCGGCGACCTCCTCCTCGTCATAGGCGTCGCAGAGGAAGGCGAGCGCGACCCGGTCGGCGCCGAGCGAAGGCTCGATCACATATGGGAGATAGTGTTCGTTGGCCTCGTGGTCGAAGTATTCCAGGCTCTTGCCGCTGGTTTCCTGGTGGCGGCCGAGGTCGAAATCGGTCCGGTCGGCAATGCCCCAGAGCTCGCCCCAGCCGAACGGGAACAGGAATTCGATGTCGCTGGTCGCCTTGGAGTAGTGCGAGAGCTCTTCCTTCTCGTGGTCGCGGATCCGAAGATTCTCGTCCCGAAGGCCGAGCGCCCGAAGGAACGACCGGCAGTGCTCCCGCCAGTAATCGAACCACTCGAGGTCGGTGCCGGGCTTGACGAAGAACTCCAGCTCCATCTGCTCAAATTCCCGGGTGCGGAAGGTGAAGTTTCCGGGGGTGATCTCGTTTCGGAAGCTCTTTCCGATCTGGCAGACGCCGAACGGGAGCTTTTTGCGGGTGGTGCGCTGGACGTTCGCGAAGTTGACGAAGATGCCCTGCGCCGTCTCGGGGCGGAGGTAGACCTCGTTTTTGGCGTCCTCAGTCACGCCCTGGTGGGTTTTGAACATGAGGTTGAACTTCCGGATGTCGGTGAAGTCTTCCGCGCCGCAGTCCGGGCACTTGACATGGTTTTCGCGGATGTAGCCGAGCATCTGCTGATCGCTCCAGCCGTTGGGCGCGACGCCGCACTGGTCCTCGATCAGCTTGTCCGCGCGGTGGCGGGTTTTGCAGCTCCGGCAGTCCATCAGCGGATCGGAAAAGCCGCCCACATGGCCGGAGGCGACCCAAACCTCGGGGTTCATCAGGATCGCGGAGTCAAGGCCCACGTTGTAGGGCGACTCCTGCACGAACTTCTTCCACCAGGCGCGCTTGACGTTGTTTTTGAACTCCACGCCGAGCGGGCCGTAGTCCCAGGTGTTTGCCAGGCCCCCGTAAATCTCGGAACCCGCGTATACAAACCCCCTCGCCTTTGCAAGGTTGGTGATGGCTTCCATCGTTTTTTCGCTGTTGAGCAAAGCTGGAACCCTCCTGTTCTCTGTCTGGTAACCTCTTTAGTTTACTGACAAAAGGCCGTTTCGTCAAGCGGATTTTCGCGCTCTTTGGCCGGACGGGCGGCCGCTTTCTGGGTTTCCCCCGCTATGGGGGCGGCGGCCGTTTTCCGGCGGTCCGCCATCCTTTACCATCCCCGGGGATCCCGGCCGATTCGCAAAACCCAGGAAACGGCCGCGCCGGAGGATGGTCGTGAGGGATGAAAAGGAAAATATGCCGGATGGAATTTCTGCGGGAAGCGATGCATCAAAAAGAGGGGCCAGCCCTCACTGTTTCGGTGCGGATCACATAGGCCGGCCGCGGGAGGCGCCGGTCTCCGATAAAAACGGACTCGGGCGGCTGGCGCTTCTCCAACGCGGTTTCGGAAGGAAAGATGGCGCCGGGCGTTTTTTAACCTTCCTTTAACCTGTCTTCCGGTATACTGGAACTGCAATCACAGGTATGCAGAAACATAGAGTTTATTGAAGGAGGAACTATGATGATCCGTAAAAACAAATTGATGGGCGCAATGCTCGCAGTCGCCACAGTGACCGCCCTCTCCGCAGTGACCGCTTCCGCCGCGGAGCTTCCGGATGAAGTCACGGTCACAAGCTCCGCCGCCGTCCAGGAGGGAAAGACGGTGGAAGCAAAGGTCTGCCGCGTAGACGGAACGGAAATCAAAACCACCGGCATGGAGAATGTAGATTTCAAAACCGATGAAAACGGCGAGGTTTATTTTATGACAGAGGATGGAACTAAGGTGGTCGTCAGCGTGTTCCAGCTCCCTGAGGGCGCGCAGTTTCAATTCACCCCGTCGGGGAGATAACCGCTAAATGCTGTGATTGCAGGAACAAACGATTGGAAAAGGATTTGAGACGCGATGAGGCTTCTGATTGCGGAAGATGAAGAAGACATGAGGGAGGCGCTTTGCTATGGCCTTCGCAAACGCGGCTACGCCGTCGACGAGGCCGCCGACGGCGGGGAGGCGGTGGAGCTTTGCGAGGTCAACGAATATGACCTGCTGATTCTGGACCTCAATCTTCCCGGCATGGACGGGATGGAGGCGCTGCGCCGCATCCGGCAGCAGGAGCGGCAGACAAAGGTGCTGATTCTCTCGGCGCGTTCTCAAATCGAGGACAAAATAGAGGGCCTCGACCGGGGCGCCAGCGATTACCTCACCAAACCGTTTCATTTTGGGGAGCTCGAGGCGCGGGTGCGCGCGCTGCTCCGCCGGTCCTTTCTCCAGCCGGAGGCTGCCCTTGTGCGGGGCGGCCTCCGGCTGGATACCGCTGCAAAGGCTGTGACCGTGAACGGGCGGCCGGTCGAGTTCTCGATGCGGGAATTCGCGATCCTGGAATACCTGATGGTCAACATCGGCCGCCCGGTCAGCGCCGAAGAGCTGCTGGAACATATCTGGGACAGCGAGGCGGACCCGTTCAGCAATCAGGTGAAGGTTTATATCAGCGCAATCCGCAGGAAATTGTCGGCTGCGTGCGGCCAGGCGCTGATCAGAAGCATCCGCGGCGCCGGATATGTGATCGACCGGGAGGAATCCTCATGCTGAAGAAACTGTCCCTGCGCGCGCGGCTGACGCTGCTATCGGCGTTGGTGACCGCAGGTTCCGCGCTCCTTCTGACGGCCGTGTCGATGGTCAGCGCCGACCGCATCTTTGTGCAGCAGCTGCAGCAGGAACTTGTGACCGCTCAGGTGCAGTATGCGGCCGGAGCCGGGACGGCCCTGCCCCGTCCCGGCGGGACGGTTCCCGATGACGGGATCCGGGACGGCGGCGGGGGCATCCTGGTTTCCCCGGAAGAACCGCCGGAAGAGGGCCTTGACGAGACGGGATATACCGTCGCGGTCACCTTCTCCAAAGCGGGAAAGCGGTTTAACCTCTGGGGGGCCGCGGGTTTGCTTCTGGTGACGCTTCTCGGAACGGGGGCGACCTGGCTGATGGCGGGGCAGGCCCTCCGGCCGGTGCGGGAGCTGTCCGCAGCAATCGAGGAGGTCAGCGGAAGCGACCTGTCCCGGCGGGTGGACGCGAACGGAAGGCAGGACGAGGTCGGACGGCTGACCAATTCGTTCAACGCCATGATGGACAAGGTCAGCGCGTCGTTTGAGCGGCAGAAGCGTTTTTCCGCCAGCGCGGCCCACGAGCTGAGAACCCCGCTGGCCAACATCCAGCTGGGGATGGAAGTGTTGGAGCTGGAGGAGCGCCCCTCCCCCGCGCGGATGGAAAAGGCGCTGGCCGTCGCCAAGACCAATACGGAGCGGATGATCCGGCTGGTCGAGGACCTGCTTCGCCTCTCGTCCAATCAGCAGGATGAGCCGCAGGGGGAGGTATCCCTTGCGGAGCTCTGCTCGGAGGCGCTCGGCGAACTCTCGCCGCGGATCGCGGAAAAACGCCTCACGGTTACCGCGGATGTGCCGCCGGGACTCAGGGTGAGAGGCAGCCGGTCGATGCTGTTCCGCGCGCTGTTTAATCTGGCTGAGAACGCGGTCAAGTATAACCGCGAGGGCGGCTCGATCCATCTTTCGGCTTCGGCAGGGGAAGGCTGGGCCAAATTGCGCGTCGAAGACACCGGGGCCGGCATTTGCGCCGAAGACCTGGAACACATCTTCGAACCCTTTTACCGGGCGGACCGGTCCCGCTCCCGCGCGATGGGCGGCTCCGGCCTCGGCCTGACGCTGGTGCGGGACATCGCCGAAAGGCACGGCGGCGCCGTCGGCGTACAGAGCGCGGCGGGCGAAGGGACGGTTTTCACGCTTTCGCTGCCGCTTTCTGAAGACGGCGCGGTATAAACCCGGATCCGGCCGGGCGGCGTGCGGCGGGAAAACCCGCCGCCATCAAACGATCCGATGGCGTTTGCGGCGGCGATGGGGCGGACATCCCCGGCGGAAGGAACCTTTCCGCCGGGGATGCTGTATTTTATTGGTTTGCGCCCAGATAAAACGGCAGGGGCCCGCGCCTCGGTCCAGTTGTTCTTTTTTACGGCGCATGCTACAATCATTGATAGTATGCAACGGTATGCGGAGGAAGCGCTGTGTGAAATTGAAGACGGCCCTCCTGGCGCGCGGCGGGGCTTCTTGTGTGGACGGCCCCGGCGGCGGGCGCGCCGCCCGGTGCGTCTGGATTGGGAGTGAGCTAAAGTTCACGGCGGGCTTTGCGCTTAAAAGGCGCGGCGCGGGGGTTCCCGGTTCCGGCGGACGGGGTTCCCGGTTCGGGCTTTGGAGCCCCGGCGGCCCGCCGGTAAAGGAAGGGGCCGGAAGCATTCGCTTTCTCGCGTGCCCCGCTTCTGAAACGGCCGCTGAAAAGCAGTAACCAGGCCACGCCGAAAGGATGACGATGCAATGAACAGGGCCCTGCCTATTGAAATGGAGCGGTATCTCAAAGAGAACGAAGAAACGCTGGTGCAAAAACTCCTCGAACTCGCGCGCATCCCCGCCCCCTCCGGCCAGGAGGACCGCCGCGCCGAATGGGTGAAGCGCTTCCTCGAGGAAGCCGGGGCGAAGGGGGTGTTTGTCGATGGGGCGAAAAACGTCCTCTGGCCAATCGGCTGCGAGGGCGCGGATGAGATTGTGGTCCTGATGGCGCACACCGACGTGGTGTTCCCGGATCTCGATCCCCTTCCGATCACGGTCTGCGGCGAGCGGGCAGTCGGCCCCGGCGTCGGGGACGACACGGCGAACCTTGTCGCAATGCTCCAGATCGCGCGGTATGCCGCACAGCGCGGGCTCCGGCCGAAGACCGGGGTGGTCTTCGCGGCGAATTCCTGCGAGGAGGGCCTTGGAAACCTCAAGGGCTGCCGCGCGATCATGGAACGGTACGCCGGGAGGGTGCGGGAGGTCGTCTCGTTTGACGGGCACTTCGGGATGCTCTGCAACAACGCGGTCGGATCGACCCGCCGCCGGGTGACCGTCCGGACCGAGGGCGGGCATTCGTTTTCGGCGTTCGGGAACCGGAACGCGATCTATTATCTCTCGTCGATGATCACGACGCTCTACGCGATGAAGGCCCCGCCGTTCGGGAAGACAACCTTTAACGTCGGAACCATTTCGGGCGGAACCTCGGTCAACTCGATTGCACAGGAGGCCTCGATGCTCTATGAATACCGGTCGGACGACCGGCGGGGCCTGGAGGCGATGGACCGCCTGTTCGAGTCGGCCGCCGACACCTACCGCGCCATGGGGATCGAGGTAGAGTCCGAGATTCTCGGGGTGCGCCCCTGCGCGGGCGCAGTGGACGGGGCAAGGCTTTCCGAACTCACCGAGCGGGCGAAGCGGTACTGCGAGGCGTTCACCGGGGTCCCGCACATGGCCGGCTCGGCTTCGACCGACTGCAACATCCCGCTTTCGCTCGGCATTCCGGCGGTCTGCTTCGCGCTGGTGGACGGCGCGGGCAGCCACACGCGGGAGGAGTGGATCTCGCTTCCCTCGCTGAAAAAGGGCGCGCGGCTCGCCGCGGCGTTCATTCTCCAGTATTTTCACTGACCGCAGAGCACAGCGAAACGCCCCGGCGGATTTGCGCCGGGGCGTTTTTTGACTGCGCACCAATTCCGCGCTGCCGGGATAAAATGATAGCGGAAGGAAGGGGGCGCGCCCGCATCATGGCGGAGACGAAAATTCAGTACGATGCGATGGAAAAAAGCGGGAGCCCCGGCGCGTCCGCTGCGGCGGCCGATATGGACGAAGCCGGTTCCCAGACGGGCGGGACGCTGGCCGGCGAAGCCTTCTGCGAGGCGCTCCGGGATGTAGACTGGTCGATTGCCTTTATCCTGATCATCCTCGCGACGTTGTTTCTGTCCCTTCGCGCAACGCTGACCGAGCGCAGGCGGCTGGTCCTCTCGAACTGCGGCGCCGGGGCGGCGGCCGAAGTGCCGAGCACGTTCCCGCTCCGGTTCACCGCCGGGTGGATGGTGATCGGGGCGCTCGGGTTCTTTTTCTGCCTCGCGGTCAAGACCCTTTCGAGCGCGCAGACCGAGGTCGGGCGGATTTCGGCGGAGCGCAATCTCGCGGCTTCGGCGCTGGTGCTGATGGCGGCAATGATCCGGTACGCGGATCTCTGGTTCGTCTTCCGGAACCGGGATGAGATTTCCGAGGCGGCGCTTGACGAGACCGGCGATCAGCCGGAATAAAAAGAGAAATCCGCTCCGGGCAAAAGCGCGGCTTGTAATGCGCGGGAGGCCGGTCTGGATCCGGGAGAAAGCATCGAACAAAACCCGCGCCCCGGCTACAAAAGCCGGGGCGCGGGTTTTTAAACCGCCGCTTTGTTTACTTGATACCGAGCAGCAGATCGCCTTTGTTGAGGGATGCGCCGACTTCGGTCACGATCGCGCTCACCGTGCCGTCAACCGGCGCGGTGACCTCGTTTTCCATCTTCATCGCCTCAAAGATGAGGATGACTTCGCCCTTTTTGACCTTCTGCCCCGCTTCCACGAGGATTTTCATCACCGTGCCGGGCATTGGTGCGTTCACAGGGGTACCCTCCGCCGTCTTCGCCGGGGCGGGTTTCGGCGCCGCTTTTGCCTTCGGCGCAGGGGCGGCGCCCTCGGTCACGCCGAGCAGCGAGGCTTCGCCCCGGTCAACCTCGACCTCATAGTTCTTTCCACCAAGTGTAACGATATATTTCATGATGTTCGGTTGCTCCTCCTTCTTACGCTTTGATCTGCCGGATCGACCGGAATCTGAGGGTTTCGGGGGCCTCGCCGGCTTCGTCACAGACAATCGCCATGATCATCGCGGCGGACGCCTCGTCCACGTCGCAAAGCGCGACCTCGTCCGCAACGAGCGCCGCGGGCGCGGGGGCGGCTGGAGCCGCCGCCTTCGCGGGCTCCGGCGCCTTTTCCAAGACCGCGGGAGCGGGAGGCTTCGGCGCGGGAGCGGGAGGCTTCGGCGCAGGAGCGGGAGGCTTCGGCGCGGGAGCGGAAGGCTTCGGCGCGGGAGCGGAAGGCTTCGGCGCGGGCGCGGAAGGCTTCGGCGCGGGCGCGGGGGCCTGCTGGGCTGCGGCGCGCTGCGCTTCTTCCTCCGCCGCCTCCTCGCGTTTCCTCTGCATCACAATATAGATCACCATAAGGATGACCGCGCCGAACAAAATCGCCGGGCCGGTCGGATCAAACCTGAACCCGGCCGTAAGGAGCATGGGCGCTAAGAAATTCTCCATCAAAACTCCCCTCCCATCAATCGGCGCGCCGGACGCTGTAAGCAACCTTCTTCACGGCGGGCGCGGGGGCGGCGGGCGCCGCCTTCCCTTCGCGGCGGTCGAACAGCTTTTCCGCCAGCGGCGGGAACGCGATATACATAAGGACGTCTTCGTCGCTCTTCGCCCGAGAGCCGAGCTTTTTCTTGGCCTCCTCAAACGCCGGGGCGAGGGTGTCGGCGAAGCGCCCGGTCATCCGGGGTTCGCTGCCGAGGATTTTCTTCACAAGGCCCGCGTCCAGCTCGCCCGGCGCACGCCCGTATTCGCCCCTGACGTAGGAGCGGATCTCGTTGGAGACGACTTTGTAGCGTTCTCCCGCGAGGACGTTCATCACCGCCTGCACGCCGGTCATTTGGCTCATCGGGGTGACGAGCGGGGGATAGCCGAGTTCGCGTTTGACGGTCGGGATTTCCTCAAGCACCTGATCGAGCTTGTCGGAGGCGTTCTGGGCCTTGAGCTGCGCGATGAGGTTCGAAAGCATGCCGCCCGGGACCTGGTAGATCAGCGCGTCGGTTTTGGTTCCGAGGACATAGGGGTCGAGCAGGCCGGATTCGATCGCTTCCTTCTGGACCGGGAGGAAGTGGTCGTTGATTTTCTTGAGCGAATCGTCTTTCACGTCCACTTCATAGCCGAGCTGGCGCACCGCATAGACCATGCTCTCGGTCGCGGGCTGGCTGGTGCCGCCCGAGAGGCAGGAGATCGCGGTGTCGATGACGTCTGCGCCGCCCTCGATCGCCTTGAGGTAGGTCATTGGGCCGAGGCCGGTGGTGGAGTGGGTGTGGACGATGACGGGGAGCTTTACGTTCTCCTTGATCGCCTTGACCAGATCGTACGCCTCGCCCGGGCCCATGATGCCGGACATATCCTTGATGCAGATCGAATCGCAGCCCATCGACTCAAGTTCTTTGGCGAGCTTTACATAATTTTCGAGGGTGTGGATCGGGCTGATGGTAAAGCAGATCGCGCCGGAGGCGTGCCCGCCGTATTTTTTGGTCGCTTCGATGGCGACCCGGAGGTTGTTCGGGTCGTTGAGGGCGTCGAAGATGCGCAGGATGTCAATGCCGTTCTTGATCGAGTATTCGACGAACTTCTGCACAACGTCGTCCGGATACGGGCGGTAGCCCAGGAGATTCTGGCCGCGCAGCAGCATCTGGAGCTTGGTGTTCGGGACCGCCTTGCGGATTTTCCGCAGGCGCTCCCACGGGTCCTCGTCGAGATACCGCAGGCAGGAGTCGAAGGTTGCGCCCCCCCAGCATTCGAGCGAGTAGTAACCGGCCTTATCCATTTCGGAAAGAATCCCTTCGAATTTCGAGAAGGGCATTCTGGTCGCGATCTGGGACTGGTTCGCGTCTCTGAGCACGGTTTCGGTGAATCCGATTTTTTTCATTCGTGTAACCATCCTTTCATTCGAACAGGGCTTCGTCCGATTTGACATCCACAGATTCGCGCCCTTGCAAGATATGCGCGAATCCGCCATGCCTGCGCCGCGGAAGACCGCCCCGATTGACCCCGATTTTTCGTGCGCTGTTTTCCTGATTTGGGTTGAAATGAAATTCCAGGCGGCGGAGAACATCCGCCGCTGTTTGAATATAACATGAATTACCGGAATTTTCAAGGCTTTTGCACAGGGAGCGTGAGAATAAAAAATTGAAATTTTCCGTGCATTTTATCAAGCGAAATCACCGGATTTGCAGGAGATATTTCGAAAATCCTTCATTTTTCCGCGGCGGCCAGGAATTTTCTGGCCCGATGGAGAAGCCGGTTGTCGACCAGAGCGTCGAGAAGGACGCCTTTCTCGCAGAACTCCTCGGAAAACACCCGCCCGCGGGCGCGGATCTCGGCGGCGAACCCGCCCTCCGAATACGGGATCAGGAGGGTGAGGCGGGTGTGCGCGGCCCGGAGCGCCTTCGCCGTCGCGGAAAGCAGCGCGTCAAGGCCATAACCGGTTTTTGCGCTGATGGCGACCGGCGCGATCCCGCCGCCGCCCGGCAGAAACGGCGGCAGCGCGAGGCGGTCGCATTTGTTTAGCACGTCGAGCACCGGGACCCCCTCGGCCCCGAGGCCCGCGAGCAGCTCGCGCGTCACGGCGAGCTGCTCCTCCATATCCGGCGCGGAGGCGTCGCAGACGTTCCAGATCAGATCGGCCTGAGCCGCCTCCTCGAGCGTCGAGCGGAACGCCTCCACCAGGTGGTGCGGCAGCCGGCGCACCAGCCCGACCGTGTCGATCAGCACCGCCGTCCGGCCGTCCGGCAGGGCCAGCGCCCGGGCGGTCGGGTCGAGGGTCGCGAACAGCATGTCCTCCGCCAGGACCCCCGCCGCGGTGAGGCGGTTGAGAAGGGTCGACTTCCCGACGTTGGTGTAGCCGACGATCGCGATGGCCGGCGCCTCGTTTTTCTGCCGGCGGCCCCGGACCAGCGCGCGGCGGCGCCCCACCTCCTCAAGCTCCCGCTCGAGCGCGGCGATCCGCCGGCGGATGTGCCGCCGGTCGCTTTCGAGCTTGGTTTCGCCCGGCCCGCGGGTGCCGATGCCGCCGCCGAGCCGCGAGAGTTCGCTCCCCTGCCCCCGCAGGCGCGGCAGGAGGTAGCGCTGCTGCGCGAGCTCGACCTGGAGCCGCCCCTCGCTTGATTTCGCGCGCTGCGCGAAGATGTCGAGGATCAGCATCGTCCGGTCCACCACCCGGACGCCGACGGCTTCTTCGATGTTGGCCAACTGGCTTTTCGAAAGCTCGAGGTCGAAGATCATCAGTTCAACCTGGTTGTCCCGGATAAACGCGGCCGCTTCCTCCAGCCTTCCCGCGCCGATGCAGGTCGCTGCATCCGGCGCGTCCCGCTTTTGAATCATCCGGCCGGCCACCTCAGCCCCGGCGGAGCGCGC
Organism: Candidatus Fimivivens faecavium; assembly: GCA_018716105.1. GTDB lineage: Bacteria > Bacillota > Clostridia > Oscillospirales > Ruminococcaceae > Fimivivens > Fimivivens faecavium. Next base: position 29,095 of record DVKH01000034.1, on the reverse strand, counting down.
AAGTTCCGTCAGCTCGTCCAGCGAGGTTTCGGGGTCGTATTCCCCGGTGTCGATCGCTGCGAGCAGCGCCCGCTGCCGCGGGGGTCCATATCCAGAAGCGCGGGGTTCGGTCTGTCCTGTCATCCGTTTTCTCCTTTACGATCTCTTGTTTTGCACCGGCGCGCCTTGCCCGCCCCGGGCGGGAAAGAAGTGCCAATGATGGGGCCAGTTTCTTCCACTGGAAGCTGGTATCTTCTTCCCCATGCCCAAAAAGGGCCGTTTTATCCTATTAACAGGGGAGTTTGGCGCAACCTTCCATTGAAAAGTTGTTCGCGTTTATTATACACTTTTTTCATAGAACAAAACAAATTTCGATGCCGCGCCCCGCGGCTGCGGAAAAGGAAAAGGAGAATCGGCATGAAATTCAGACTGATCGGGTGCAGCTCGCTGTCCAGAGAGCTGTATCACCTCTCATCCCTGTCCCCCCACTACATAACGGTGGACCTTCTCGATCCTGCGGAGCTGCTCCGCGGCGACCTCCAGCAGAAGGTGGACCGCTGCGATGAGATGGGCTTCGACGCCATCCTGATCGCGGCCGGCCTCTGCGGCGTGGAAGGGCTGACCGCCGGGAAAACCCCGGTTGTCATCGCGCCCGCCCACAGCTGCATGGCGCTCCTGCTCGGCTCGAACGACCGATACCGCGACCTCTTTTCCGAGGCCGGCGACGAGCCGCGTTTTGTTCGCGACCCCGATCACGCGCCCTGTCCGCTTCTGGACCGGAAGTGCGGGACGCCCTGCCTGGTGCAGAGCCCGCTCGGCCTTCCGCTGTACCGCCTCGCTCCAGCCGGAACGATGCAGTATGCGGCGGACCTTTCGTATCTTCAGGCGCTTGTGAGCGGGAACTGGGACGGCCGCTTCCTCGTCCTCAAAGAGGGGGAGGCCGCCCGCCCGAGCTATGCCAACACCATCCTCGAAGCCGCCCGGGAATAAACCTCCCCCGGCGAAAGAGGACGATCTGACTCTCTCTCTGCATCCTCTTGATAAGAGACCGCAGGACCCCGGACCAGACGGCCCGGGGTCCTGCGGCGTTTTGGGGGAAAGGGGCGTTCAGCCCTCGTTCCAGCCAAAGATGCGGATCAGCCGCATTTCAGAATAGGAATAGGCGCTGGCCGGATAGTCCATCCGGTCGGCCGTGTTGGAGTGGATCAGCAGGTCGGCGGTAAAGCCGTTTTCGTCGGCGAGGATGCCGGTTACGATCACTGAGTGCTCCCACTCGCCGAGCGAGCCGAACTGGAGAATATCGCCGGGCTGGGCGAGATAGATGTTGTCGGTCGCCTCGCTTACCAGGCCGAACCCCTCGTTTTGCAGGCAGTATTCGTAAAATTCGTCGACGCCGGCCCAGGATGGCGAGCGGCCGGAGGCCGATTCCCGGACGTTGACCTCCTCGCCGTACCATTTCCACTGCGCGTCTCCTTCATGATCCATCGGGATTCCCCCGGCCAGAAGGCACTGGGAGGTGAAGTTGTTGCAGTTTCCGCCGTATTGATCATATCTTCCGAAGTCCGGGTTCCGCGCCGCGCGCACCGGGTCGGTCCAGGCGCGGGCGTAGGCCACGGCGGCGGCGCGGTCGTAATCGCAGTCCCAGGTCCGGTCGGTGGAGAGAAGGTTCCCGCGCCGCGCGCGGTATTCGGCGTAAGCGGTTTCCCGCGCCGCGATGTTTTCCTTTGCATCGGCGAGAAGCTCGTCCAAGACCAGTTTGGAAACCTCTTCGGGATTACCCCCGGCGTGTCGGGAAAAACCTTCTTCAATCTGTTCCTGCAGGTCCTCGAACCGCTGGTGCGCGGCGATTTTCCATCCGTCCCCAGTCTCCCGCAGGACGAAAACATGCCCGATTCCGGCGGTGAAGGAGTCAATTTCCCCGAGCGAGGCGAAGCGCGTCCGCTGATCTTCGAGCAGCACTACCCTGAGGCCGTCGCCGGAGCGCTCGACCGCCTCGAAGGTCAGGCCGTAGTCGTAGTCGGAAAATGAAAGGTCGCGGCCGCTCATCCGCCGCAGTTCAATCAGATAGGTCAGCGCGGTCTGGTCGATCCAAGCGCTTTCCTTGGCCGATGGATCGGACTCATCGAACAGGTCGAGGAGGCTTGTCTCCTCCAACGCCCCGAGCGCGGCGGCATAGCGGTCGAAATATTCGAACAGAAGCGCCGTCTGGCTGTCGGCCAGCGCGTCGGCCGGCCGCGAGGAGGCGTCGGTGGAGCGGATGGAGCCGCGGCCGTCTCCCCCGTAGAGCGCCGGAGCGGGCTTTGCCGCCGGCTCGGATGCGCCGCCCGTCTCGTCCCGGATTTCGACTTCCTCGAACACCGCGGCCGCGGCGGCCGCCGGCTCTTCCGCCTGTGCGGCCTGTTCCATCATGAGAAAGCCGGGCAAAAGGCCCAGGAGAAACACCGCCGTAAGGGTAAGCGCGCACCGCGCGCCGCAAACGGCTCGTCCGCGTTTTCGGTTTCGCCGGTTTTTCATCTGTCCGCCCCCTTTCTTTCGGTTTTGATTATAGCAGGGAGTTTCCTGATATTTCCAGAAAACTCCGTCGCTTTTCCACCGAAACTCCTGCCCCAAACGGTCGAACAGAAGGGGACAGCCTTGAATTGCGGCCGGTTTTGTGCTATCATATAACCAAAGCCAAACGGCTTTCAATCGAAAACAGGGGTGCTGGCGCGCGGCCGGCTGAGAGGGATTTCAAAACGAGCCGGGATCCCAACCCTCGAACCTGATCCGGGTAATGCCGGCGGAGGGAGAACGGAAACGGAAACTGCCGCGGAATCCCGCGGCGTTTTTTGTTGGAGGCGCCGCGCCGGTTCCCTTTTGAAAGGAAAATTGTGCAGATGAGAACCCGAAAACTTTCGCAGGGCGCCGCCGCCGTCGCGATGGCGGCCGCCCTTTCGATGATTATCCTCTATCAGCTTCCGAACGGCGGGAACGTCACGGCGGCGGGCATGGCCCCGATCATCCTTTACTCGTTTCTCTACGGGCCGAAATGGGGGCTTTTGACCTCGTTCGTCTATGCGCTGATCCAGATGCTGATGGGCTTTTATCCGCCGCCCGCCCCGGGCCTCTGGCAGTTTCTGCTGGCGGCGCTCCTCGACTATATCTTCGCGTTCGGCGCGCTCGGCCTCGCAGGCGCCGTTGGGAAACCGTTTGGCAGATGGGGTCCCGTGATCGGGACCTTCGCCGTCATCGCGGCGCGGTTTGTCTGCCATTTCCTCTCCGGCGTCCTGATCTGGCCCGCCTATGCGCCCGAAGGAACGCCGGCCTGGGCCTATTCGCTGACTTATAACGGCTCCTATCTTCTGGCGGAGCTGGTTTTGACACTGGCCGTCGTGGCCCTGCTCCTGCGGACGGGCGCGTTCCAGCGGATTCGGGACGGGCGCTGACCGGCCGCGTCCGGCCCGGCATAGAAACAAAGCCGGGCTGCTGTTCACTGCCAAAGGCCGGAAGAGAGGAATTCCAGACGGAAATCTCCGGCGGCGGCGATCGCCGCCGCGGTTTTGCTTGCCGCCCTCTCCCCGCTCCCCGGTTTTATCCTGCCGGTTTTGGCGCTCGCTGGGTTTGGATATGTTTTAATTTTGGATCGTTAAGAAGCGGCCCGGGAGGAAAACGCCCGGCTTTTGGAACCCTCTCCGGCGTCCAGCGGGGATGAGCGCTCGCTCTACGGCGAAAGCGGGCGGCTCCGCCTCGCGGGCCCCGGCGGGGGCCGCGGCGAGCGGGCGCGCCGAATGCTCGGGCTCAAGGGCCCGCTCAACGCCGGGATCGTCGGCCAGGCGGAATACCGCGAGCGGATAGAGCAGATTCGAAGGCAACCCTGACCGCCGGCGCAGCGCTCGAAAAATGGGGCGGAAAAACAGCCGGATGCTTGACTTCGCGCCCCGGACATGCTAATATAAATAAGCGCCTCCGGCCAGGGCCGGTTTTTATGGTGCGGTTTTCATGCGCGTGTAGCTCAGTTGGATAGAGTGACTGGCTACGAACCAGTAGGTCAGGGGTTCGAGTCCCTTCACGCGCGCCAAACCAATATAATCCGAACTTGTTTCCGATAGGAGACGGGTTCGGATTATTTCTTATAATTAAAGATAAATAGTCGAATTGAGTTTAAGTCCGCTATGTTTCGAAAAGGATAGGATTTTCAGAAAAAGCCCGGTATAATATACAACATATAGTCAGGAGGCGGTGTATGAGCGCCATAGTTGGTGAAGTATCAATACCTGCTACTGTAATGCAATGTCACTTTATGCGGGGGATTTTTTAAAATAAAGCCAAGTTGCGTGGCATGCTAAAAATGCTTTGAAACAGAAAGAAGTGATTTCGAATGACAAAACTAAACGAAGTGCGGCTCCATGCAAAGCCAGTGGATTGCGACGTTTGCATGGAGTAAGAATCGTCGCATAATCAAAATGCTGGCTTTGCTGCTTGACGATCATTTCAAGGAGGAAGCCTGCATGAAATATATCAATGCAAAAGATCTTCTTCCCGATGCGCTGGTCAAGGAGCTGCAAAGCTATATCCAAGGGGGCTATCTTTATGTTCCCGCCGATCAGGCGCAGCAAAAACGATGGGGAGAAGCTTCGGGCTACCGGCAGGAATTGCAGCAGCGGAACCGCCAAATCGTAGAAGAGTTTCAGAACGGAGCCTCTATAGAGGCGTTAGCGGAAAAATATTTCCTGTCCATATCAGCCATTCGGAAAATCATTTATCAGAAATGAACCGGCAGGGGCTGCAAAATGCAGCCCCTGCTTTTGTGTTGTATACAGATTGATTCGGTATTGTCCGGTGGATGGAAAAGCGTTCGTATCGGCAGTACGATAAAAACAACAAATACATCGCAGGAAAGGAAAAGACCATGTGTACTCGATTTGTCTACCGAGGTGACGATACCATCACCGGCTTCAATTTTGAGATTGACCTTGCCGTATGGGATCACAAAATCATAACAGAAAAAGACCGTTTCTTTATCGGCATCCTGCGGCCCGATGGGGTGCGTCATTCCTATCATGGCGTAAACCGCAACGGAAATGTGGGAACCTTGTTGTATGTTCACGGAAACCCAGAGGGGGCCTATCAGGATTCCAAAGGCTGCATGACGATTGCAGACCTGACGGAACAGTTTATTCAGGCAAAGATCAATTTCGATGATGTGTTGGAAATTGTGAAGGAAAGAAAGATTGTCTATGCCCCGGATGCTACCATGCAGGCCATGCTGTCCGACCGCCGGGGCCGCGCCCTGATCATCGAACCGGGCATTGGATGGCGGAAAGATGATGGACGTTACTCGCTGATTACCAATTACTCTGTCCTTGCCCCCGAAAGCACAATGCCCTTTCTTGTGCCGGGAGATGACCGATATGAAAGGACCGCCCAGCTGCTGAACGCATTCGGGAAGCATTTTACTGTCACCGATGCGTTTTCTGTGCTTCGGGCCGTCCGGCAGGAGGGAATATGGGCCACCAGGGTTTCTTTCGTTTACTCATTGACGGAACACGCCGTTTATTATGTTCAGAATAATGATTTTTCGCAGATCAAAAAATACGAGTTTCCACAGCTTTGAGAGGAGGGGCGACATGGGGGCTCCGCCCCCTCTTGACAAAGCGTTTGCGGCGCTTGCCGCTCTGCTTGTTGTCACCCCCTGAAAAAGTCCCGGCGCGGCTCCTCGCCGCGCCGGGGCTTTTTCATATGGGACCCTGTCCCCTCCTGATGTTCGTTTTCTCCGCCTTCGGCTCTAAAAACTCACTGCCCTCCCGAAGACGGAAGCGGCCGATGCCGTTCGGCCGGCCGCTGGACGCGGAGCCTGCGCTCCGCGTCATCCTCATCCTATAAAGTTACATCGTTTCCGGCGCGGTGATCTTCAGCATCGAGAGCACGTTGCGAAGGACGATCTGCGCCGCTTCGCAGAGCGCGAGCCGCGCCTGCATCAGGCGCTCGTCCTCGACCTTGCACCGGCAGGCCGTGTAGAAGCGGTGGAACCGGGTCGCGAGCTCGACTACATAATGGGTCAGCCGCGCCGGGTCATAGTTCTTCGCCGCCGCGATGATCTCCTCGGGCAGGAGCGCGATCTGCCGGATCAGCTCCCGCTCGGCCGGGTCGGCCAGCAGGCATAGCTCCGCTTCGGAAACCTCCCGCCTGCGGATCCCCTCGGCCGCGAAGTTTTTGAAGATCGACGAGATCCTCGCGTGCGCGTACTGGACATAGTAGACCGGGTTCTGGTTCGACTCTTCGACCGCGAGGTCAAGGTCGAAATCAAGGGTGGACGACGGCTCCCGCATATTAAAGAAGAACCGCGCCGCGTCGATTGGGATATCCTCGAGCAGATCGCCGAGGGTGACGGCCCTGCCGGTCCGCTTGCTCATCTTGAACGGCTCGCCGTCCTTCATCAGCCGCACCAGCTGCATCAGCACCACGTCGAGCTTGTCCCCGCCGACGCCGATCGCCTCCATCGCCCCTTTGAGCCGCGCCACATGCCCGTGGTGGTCGGCCCCCCAGACGTCGATCGCAAGGTCGTATCCGCGGGTCACGAGCTTGTTGTAGTGATAGGCAATATCCGCCGCAAAGTAGGTCGGGAAGCCGTTTGCCCGCACCAGGACTTCGTCCTTTTCACCGCCGAACTCAGTCGCCCTGTACCAGACGGCCCCGTCCTTTTCATAGGTCATCCCGCGGCTTTGGAGCGTCTCGATCGCTTCCCTCACCGCGCCCGATTCGTGCAGGCTCGATTCCGGGAACCAGCAGTCGAACGTGATCCGGTATTTTTCGAGGTCGCTCCTGAGTTTTTCCACGTTCTTCGGCAGCGCGTATTCGACCAGCGCGCGGCGCCGCTCTGCGGGATCGGCTTCCAGAAGCGCGCCGCCGTGGAGCGCGATGTACTCCTCGCTCCGCTCGGTGATGTCCGCGCCGTGGTAACCGTCCTCCGGGAACGGGACCGCGTCCTCGCCTTTGAAATGCTGTAAGTAGCGCGCCTCGAGCGAGACGCCGAATTTTTCGATCTGGTTCCCCGCGTCGTTGATATAGAACTCCCGCGTCACCTCGTAGCCCGCCGCGTCGAGCGCCGCCGCGAGCCCGTCGCCGATCGCGCCGCCCCGGGCGTTGCCCATGTGCATCGGGCCGGTCGGGTTGGCCGAGACGAACTCGACCATCACCTTTTTCCCGCCGCCAAAGCCTGTCCGGCCGTACTCCTCCCGCTCGGTGAGCGCGTCCGCGACCGCGCCGGCGAACCAGCGGCCGGACGCGAAAAAGTTGAGGAAACCCGGCCCTGCGATTTCCGCCCGCTCAAAGTGGGTCCCCTCCAGGGAAAGATGCGCGACGATCGCCTCGGCGATCTGGCGCGGCGGCTTGTGAAACGCCCTCGCCGAAACCATCGCGGCGTTCGCGGCAAAATCGCCGTGCGCAGGGTCGTTTGGAATCTCAACGGTGAACTGGGGCGCTTCCCCCTCGGGCAGCGCGCCATCGGCGGCCGCGGCGCGGATCGCCGCCAAAATCAGCGAAGAGAGTTCTTCTTTCGCTTCCCGGATCGGATTTCTCATCTGGTTTCTGCTCCTTCTTCATTGTCATTGACGGTTTGCCGCCCGTTTTTCCCCGCGGCAAGCCGAACGTCCTGTCTTTTTCTACTGCACCGGCGCGGGCGGCGGGGCGGCGTCCCGCACTGTGATGGTCACGCGGTTTTCGCTCGCGAGCGCCGTATTGATGTCCAGCGAATAGGAAAAGTCGAGCACGCCGCCCTCGTCGGACAGCCTCGAGTCGATCCGGTCCCCGAGCACCCCCACCATAATCGAGCCGTAGCCGGTGTCATAGTGGCACTGATGGCGGCAGCCCTTTTCGATGATCAGCTGGCTTTTCGCCCGCCCGGACCGGAGCATCGTCACACGCTTGGAGTCCTCGATGTGAAGGGTTGTGCGGATGCCTTCCATCCCCGTGGCCTCGGTCTCGAGGTAGGAGAGGTAGTAGCTCCCGTTTTTTTTATAGTATCGCCCCGTGGTCAGCAGTTCGATGCATTCTTTTTCCCCGTCCACAAGCTGAACGCCGCGGATCGAGATCAAAACGTCTTTTTTCATCTTTTCGGTTTCACATCCTCTTGGCGCCGGCCTGACCCGCGCCGGCAGGCCGGCCGGCGGTTTTTTGCCCCCGGCGCGGATGCTTTTAAAGCGTCTCCGGATCGACATAGGAAACATCCCCCGCCACACTGATTTTCATATACCGTTGTGCGGTGTTCCAGAAATTCTCGACCGCGTCGGTCACATAATAGGAGCATCCGCCCCCGTTTTTCCCATCGCTCAGGAGCTCCCGCTCCGTAAGATGAGCTTTGACAAATTTGGCGACCTCCAGTCCGGAGTTCACCAATTCGACCCCTTCGCCCGCCACGTCGGCGATCAGGTCGTAGATCACCGGGTAGTGGGTGCAGCCGAGAATGAGGGTGTCCACGTCCCGGATCGGTTTGAGATACATCTCCGCCGCCATCCGCGTGATCGGGTTATCCCGCTCGATCTGCCCGTTTTCAACCAGCGGGGCGAGCAGCGGGCAGTCCTTCGCCGTGACCCTGGCCCCGGGCAGAAGCCGCGCCAGCTCGGCCTGATAGGCCCCGCTTTTGATGGTCGCCGTCGTCCCGATCACCGCGATCTTCCCGGACCGGCTCCGCTCTGCCGCCGCGCGGCAGGCCGGGCCCACCACCCCGGTGTAATCGACCGGGAGGTCACGGATCACCTCTTCCGGCAGGGTTGAGGAAACGGTGCCGCAGGCCGCCACAATCATCTTCACGTCCTTCTGGAGCAGGAAGCGGATGATCTGCCTGGCATATTTAATAATAGTGTCCCGGCCGCGGTTCCCATAGGGCACCCTTCCGGTGTCCCCGAAGTAGACGATGGTTTCCGCCGGCAGGAGCCGCCGTAGCTCCTTGACCGCCGTCAGCCCTCCCACGCCGGAATCGAACACTCCAATCGGGCGGTTATCCATGAGCGCTGCCCTCCTTTTTCGCTTCGATGGCGAGGTCGATCAGCTCCGAGAGAAGCTCCGGATAGCTGATTCCCGACGACATCATCATTTTCGGGTACATGCTGATCGAGGTGAAGCCCGGAAGGGTGTTGATCTCGTTAAGGAGCACCCGTCCGTCCGCGAGGGCGAAGAAATCGACCCTCGAATAACCGCGGCATCCGAGCGCGCGGTAGACCTTCTGCGCGAGGGAGCGGATCTCATCCGTCTGCGCCCCGGAGATCCGCGCCGGGATATAGAGCTTCGCCGCGCCGTCGCTGATATACTTGGAATCGTAGTCGTAAAACCCTTCGCCGCAGGCGATCTCGCCGACGGTCGGCGCGCGGGTTGCAAGGTTGCCGGTTACGGCGCACTCCACCTCGCGCCCGGCGATCTCTTCTTCGACCAGCGCCTTCCAGTCCTCCCGGAGCGCCCTTTCCAGCGCCGCCGGGAGTTCCTCGGGCCCCTTCGCTCTCGAAACGCCGACCGACGAGCCGGAATTCGCGGGTTTCACAAAAACCGGGTAGCCGAACGATTCCTCGATGCGCTTTGAAACCGCGGCTGGGTCCTCCCCGCGTACGGCGGAAAGCCATCTCGCCATTGGGATGCCGTGCCGCTCGGCAATAATGTGCGTAAATTCCTTGTCAAAACACACCGCGGAGGCGGTCACCGGGCTTCCGACATAGGGGATGCCCGAAAGCTCCATCAGCCCCTGCAGGGCGCCGTCCTCGCAGTTCTGGCCGTGGACGGCGGGGAAAATCACGTCGACCGGCAGGACCGTCACCGCGCCGTCCGGCTCCCCGACCAGAAGGCCGCCCGTGTGCCGGTCGGGCGAGAGGATGCACCGCACCGCCCCCTCCTGCCAGCGGTCCTTTGCGATCAGCTCAGCCGGGCCGTCGAATTTGAGCCAGCGCCCGGTGCGGGTGATGCCGACCGGGACCGCCTCAAACCGCCCGCGGTCTAGATTTTCAATGATCGAAACCGCGCTTCGAAGGGACACGTCGTATTCATTTGAAATTCCGCCAAACAGGACGAGAACCGTTTGTTTTTTCATGACAAAGGTCACCTCAGTTGAAACAGCCTCCCCGGGAAACCGGGCGAAACCGGATTTTTGTACCATAAAGTATACTGTATTGTATCATAGAAATAGTATCAGTTCAATGAACGATCGGTTTCAGATTCGCGGCGCGCGCTGATTACGGCCCGCTCCGCCCACTCATACTAAAGGAACAACGGCTCCCGCGCCAGACCGGTTTCGCGCGGCGGGCGGCGGCTCAGGGGCGGGCAGCCTGTCCCCCAAAAAACCGCTTGACTGCGGCGTAAAACTGTGGTAACATTGTCATACCTCAAAAAGGGTTTATTTTTTGTGCCCAAATATGAGGGCTCAAAATCCCTTATTGTCTGAGGGAGGCAGAAAAAGTCCGTTTAACAGGAGGTGCCGATATGCGGGTAAAGATCACTTTGGCTTGCTCGGAGTGCAAGCAGCGCAACTACAATACCATGAAGAACAAGAAAAATGATCCCGACAGACTTGAAATGAACAAGTATTGCAGGTTCTGCCGGAAACACACCCTTCACAAGGAAACCAAATAAGGAAAGGACGGGATTTCATTGGCAAACAAGCCCAAGGACGAAAAGTCCGGCGTTTCCGCCATTCCTTCCCGGGTTTCCAAATTCGTCCGCGACCAGAAAAGCGAGATCAAGAAAATCGTCTGGCCAGGCAAAAAGCAGGTCGTCAACAACACGGCTGTCGTAATCGGCTTCGTGCTGGTGGCTGCGGTGGTTGTGGGGGTTTTCGACGCGGCTCTGGCGGCAGTGGTTTCATTGCTGCTCGGTTCGTGAGTGAGGAAACGCTATGTCAGAAACTGCCAAATGGTATGTTGTCCATACCTACTCGGGATATGAGAACAAGGTCGCAGGCAGCATTGAAAACGCAGTGGAGAACCGCAAGCTCCACGACCTGATCACCGAGGTCAGCGTGCCGACCGAAATGGTGACCGAATTCAAGGACAACAAAAAGAAGGAAGTCGAGCGGAAAGTCTTCCCGGGCTACGTCCTGGTCAAGATGATCATGAACGACGAATCCTGGTACGTCGTCCGGAACATCCGCGGCGTCACCGGCTTTGTCGGCCCGGGTTCCAAACCGGTCCCCCTCACCGATGAGGAGGTCCAGCGGCTCGGGGTTGAGAAGAACGAGATCGTCGTCAACTTCGCCGTCGGGGATTCGGTCAACATCATCGACGGCTATCTCTCCGGCTTCATCGGCCGGGTGGACAGCATCGACACGGACAAAGGACAGGTCCGCGTCACCGTTTCGATGATGGGAAAGGACGTTCCGGTGGAACTTTCCCTTCCCCAGGTCGCCCCGCTTGGATAGGCGGGGAATCCGGTCTTATGTAAAGGGCTGAAGACGTCCCGCGAAGGCGGCCGTTTTCGCCTGTGGGAGGAATCTTTTCAATCAGATTCCGCAAAGGAACCACTAATTTTGGAGGTGCAATCTTACAATGGCTCAGAAGGTAGTAGGCTTTATCAAGCTTCAGATACCCGCCGGAAAGGCGACTCCGGCCCCGCCTGTCGGGCCGGCTCTCGGCCAGCACGGCGTCAACATCATGGCGTTCACGAAGGAATTCAACGAGCGCACCAAGAACGACGTCGGCATGGTGATTCCGGTTGTGATCACCGTTTACGCCGACCGTTCCTTCACCTTTATCACCAAGACCCCGCCAGCCGCGGTCCTGATCAAGAAGGCGATCGGCCTGGACAAGGGTTCGGGCGTCCCGAATAAGACGAAGGTCGGCAAGATCACGCGCGAGCAGGTCGCGAAGATCGCCCAGACCAAGATGCCCGATCTCAACGCCGCGGATCTGGACGCCGCGATTTCAATGGTCGCCGGCACCGCCCGCAGCATGGGCGTAGAGGTAGTCGACTGACCGCTTTTAAGCGGCGCGGGCTCCCTCGAGTGGGAGGAAATTTCCGTTAGATACCACACAAGGAGGAAACGAAACAATGAAGCGCGGAAAGAAATATCGCGAGAGCGAAAAGCTGATCGACAGCCAGAAGCTCTATGATACACAAAACGCCCTCGAGCTCTGCGTGCAGTGCGCGAAGGCCAAATTCGATGAAACCGTCGAGGTCCATGTGCGGCTCGGCGTCGATTCCCGCCACGCAGACCAGCAGGTCCGCGGCGCGGTTGTCCTTCCGAACGGAACCGGCAAAAAGGTCCGGGTCATGGCGTTCTGCAAAGGCGACAAGGTTGCGGAAGCCCAGGCTGCCGGCGCCGAGTATGTCGGCGCGGAGGAGTATGTCGCGAAGATCCAAAACGAAGGCTGGATGGATTTCGACGTGGTCATCGCCACCCCCGACATGATGGGCGTCATCGGCCGCCTCGGTAAAGTCCTCGGCCCCCGCGGGCTCATGCCGAACCCGAAGGCCGGCACCGTCGCCCCCGACATCGCGCGGGCGATCACCGAGGCTAAGGCCGGTAAGATCGAGTACCGTCTCGATAAGACCAACATCATCCACTGCCCGATCGGCAAGGTTTCGTTCGGCGCGGAAAAGCTCGGCGAAAACTTCGAGGCCCTGATGGGCGCGATCGTCAAGGCCCGTCCGGCCGCGGCGAAGGGCCAGTACGTCAGAAGCTGCGTCGTCGCCAGCACGATGGGCCCGGGCGTGAAGATCAATCCGTCGCGCTTCCAGCAGACGGCGGCTCCCGCCCAGCAGTAAAATCTTTTGGATATATCCGGACGCGGTCCCGTCCGCCTCTTGACAGGCGGGGCCGTTCCGGTGTATATTATACGGGCTGTCACTTACCAAAGACAGCAGGCGCGAAACGCTCAAAGGGGAAACCCGCCTGCCGAGGAAGCTGACATAACGGATTTCGGGTTCGGCCCGAAGCTTTGTTATGGATGACCTCCTGTCGCTTTGGCAGCGCCGGGGGGCTTTTTTGTAGGTGAAAGCCGATCTGTTCCATCAGGAGGTGAAATGAAAAATGCCAAGCGAAAAGGTACTGAGGGAAAAACAGGCGATCGTTGCGGAACTCGCTGAAAAGCTCAGCGGTTCGGTTGCCGGCGTGCTGGTCGACTATAAGGGGATCACCGTCGCCGAAGACACCAAGCTCCGCAAAGAACTGCGCGAAGCCGGAGTGGAGTATTCGGTTTTGAAGAACACCCTTCTTCTCCGCGCGTGCGAAAAGGCGAACCTCGCGGAGCTCGGTTCGGTTCTCTCGGGAACGACCGCTCTCGCGGTTTCCAGGGAAAATCCGGTTGCCGCCGCGAAGATCCTTTCAAAATTCGCCGACGCTTCCAAGGGCAAGTTCACCGTCAAGGCGGGCTATGTCGACGGCAAAGTCATCGACGCCGCGGGCGTCAAGGAGCTGGCCACCCTGCCGTCGAGAGAAGAGCTTGTCGCAAAGGCTCTCGGCGGACTCAACGCGCCGATTTCGGGCTTTGTCTGCGTCCTCAACGCGAACATCCGCGGCCTCGCCGTTGCGCTTAACGCGATCGCTGAGAAAAAGAGCGCGTAATGCTCCGCGAAATCCCATAAAAGCCGCGTAACGCCGCGGCGCAAACACAAAAAATTAACTACTTGGAGGAAAATAAAATGGCTTCTGAAAAAGTACTTGCTCTGGTTGAAGAAGTAAAGGCTCTCACCGTTCTCGAGCTCTCTGAACTCGTCAAGGCCCTCGAGGAAGAATTCGGCGTTTCCGCCGCTGCCCCTGTCGCTGTCGCGGCTGCTCCCGCCGCCGGCGGCGCCGCTCCCGCCGCGGAAGAGAAGACCGAGTTCGACGTCATTCTCGTCGATGCCGGCGCTGGCAAGATGGGCGTCATCAAGCTGGTCAAGGAAGTCTGCGGCCTCGGTCTCAAAGAGTCCAAGGAGCTTGTCGACACCGCTCCCAAGCCCCTCAAGACCGGGATCTCGAAGGCGGATGCCGACGCTCTGGTTGCGAAGTTTACCGAAGCCGGCGCGAAGGTCGAAGTCAAGTAAGATCAGAATGGACAACGGCGTGGATGCAAAGCATCCACGCCGTTTTTAATGTCAGGCCCGGCTGTCATCTGGAAGAACTGCGCAGGGCGCTGTCAATCGCCCGCCTGGCATCGCCGGCCGTTTGAAACCGGTCCTTTATTCCGAGCAGATAGAACGCCGCCTCATTCCACTCCTCCAACTGGAATTGATCCTCGGGGATTTCAAAAAGCGCTTTTCTCAGCTCCGTTCGATAGTCGGCGCCGCGCAGGTCGGACAGATACAGGCAGCCGCTTCTGCGCGCCAGCTCGTCAAGCAGCCCCTGTTTTTCACCGTTCTGCGCCGTGCCAAGCCGCATTTTGAATTCCTCCCCAAAATTCTGATAGAGCATTTGTACCGCTATAATTATATCTCGCTCTTTATCAGAAAGCAATTGCCTTCCCGTAAATAATTCATGTTCCGATCTTATTTGAGTACAATAAGGGCATGGGAAGGTGCCGCCATGTCGAACGCAAAAGCTGTTTCATTTAAAAACCGCGACAAATATGTTGAACTCGGCTTTAACATCGCCTTTTACCGGAAACGCGCCGGCCTAACGCAGGATCAGCTTGCGGAACGGATTGGGATCAGCCGCTCTCATCTGAGCGCGATTGAGGCCCCGAACGTCATCCGGCCGTTTTCACTTGAAATTTTTTTTGACATCGCAGACGCCCTTCATGTCAGGCCCTCCAAACTGATGGAGTTCCGGGAGTGAGGACAGATGCGATGTTTTTTCCAAAAATGGGCCTTCCGGCCGCCCTTTTTCCGATGCACGGGCGGCTTTCGGGGCTTGCGCATCCAAGCCGCGGCGTCGCCGGACGCCGGAACGGTTTTGTCTTGCCGAAAGCCCTGCAATCCCCTCGCTGCCGCGGGAGAAAAACAGCGGGCGGCTTCAGCCGCACCCGCCATCGAAAGGGAAAAAACCGCATATCGCAAAAGCGTCCGCGCCAGCTGGTGGCGCGGACGCTTTCCGCTTCGGGCTGCAGCTACTATTCATAGCGGTGGAAAACCCTCAGCCGGCTTCCCGGCCGCGCCGGGCCGCAGTAACCATACCCGCTCTCCAGAAGATCTATTGACGGGCGGATGGATTAATTGGAGTGATAGCATACTGTTTTAGAAATATCGACACAGTACGGCCGTGAAAGAATGCGGGGGGCGTCAACAAGACGTTCATGATATAATCAATATAATATGACAACTTTGGCGGAAGGGGCGATGTTATGGCCAGAACAGATGGAAGTTATATTGGCGTCATAGGATCGCTCTATTCCATGAGCGGCAAAGAGATTGCTGATCGCCTGCGGGAATCAGACAAAACCTTCTGAATCGGAATACAGGTCCTGGGAGAACTCAATTCCGATTTTGGTGAAGGTCCTGCATCGGGCAGGGTTGGACGCATTGACACTGGTTTTGGAATATCAGCCCCCCATCGGCAGCCGGATCGACGCCGTGCTGCTGGGCGGGAGGCGTGAAACGGGAAAGCCTTTTGCGTTGATCTTTGAACTAAAGCAGTGGAGCGCCATCGCAGAAAGCGCCCGGGGAACATCTCCAAAAGCTCCGCGGCTTCCAGAGAAATGGAAAGGGCCAGATCCTTGGGGTAGTAAAACTGTTTCCAATTTCGGCGGTCTCTGAAATCAAGGATCATCTGAATGGTCCCTGGCGACATGGTCTCCACCCCGATCAGAAAGATTATATACGGATATGGTACCATGAGTTTCCGGCGGCATACGGCCTTGGAATGAGCCCAAAAACCTTGAAAATATGCAGACCGCATGAAGGGTAACTTGCAATAAATGCAGAATGAAATGCCGCTTCAGCGTTCGCCTTCAGGCGGAAAGGGGCGATGCAAAACCCGAAGCCGCCCAGCGCGCCGTTGCCCTGAGTGTGGAGGCCGCCAGCCGGGATGCGGGTTTACGACATTGCAAAATGGAATGAACGCATAGTATTTGGTTACATTTTTATGGCTGCACAAGTTTTTCTTGCATTTTTCGCGTTTATCGTCTATAATTTTATCAAAACTGGGGCGGGCAGCTTGCCCATGCTGCAGTTTAATAGGTTTTAAAAGCTTTAAATTGAATATTGGCGAAAGTTGTAGTCGTCGGTCCGGTCTGCTTAAGCGGGCGGACGGCGATGAAAATGAACGGGTAACCAAACCCACACGACCGGTACTGTGAGCGTGAGTCCGTACCGAAGCGGCAAAAGCCGTTTGGATGAAAATCCGCCATTGCAGGATATTTCTGCGAGAAGGTAGGATACGGACGTGGAAGGGATCCTTCCGGATCGCGAGTCAGGAGACTTGCTTCTTTCGATTGTTTTAACGCGGGCGATCTCTCCGTGTGTTAAGGCCATTCTGGCATTTTTGACTGTACAATATGCCGGTTTGTTTGACGTATCGTCCGTTGACCTTACAAAGGGTCAGCGGACTTTTCATTTATAACGTCTCCGGCTGGGAAGAAGGATGGTGATGTGATTGGACAACATGGAACTCATTTGGTGGGAGCAATTTTGTTTGAAAGCAACCGATCTTGTTGCTGCCGCACTCCTTGAGCGAGAGACGGAATTTGCCCAACAGTATGCTGGAAAGAAGGCGGCGGAGCTGGCCAAGTATCTGCAAAAATGCGCGGAAGATATGGGATACACGCCCTATCCTGTGGAAATAGTCGGCAGCGGAATCATCCTGCGCAATTTTGCGAGTTGGGATGCTGCTGTATTGGCGGCTGGATTGACGCCAATCCTGCCTAACCTGGAACCGCCGCCATTGTCATGTACGGCACTTTATCGTGCAGAATTACAGAGGCAATGGATCATATTTAGAGATGCGTCTTCCAGTCAGTGGAAACGGCAGCAGTTTGCCCGTGCAAAAGCCAGGACCAAAGCGAAAATGGCAAAAAACAAATTGAAAAAAGAGTTGAGCACGGGCAGCCGCCAGAAACAGGAGTGGGAATTCGCGCAATTGCATGCGGCTGACAGCGATCAGGAACTCTATGAGTTTTTAAAAGACGAGAAGCGCCGCCGTGGAAAAATGATGAGTCCAGTTAATACAGTGGGATTTCAATACATCATTCAGCGGTTGGGAGCTTGGCGTACCGTCATGGGGAAAATCAATGCGGAACTGAAGGAAGAACGCCGCATCCAAACCGGACTCGGAACAGTAAGAGATCCGTCAAATGGAAGCGCATCGGGTTCCAAAAATCATAAGCAAGGAGCATTTGGGGATGAAGACGCATAACGAAGCAAAGCAGAATCATACCGGGTCAGTGAAACATCACGAACACCACGGGCACAGCCACAGCGAAGAATGCGGCTGCGGCCATGAACACCACGGGCACAGCCACAGCGACGAGTGCGGCTGCGGCCACAACCACGGCCATGACCACCACGACCACAGCCACAGCGACGAGTGCGGCTGCGGCCATGAACACCACGGGCACAGCCACAGCGAAGAATGCGGCTGCGGTCACGATCATGGCCATGACCACCACGAGCACAGTCACGGTGACGCCTGCGGCTGCATCCACGACCATCACGTGGCGGGACATCCGGCTGACTGCGATTGTGAGCTTTGCCATCCCCACGAGGAGTACTGTGACGTCTGCGGCGAGAGCCTGGCAAACTGCACCTGCCGGATGCCCGATGCGGTGAACAAAAAGCGGGTCTATATTCTGGAAAACCTCGGCTGCGCTAACTGCGCAGCAAAGATGGAAGCCAAAATCAAATCGCTGCCCCAGGTGGATTACGCCACCATCACCTACTCAACCAGGCAGCTTCGCGTGTCCGCGCCGGACCCGGACGCACTGCTCCCTGTCATTCAGGAAATCTGCGCCGGCATCGAGTCGGAAGTTGCGGTGCGGCCCCGTCAAAAAAAGATACCCTCGGCAGAGCCAGTCGCGGCGGTAGACCCAGCCGTGAGAAAGAAAAAGAAGCCCTTTCCCAAAGAGCGGCTGGAACTGCTGAGTATCCTCCTGGGAGCCGTTCTTTTTGTGGCGGCGGAGGTAATCCATGAAACCAGCGGCGGCGAGACGATGCCGCCGGCCATGATCGCAGTGTGCCTCGCCGCCTATGTGATCTTGGGCGGGAATATCATCCTGACCGCGCTGAAAAACATTCCAAAGGGACAAATTTTTGACGAAAACTTCCTTATGACCATCGCCACGGCTGGCGCCCTTGCAATTGAGAACTATGTGGAGGCTGTAGGCGTCATCCTGTTCTACCGGGTCGGCCAGTACTTTGAGCGCCGGGCGGTGGAGAACAGCCGAAAGGCCATTATGGAGACCGTGGATATGCGCCCCGATGTGGTGAATCTGGTGGTAGGCAGCGATGTGAAAGTGATCGACGCCCAATCTGCCGTGGTGGGCGACATCCTTCTGGTCCGCCCGGGAGACCGGATTCCCCTGGATGGCGTTGTGGTGGAAGGCGAGAGCCGCATCGACACTTCCCCGGTGACCGGAGAGCCGGTACCTGTGGCGGCAGGCTACGGCGACGAGGTGACGTCCGGCTGCGTCAATACCTCCGGTGTGCTGAAGATCCGGGTGGAAAAACTGCTGGAGGAGTCCATGGTGACAAAGATCCTGGATTCTGTGGAGAATGCGGCGGCCAGCAAACCGCAGATGGAGCGGTTTATCACCCGGTTTGCCAGAGTCTATACCCCCATCGTTGTGGCGATTGCCCTGATCACGGCCATCGTGCCCTCCCTGGTGAGCGGCAACTGGGAATACTGGATCTACACCGCGCTCACCTTCCTGGTCGTCAGCTGCCCCTGCGCCCTTGTGCTCAGTGTTCCCCTGGCCTTCTTCTCCGGCATCGGCGCCGGTTCCAAGCTGGGTATTCTGTTCAAGGGCGGGAATTCGCTGGAAGCGATCAAGAATGTGACCACTGTGGTGATGGATAAAACCGGGACCATCACGAAAGGCACCTTTGAGGTGCAGGATGTGGCGCCGGAGGAAGGCGTGAGCGCGGACGAGCTCCTTGCGTACAGCGCCGCCTGTGAACTGAACTCCACCCACCCCATCGGCAGCAGCATTGTCAGCTGCGCCAAATCTAAAAATCTTCGCCTGGAACGCCCAGGCAAAGTGGAGGAGATCGCTGGAAAAGGCGTCCGGGCGCAGCTGGCCGTGGGCGAAGTTTTGTGCGGAAACCGGAAACTGATGGCCCAGTTCGGCGTCCCCACAGCGAACTTCCGGCCAAAGCGGTTTGGGACGGAAGTGCTGACCGCCTTGAATGGAAAACTGATCGGCCACCTGATCATCGCCGATACCATCAAAGAGGAATCCCCCGCCGCCATTGCGGCGCTTCACCGCATGGGGATAAAAACGGCCATGCTGACTGGCGACGGAGAGGAAAGCGCAAAGGCCGTGGAGGCGGCCGCCGGTGTAGAGGAGGTTCACGCCAGGATGCTGCCCCAGGATAAACTCAATGAACTGGGCCGGATCCGAAACCGAAACGGCGCGGTCATGTTTGTCGGCGACGGCATCAACGACGCGCCTGTGCTGGCGGGCGCGGATGTCGGCGCTGCCATGGGCAGCGGGGCCGACGCCGCCATTGAGGCGGCAGATGTGGTGTTTATGAACTCCAGTCTCACCTCCGTGGCGGATTCTGTGGAGATCGCCCGGGCCGCTACAAAGGCGGCGCTTCAGAATGTGGTATTTGCGCTCATTGTCAAAGTCATGGTGATGGTTCTGGGGCTTATGGGCTGGGCCAGTATGTGGTTTGCGGTCTTTGCGGATTCCGGCGTGGCGGTGCTGTGCGTCATCAACTCCATCCGGGTGCTTTACCGCTTTGGCAGGAGGAAAAAGAGATCATGAAAAAAGTCGGCTTATGCAAGCGGCTGCTGCAGATCTTGATCGTGCTGTTCGGCATCAGTTTTTTGACCTTTGGCCTGACCTACATAGCGCCGGGGGATCCGGTGCGCGCCATGTACGCTGCAAGCGGCTCTATCCCCAGTGAGGAGATCCTGGATCAAACCCGGGAAGCCCTGGGCCTCAACAAGCCTTTTCTGACCCAATATTGGAACTGGCTGACGGGCTGCCTCCAAGGCGATTTCGGTACTTCCTATTCCTACAGCAAGCCGGTGGTCCAACTGATGACAGCAAGGCTTTGGCCAACTTTGAAGCTGGCGCTGGCATCTCTGGCGTTGATGTTAGCGGTAGCGGTACCTTCTGGGATCCTGGCGGCAACGCACAGGGGCGGGGTTGCGGATTATTTGATCCGGGGTATAACCTTTTTGGGAGTGTCGTTACCCAATTTTTGGGTGGGGCTGATGCTGCTTTATATCTTTGCGGTGAAGCTGGAGATTCTTCCCGTGGTATCTGCAGGACAGGGATTTCAGAAAATGATCCTGCCTGCCGTCACTCTGGCCTTCGCTATGGCGGCCAAATATACCCGGCAGGTCCGCACGGCATTCCTGGAAGAGCTCAATCAGGACTATGTCATAGGGGCCAGATGCAGGGGGATCAAAGAGAGCGTCATATTGTGGCGGCATGTTCTGCCAAATTCCGTCCTGCCCCTGATCACGATGCTCGGCCTCTCTCTTGGTAACCTGCTGGGCGGGACCGCTGTGGTGGAGGTGATCTTCTCCTATCCCGGCCTGGGCAGCCTGGCAGTGGATGCCATCACCTCTATGGACTACTCCCTGATCCAGGGCTATGTGCTGTGGATCGCACTGATCTATATGTTGCTCAACCTGATTGTAGACATCTCCTATGGCCTGATGGATCCCAGAATAAAAGAAGGAGGCCGGTGAGGATATGAAGCGGGCAATGCCCTTCTTGAAGAAAAATCCGGCGTTTACAGTTTTCGCGATTCTCGCCCTGGGAGTAATCGCAGCGGCGGTATTTGCGCCCGTTCTGGCCACCCACAACCCCTACGAGGCAGTCCTTGCCGATGCGGTTCAGCCCCCCAGTTCCGAGCATTGGTTCGGTACGGACCGGATGGGACGGGACCTCTTTTCCCGTGTGCTTTATGGCGCCAGGACCTCCTTGACGGCATCCCTCTCCCTGGTGTGTATTATCGTGACGGCGGGTACCGCTTTGGGCATTGCAGCCGGGTATTTCGGCGGCATTTTGGATGCGGTGATCATGCGTATTTCCGATATGATGATCTCCTTCCCCGGAATGGTGCTGGCCATTGCGGTGGCCGGTATCCTGGGCGCCAGCGTCACCAATGCTGTCATCGCCATATCCATTGTCAGTTGGACCAAATACGCAAGGCTCTCCCGGAGCCTTGTGCTGAAGATCCGCAGCCGGGATTACATCGCTGCGGCAAGGGTGACAGGCTCAAAGACCTCCCACATCCTTCTGCGATATATGCTGCCCAACGCCCTGCCCACCATTTTGATAACTGGGGCCACGGATATCGGCAGCATGATGCTGGAGATCGCCGGCCTCTCTTTCCTGGGCTTTGGCGCAAAATCGCCCACGGCGGAGTGGGGGCTGATGCTCAACGAGGGCCGGGCGTTTCTGACCGCTGCGCCTTGGCTGATGGTCTTTCCGGGACTGGCCATCTTTATAACCGTGGTGGTGTTCAACCTCTTGGGGGACAGTTTGCGCGACGCCCTGGATCCCAGGTCTGAATAAAAACGGTGCAGTGAAGAAAACAAAAAAAGGAGAGACTTCTGATGAAATGGTACAAACGAGCGGCTTCCGGACTCATGGCAGCGATCATGACCCTTGCATTGGCTGCGTGCGGCAGCAATGATCAGATCGAAAACCCTGGCGGACCCGATGGAACGCATTTGAACTTTAGCTGCTATAATTACTCCAATTCAATGGATCCCATCACCAATGTCAACTCTAGCTGGTGTTTTCTCCGTTACGGCGTGGGAGAGTGCCTTTTCCGGTTTGACGAAAACGTGGAGGTGGAATACGCGCTGTGCGACAGTTATGAGACAGAGGATTACACCACCTGGGTACTCCATATTCGGGAGGGCGTCCGGTTCTCCAACGGGAATGCGGTTACAGCCAGCGCGGTAAAAGCGTCTTTGGAGCGGGTTTATGCGGCGGAGGCGGACAAGTCCGGAAACTCCACCCCCTCCCAGTATGCGGCCTTTTCCAGCATTGAGGCAGATGATGCAGAGGGCGTCCTGACCCTGGTATGCACAGCCCAGACCATCAATCTGCCGGGCATTCTGGCTTACCCCTGGTATGGTATTGTGGACACCAGCGTCATCGACAGTGAGGTAATCGGCACCGGCCCCTACTATGTGACCGCACTGGAGGAGAATTCCACCATTGATTTGGCGAAAAACCCCTACTATTGGGATGGGGAGGCGCCCTATGACGCCATCCGAATCTATCTCACCGAGGATAGTTCCACCAAGGCTATGGCTCTTAAGAGCGGGGATGTGGATCTGGTGGAGAACATCACTACTCCGAGCGATCTTGCAGAACTCAAGGCGGATGATGCGTACTATGTCTCCACCACCGCTGGCGTCCGCCTGGGAAATTCCTACTTTAATTTCAACGGTGTATTGGGTAACGAGGCCCTCCGCCAAGCCGTCCAGTATGCGGTAGACGATGCCACCATGTGCGGCGTCACTGTGGGCGGTATGTATACGGCGGGATGCTCTGTGCTGCCCTCCTCCCTGCCCTACGGCTATGACCAGCTAACGGACCCTTACGCCTATGACTTGAACAAGGCGGTGGAAACGCTTGATGCGGCAGGGATTGTGGACACGGACGGCGATGGCTATCGGGAACTCAATGGTCAGAAGATCAATCTAAACTATTTGGCTTATACCAGCCGCAACCTGGACGAATTTGCCCAGGCGGTCGCCATCTCCCTGGAAGCCGTTGGAATCGGCTGTACGGTTACGGTTCAGGACTACGACACCGCTCTTGCAAACCAGAGCGCAGGAAACTTTGATATGATCACTTCCAACGCGATTGTCGTGCCCACCGGCGACCCCTCCGGTTTTCTGGGCAACTTTTATTCCGGCAACTCCTCTGCCTACGGCTACTACGCAAACGAAGAATACGACGCCCTCTATGAACGGCTCCTCACCGCCACTGACAGCGACGCGCAGCTCCAGCTGATCATCCAGTTGCAGCAGATCCTCATCGATGATGCGGCTACCCTGGTTCACGGCTACTATAACAGCACCTTTGCCAGCCGGGTTTCGGCAGTAGATGGGGCTGACATCACTCCTATCGATTACTACTGGATCACCACCAAGATCCGTCCGGCCCAGTGACGGGAGGCGTCCCATGCTGAAAATACAGGATCTTTCCATCACCTATGGGAAAAACCCCTCCCCCACAGTAACGGGGTTCAGCCTGGATATGAAACCTGGGGAAATCGTCAGCATTGTGGGCGAGAGCGGCAGTGGAAAAACCACCGTGATCCGGGCGGTCCTGGGGTGTCTGGCGGGCGGCGGCGTGGTGAGCCATGGAGACATTCAGTTTGAGGGGACCTCCCTGACAGGGCTTTCCAAGGAGGCCTGGCGGGCCCTGCGCGGGACGAAGATCTCCATGATCTTTCAGGATTCCGGCGCGATGATCAACCCCATCCGGAAAATCGGCCCCCAGTTTGTGGAGTATATCCGAACCCACCAGCGCATGTCAAAGCGGGAGGCATGGGAGAGAGGGGTGGAGATGCTGGAACGGATGCGCCTGCCCAGCGGCGACAATATTATGCGCAGTTACCCTTTCCAGCTCTCCGGCGGCATGCGGCAGCGGGTGGGCATCGCTATGGCCATGACCTTTCAGCCTAAACTCCTCCTGGGGGATGAGCCCACCAGCGCCTTGGATGTCACCACCCAGGCGCAGATCGTCCGTCAGATGCTGGCGCTGCGGGAACAGTATGGAACCGGTATGATCATTGTGACCCACAATTTAGGAGTGGCAGCCTATATGGCAGACAGGATATTAGTGATGAAAGACGGCCGGGTGGTGGATCAGGGCTCCAGGGACCGCATTCTAAGCCATCCCGCCAGCGACTACACCAGACGTCTGCTGGAGAGTGTGCCCGCTATGGGAGGTGAGCGATTTGTCTGAACCACGGGAACTCATTTTAGAAGCCAGGCATGTCACAAAAAAATATCCCGCCTCCCACGGACGCACCCTGGTAGCCAACAACGACGTCAGCCTCAATTTCTATCGTGGGCAAACCCTTGGCGTGGTGGGCGAAAGCGGCTGCGGCAAAAGCACCTTCATGCGTATGGCGGTCTCCCTGGAGGAACCCACGGAGGGCGAGATCCTTTACCGGGGAGAGGACGTGTCCCATTTGAAGGGGGAGGCTCTGCGGCAGCACCGCCAGAAGATCCAGATGGTCTTTCAGGACCCTGCAGCCGCGTTCAATCCCAAGATGCGGATCATGGATATTATCTGTGAACCCCTCTTGAATTTCCGTCGCATCAAGCGCAGCGAGAGAGAGGCCAAGGCGCGGGAACTTCTGGAGATGGTGGAGCTGCCAGGGGATTTCGCCCTGCGATATCCCCACAACATGAGCGGCGGGCAGCGGCAGAGAGTGGGGATCGCCCGGGCGCTGGCGTTGGAACCGGAGATCATTGTCTGTGACGAGGCGACGTCGGCCCTGGATGTCTCCGTCCAGAGAACGGTGGTCGAATTGCTGGTGCGGCTCCAGCGGGAAAAACACATCGCCTACGGCTTCATCTGCCATGACATGGCCCTGGTGCAGTCTTTGGCGCACCAGGTCGCGGTGATGTATCTGGGGAATATTGTGGAACTCCTGCCGGGGGAAAAGGTGAATTCCAGAAGCCTGCACCCCTACACAAAGGCCATGATCGGTTCCGTCTTTGATCTGCACATGGATTTCAAGAAACCCATCGAAAGCATCGACAGCGAGGCGCCCAGCCCCTTAGACGTCCCCCCCGGCTGCCCCTTTCAAAATCGCTGCGACCGGCGCATGGAGGTCTGCAAGAGCGTGCGGCCCGTCTTGAAACAGATCGCCCCGGACCATCAGGTGGCTTGCCATTTGTTCGGGGCGGGGGATGGGAGGTAGTTTGTGAATGGAAACGGCGGAAAAACTGCTCTCACTGCTTCTTGCCGCACTGCTGTTCTGCATGGCGGGATGCCGCACAGGATGGGATGAGCAGGGCGGGGAGGGCGGTAATGAAGCGCAGGAGACTCTCCATGTGATCGGCGTTTCTGTGTTCAGCCAAAGCGATCCGGAATTATCGATGTTTTTCCGGTATTATCAAAACTATATTGGAGAGGGTTTTCCGGTAAAATTTCTTCTGTCCGATGATTTGGGCGGCGCGGAGGATGAGATCGCCTTTATAAAAGCCGCAAAAGCCCAGGGCGCCGAAGGGATCATCTCCTTTTACGGCCTGGATTTAGAGCAGGCCGTAAAAGCCTGCGGAGAAAACGGGATGTACTATGTCCTGGGTTCCGCCTCCATCAGTGACGATTCCTTTGAGGCAGTGAAGAACAACCCCTGGTTTTTGGGTGTGATCGGCCCAGACAGTGATGAGGAATTCAAAGCAGGCCGGGAAATGGCGGAATCCTTTGCCGCTGATGGGGCAGGCTCCTTCCTGATCCTCAGCGGCGGCGCCGGGGAAGCGTTCAATTTCATGCACTATACCCGTGTGCGGGGGATGCTGACGGCCCTGAAAGAGGAACTGGGGCTGGCTTACGATGGCGAGATCGGCGCCTTGGCCCAAATCACCGAGTTGACGTCACTGGAAACTGGGCGGGAGGATGTCCGTATTACCATTTCCCCCGGCTACCTGTCGGGAGAAGAAGGCGCCGGCAACCTGGAACGGGCTTTGGCCAAGGATGATTTTGACGCCATACTCTCCGCCACAGGCATTAACAGCGCAATAGATCTGCTGGCGGAGGAACTAAAAACCAGTGAAACGCCAGTGCAGGCAGGCGTTGTTGACTGCTTTTCCAGGGAGAACTGCGAGGCTGTAGAAATAACGGGGCCTCTGGGGAACCCTCTTCTACGCTATGTCAAAGGGAAATATGCCCCGATGGCGGCCCCCGCATTTGTGGCCATGTTCAACGCGCTGGAGGGCGATGCGGATGTGGTAAAGCCGGATGGCGCCGCTTTCCGCATATACCAGACCTACTGGACAGCGGCCAGTGCGGAAGAATATGTGGAACTCTACAACTACACACAAAATATTTTTGAAAACGTATACAGCGCCGTGGAACTGATGGACGCCATCCGCATATACAATCCTCAGGCGGATTTTGAAGCGTTCCGGGCGCTGGTGGACAACAGCGCTCTGGAATCCGTCCAGGCGCGGATTGGAGGTTAAATGGGCAAGGTGAAAATTGGTACCATAGAGATCCATGAAAAAGGGAAGAAGTCGGGGTTTCTCCGGGTGGAGGGCTGCGGCTACGAGCTGCCTGTCACAGTGATCCGGGGCTGCGGGGACAAGAGCGTCCTCATCACAGCCGGCATCCACAGCGCAGAGTACGTCGGCATCCAGGCAGCCGTCGAGCTGGCGGAGGAGCTGACGCCGGAGCAAGTGCGGGGGACGGTGATCATTGCCCCGCTGATCAACGTCAGCGGTTTTACCCGCCGCACAATGAGCATGGTATATGAGGATCAGAAGAACCTGAACCGGGAGTTCCCCGGGGCTGTGGGCGGCACCACAGCCCAGCAAATCTGCCATACCGTGGCCACGGAACTCATCCAAAAGGCGGATTATTATATCGATCTCCACTCCGGCGACGGCTATGAGGCGCTGTGCCCCTACGCCTACTATGTGGGTCCCGTGGAGAAATCGGTCCGGGATCAGGCCTTTCAGATGGCCCGCCGGGTGAAGGCGGGGTTTCTGGTGGAGTCCCAGTGTACTGCCGGCGGCGCCTACAACTACGCCAATGCCATCGGAATCCCTTCCATTCTCATTGAGCGGGGCGGACAAGGGATCTGGCGGCGGGACGAGGTGGATCTGGACAAGGAGGACGTGCGGCGGATCCTGGCTTACCTGCGTGTTTTGCCGGAGGATTCGCAGCCAGCCCAGCCGGCGGAAGATCAGGTCGTGTTCAAGGAAGCCATCTATGAAAGCGCCCCGCTTAGCGGCTGTTGGTATCCGGCCTTCCAGCCGGGAGACCGATTTCAGAAAGGGGATATTTTGGGAGAGATACGAGATTATTTTGGAAAAACAACACATATCTGCCGGGCACAGGCCAATGGCATGCTGCTCTATCAGGTGTCCAGCCTGGCCATTCTGAAAGATGGCCCTATGGTAACCTACGGCGTGCTCCCAGGATGAGCTATAGCGAATGGAAACGCTTTGGCTCCACTTTTCACATTGACCTGTTGGTTTTTTGCGCGCAAGTCTTGGTTCCCTACATTTTCGAAAGCAATGAGCCGCTGCAGTTTCCTTAATTTCTGCAGCGGCCATTATACTTCTAAAGGATGATGTTATCTGAAGGACTCATTTCAGCGCCGGCCATTATACTGTTGGAATTGAAAAAGAAACGGTTCCGAAACATGATGGCTATCGCGATGCATCCAGTCCCTATGCCCTTATCTGGAACCTAAGATTCCGGTTTTGTTGTTGGCCAGACAGGAAACTGGCGCCGGGATGCGGTGTTTAATGCGTAGGAAGGTTTGTGGTTTATGGCAAGAACGATCCAGATGACAAAAGGCCCCATTGCCCGCAATATGATTTTCTTTATCCTCCCCCTGATCGGAAGCGGGCTATGCCAGCAGTTATATAACACTGCAGACTTTTTATTTGTAAGCAATCTATTAGGAAAAACTGCGGCGGCGGCGGTCGGCGCAAGCAGCGCCATTGTGACCTGTACAATTGGTTTCTTCAGTGGGATTGCCATAGGCGCGGAGGTGGTGCTGGCCCTTGCAATCGGCTCAGGCCAAGGACAGAAGGCTGACAAGGCCATGCACACAGCGCTGCTTTTTGGCGCTTTGGGCGGACTGGTTCTCATGGTCACAGGGATCCTCTTCGCTCCGCGCATCTTGACGCTGTTAGATACGCCTGCGTCGATTATGGAACAAGCTGTTTTGTACATACGCATCTATTTTCTGAGCATTCCCGCAAGCATCCTCTACAATATGTGTGCAAGCGCCATGCGGGCCTGTGGGGATTCTTCCACCCCTTTCCGTATCCTAACTGTCTTTGGGGTGGTCAATGTAGCAGGCGATACGCTTTTAATAGCAGTTGTCCCATTAGGCGTAGCTGGCGCGGCCATTGCGACAGTCTTTTGCTACTGGTGCGCGTCCGCTTTGATGTTAAACGCTTTACGAAGCGGATTTTACAAGATAACCTTCTCCTGGAAGGCGCTGCGCGTTGATAGCAACGCGCTGTTTCATATTATGCGGATAGGCCTTCCCACCGGTATTCAGACCATCGTTACCACGCTTTCCAATATCGTGGTGCAGTATTACATCAATGGCTTTGGCGAACTTGCTGTTGCTGCGTTCTCCGCCTATTACAAGGTAGAAAACTTTATTTATCTCCCAATTATGGCTTTTGGACAGGCAGCCACGACCTTCGCCAGCCAAAACACAGGGACGAAAGACTTCCTGCGGATCAGACGGGGAACCGCCATCGCTGTAGGCCTCGGCATCGCCGTGACGCTGAGTATTTCCGGGTGCGTCCTGCTATTTTCAGAAACTGTCATTGGATGGTTTATGAAAGACCCGGAGACGCTTTCCGCAGCGGTTTTGATCGCATTCGTTTCTTATCCGTTCTATTGGCTCTATCCGGTCATTGAGGTCCTTGGGGGCAGCCTCCGCGGTATGGGATATGCCGCTCGCTCAATGGTGATCGTGCTGTTCAGCCTCTGCGGCGTTCGTATTGTGCTTCTTGCGCTGTTTACAAAGTATTTTCATACATTGCACGCTGTTGCCAGCATTTATCCTATCACTTGGGCATTAGCAGCCATATTGTTTGCTGTTTCGTTTCTTCTGGTTATTCGGAAAAAGACTTGCTCCTCATAAGTGGAAAGAAGATCAATAATGATATATCATTTCAGAAATGAAAAGCGGCCTGAAAGCCGCCCAGGGCGGCGTGGGCCGCGCCCAGATCGGCCTGATCATCAGGATTTACGCCCACATTCAGGACGGGGACCGCAAGGTCGGCGCCCAGAAGTTCGAGAGCGCCTTTTATGCCAATCCCGACCTGCGTTCGGTTCGTCCTCCAGAGGAACCAAAGGAACCGGCGCCCGCCACAATGGATTTGGAGTCC
>DVKH01000033.1 GCA_018716105.1 Candidatus Fimivivens faecavium | reverse complement strand
AGGGCGGCGTTTGTTTGCCCTTAATTCCTGCACCCTCTCAAATACCTGTTCCTCGATAATCGCAGGCTGCGTGTTGGGGAAGATACGATAATTTTCCGGCGCATTTTGCAGACGCTTTTTCAGCTTGTGGGATTTGGAATAGGTCTTGAAATTGACCGTACACCCTGTATATTCCGGGCGTTCCAAAATTCCCGATATGGATTTGTAATCCCACCGATACAGGTTGTCCGGCATAGCCTTTCCGTCGCGCTTTGCGTAGTAGGCTTTAACCGTCAAAACCTTATCTGTTGTCAGCACTTTTGCTATCTGCATGGGTCCTTTTCCGGCAATACACAAATCAAAAATTCTCTTTACCACAGCGGCAGCTTCCTCGTCCACAATCCACTTCTTTTTGTCCGCCGGGTCTTTCTGATACCCGTAGGGCGGATTGGTGCAGAGATGCTCCCCGGCATTTCCTTTGGCGCGCATGACGGCCCGGATTTTCTTGCTGGTATCGCGTGCGTAGAAGTCGTTGAACAGGTTGCGGAAAGGGGTAAAATCGTTGTCCCCTTTGTCACTGTCCACGCCGTCATTGATGGCGATATACCGGATATCACGCTCGGCAAAGAAACTCTCGGTATAGTAGCCTACTTTCAGATAGTCCCGGCCCATACGGGACATATCCTTGACGATAACCGTCTTGACCTTTCCGGCTTCCGAAAGCCTTATCATTTCATTCCAACCGGGGCGGTCAAACGTTACACCGGAAACACCGTCGTCAATGAAAAATGTAGGATTAGGAAAACCGTTGTCCGTTTCGTACTTCAAAAGGATTTTCTTTTGATTTGCTATGCTGTTGCTCTCTCCGTCTAAAGCGTCCTCTTGACTTAAACGGGCATATAAAGCGGTAATGTTGTCGGGATAGTTTTTCGTCGTTGTCATGTGTTCATTCCTCCTGTAATGAACGCCCGACAAACAGGTTGCTATCGCTATTATAACGCTCCTTCATTTCCTTGTCACCAGGCGCTTTCACGGCTTCCGATTTGATAAGGCGCGTCATCTTGTCATAGAGCAGTTCGGAGCCGCCACAGGATGTTTCAATTTCAAAGACTGTTCCGCCGATATTGTAGCAGACGGTTTCATGCAGGGGGTTGCCCTTTTGAGGCAATACATCGTTATGTTCCGTTTCTCGCTTCTTTTCCATTCCTTTCCCGTCCTTTCCTTGTTTTGAAGCAGGGAGCAAGCACAGCAAATGAGTACCCATTTGCGATATTTTGCTTGTTGGGAATATCCCAAACCCTTTCACTTTCTACACCACCGAATATCTGGAAATTGCCAAGCACTCAGCGATATTTTTCAAAAAAGTTTTCTCTACTCAATATCCAGTCGAAAAGGGGCGGTTTGTTTCATAGAATAAGAAGTTTAGCATTGATTTTCAACAGACTTGCTGTTAAAATAAGAATAGATATTTGTGTAGGGAGGTGAGCGCGCATGGCTGACTTTACTTTTATTGATTTGTTTGCAGGTATTGGAGGTATTCGGTTAGGATTTGAATCCATTGGCGGACGTTGCGTATTCACGAGTGAGTGGAACGAATGGTCAAAGAAAACCTATATAGCTAATTTTGGCGAGGGAGAAATGTTTGTGGGGGATATTGTACCTTTCCCTGCTGACGATGTCCCCGACCATGATGTTTTGTTGGCGGGATTTCCCTGTCAGCCTTTTTCTATTGCAGGAGTATCCAAGAAAAACGCATTGGGGCGACCTCATGGTTTTGAGTGTACCACCCAAGGCACACTGTTTTTTGATGTGGCAAGAATAATTGCTGCCAAACGTCCGAAAGCATTTATGCTTGAAAATGTGAAGAATTTGGTATCCCACAATAAAGGACACACCTTTGAAGTCATACGGAACACGTTGGAGCAGGAATTGGGGTATCAGATTTTTTGGAAAGTAATTGACGGACAGGCATGGGTGCCGCAGCACAGAGAGCGTATTATTATTGTTGGATTTAGAGAAGAAACTGATTTTTCATGGGAGAAGCTTTCTGTTCCTGATTTCCATCCGACACTAAAGACAATATTGCACCCCGAAGATGGGACAGAACAGGCAGAGCCGCCATATACGACAGGCGCAAAAGCCAAAGTGCATTCCAAGTATGTTCTTACTGACCATTTATGGAAATACCTTCAAGATTATGCGGCGAAGCATAAAGCAAAAGGGAATGGATTTGGATTTGGTCTTGTAACGCCCGATGATATTGCCCGAACACTATCAGCCCGATATTACAAAGACGGATCGGAGATTCTTGTTGCAAGAGGAAAGAAAAAGAATCCGCGGCGGCTGACCCCTCGCGAATGTGCAAGGTTAATGGGTTTTGATGATACGTTTAAGATTGTGGTATCCGATACACAGGCGTATAAGCAATTTGGCAATTCTGTTGTAGTTCCCGTTATAAAGGCCGTTGCACAGCTTATGAAGCCATACATAATGGACGAAGCCGGAGCGGAAAGAGAAACAAAGGCAAAGGCGGTGTAATCTTGAAGAAAGGATATTTGTCTGAATATTTTACAGGCGTAGCTGCAAAGGTATTAAGTGCTGTTGAAGCAGATACGGCTGCAAGCAATCAACATGAATATAATGGTGTGGCACCGTTAAAGAAAATGTTTGGAACAGCCAAGAGAACTTTTTCAGCGCAATTTATTTATCTGAATGATGGCGATGATGAACCTGTGACTGATAATGGAACACTTACCTGGTATGATGCAAGAGAAGCCCATCCGACCCGTACAGAATACAGAATGTATTTTACAACGACGGCTGTTTCAGTTTGTGCTGCGGCAGGAGATGAATTATTCATTGGGTTAAGGCCGGATGATACTGTCCTCGTTGTTATTGCTGAATGTGGCTCGACCATATGCAGTCAGCTTCGTTGGTTGTTTGGTGTAGAAGAATCAACACATTTTTCTGTTCGTGAAGAATTAGATACCGAACAGGACAGATTGGCGTTTGCATCTCGTTTTATTCTTGAGCAGTTGGGAATTAAGGTAGAAGAGAGTGAAGAATCTTTCTTGGAAGAAATGATTTTGCGGTTTGGAAATGTGTTCCCATCTACACGCGAGTTTTCTGAATATGCGAGGTCAACACTTCCGGATCTCCACGCAGGAGATAATCCCGATGTAGTGTTAATGAAATGGATTGAACGAGAAGAAATATTATTCCGCACTTTTGAAAAATATTTGATTTCTGAGCGATTGGCGCAGGGATTTGAAAACGATGTGGATGGGTTTTTTCGTTTTTCCCTATCTGCACAAAACAGGCGCAAAAGTCGAGCTGGACAAGCCCTTGAAAATCATGTGGAGCAGCTTTTTATATGCCGTAATATCAGGTATGATCGCACAAAGGTAACAGAGAATAACGCTAGACCCGATTTCATTTTTCCAAGTATAGAGACCTATCATGATGAACAATTCAGTACGGAACTGCTGACAATGCTCGGAGTAAAAAGCACCTGCAAGGACAGGTGGCGGCAGGTCTTGTCCGAAGCCGACCGTATATCCGAAAAACATTTGTTGACCTTTGAAGCAGCCATCAGTGTTAATCAGACACACGAGATGGAATATAACCATCTGCAACTTGTTGTGCCGGAAGCAATCCATAGAACATATACTGATACACAGCAAAAGTGGCTGATGAATGTTGCCGATTTCTTAGAAATGCTTCTGTTCCGCCAGCGGGCTGTAACATGGCATTAGCTGACCAAATATGGATATCAAATCAAAAGAAGAACGCAGCCGAAATATGGCGAAAATCCGCTCAAAGAATACCAGACCTGAAATATTTGTTCGTTCTCTGCTGCACAGCAAAGGATATCGTTTCAAAGTAAATAACAAGGATATTTTTGGGAAACCCGATATATATTTCTCAAAAAAGCGGATAGCCGTATTTATACATGGGTGCTATTGGCACAGACATATGCAATGCAAATATTCCTATACGCCAAAAAGCAACATTGAGTTTTGGCAGGCAAAATTCAACGCGAATATATTGCGTGATGAAACTGTAAAATCACATTTACTGACTGATGGTATTCGAATATTGGTAATATGGGAGTGCACTATCAAGAAAATGATGGGACATGAAGACTTTACCGAATCTGTATTTCAGAAAATCACAACCTTTTTTGGCGATACTTCCATGCATTATCAAGAGTTATAAGACATCTGTTTTTGAAATAGCAAAGCCTGTCAAGGATAAACTTTGCGCTTCGCGTCCTTGACGGCTTTTCCCGTCTTTGCTGTTTGGCAGACAAGAGGGCGCAAGTAGTAGACCGCTTGCGCCCTCGTCAAATTATGGAGAGAAAAAAACCGACCGTCAGCGTGGACATTTAGGGGTAGAAAAAGCCTGTATTTATGCGGCATACAGGGCGCGGAATTGAGGTAGGCAATACGATATCCCTCGGAAGCGGCAAAGCGGCGGTCTATTATTCCACAGGGCATAGAATACGGGTAAGAAGACGTTGGACTTCCTACCCGTTTTCTGTTGCAACCTGTTTGCCAGCCGTTAAGTTAGTTTGCTTTCAAAACTTCCTTATCGGTGTCTGGCAAAAGGGCGTCCCTTCTTTGTTCTCTCTTTCGCAGCGGTCAGGCGGTGTTTCCGAAACGGGTCGCTGTGGACGCTGCGTTTTCAAAGCTGAACCCAGCGGCATCCGCGGTTGCTTCCAGATTGGCCGGCGTCGAGGCCGCCTGGAGCGGTATTTAACGACATGGCTGATACCTCGTTGGCCGAGGGGAACGTTTGGCTTGCAAGCGCCCCGGTCACCGGCGCCCGGTTTTCGGTCGTCTGAATTTGACCTGCGGCGGCAGCGGCCTATTCGCCGCAGCGATATGTCGCAAACCATTCTTTCATCGTGTCCAGGATCTGCACAAGCTCATCCTCTTTGATGATGTAAGGCGCCATTGCATAGAGGTAGCTCAAAAACGGCCTGCTGAACACGCCGCGCCCATATGCAAACTGCTGATAGCCTTTAAGCGCCGACGGGTCATTTACCTCAATACATACACACCCGCCCATGATCCGCACTTCTTTGATGCGGGGATCCGTAAAGCCTTCCATCTCCCTGCGGGTGACCGCTTCGATACGGCGGATTTTTGACATATAATCCTGCTCTTCAAACAGCTCCACAGACTTTAAAGCCACGCTGCATGCCAGCGCGTTGCCCATAAATGTAGGCCCGTGCATCAGGGCATGTGAAGGGTCATCATCGTAAAAGCCTTCATATACTTTTCGGTTCGCGACGGTGGCTGCATGTCCAATATATCCGCCGGTCAGCGCTTTGCCGAGCACCAAAATATCCGGCAGTACCAGATCTGCCACAAAACGGTTCCCCGTGCGGCCGAATCCCGTAGCGACCTCATCAAAGACCAGCAGGACGCCATATTCGTCGCAGAGCTCTCTTGCCCGCTCTAAAAACGAAACGCCGTACATCTGCATACCGCCGGCCCCCTGAAGCAGAGGCTCCACGATAAAGCAGTTCAGCCTGTCATGGTATTTTAAAAATGCGTCTTCCAAGGCTTCGATCTCCGTTGGGATATGAACCACATTTTTACTTTTCCCATAAGCTTTCAGTACAAAATGATAGTCTTCGTCATCGCCGATCTCCATCGTCTTGAATGTATCCCCGTGATAGGCACGCTCGAGCGCCAGCACCATCGTCCGCTGCGTTTCTCCCCGGTTCATGTAATACTGCAGCGCCATTTTCAGGGCCACTTCAACGGCAACGCTGCCGGAATCAGAGAAAAAGCAGTAATCCAGATCACCGGGCAGCCAGCTCTTAAGCTTGTCAGAGAGCTTCTGGACCGCCTCATGGGTAAGCCCGCCCAGCATGACATGCGCAAATTTCTTAAGCTGGTCTTCGATCGCATGATTTAAGTCCGGATGCTTATACCCGTGGATCACACTCCACCAGGAGGATACAGAATCGATCAGCTTCTGGTCCTGCGTATAAAGATAAACGCCCTGCGCATCAACGATCTTGTACGGATCCTTCATGGTTTTCATCTGTTGGTATGGATACCAGATCATCCCGCCGCCTCCTCTGCATAAAGTGATTCCAGCAATTCAAAGGGCATATCCAGATCCGTGTCACCGTCCCTGACGCAGGAAAGGACCTTTATCCCTGTCATAGATTCGCATATAAACCGGTTGTCTTCATGAAGCGGGTTCCCCTCCTCATAATGATTGAAAATGATCCCCCGCACCGGGATCTGCCGCGCCTTCATGTACTCCACCGTAAGTACGGCAGCGTTGATCGCCCCAAGGCCGGCATCAGCCACGATCAGGCAGCCAAGGCCTCGGGCATTGATAAAGTCCTCAAGCTGGAGCTTCTGCCCGTCAAAGCGCAGGGGGCAGAGGATCCCGCCAGACCCTTCCGCTGTCACATAATCATATGTTTCACACAGGCGGTCAAAGCCTTCCAGCACCCGTTCCATATCCACCGGGTTCCCCTCCATCCGGGCAGCCAGATGGGGAGATGCCGCAGTCTCATAAACATACGGGCACATCTCTTCCAGCGGCTGGCTTATGCCCGAAACGCTTTGCACATACAGTGCATCGCCGGGTATCAAAGCGCCGTCGGCGCGGCGTTCATTCCCGCTCATCGCCGCCTTATAATAGGCCGCCTTTTGGCCCCGTTCCCTGAACTTCTTAAGGATCAGCCCTGTGATATACGTTTTTCCTACGTCTGTTCCTGTTCCGGTGATAAATAGATTTTTACTCATTGCAGATCGCTGCCTCATATCCCAATTCATCTAAAAGTTCCAAATCTGTTTTTACTGTAATCCCCGCCGTCGTCAGCATATCGCCTGAGATCGCCGCGTTGGCGCCGGAGGTAAAGCATCCTTTCCCCTTATCCGAGAGAAGCCCTCTGCCTCCCGCCAGACGGATGGATGCGGAAGGAAGGATAAAACGATATACCGCCACGATCCTCCGCATGTCTGCCTCCGTCAGCTTCACATTGTTTTCAAAGGGCGTTCCCGGGATGGGGTTGAGCATGTTCACAGGCACGCTTCGGATGCCCAGCTCCCTCAGGGTCAGCGCCATGTCAATCCTGTCCTCCGGCGTTTCCCCAAGCCCCATGATGCCGCCGCTGCACACGGAAAGGCCCGCCGCCTGGGCAGCCCGGACAGCCTGGATTTTATCATCGAAGGTATGCGTAGTACAGACATTGGGGAAATTCCTTCTTGACGTCTCCAGATTATTATGCACACGGGAAACGCCTGCCGCTTTCAGCTTTTTGAACTGCTCCTCGTTTAAAAGCCCGAACGAGACGCAGACGGAGATACCCACATCTTTGCGGATCTTTTCAACAACCCGGCACATATCATCAACCTCCGCGTCCGAAAGGCGCTTCCCGGAAGTGACGATGGAATAGCGCAGCACGCCCTGCTCATGGTTCGCTCTCGCCTGCTGTATGATCTCCTCATCCGGCAGGAGCGGGTACTCAGACACACAGGTATGGTTATGCGCCGACTGGGCGCAGAACTTGCAGTTCTCAGAGCATCGCCCGCTCTTTCCGTTGATAATCGTGCAGATGTCAAACTGGTTGGAGCAGAAATGACGCCGGATCTTATCCGCACATTCGCACAGCTCGTCCAGCGGATGGCCATACAGCTCCAGCGCTTCCTCCCTCGTGACCAGTTTTCCGGCCAGTACTTCATCGGT
This sequence comes from Candidatus Fimivivens faecavium, assembly GCA_018716105.1. Classification (GTDB taxonomy): domain Bacteria; phylum Bacillota; class Clostridia; order Oscillospirales; family Ruminococcaceae; genus Fimivivens; species Fimivivens faecavium. The sequence continues at coordinate 25,394 of DVKH01000033.1, read as the reverse complement.
GAAACTCTTCAAATCTTTTATCATAAGACCACGTCCTTTTTTAATGCGGGCATCCTCGTGCCGGCAGAATCAGACTTTCTCTACAACAGGGATCAGCCGCTTCCCAAGTACAGCTCCAAGAATGCACAGGGCAATATCCCCGGGGACCGCAAGGATAAAGCAGTATAAAAAGAGCGGCCAGAGCCCGATGGGGTTGCCGAGATACAGATCGCTGATCAAGTAATAGTAAACCATTCCAAATATGTAAACAATGGCAAGCCCGATAAAATTGGCCGCCAGCAGGCGCTTATATCCGGGATTCCCTTTCCTGTTGGCGATCACGCCCGTCACATAGGCCGCCACGGCGAAACCGATGATGTAGCCGAAGCTGGGCTTAAAGATGTAAAACAGCCCGCCGCCCTCGGCAAATACCGGAAGCCCCGAAAGCCCCAGAGCGATGTAAATACCAACGGCAGCCGCGCCAAGCCTGCCACCCAGCAGAAGCCCCGCAAGCATTGTAAACAGGAACTGCAGGGTAAACGGCACAACAGGGATCGGGATCTTAATAAACGCACCCGCGGTGATAAGCGCAACAAACAGTGCGCATAAAACCAGATTCTTCGTTCTCTTGCTTTTCATTTTTCACTCCTTGATTTTGTCTCTTCAGTGTGTCAGCGTACGGGGTGGAATCCTCTCCCAGTTTTTCTGTGATCATTAGAAGTGTAGCATGCAGGAATATCATTGTCAACTTTTTAATTTTTTAAGTTAACATTAACCCTGCTTTTTTCTCTCAGCAGCCCGGCTCCTCTTTGATCTCTTCGGCCGCCTCATCGGTCTGGAGCATTTCCGTTTACAAAGCTCCCTCATTCGGCGGTATTCAGCCTCTGTGATCTCTCCTGCTTTCCAGCCCCCATAAAAGGCTGTCAAAAATTCTGTATCCTCTGCAGCTCTTTTTCCTTATCTGTGAGCGGCTTTTGAAGTCTCTTTGAAACAGGATCATCCGCTGTTTCCCCATTGATCTGCTCCGCAGGCCCTCTGGAGAATCCAACAAGTTTTATCTGAATCCGGATCGCCGCCAGGGATGGCCTGTTCCAGTTCACCCGGCGGATGGATCCCACCGGCCAGGCACCCGGCGCGGAAGGATCTCTTCCCTTCTTTGAATTTACAGCGGCGCAGCTTTACTCCCACGGAAAGACTGCGCTTTTTCTGCGCAAAACAGGGCCGTGCGGCGCGAGAGCTGCTGACTTCTCGCGCCCCACGGCCCTGTTCGAACCGAAGGGCCCGGTTTCCCGGGTACCATTGTTTTACTCCCCGCCCCGCGCGAACTCCTCCCCCGCGATGCGGACCGCCTCCTCGATGCTCCGCGCAACGGTATCTTCGCCAGAAACAGCCACCCGAATATTGCAGCGCTGCATCGGCACGAGGATTTTCAGCCCTTCGGCGGAACCGACCGCCTCGGCCATCGCCGGGCTCATCTCCCCCAAAAGGCCGTTGGGCATCAGGATTGCAAGCACCCCCATGATCACCCGCGCCTTTTTGACGTTGACGATCACCGCGTTTTCGCCGGTCGCACCGTCGTCCGCCCCGGCCCGGAGCATCCGCTCGGTCGCGGCCGAATTGGTCCCAAGTGCGCGGACATGCGCCTGGGGGAGCTCTTTTTTGAGCCGCTCCACCAGCGCCTTTCCGATGCCGCCGCCCTGTCCGTCCACCACCGCGATCAGATTTTGTTCCATCCGCCCGCCTCCTTTCGAGAATCATCCGTATTATATCCCTTTTCCGCCTCCCTGTAAATCGGCCTCCGCTTCCCAGGCTATCATGGCCGGTGCCATTCAGACGCTCGACCCGGCCATGTAGTTGGGCGGGCCAAAGCCGTTCGCAAACCGGCGGAGATGAGCGGGCGAAAGCCAGGGGAAATCAAAAGGCATCACAGCCAGCGGCGAACCCCCGCATGGAGCGTGCGGCGGATGCCGCCCGCCGCCCCAACCAGCACAAACAGAACCGCCTCCGCAGCGGGCCGGAGCTTCCCAAACTTTTCTCTCCCATTAAAGCGCCGAAGCCATCAGCTTAAAAAGCGGTTTCGGCTGCCCGCGGGAGGACTTCATTCCCAAAGCCATGATAGATCTTCTTCCGGCCTTTACAAACCGGTTTTCGCTGATATTTTCCGGTATTTATTCCGCCGAATCGGGATCTGGGAAAACACAGCCGGCCGGATGTTCATGCCGTTCCGGCGGCGCGCAGGCCTCCCCCAGCGTTTCCAGCAGGCTGTCGATCAGCCGGTTCGCCCCGCGGGCCAGCGTTTCGAGCTCCTCCTTCTCCGCCGCGTCGATGTGAACCCCCGCCGTCACCACGGCGTTGCGGGAAAGCGCGTTTGCAAGGCGCTCGGCAAACGGCGCAGCCCAGTCGCCATCCCGGTGGCCCGGGAAAGAGAAGCATTTTGCCTTTTGCCCCGGCGCAGCCGCAGCCGCGGCGCCGACATGGGGCCGTTCCCCGCCCGCGAGGTGGAGCAGGATCGAATCGCCGTACAGCATCACGTCCGCTTCCAACAGATACCGCCCTTCGCCCACGGAAAAGACGAAGCGGCGCTCCGCGCCCGCCATCAGACCGGGAACCCGATCCCGTCCCCGGGGCGCGGGATGGTGATGCGCTCAAACTCGTCCCAGGCCCCAAGCGGGATCGTGCAGTCGAGTCCGAGCTTCGATTGGTGCAGCCGGTAGGGGTCCCGCCCGAGGCCGAACGCATTGTTCACCTGCACAACGCCGGTTTCGGGTTTCAGGCGGGTACCGATCGCCCACCAGATGTCGTTTTTGTCGAAGACGTCCACGTCGTGGTCGACCACAACGCAGACCTTCAGCCACGGATAAGCGCCCATCGCCGCGAGGATGACGTTCTTCGCCTCTCCCTCAAAGCGCTGCTCGATCGAGATCGCGCAGTTGAAGATTATCGGGCTGAGCGAGAGCGCCCGCACCTTCGCGCCCATCGCCTCGACGGCCTTTAAGACCGCCGCTTCGCGCGAAAGCCCGAGCAGCCGGGAATCCTCCTCAGAGCCGGCCTTCATCGTCTGGAAGATCGCGCCCTCCCGCATGGTGACCGCCGTCACCCTGACGACGTGGTTTTCCATCACCGGGACGTAGTAGCCCATAAAGTCGCCGAACGGCCCCTCCGCTTCGCGGACGCGCGGCAGGACCTCCCCTTCGATCACGATCTCCGCCCTTGCGGGGACGGCGAGATCGACGGTTTTGCATTTCGTCATCTCAAGCGCCTCCCCCCGCAGGCCGGACGCGAGGGTGAATTCGTCTACGCCGTAGCGCGGGGAAGACGACGCGGCGATCAGTTCGCACGGATGGTTCCCGAGGACGACCGCGACCTGCATCGGCCGATTGCGCTCCTCATATTTCTGCTGCATCATCCCCAGATGGTTCGAGGGCATCATCCGGACGCCGAGCTTTCTCGCCCCTTTGAGCTGCATGCGGTTGAAAGATACGTTCTGAACGCCGGTGTCCGGATCCTTTGCGACCACCAGGCCGGCGCTGATATACCGTCCCGCGTCCTTTTTGCTGTGGACGATCAGCGGAAGGCGGGAGACGTCCGCCTCATCCCCCAGGAAAACCCGCTCCTGCACCGGGGCGTTTTCGACGAGGACGGGTTCGATCAGGTTCTCGCCCGCCGCGATGAACCGCCGGATCGCATCCTCCCGGCCGCACCCGAGCGCGAGCGCAAGCAGCTCCTGGCTCCCGAGCAGATTGTAGACGAGCGGGGCCTCGAAGCCCTCGACCTGTTCCGCGAGGAAAATCTTCCCCTCCCGGCCGGCCGCCTCCATCCGCTCTGGAATTTCCATCAGGCTCACCGCGCCGTCCGGGCGGGACACAAGCCCCCGCGCGCCGGCGCCGGCGAGAAAACTTCTCAAATCGCTCTGCATCTATTCTTCCTCCCCGTCTTTCCAGCGCTGGACGCAGCCGGTTTCAATCCCGAACCTCTCGAGCAGCCGGGCCGCGCACTGGCGGATCATCCCCTGGGCCGAGCAGTCCCGGAGATAACAGGTGATCACCGGCGGCGCGATCACCGCGCCCATTGCCGCAAGCTCCTGCATATTCCGCAGGTGAATCGCGCTCAGCGGCGACTCCCGCGGGCAGAGCACCAGCCGCCGCCCCTCCTTGAGGGTCACGTCCGCGGCCCGGAGCAGGAGGTTCCCGGCATAGCCGCTGTGAATCCCCGCGAGGGTCTTCATGCTGCACGGCGCGATCAGCATCCCGTCCGCCCGAAAGCTCCCGCTCGCGGGCGGCGCGGCCGTGTCGAAGCAGTCGTACGCCGCGTCGGCAAGGGCTTTCACCTGCTTAGCCGAATACGCCGTCTCGGTTTCAATGGTCTGTTCTGCCGCCCGCGTCATAATCAGGTGGCATTCCCAACCCGGCTGCCCGCGCATCATCTCGAGCGCCTCGATCCCAATGGCCGCGCCGCTCGCTCCGCTGATCCCAAGAATCAGCCGCTTTTTCCGCATACCCCCGCCTCCGTTTCCGCTGTTCCATTCCTATTGAGTATACCGGACAGCCCGCCCGGATTCAAGTTCCGCTTCAAAGCGCCTCGCCAGCCGGTTCCGCGTCCGCCTGCCGCGCGCTCTCCGCCCCCGCGTTCCTCGCATAGCCGGTCAAAACCGAGATCGCCAGCAGGCAGGCCATTCCAATCGCATAATAGTTATGGAACGCCACCTGGGTCGGGATGACCGCGAACGCCTCGCCGAACTGGGAGGAGAGCTGCGCCGGAAGCACGCAGTGCACCGTCCACGGCGCGAGGAAGCAGAAGCCGATTCCCGCGCAGTCCATCAGGTTCGCGCGCCGGTAGCAGTTCAGCCCGTGCTTTTCGCCGAGTTCCCGCACCAGATCCCCGATCGCGATCACCCCGACCGCGATTACCCCGGTGATCATCCCGAGAATCGCGACCGAGCCGACAATCGTCGCCTCGCAGCTTCTGGTCCCCTTCGCGAGCTTGCCAAGAATCGAGCCGACCGCCTCGAAGACCCCGCTTCTCTCCAGAACGCCGAGCATCCCAAACACGCCGAACAGCATCGCGACGGTCGACATCGAGGAGGTCACCGCGTCGATGAACAGGCCCGTCACCTGAAATCCGCCCGGGAAGCCGAGGATGTCGGAGGGCCTATAAAGCCCGGTCAGAAGCCCCGCCGCAAACCCCACGATGCAGCCGCAGGAGAGCGCCGTAATCAGATGTTTCCTCAGAAGGCACAGGGTGATGATCACCGCCGGAACCAGCAGCATCACCAGTGAGACCGGATTTTCCGCCGTCTCGGCGAGCCCGACCCCCTCCGCCTTTTCGCCGCCTCCGCCAAAGATCAGGAACATGACGAACGCGAACACCGCGGCCGGAACCGAGTACCGGCAGCGGGTCCGCACCGTCCCGCCCATGTCCGCCTGCTGCGTTCCCGCCGTCGCGAGGGTGGTGTCCGAGATCGGCGCGAGGTTGTCGCCGAACGCGGCGCCCGAGACGATCGCCCCTACCATGAACTCCGGCGCGGCCCCGACCATGATCCCGACCGGGAACAGGATCGGGATCACAATGATGTTGGTCCCGACCGAGGTCCCGGTCGACATTGAGATAACGCACGCAATCAGAAACGAGGCCGCGGCAAACGCCCCGCCGGTAAGGCCCGCCCTGGTGATATAGGCTGCGGCCGTCTGCACAAGGCCGCTCGACGAGATCAGCTTTCCGGCAAGCGAGGCGAAGATGATTGCCATCGAGATGACCGCGAACATCGGCCGCGTCAGGCCGCTCATTACCGCGTTCCCAAACGCGGCCTCATTTTTGACGAACGGCACGCTGAGGACCAGCGCCATTAAAAACGCCACCACATAGCCGCTGACGTTTGAGCTGCTCACCGCCGCAATCGCGATGAAGGCCACCGCCAGCAGAATCGGAATGAACTTCCCGACCGCCCCGAACCGAAATTCCAGTTTTTCATCCGTGTTTCCCATGACCAACCTCCTGTTTTCCCCGGCGCGCCGATGCCGCTGTTGTGTGGACGGTTTTGCCGCGCCGGGGACAAAAGCCGTTTCCTTTTTGCTTTAACACCGGTATTTCACATGGGAACCGAACACGTTTTTGAGCGGAAGGGTTTCCCGGAAAACAAAAAAGCCCTTCCCAGAACAACCGTTCTGAAAAGGGCAGGCGAATCGCCTGCGGTACCACCTTTGTTGACGCGAAAGACACGTCCGCTCATTGGAAATGCCATCACATTCCCGGCCCTGTAACGCGGGCCAAACGTCATGGAATACTCGGCGGTTTCCCGCCTTTGACCATGCTCTCAGAGGTCCATTTGTCTCATCCGCATCTCCGCCGGACTCTCAGCGCCGCCGGCTCTCTGTGGGCGCGGGGATGAGTTTTATCTCCTCGTCTGCGATTTACCGTGTTAAATTAAGGATTGATGCCAGGAACAAAAGCCCGAAATGACGCCGCCGTCCCTAAAACAGCCGATCCCCGTCCACTGGGCGGGCACGCGCCGGCTGCCGTAGAGCGCCATCGCCGCTTTCCAGTTATGGTACCACGGCGGCCCCCTGATGTCAACGGGTTCCGCCGCAAAATTTTCTCTCGTCCCTCAAGCTTTCAGCAGCGCCAGGAGAATCAAAAGCGCGCCCGAAAGCCAGGAGAGATCGAGGGCGGCCGCCTTCGCAACCCGGTTCCCAATCCAGCAGCCCGAGAGCACTGCCGCGGCGCCCGACAAAAAAGACATCAGAAGCACCAGCGGAAAGCTGACCGGCAAAAGCCCCGCGCCGAACCCCGCCGCGAGCCCGTCGAGCGAAAGCGCCACCGCAAGCGACGCCGCCTCCCCGGGCGAGAGCACCCGCGAGAGATCCTGGTCGGCGGCCTCAGGGTCGGCGTAGACGCTCAGGATAAACCGAAGCGAAAACGCCGAAAAGCGGATGCTCTTCGACAGGCTCGCATGGCGGCGGATCATCGCCTTGATATACCAATCGAACAGCTTAATCATGCCCATCGCGGTCAGGATTCCCGCGCAGACGCCGGACGCAATCCGCGGAGAGAGCCACGGCCGGACCGCCGCACCAACAAACAGCGATAGCCCGAGCATCGAGGTGCAGACGGCGTTGATGACAAAGAGCGAAGCGCGCGACACTTTGATTTTTTTGGTTCCATAGGCAAAGCATGCCACAAAAGCGTCCAGCGACAGCGCCACCACGAGGAGGAGCGCATCGAGAACGGCATAGAAGGATGGTTGCATTCGTTTATTCGCCTTTCCTGGTTTACTCCATCCTATTCGGGCCGCCCGATTCCGGTCACAGCGCCTTCGCGGAGGCGTCAAAAAGGACGGACCGGAATACGATTTCCGGTCCGTCCCTTTATGAACTTAATTTTATTTAGCGTCCCGCCCAAACCCCAGTTTGCATCTTCCCCCATCGGCAGATAGGCGCTGTCCGGGGGCACCGATGTTTTTCTTAAAATCGAAAACACCGCCTCGGCGGATTTCTTTTTCGCTTCGGGTTCGCACACTCCCCAAAGACGCACGTCCACAAACGCGCCGTTTTTGCGTTTGACGCCGCCGATCCAGGCTTCCCGCCCGCCGCAGGAATCAACCATGAGCGCCCGTCCCAATTTGTCCGGCGGTGTGAAGGTCAGTTCCACGAGTTCCGCTTTCACCGTTTCGCTCTCGCTCTCTGAAAGAGGTTTATGCCGTATTAACCGCAATATAGGGATGATTTCACCTTCCTTTCCGTAGTAAGATTAAAGAAAAGAGAACATTCGTTTGATGGCTTGCGCCAAAAAAATAAAATCGCCGGAAAAGGCCTGGCCCTTTCCGGCGTTTGTCTTCGGTTTTCCGCGCGATTATTTTCCCGAGAGCTTCTTGATCAATTCCGGATATTTATCGGGGGTGACGCCGCTCTCTTTGAGCGCATCGGCAAGAAGCGAAAACTCGCGCTTTTCTTTCTTCGCCTCCAGAACCTTAAGCTTATCCTGGTTGGATTTCAGATTGGCTTTCTGGGAGGCGATTTTCTCCCGAAGCTCCGCGATCTGATCATCTATGGATTTGGCCGGGTTTTTTCTAACTCCTCTTGGCATAACTGTAAGCCTCCTGCATTTCATTTTCTTTTAGTATAGCCAGATTTATCTGGTTTTTATCCTACAACAGTTTTTTAAATCCGTCAACTACTATTTTATGAACAGAACAGATTTACTTTTATCAATCATTTTCATTTCCCTGTATTTTGCAGCGGCTTTGGAATTGGCATGCCGTTGTTCCAATGCTTTCGGCCGGGTTCGTCTCTTTTGCCGCTGGCCGGTTATTTTATTTTAAACGCCCTATTTCCGTTTCGCCTCTTCCAACCGTTCCATCAGTTTTTCTATGTTGTCAATGGTTTTGCGGTTGATGTAATGTTCAATCTGTTCCACCAATTCAAGCTCGTTCTCGCTCTGATTGACCAGGCAGAAAAAACGGTGCAGAACTTCATGCCGCCGGAGAAGATAACGCCCCGTTTCCCATCCCTTCTCCGTCGGGCGCAGAATTCCATACGGCTCGAAATCGACGAAGCCCTTTTCCCTGAGCTTTGACGCCATTTTAGAAGCGGAAGACGGCGTGACGTTGAGCTGCGCCGCAATCGCGTTGACCCGCGCATACTCGTTTGTATTCGCCGTGCGGCAGATCATCTCGAGATAGTCTTCCATCGCGCGGGACAGATCGTTGTGGTTTCTTAGGTCGTATCCTTTTTGCGTATAAAAGTCGTTCATAAAAGAGCACCTTTCCGGCGCGGCGGCGGCCTTTTCCCAACCGGCGCCATCAAAATCCGTCCGTTTTTAAATCGGCCCGAATTTCCCGCGGCGGCAAGGCCCCCTGTTTTTCGCGGGGACGCCGCTGATCTGTCACACCGGATGTTCTTTGGAATATGATATACAAGGAAACAAAGTTTCCTCTCATCAACTTATATTCCCAAACCCAACTTTTTATTATAAGGAGCACGGCAAACGTGGAACGCCATCAATATAGATTAAGCGAACTTGAAGAGGGCCAGACCGGCCGGGTGCACGATATCCTCGCAACCGGGAGCATGCGCCGGCGGCTTCAGGACCTTGGCATCATACAGGGCACCGACATCGAATGCCTGCTGAAAAGCCCCTGCGGCGACCCAATCGCCTATTTCATCCGCGGCGCGGCAATCGCCCTGCGCGCCGAGGACTCCAACGATATCCTCGTCTCCATCTGAAACAGACCATACATTCGCGGCCCGTGGCGCGCCCTCTCCGTCCCCTCCAGAGAAAAGCGCGCCAGGGCCGCCTTTTACCGGAAAGGAGTTTAATCTATGGGTCTGACATCGTCTTCAACCGGGCTTGGCGCGCTCGGCGCCGGGCTTTCCATTGAACGGCGGCCGGCGGCCGGCCGGGTCGTCGCCCTTGCCGGGAACCCGAACGTCGGGAAAAGCACCGTCTTCAACGAGCTGACCGGGCTCAACCAGCATACGGGGAACTGGCCCGGCAAAACCGTTACAAACGCCCAAGGCGTCTGCCAGTACCAGGGTGCGGATTACATCTTTGTCGATCTTCCGGGTACATATTCCCTGATGGCGCACTCCGCCGAAGAGGAGGTCGCGCGGAATTTTCTCTGCTTCGGCGGCGCGGACGCGGTCGTGGTGGTCTGCGACGCGACCTGCCTGGAGCGCAACCTCAACCTCGTCCTGCAGACGATGGAGATCACCAGAAACGTCGTGGTCTGCGTCAATCTCATGGACGAGGCGAAGAAAAAGAAGATCCGGGTCGACCTCGAAAAGCTCGAACAGGTCCTCGGCGTCCCGGTCGTCGGCGCAAGCGCCCGGAGCGGCAGAGGCCTCGACGCGCTGATGGAGCGGGTCTCGGCCGTGGCGAACGGCCGGGAGCATCCCTCCCCCGCCCCGGTCGGGTACACCCGCCTTCTGGAGGACGCCGTATCGATGGTCGCCCCCGCGGTCAAGGCCGCCGCAGGCGATCGAATCGACCCCCGCTGGGCGGCGCTCCGTCTGCTGGACAGCGATGAATCGCTGGTCTCCTCGATGTCGGAGCAGCTTGGCCTTTGCCTTGCCGAACAGCCGGAGGTTAAAGCTGCCCTCAGCCGCGCGGAACAATCGCTTTCGCAATACGCGCTCGGGCGCGAGGCGGTCAAGGACCGGATCGTCTCCTGCCTGGTCGTCGCGGCGGAAGAGGCCTGCCGCAAATGCGTGTTTCAGGAAGACGCCTCCTGCAACGAACGGGACCGGAAACTCGACCGCCTGCTGACCAGCAGGAGGACCGGGATCCCGATCATGCTTTTGCTGCTCGCGGCCGTCTTCTGGCTCACGATCACCGGCGCCAACGTCCCGTCCGGCCTGCTGGCCGGCGTCCTGTTCTGGATCCAGGACCGCCTGAGCGAACTGTTCCTCGCGCTCGGCGCCCCGGCCTGGCTGCACGGCCTTCTGGTGCTCGGCGTCTACCGGACGCTCGCTTGGGTCGTCTCGGTGATGCTGCCGCCGATGGCGATCTTCTTCCCGCTCTTCACCTTGCTCGAGGATTTCGGATATCTGCCCAGAGTCGCGTTCAACCTCGACCATTTCTTCAAGAAAGCGCACGCCTGCGGGAAACAGGCCCTGACCATGTGCATGGGCTTCGGCTGCAACGCCGCGGGAATCGTCGGCTGCCGGATCATCGACTCCCCGCGGGAGCGGCTGATCGCAATTGTCACCAACAGCTTTGTCCCCTGCAACGGCCGGTTTCCAACACTGATTGCAATTATCACCATGTTCTTCGCCGGCGGCATCGCCGGCCCGCTCCAGTCGGCGGCTTCAGCCCTGATCCTGACCGGCGTGATCCTCCTCGGCGTGGCGATGACCTTTCTGGTGTCCGGCCTTCTGTCCAAAACCATTCTCAAGGGGATGCCCTCCTCGTTCACCCTGGAACTCCCACCCTACCGCCGCCCGCAGATCGGAAAGGTGATCGTCCGCTCGCTGCTGGACCGAACCCTCTTTGTCCTCGGCCGCGCCGCGGCGGTCGCCGCACCCGCCGGAATGATCCTCTGGCTGATGGCGAACGTGACGGTCGGGGGCGCGACGCTGCTGTCGATCTGTTCCGGCTTTCTCGATCCGTTTGCGCGGCTGCTGGGCCTCGACGGGGTCATCCTGCTCGCCTTCATTCTGGGCTTTCCAGCAAACGAAATCGTGGTCCCAATCATCATCATGGCCTATCTCTCGACCGGGACCCTGCTCGACATGTCAGACCTCGCGGAGCTGCACACCCTCCTGGTCAGCCACGGCTGGACCTGGGCGACCGCCGTCTCGACCATGCTGTTCTGTTTGATGCACTGGCCCTGCTCAACCACCTGCCTCACCATCCGGAAGGAAACGCAGAGCTTTAAATGGACCGCCATTTCATTCCTCGTCCCGACGCTGATCGGAATGGCCGTCTGCTTCCTCTTCACCACGGCTGTGCGGCTGCTTGGCCTCGCTTAAAGCCCGCCCGTCGCCACCATCGGCGAAAATCAAAGGCGGTTGGAGCCTCATGTGGCTCCAGCCGCCTTTCTGTCCGTCAGTTCGCGCCCCCAGGCGCTTTGCGCTTCCACCTTCCGCTGTTGTAATACCAGAGCCCCGCCAGAAAGGACGGGACCGGCGAAAGGCACTCCCCCCAGTAAATTCCGACGAACCCCAATCCCATCCCGGTTTCGAGCAGAATGCTCAGCGCGAGCCGCATCCCGACCGAATGCAGGAACGAATTCGCCATCGAAAAAACCGCGTCCCCCGCCCCGGTTGCAAACGAATCGATTGAATACATCACTGCGTAGACGACGCAGTTGAGCGAACAGCAGATCCGGAGATACCGCACCCCTTCCCGGATGGTTTCCGGGTTCGGATCGAACAGCCCCACAATCTGCCCGGCCAGCGCCTGCACCAAAAGCATGGTCAGGATCGAAGCCGCCGCGCTGACTGCGGCCCCTGAGCGCGCGGTCCTGCGGGCCCTCTCAAGGTCGCCCGCGCCGAGATTCTGTCCGGTCATCACGGTGATCGCCTGCCCAACCGCCCAGCAGGGCATCGCCGCAAAGGTGTTCACCTTCAGCCCGATCCCGGCCGCCGCCGCGACCGTCACGCCGTAGGAATTGAGCATTCCCGTCACAAACAGATAGGACAGGTTGAGCACCGCCTGCTGCGCCGCCGTTGGAATCCCGACGGCGAGAAGCCCGACGCAATCTTTGCGCAGACGGAACGACTGCGCCGTGAGCCGAACCGGCGTCTTCCCGCCAAGCAGGCGTCCCGCCGCAAGCAGAAATGAAATCCCCTGCGCCGCCACCGTCGCGGCCGCCGCGCCGGACGTTCCAAGCCCCATCGCCCCGACCAGCGCAACATCGAGGACGACATTCAGGGCCGATGCTACGCCGACGTAAAAAAGCGGCCTTCTTGAATCCCCCAGCCCCCGAAGCGCCGCGCAAACCGCGTTGTAGCCGAACACAAACACGGCGCCCCAAAGGGTTACCTTCATATACCCGACCGCATACGGCATCGCCTGCGGCGGAACCTCCATCCACCGGAACACAGCCGGATATGCCGCAAGGCCCAGCGCCGTTACCAGCGCCGCCGCCAGGAACGAGAGCGAAAACAGCGCCCCCGCCGCCGCGTCCCGGCGTTCTGCGTCCCCCGCGCCCTCATAGCGCGCGATCAAGACCGCCCCACCCGTCGCAATCCCGGTTGAAACCGACAGGATCAGAAGCCCCAGCATGGCTGCGCTCCCCGTCGCGGCGAGGCCCGCGCTCCCGACAAAATGGCCGACCACCGCCATATCCACGATCCCATAAACCGATTGCAATAAATTGGAAAGAAACAGCGGAACCGAGAACCGGACCAGCGCCCCGGTGACGTTTCCCGCCGTCAGGCTGTTTTCCTGTCCCATATCTGCGCCCCTCCTTTATAAGGCGCACCGCGCGCAAAAAAGCCGCGGACGAAACATCGTCCGCGGCTGATATGGACAGGCCCCGCGCACCGGCGGGCAACGGAAAACAAGGCCCCGCGGCGCGCCTTCGGCCGCAGCGCTTTTCATCCGATTATCCGCCGATGAAAGGCCTTCGCTCCGCACGGTGTTTCATCGTTTCCATCCGTACCGAGCAGCGAGAGATGCAAAATTTCCCGGTTCGCGTCATCGCCGGATCGCACCGTCCTTTCCAGAATTCTGGTTCGATTATAGCCCCCGAAACCGCCTTTGTCAATCCCGCACAATCCGCCCAGCCGATTGAAACGGGAATGGGCATTAACTTTCATGCGCTTATCGTTGCGATGTACTTCACGCTCTTTTTCCCCGCCTTTTCCCGGCCGCCGGCAATCTGTCCGGCCGTCCTGGAGGCGCTGCTGGTCTCGATGCCCCGGTCCCAAAAAAGCACTGGCCGCCGGGACAGGGGGTCCGGGCGCCCGGGCGGAAGGATGCTCCGCCGAAGCCGTCCCCGGGCGGAAGGGCGCAGCCGCGGAAAATCACATCGGTATTTGGCCTCAAACGCCAAACAGGGCGGAAAGCGAACGCTTTCCGCCCTGTTTCCGATTCATCCCCATGCATGCGCGGCGGCGCGGCAGCCCGCGCCCCATTAAAGCCTTCGCGGGCCTTGCGCTAAAATCCGGCCCGCTTCCAATCCATTCTGTTGGGCAGGCTGCGCCCGCCGCGCATCCCCGAGCGCGCACTGCACCGCAAACGCCCCAAAGCCCGCCGCCTCCCCGCCATAGGGCCTCGCGCCGGGATGGCCCGCCAGCGCCGCGGCAAGCGGCGAGCCGGCCGGAAACGCCGCGACATCCGCCAGGCGCAGCATCGAAAGGTCAAGCAGGCTGTCCCCCGCCGCGACAATCCGTTTTGGCCGAAGGCGCTTTCGCAGCCGCGCAAGGCCCGCCCCCTTCGAGAGAGGCGCGGGGATGAGATAAACCTTTTGCCCAGTCCCATCCACGACAACCGGCTCGCCCGCCATCGCTTCCCGGAGCCTCAAAAGCGTCTTTTCCGGACGCTCGGATTTTGCAAAGACGAACAGGTTTTCCACCATCCGGGCCTCGCCCAAAACCGCCGGGTCGCGGCCGAGCAGCTCCATCCCCCGGCGCAGAGCCGGAACCGTGCCGGAGATCAGTTTCTCGCTCTCCTGCCGCCAGCCCTCCTCTTCGGCCCCCCGGTGCAGGAGGACCCCGCCGTTGCAGCAGAGCGCCCATTCCGGCTCCCCGCCCGGAAGGCGGACCCGCCGGTACTGTTCGCTGGACCGCGTGGTGACCGGGACCAGCAAAACCCCCGCCGGAAGCCGGAGCAGCGCCCGATACGCCGCGGGCGTGAGATAGGAGAGGCGCCTCCCGTCGAGCGTCTCACAGAGGGGATAGTCGGCGGGGAGCTTTCGATAGGACGCGATCAGGGTGTTGTCCAGGTCGGCGGCAAACAGGATCATCGGCGCGCACCTCCTTCCATCGCTTTAAAGATCGGCGCTCAGGTCCCGGATCAGCCCCACGGCCCGATAGGCGAGAAGCGGCGCCTCTTCCACCGGAACCCCCTTTTCCCGCGCGAGCTGGAGCAGATGCCCCACATAAACGGTCTCGGTTCTGTCCCGCACCAGGAGTTTCCACGGCGCCCGCCGCAGCAGCACCCGCGTCGCCTCGCCGATGCCGGGTTTTACAAGGTTGATGTCCCGAATCCCATAGGTTTCGGCGATCTTTTGGGTTTCGCCCACCCCGCTGGCCGGGAGCGCAGGGACCTCCTGCGGAAAATCGGCGGAAAGGTCGAACGCCCGCTCCACCGCCTCGAGGAATTCGTTTGAACGGTCCTCCGCCGCGAGCTCCCCATAGTAGACCGCCCCGTGGTAGTCGCCCGGTCCGATCACCGAAGCGTTGAGCACCGTCCGGCTGAGAAGTCCGGAAACGGTCGCGTTGAGGCAGGCGGACGGGATCAGGAAATCCTCCCGCGTCCCGCACAGCGGCGTCACCGAGGCCGGATCCGCCAGCACTGCGAGGGTGTCGTCCACCCCGGGATACTCCCGCATCGCCTCGCTTAGCTGTCCCGCGATGGCGCCTTTCCCGATCCAGCCGTCTACGAATTGAATCCGGTCCGCCCTGTGCCGGTCCAGGATGGTTTGCATCGCGTTGCGGTCGATCCCGCGGCCGCGGATGATCGAGATGGTGTAGTGCGGCGGGTCGATCCCAAACCGCTTTCTCAGATACCGCCGGATCAGGATGCCGGCCGGCGTTCCCGCCCTGGCGAGCGAGACGAGCGCAACCCCCTCCCCCTTGCGGCGGAGAATGCGCTGCGACACCGCGGCAATCGCGTCGGCAGTGAGTTTGGCGTGCGCTGAGAGCGACCGCTCATAAAGCGCGAGATAATCCCCGCTCGGCCGGTATTCCACCGGGAGCATTTCGGAATAGTGCACCCCGCCCTGGATACGCCGCTCCCTCTCCTCTGTGGGAAGCGCCGGAATGAGGCCGGTGATCTCTTTGAGCAGAATGGTCACGTCGTCCGGCGAATAGGAGCTTCTCATCCTTCGCCTCCCCTGGTCCATCTGGCGATCCGGACGTCCCGGCAGCCCCACGCCGCCAGCTCCCGAACCAGCTCCTCGGGGCCGCGGCTGCGGCTGTCGAGGCCGTCGCAGACAACCAGCGCCCGGTCGTATGGGCCGAGATTGTAGACATAGGTAGTCCGCCCCGCCTCATAAAAGCTCTCGAGCATCGCGCGGTTCCGGATCGGATAGTTCGGGTTGTTGTGCGGGACGATCGGGCTGCGCGTGGTCGCGTGAACCCGAACCTCGCAGTCGGGGAACCGCTCCGATACCGCGAGCGCGGCGAGCACCGCCGGATACATGAATTCCTCGGCGCCGAGCACCAGGATCCGCCCCGACGGGTCGCCTCCTTCGGCGAGCAGCGCCGCGGATTCCCGCGCAAACTGCGCCGAGGCCGCGCGGTATTCCCCCGCGCGCACGCCGGTTCGGGGGTCGAGCCTGCCGCCCAGCAGCGTCACAGCCGGAACCGCCGCCTCTTCCGCGGGAGCCCCCTTCCTGCTCGGCAGTTCGCTCTCGTCAAACGCGAGGTTTTCAAAATCGCCTTCGATCCTCAACAGGTAGTTCAGGTCGATTCCAAGCGACCGGTACCGCTCCAGGCGCTCCCCGTCCATGCTGTTGACCAGCGATGCAACCGCAAAGCCCGTTCCCTCTGACACGCAACCGTTCCCGCGCAGCGCGTCGATGAAGTTGAGAATGGTTTTGCCGGTCGTGATCTCGTCCTCGACAAAGATGATCCGCTCCGCTTCCCGAAGCGGCCCTCCGCCGTCACAGCAGTAGAGCTTCTGCTCGGTCGCGTGGCTGTGCTCCTCTTCGAAGCTCACCAGGTTTTTCATGTTCGAAACCGGCTCGCGCGTCGTGTGGAGATAAAGGGTGTCGGGGTCAAAGCACTCGGCCACCACCCCGCTGATTGCGGTCGCGGTTTCGGCAAAGCCGATGACCGCGCATCTTTCCCCGCGATAGCGTTCCACCAGCATCCGCCCAAGCTGCTCCATCAGCGCGTAGGTTTTGCGCGGCGGCGCCGGGATATGCTTGGCCTGGATCGGATTGACCAGCAGATAGCTGCGTTTTGGGTTGTTCTCCCGTTTCGCCGGGCGAATCAGTTCAAAGGTTTCGTATTCGGTGCGGTTGAGAATGGTCTTCATCCCGCGTTTCCTCCATCATTCGTTTGGTTTCTGAGCTTCCGGCGGAGGGTCCAGGCCGTAGGAGCGGCAGAGCGCCGCAATCCCGCCGGAAAAGCCCGCGCCGACCGCCCCAAGCCGCCATTCGCCGCTGCGCCGGTAGATTTCGGCGAGCACAACGGCGCTCTCCTCCCGCAGGCCGGGCGGCTCGAAGCGGTACCCCTCGCCGCCCCCGGCCGGGTCGGCGCCGAGGCAGAGCGAACGCGCAGCGGAGCAGCGCGCTCCGTTCCCGCCCGATGCGGAGACGGCGACGGCGATCCGCTGGACCTCCTGCGGGATTTCCCGCAGCCGCAGAACCGCGGAGCCGTCCGGCTCCAGCGAAATTGTTCCATCCGCGCGCCGAGGGTTGGCGCGGGACATCAGGCAGTGCTGTCCCGCCGCCTTCCGGTCCTGGCCGAGCAGAAACAGCAACAGCTCAAGGTTCATCGTACCGTCCATTCCGTCCCAGCCCAGCCTCAGCGAAATCCCTTCCTCAAACGCCGGCCCAAGCGGAACCTTCTGTCCCGGGACCAGCGCCCCCCGTCTGCCAGCGGGGAGCGGCCGCGGCCCCCCGCAGACGGCGTTTTGCGCCGAAGCAGCCGGCGCCCGGGGGGTCTGTCCGTCTGCGCTTCGCCCCGTGTCCGGCAGTTCAAGGCTCTGCATCCGGCTCGTCCTTTGCTCCTTTGGGATACGGCGCCGCGTCAGGTTGATCCTCCCCGCCGCGTCCCGAAACGGCTGCGGGCCGGCCTGGGCTGCGGCCGCTCCCGCCGCTCCCCCACACTGCGGCGCAGGCGCCGTCGCAGCTTGGCCGCCCTGCATTCTGGACGGGCGCTGGTTTTTCGGTGTGCGGTTCCGGGTCAGGTCGATTCTTCCAGCCCCCAGTCCGGACGGCGCGACCGGGGGTTGTCCCGGCGGCGGGGCCGGCGCGGGCCGGGAGGCAACAGGCGGCGGCGTATCCGGGATTTGGCTGCGGACCGTCGGCGCGATGTTCCCGCCGCGCCAGCCCTCTCCGCGCACCACCGGCGGCTCCACCGTCGCGGAGACGCCCGCCGCGTCGCAGAGTTCCTTCCCGTCCTGATACCCGGCGGCGGACGGCACGCACCGCCCCCCGACCAGGATCGGCCTAATCAGCCTCGTTTCAACCGTCACCTCGCCATAGATCAAAACCCCATCCGCCACCGGCCCGAGCTGCACCTCCACCCGGTTCATCCCAGGGGCCAGCTGCGCGGGGGAAACGCTCAGCCCCTCGATCCGGCTTTCCAGCCGGGCCGCGGCCGGCACCGAAACCGAAAACCAAAACCGGCAGTTTCTCCCCGCCGGAAAATCGCCAAGGTCCAGCACCTGCGGGAGAAGAAACCCCATGTCTTCCTCCCCCAGCCCGGAAGCCGCGCCGTTGATCCGCACATTCTCAAGCCCGATCGCCCGGTCCCGCGAGGCGAGACAGACCGAATCCCACTCGCCGTTTCCCGGCCGCGTCACCTCAAGGCTCAGCCCCGACAGGTTAACCCCCGCGGCCTCGACCGTCAGAACCGGGCCCTTCCTGCTCCAGAGCGTCGTCCGGTCGCCGGTCAGATTGATCCTCCTGCGCAGGACAAACGGCCCCTCGAACTCCCCCGTCGGGAGATGAAACGTGCCGCCTTCCGGGCACTCGTCCAGCGCCCTCTGAAGCCGCTCCTCCATCTTGTCCCCTCCCCTCAGCGGCCGTATTTATGCCGCTTTTGCCTTTCATTCATCAAAAAAGGCCCCGGCGCGCCGACCTGGGCGCGCCTGCGCCTTTCCTGATCAATCGGCCGCCGCGGGCCGCCGGGTGTTCCGGCAGCCCGCGGAGCGGATTAGCAAATCGGGACCGGATGCTTAAATATTGACGCCGTACGCGCGGCAGAGCGCTTCCAGCCCGCCCTGATAGCCCGCGCCGACAGGGTTGAATTTCCATTCGCTGCCGTGGCGATAGATTTCGCAGATGACCAGAGCCGTCTCCACGGAAAACTCCTCCGCGAGGTCGTACCGGAGGACCTCTTCGCCGCCGAAGTCGTTTTCGTGCGCCATCTTCGCCACCCGCACGAACGCGTTCGCAACCTGGCCGAAGTTCTGCCGGCGGTTGACCGCGTCGTGGATGGTCACGGTGATCGCAATCTTCTGCACCTGCGGGGGCACCTTCGAAAAGTTGACGACGATCACCTCGTCGTCGCCGTCGCCCGCGCCGGTCAGGTTGTCGCCGGTGTGGCGGACCGAACCATCCTGGCTTTCAAGGTTGTTGTAGAAGATGAAGTCCTCGTCCTTCATCACCTTCCCGTTTTCGCCGAGGAGAAACGCCGCCGCGTCCAGGTCAAAGTCGAACCCGCCGTCGTAACGGTTGGTATCCCAGCCGAGGCCCACCATCGCCAAAGTCATGCTCTTTTCGAGGCTGACCCGCTGGCCCTTGGAAAGATTGACCGCCATATTTCTAAGCTCCTTTCAAAGGATCACGTTTACTGATATCTTCTCACAATTTCGCCGAGGCCGTTGTCGGTTGTCGCCGCGCCGACCGCGGTAAATTTCCACTCGCCGTTGTAGCGGTAGACCTCGCCGAAGATCATCGCCGTCATATTGTCATAGTTTTCAGACAAGTTGTACCGGCAGAGCTCCTTATTATTGCCAGCGTCCACAATCCGGATAAACGCATTCTGGATCATGCCGAAATGCTGATGGCGCTGAACCGCCTGATAGATGTTGACGACAAAAACCAGCTTTTCTACATTCTGCGGCAGGGAGGAGAGATCCACCATAATCTGTTCGTCGTCGCCGTCGCCCGCGCCGGTCAGGTTGTCCCCCATGTGCTTGATCGCGCCGGTCCTGTGGGTAAGATTCCCGAAGTACACCACGTCTTCCTTATGATTGAGCTTGCCGTTCTCGGTCAGCACCAGGCAGGAGGCGTCGCAGTCAATGTCCTCCGCCTTGTTTCCGCCCCCGAATAATGAACCGAACAGGCCTTTTCCGCCGCCGCCCCTCGGGGCTTCGTCCCAGCCGAGGCCCACCAGGATCCGTTTAAGCCCCGCGTTTCCTTTGGTGAGATCGACCTTTTGGCCTTTTTGCAGATTGACTGACATAGCAAATCCCTCCGATATCGTTTTTCCCAGTCCTGTGAATGCCCTTTCCAGCGGCCGATGGCTTTATTGTAAACGATTCCCCGTTCAGTTTCAACCGTGAGCGGGGTTTTAGAAAAGTTTCCGGGACGGCAGGGCCGCCCCGGAACGAAAGCGTCCGAAAATGTAAGTCAGCCGACGTCCACGCCGTAGCTCCTGCAAAGCGCCGCAAGGCCGCCGGAAAACCCGCTTCCGATGGCGTTGAACTTCCACTCGGCGCCGTTGCGGTAGAGTTCGCCGACGACCACCGCCGTTTCAATCGAAAAGTCCTCGCCCAGGTCGTAGCGGATCAGCTCCTGCCCCTTCGCCTCATCCACAATCCGAATAAAGGAGTTCGACACCTGGCCGAAATTCTGCCGCCTCGCTTCCGCATCATAGATGGTGACGGTAAACGCGATCCTCTGAACAGACGCGGGGACTTTAGAGAGGTCAACCTTGATCTGCTCGTCGTCGCCATCGCCCGCGCCGGTCAGGTTATCGCCCATATGTGTGACCGCGCCGCTCGCGTGGCTGGTGTTTCCGTAGAAGACAAAGTCGGCGCCGGCCGCGCACTTCCCGTTCTCGCCGAGCAGGAACGCCGCCGCGTCGAGATCAAAATCCGAGCCGCCGTCGTACTGGTTCACGTCCCAGCCAAGCCCGATGAGAAGCTTCGAGAGCCCAGCATTCCCCTTCGTCAAATCCACTTTCTGGCCTTTCTGCAAGCTGATCGCCATAAAAATTTCCCTCATTTCTTTTGTTTGGATGTGAAGCGGCGCGCCGGGCGGCGGCCGCGCGAACACAGAGAAGACAAATCAGGCCGCTTTCCGCCCGGAACCCATCAGGAGCTTTCGGACAAGATCGACCGGGATAATGGTAAACGCAAGGAGCGTGACAGCCGCCCATTCGCCAAGGGTGAGGCCGAAGCACCGCAGCACCACGCCCCCGAAATCCGCCATCAAAACCTGTACCGCCACAATGATCGCCAGGATCTTTAAAAAGCCCTTGTTCCGGCCGATGTTGTCAAAGAGATTGAGCTGTTCCGTCCGCGCGTTGAAGGCGTTGAACACCGCCGCGAGGATGAAGAAGGTGAAGTAACCGGTCAGGAGATACTCGTTGTTCGGACCCGGCCGGAACAGCGAACGCCCGGCCTCGGTCAGGAGCAGGAACATGCTCAGGACGAACACCCACCCGCTTCCGGTCAGGATGCTGCTCCACATATACCGGCTGACGATCGGCTCGTCCCGGCGCTTCGGCTTTTCCTTCATAAAGCGGCGGAGCGCCGGTTCCCCGCCGAAGGCGAGCGCCGCGAGCGTATCCATCACAAGGTTGACCCAGAGGATCTGGGTGATCGAGAGCGGGTTTTCGATCCCGAGCAGAGGCGACACAAACGAAACCAGGACGGCCGCCACGTTGATGGTCAGCTGGAAGATGATGAACTTGCGGATCGAATTGAAGATGGTCCTGCCGTAGAGAATCGCCCGCTCGATCGATGTGAAGTTGTCGTCGAGGATGACGATGTCGCTCGCCTCCTTCGCCACTTCGGTCCCGCCGCCCATCGCAAAGCCGACGTCGGCTTTCTTGAGCGCGGGCGAATCGTTCACGCCGTCGCCGGTCATGCCGACCACGAGGTTCTTCTCCTGCGCGATGCGCACCAGCCGGGACTTGTCGCTCGGGAGCGCCCTCGCCACCACCCGGATGTCGGAGAGCTTTTCTTTGAGGGCTTCGTCGTCAAGCGCCTGAAGCTCGTCGCTCGTCAGCACCAGGTCGCTTTCCTTTTCGATCAGCCCCGCTTCCTTTGCGATGGCGACGGCGGTGTCCTTCCGGTCGCCGGTGATCATCACCACCTGCACGCCCGCGCCCTTGACCTCGGCGATGGCTGCGGTCGATTCGGGGCGCACCTCGTCGCGGATGCCCATCACGCCGACCAGCGTCCATTCACCGTCAGGGAGGCAGTCCTCGCAGAGCGGCTCGTCCGCAACCGCGAGGGCGAGAACCCGGATGGCGCGGTTGGCGAGCGCATCGATCTGCCCGTCTACCACCGCGCGCTTTTCGTCGAACGGGACCTTGTTCCCGTCGGTATCGAAGTAATATTTGCACCGCGGCAGAATCCGCTCCGGCGCGCCCTTGACCAGCGTGCAGTGATAGTCGCCCTCGACGCTGGTCGCGGAATATTTATTGTCGGAGTTAAACGGGATCGAGCGCACCTGCCGGGCCTGGATGGCGTTCGAACCCTTCCCGGCCGCAAAGCCGAGGATAGCGCGCTCGGTCGCGTTGCCGCCGATAATCTTGGTCTGGCTCCCCTGCCCGGTGATCATCGCGTTGGTGTTGTGGCAGGTGGAAAGCGAAAGGAGGGTTCCAAGCTCTCCCACGACGCTGTCGTAATCCTCGAACTGCCGCCCTTCGCCGCTGACAAAGACGACCGCCTCGAGCTGCCCCTTGGTGATGGTGCCGGTTTTGTCGGAAAAGAGGATGTTGAGGCTTCCCGCCGTCTCGATCCCCGCGATCTTCCGGACGAGGACGTTGTCTTTGAGCATTTTGCCCATGTTGAGCGCCGAAACCAGCGCGATCATCAGCGGAAGCCCTTCCGGCACCGCCATTACGATGATGATGACCGCGAGGATCACCGCGTGCACAACGTCGTTGAGAATCGTCATCCAGTTCGAGCAGTAGGCCAGGATCTGCGCGGCGTCAAAGCCGTTGTGGATGACGATCCGCTGGAACAGAAGCGCGACCGCAATCGCGATGCCGCCGATGTAGCCGAACTTGCTGATCCCATCGGCCAGATGGCCGAGCTTTACCTTCAGCGGCGAATCCCGCTCGTCGTCCTGCTGCAGCTCGCTCGCAATCTGCCCATAAACGGTCCTGTCGCCGACCGTCGAAACCGACAGCACCGCGTTTCCGGAGCAGACAATGGTCCCGCGGAACACCTTGTAGGGGTTCAGGAAGTCGATCCCCTCGCCGGAATCGACATAATCCTCCCGCATGACGACCTTCTTCGCTTCCTTGCTTTCGCCGTTGAGAACCGACTGGTCCACCCGCAGGTCGCCCTCGATCAGGACGCCGTCCGCCGGGATCTTGTCGCCCGACTGGAGCAGCACGCAGTCGTTGACCACGATGTCGTCGATCGGGATCTCGGTCACTTCCCCGTTCCGGTACACCTTGCAGCGGATTTTGGAAGCTTCCTCCTGCAGGTGCTGAAACGCATTTTCATTCCGGTACTCAGAGAAAGTTGAAACAAATGTCGCGAGCGTCACCGCAAGCGCGATCCCAAGCGGCTCATACCACTCGGTCTGCCCCATCAGCGCAAAGATCACATTGATCACCAGCGCCACACAGAGAATTTTGATCATCGGGTCCCCGAAATTGTCCCTGAGCTTATCCCAAAAGCTCTCGCTCTCAAGTTCGCTCAGGCGGTTGCTGCCGTAAGCCGCCCGTGACTTGGCCGCCTCGGCGTCGGTCAGGCCCATCCTGTTCTGCTCCTGCAAATGCATTCACACACCCCTCATATTTTCGTTGACTTCCTTTTATCCAAAACGGCCTCCTTCAAAGGGGCCGGATTGAAACCTCAACCATCAGGCCCTTTTCCCTGCGCGAAGCGAGGAAGCGTGACCGGTCCGACAGAAAGGCCCTGCTCCCCTTCGGGAGAAGGCGCCCGTCCGGGCTGCGCATGTTGTCCGCCTCCCGGTTCAAAAGCGCCCACCGGCCGTTGACCTTGACGACCTCCGCCTGCGCAACCGGCTCGGTCTTTTCGTTTGGATGGAGATTCCCATAGACATGCCAGGGATATAAAACCCGATGATGACAGACGTTGGCCTGCCGGACCTTCAGCCACTGCCCGCGGGTCCCCCGCTGCTCCTGGTAAAACGAGAGTTCCAAAAGCTCCTGTCCGCGCGCCGATTCCCCGCAGAACGGGCAGACCGGCCGCTGAGGATCGTGGAGAATAAACCACTTCCGGTCGCAGGCGGGGTTTTTGCACGGCCAGATCATTTCCTTCGTCTCTTCGAGCGCGCGCTCCCATTCCAGAGCCGTCGGCCGCGCCTCCGGGTCCCGGAGGCCCTCAACAAAGGCCCGGAGAAAGAGTTTTTCCAGCGCAGGCCCGAGATCCCGCGCCTCGGTTTTGAGGCCGCCCGGCCGGTTCGACCGGTCGCTCGGGTGTTCAATATACAGCGCCTCGGGCCCGAACATCAGGTATTCCCGCTCTTCGCCGGTCTCCGGCGCTGTGCCGCAGCGCTTCGGCCCCGCGAGCGGATGCCGCCGCAGAAGGTATTCGTAGATCAAAACCGCGAGCGCGTGCAGGTCGGTCAAAGCGGAAGGCGCAACCCTTCCGGGATCACCCCGCGGCTTTCGCAGCCCAATAAGCACCTCCGGCGCGATATAGCCGCTCGTCCCGATTACCTCAGGCGGATAGATGCCCGGCACCACAAGCGTGTCGATGTCGATCACGACGCTACGCCCGGTCTTTGGGTCGATCAGGACGTTGTTCATCGAAAGGTCCGAGTGCGCAAGCCCCGCCTGGTGCATCCGCCTCACCGCGCGCGCAAGGGCGGTCGAGCAGTCGAGCATCGCCGCAAAGTCGCCGAGTTCATCCCGCGCCAGCAGCGCCCGCCGCTTGGTCGTAAACCAGGTGCTGCGTTTGTCCACCCCGGCAAGGTTACATTCATACGATGACTTCTCGGTGAAAAAAAACTCCTCGCCATAGGCCGGGCAGACAATCCCGAGCCGCGGCGCGACGACCAGCGCGGTCGGCCAGCAGAAGAGCTTTGCGAAATAGGCGGCGGTTCTGTCGTCGGTCCCGATCGACCCGCCCTTGTCCTCCGACCGGGTCGGGTTATAGCGCCCGGTGATCGCCTTCAGGCGGCTGACGAGATTCGGGTCACGTTCCATCTCCGGATCGTTGAAAAACTGGACGACGTAGCTTTTGTCCGGCGCGAAATAGGTGTGTTTCATCCCGCCGCGCGGCGGATTGTCCACCTTTATGTAAGGGATGCGCATACCCGACTCAACGACAGCCTCCATCAATTCCGCCATCCGATTTCGCCTCCCCCCTCCCGTCCGGCCGTCTCCCTGACCCGGGCCGAAACAAAGCTGAAATACTCCGCGAGCGCCCCCGCCGAGAGGGAATTGAGCGCGAGCGCGTCGGGGGCAAGCTCCCGGAGCGTCTTCATGTCCGCCCTCGCGCCCGCGCCGCAGGCGACCAGGCGCACACGCCCCACAAGAGCCCCGGCCGCAACCTGCCATTCGTCGGTCGGCGCCCCGTCGGTCAGGAGGAACGCCATCGGCAGAAAATCCCCCGCTTCGCCTTCGCGGGGCGGTACGACCTCGCGCTCGATACAGCGGTCCAGCAGGCGCAGCGCGGCGCCCAGCGCACTCGTCCCCTCAACCTCGAGAGACGGCGCGCGAAACCGGGAAAGCGCGGTCAGCGGCGTCAACTGCCGCGCCCCGGAGCCGAATGCGATCACCGAAACCCAGGCCGTCCGCGCGGCCTGCGGATCCTCTGAAAGCTCGAGCTGGAGCGCGCGCACCCCCTGCCGCAAAGCCTCGATCGGTTCGCCCGCCATCGACGCGCTCACGTCGAGCAGCAGATAAACCGGGAGCCTCTGTGCCATTTTACGTTCCCTCCCAATCCCGCCTCCTGCGGGGCTGATGGGCCAA
>DVKH01000032.1 GCA_018716105.1 Candidatus Fimivivens faecavium | reverse complement strand
GACATGATGCCCTCGATCACCCTCTCGGCCCAGAGCACCGGCGATCTGAACGTCCTCAACTACGTCAACGACGAAATCATCCCGGAGTTTGAGAAACTGTCTGGCGTCGCTTCGGTCGACGTGATGGGCGGACGCGAGGACTATATCAGCGTCGAACTCAATGAAGAGCGGATGAACCAGTACGGCCTAGACATCAACAGCATCGTCAGCCTGGTGAACAGCGCCGACTTCTCCTACCCGGCCGGGAACGCCGATCAGGGCAGCCAGTCGCTGATCCTGCGCGGCGGCGTCGACTATGAGTCGGCGGCCAGCCTCCGGGAGATGCCGATCACCCTGCGGTCGGGCGACATCATCCACCTCTCCGATATCGCAACCATCCGCGAGACCACCAAGGAAGCGGACTCGATCAGCCGCTTCAACGGGAGCGAAACCGTCCTTCTCAGCATCACCAAGCGCCAGAGCGCAAGCACCATCAGCGTTTCCGACGCGGTGATCAAGACGATGGAAAGCCTTAACGCAAAGGGCACCGGAATTGAGCTTTCGGTCGTCTTCGACACCAAGGACAACATCCTCTCCGCGGTTTCGAGCGTGTTTTCTTCGCTCCTGCTCGGCATCGCGATGTCTATGCTGGTGCTGTTCGTCTTCCTCGGCGACTTCAAGGCGTCGCTGATTGTCGGAACCTCGATGCCGGTATCGCTGCTCACCACCCTGATCATCATGTCGATGGCGGGCATCAGCATCAACGTCATGTCGCTCGGCGGGCTCGTCATCGGCGTCGGCATGATGGTCGACAACTCAATCGTTGTGCTCGAAAGCTGTTTCCGCGCCAAAAGCCAGGGAAGGACCTTTACCGGCGCATCGCTCGAGGGCACGCGGGTCGTCACCTCGTCGATCATCGCCTCGACCATCACAACGGTGGTCGTCTTCCTGCCGATCAGCCTGCTCAACGGCCTCTCGGGACAGTTGTTCCGGCAGGTCGGCTTCACCATCATCTTCTCGCTGACCGCGTCGCTGATCTCGGCGCTCACCCTTGTGCCGCTTCTGTTCCAGAAGCTAAAGCCCGTTGAGAAGACTGAGACGCCGTTCTCGAAGTTTATCCAGTCCTGCGAAAACGTGGCCGGACATCTGATCGAGCGCAGCCTCAACTATAAAAAGAGCGTTGTCTTCGCCGCCATCGCACTGCTGATCGTATCTTTTATGATGGTTCCGGTCATCGGCTTTGAACTGATGCCGAACATCGACCAGGGGCAGCTTTCCATCAGCATGGAAGCCCGGCCCGGGCAGAAACTCGAGTTCGTCAACGAGACGATGACCCGCATTGAAACGATGGTTTCCGAGCTTCCGGACGTGGAGCGCTACACCGTCAGCGCGAGCGACGGCAGCGGAAGCATGAGCGTTTACCTCAAAAGCGACCGGGGGATGGAAACGTCCGAGGTGGTCGATTTTCTGCGGGAGCAGACCAAGGACTTTGTGGACTGCAAGGTGACCGTCTCGGCCGCCAGCACGATGTCCGCGCTCGGCGACAGCACCGAGGTTGAGGTCAAGCTCACCGGCACCAACAAATCAGAGCTTGACGAGGCTTCCGAAACCGTCAAGCAGATGATGGAACAGAAGGCGGGCGTGATCTCGGTATCCACCTCGCTTTCGGACGGCAATCCGCAGGCCGAAATCATTGTCGATCCGGTCCGTGCGGCGGGAGCCGGCTTCTCCCCCGCCCAGGTGGTAGGGACCATTTCGACCATCATGCAGGGGACGGAAACCTTCAGCATCCGGCAGAACGGCCAGGACTACAAGGTCTGGGTGGAATACCCGCGCGACCGCTATCAGACGGTCAACGACGTCTCCGGCATTATCCTGACCTCCCCCGCCGGCACCAAGGTCCCGCTGATGGACATCGCGTCGATTGAATACTCGAACAGCCCCCAGACGATCGACCGCGAAAACAACCAGTATATCGTCTCCGTCACCGGCCAGCTAAGGAGAGACGCGGCGGTCGCGACCTCGAACGATATCATGGCAACTGTTCAGGGCATGCAGATGCCCGAAGGCGTCTCGCTCTACATGGGCGGGAATATGGAAACCATGCAGGAGGAATTCTCCTCCCTTTTCGGCGCTCTCGCGACTGCGATCTTCCTCGTCTTCATGGTCATGGGCATCCAGTTTGAGTCGATCCGCTTCTCGATCGTCGTCATGATGTCGATTCCGTTCGCTCTGATCGGCGCGTTCACCCTGCTTTTAATCTCCGGGTGCACCATCAGCATGACCTCCCTGATGGGCGTCATCATGCTGGCCGGCATCGTCGTCAACAACGGCATCCTTCTGATCGACACAACCAACCGCCTGAGGGCGGAAGATGGCCACACCATCAAGGACGCCCTTGTGATCGCCGGCATGACCCGCCTGCGCCCGATTTTGATGACCACGCTGACCACCGTTCTCTCGATGGTCCCGATGGCCCTCGCTTTCGGCGAAGGGACCGAAATGATGCAGTCGATGGCGCTTGTCATCATCGGCGGCCTGGTCTCCTCCACCATCCTCACCCTGTTCCTGATCCCGACCTTCTATATCCTTTTCAACCGAAACCGCGGGATCAAAGCCGAGGAAGCGGAATTTGAAGAGGGCTTCGGCCCCGGAAGCGAAAACCCCGTCAAGTAAATCGCCGCAAACATACGGTAAACTTCTAAAACATAAACAGGGCGCGCAGCTTTTTGCTGCGCGCCCTGTTTTTTAAAAAGTTGATTTGTCAAATCTATTTTGTTCAGGAAACAGTTATTTAAGGAACTGCTGAATATGCCCCGCTCCGGGGCAAAGCCGCGTGTCAAAGGATGCGCGCGCTTTGCTTTGCAAAGGATGGGGCAGTAAAATGGGCCGGAATTTGAAACAGTTGGGAACAGGGCGATTCCCGCGTGCGTTTTCCGCGCATCCTATCAGGAAACCGGTTCGGTTTGACAAAACGGCGCCTGCGTGCTAATATGAAAATGAATCCCAGTTTCAAAAGGAGGCGCCTTCATGGCGGGCAGCTCGCGGTACAATACACGGCAGCGGGACCTGATTCTCGAGTTCCTTCAGACAAACAAATCCCGCCACCTGACGGCGGAGGAGATCGCCGAAGGGCTTCGGGGGCAGCGGGTCGGGAAATCGACCGTCTACCGGACGCTCGACCTTTTGATCCGGGAAGGGTTCGTCCGCCGTTTTTTCATCGAGGACGGGGCCTCGGCCTGCTTTCAGTATGCGCCGCCGGACGGCGCCTGCAAGATGCATTATCACCTCAAATGCTATAACTGCGGGGCGCTTTTCCATGTCGAGTGCGAATTTCTCGATCAGGTGGAGGCGCACATCTTCGAACGCCACGGCTTTCAGATTGACAACAGCAAAACCGTGCTCTACGGCGTCTGCCAGGACTGCCGGAATGCGGGAAAACCGGATTAAACAGAAGATATCCCCGTTCCAGCCGAAATTCAAAACCGCGCGGGCAGGAACGGCGGCCGCTTTTTCAGGTCTGTCCCTGTGCCGCGCGCGGCGGCGGATCGGATTCTTATTATGAAGTTACGGAAATCCCTTCTTATCGCTCTGGCTCTTCTCGCAGCGGCGGCTGTGGGATGCGCCAAAAAAGCGCCCGCTTCGTCCGCGCAGGAGCCTTCGCAGAGCGGCGCGGGGGCGCAAAAGCTCTCGGTGGCCGCTACTCTCTTCCCGCAGTACGATTTCGCCCGCGCCATCGCCGGGGACCGGGCCGAGGTGACCATGCTGCTCCCGAACGGGTTGGACAGCCATTCCTACGACCCCACCCCGGCGGACCTTGTCAAAATTTCCAACAGCCGTCTGTTCCTCTACACCGGCGAGGAGATGGAACCGTGGTCGCACTCGATCGTCGAAAGCCTCGACCCTGCAAAAGTGACCGTTGTGGACGTGTCCTCCGGCGTGCCGCTTGACCAGGAAGAGGAAGCGGATGAAGACGGCGGCGGGGACGGACATAATGGGCGCGGCCATGTCTATGACCCGCACATCTGGACCGACCCGGTCCGCGCAAAAAAAATGGCGGAGAACATCCGTGACGCGCTGATTGCGGCCGACCCTGAAGGGGAGGAGCTTTACCGCGCGAATGCGAAGGCGTATCTTTTGGAGCTCGACGCGCTCGACGAGGAGTTCCGCTCCATCGTCCAGAGCGGGAAGCGCAACGAAATCATCTTCGCAGGGCGTTTTGCGTTCCACTATTTCTGCGAACGCTACGGTCTGGATCACAAGGCGGCGTTCGACTCCTGTTCCGGCGACGCCGAGCCGAGCGTCCGGATGATGGCCGGGCTGATCCAGGAGATCAACGAAAAGAAAATCCCGGTGATCTTTTACGAGGAACTGACCGACCCGAAGGTCGCCCGCTCGATCAGCGGGGAGACCGGTGCAAAGCCGCTTCTGCTGCACTCCTGCCACAACGTCTCCAGGGACGAGGCGGCCCAGGGCGCGACCTATCTTTCGCTGATGCAGCAGAACGCAGACCATCTCAGGGAGGCTTTAAACTGATATGATTCTCCTTTCCTGCCGCGACCTCACCATGACCTACGACGGCGCGGTCGCGGTGGAACACGTCTCGTTCGACGTCGAAGCGGGCGACGTCCTATGCATTGTCGGCGAAAACGGCTCCGGCAAAAGCACGCTGCTCAAAGGCCTTCTCGGGCTGCTGCCCGTAAAAGAGGGCGAAGTGCTTTATCAAAACGGCCTTCGGCGCGACCGGGCCGGCTATCTTCCCCAGCAGACCCCCGTCCAGCGGGACTTCCCCGCCTCGGTGTGGGAGGTCGTGCTCTCGGGATGCCTGTCAAGAAAGCGCAGAGGCCCGTTCTATTCCGCGCATGACCGCGCCCGGGCGGAGAGTGCGCTTGACCGCCTTTCGATCGGCGATCTGCGCAGGCGGCCCTACCGGGAGCTTTCGGGCGGGCAGCAGCAGCGTGTCCTGCTCGCGCGGGCGCTCTGCGCGACCGAACGGCTCCTGCTGCTCGACGAGCCGGTGACCGGTCTCGATCCGGTCGTGACTGCGGAGTTCTACGGGTTGATCGGCCGTCTCAACCGGGAGGACGGCGTCGCGGTGGTAATGGTTTCGCACGACATCAAAAGCGCGGCCGGCATCAGCACGAAGATTTTGCATCTCGCCAAATCGGTTTTGTTTTTCGGCTCCGCCGAGGCGTACCGCGCCTCAGAAACCGGGCGGTTCTTTCTGGAGGGACGGGCGCATGATTGATCTGATCCGGGAGCTGTTCTCCTATTCGTTTATCGGACGGGCGGTTGTGGTCGGCGCGCTCGTCTCGCTCTGCGCGTCGCTCCTTGGGGTGAGCCTTGTGCTCAAGCGCTATTCGATGATCGGGGACGGGCTCTCCCACGTTGGGTTCGGCGCGCTCTCGGTCGCGCTGGTGATGAACCTTGCACCGCTCGCCGTTTCAATTCCAGTCGTGGTGCTCGCGGCGTTTCTCCTTCTGCGCCTGAGCGAAAACAGCAAGATCAAAGGCGACGCGGCGATCGCCCTGATCTCGAGTTCCTCCATCGCCGCGGGCGTGATCGTCACCTCGCTGGGCGGGGGCCTGACGACCGACGTCAACAACTACATGTTTGGAAGCATTCTCGCGATGAGCAGAAGCGACGTCGTTCTCAGCGCCGCGCTCTCGGCGGCGGTGCTGGCGCTCTATGTTTTGTTCTATCCCCAGATCTTCGCCGTCACCTTCGACGAAGCCTTTGCGCGGGCGACCGGGGTCAACGCCCGGATGTACAATATCCTCCTCGCCCTGCTGACAGCGGTCACCATCGTCGTCGGGATGCGGATCATGGGGACGCTTTTGATCTCGAGCCTCGTGATTTTTCCGGCGCTGACCTCGATGCGGGTGTTCAAGAGCTTTCGCTCGGTGATTCTTTCGTCGGCCGCCGTCTCGGTCGTCTGCTTTCTCGCGGGGATCGCGGTTTCGTTCGTCTTTTCGCTCCCCGCGGGCGCGAGCATCGTCGCGGTCAACCTCGCCGCGTTTCTGCTGTTCTGGGCCGCGGGCGCGTTGATCCGGACGCGATAACCGGAAGGCGGCTGCCGCTTCTCACGGGGCGGAAACGCCCCCTTTTCCGGCTCCGGTTGTGCTGCACTGAAAGGCGGGAGTGCGCGGGGACCAAACGCTTCCAGGCGAGGAGGAAACCGCTTGGCGGCGGCGGCGCGGCGGCCGTCCCTGCGGGGTCGGCGGAAGAGGCGGCCTGGAAGGCCAAGGATAAAAGAGCGTTTGAGGACGGCGCGAAACAGAATCTCGAACCCGGCGCAGCCGCCGCCGGGCTGTTCCGCTTCGCCCCGTATTTTAAATAAACCCTTCCGGAACAGCAAAAGCCCCGCGCGCCATGCGCGGGGCTTTTGCTGGATAAGGATATTCTGTCTGCGTTTGCCATTGGAATTGTCCGGCGCTTCCACATCAATCGCCTTGATCAGCAGGCGCAATATGCGTCTAAACCATCGGCAGCAACCGTTTAAATGATGAGAACGTGAAGTTTTTTGCAGAACGAAAACACGGGATATCTGGCCGCAAGGCCAAGTATCCCGTGTTTCAGTTAACCATACCCGGCTGCGAGACGCCGCAGAACAGCAAATTTTCCGCTTCACTGTTTTACGATCACCCGCTCAATGCGCGGGGCTTTCTGACTGCTCCCGGCGTTTTCAGAGCGCATAGCAGTGGTTGAGCGGGCCCGACCCCCGGCCGAGGTCGAGGCCGTCGCGCAGCGCGCCGGTGAGATAGGCCTTTGCGGCGCGGACGCTCTCTTCCACCGTCTTCCCATCCGCAAGGCCGCAAGCGATGGCCGACGAAAGGGTGCACCCGGTGCCGTGGGTGTTGGGGTTATCGACCTTGTCCCCTTCAAACCAGACCGCCTCCCCCTCCCGGAACAGAAGGTCGTCCGCCGTGTCGGGGAGATGTCCGCCCTTGACAAGAATCCAGCCCCGGTAGCGCTTCGCAATTCTTTCCGCGGCCCGGAGCATGTCCTTCCGGTTGCGCACCGGGAATCCGCTGAGAGCCTCCGCCTCCGGGATATTCGGGGTTATCACCGCCGCAAGCGGGATGAGCGCTTCCGACAGCGCCTCGGCCGCCCCCTCGCTCATCAGCCTTCCACCGCTGGTCGCGACCATCACCGGGTCGCAGACGATGTTCTTCGCCTCCCAGAAGGCGAGCCGGTCCGCAATCGTCCGCACAATCCCCTCATCCGACACCATCCCAATCTTGACCGCGTCGGGGAAAATATCCTCCATGACGGCGTCGATCTCCTTTGCGACGAACTTTGCCGGGGCCTCGAACACGCCGAACACGCCGGTTGTATTCTGCACGGTCAGAGCGGTGACGGCGGTCATCGCATACATTTTATGGGCTGTAATCGTCTTGATATCCGCCTGTATGCCGGCTCCGCCGCTTGGGTCCGAGCCGGCGATGCTCAATACTTTTTTCATAGTTCCTCCCAAATTGCAACAATCTATGGGCCTTAGACAAGCGTCCCATCCATCTTACCGAACGAAACGTTGACCCTTTCCGATGCTGCGCGAAGCCGCTCCAGGCCCCGCACGGAAAATCGGCCGTAAACCCCGGCGACATGGCAGACCGCCCGGCGCGCAGTTTCAGCTGCGTGCGGCAGCCTCAAAGGCGAGCATCCCCTGCGGCGCGGCGCCGGGCTTGAGCGGTTCGGCGTCCCGGTAAAAGCCCTCGATGGCGTCGTTCGCCTCCCGCAAGGCCGCCCCGGCGCTCTCCTGAAGGCCGTAATGGGCGATCAGGTATTCGCAGGCCCGGCTGCGCGTCATTTTGCGGCAAGCATCCCTTCCGCGAGCTCCTGCCAGATCCCCATCGGGTCAATCAGCGCGCCGTCAAAATCAAACGCGGCAGCGCGCGCCTTCATCCGGCGATCTCCCGTGCCAGCGCCGCGAGGCGCGCCGCGGCTTCGCCTGGTTCGGGCTGCGCAAAGAGCGCCGACACCACCGCGACGCCGTCCACGCCGGCGCCCTTGAGCTGAAGGATATTCTGTTCGTTGATCCCGCCGATCGCAACGAGCGGGATCGAAACCGCCTCGCGGATCCGCCGGATCTCATCAATAGCGATACTGTTCGCGTCGAGCTTGGTGGAGGTTGAAAAGACCGATCCAACCCCAAGATAGTCCGCGCCTCGCTCTTCTGCGAGGACCGCCTGCTCAACGGTGCGGGCCGACACGCCGAGAATCCGGTCCGGTCCGATCAACTCCCGAACCTTTCCCGCTTCAAGGTCGCTCTGGCCGACGTGCACGCCGTCCGCGCCCGACGCGATTGCAACTTCAACGTCATCGTCCACCACAAACGGCACGCCATAGCCGCGGCAGAGCGCGGCAAGCGCTTTAGCCTCTTCGAGAAGCGCCTGTCCGCGGAGATGCTTCTCGCGGAGCTGAAAAAAGGTCGCGCCGTTTTTCAGGATCTCCTCGGCGACTGAGACCAGAGTTCTATCTCCGAGCCACTGGCGGTCGCTGACCGCGTAAAGAAGCATGGATTCCCTAGACACCTTCATACCCGAACCAATCCTTTCGCTGTGACGGTCTGAATAACCGCTTTATGGAGCGCTGCACCTTTGGTAACAGCGGGAACAGGGGGCGCTGGCGCCCATACCCGCTTCCCGTGTCGGGAGGGCGCTCGCCCCGCTTCGATTCCTTATAAAGTGGGAGGCGCCCTCCGGAGCCCCCTCAAAATCCCGTTTTGACGCAGCGCTGGCCCTCGTTGGCATAATCCGATCCGGGTCTGGGAAGGGCAGGCGGCCTTCTCCCGGCCCGCACGGCGGGTTTCCCAAGCCGTTTCCGGTTGATATGGTATCACCGCAGAAGTGAAAAGTCAATGTTGCGGCCCCTCTCTGAACGCCTGCCATCAGCCATAAAAGCGCGTCCCACATCAGCCAAATGCTCTATCTATCCCGGCGGCGGCAACGGCAGGGAGCAACCGTTTCCTGCCCGGAACCGCCGCGGGATCCGCAAAAAAGATCTGAGGGAATGCAGCGTTTCGCTGTATTTTACGCGGAACGGCAGAAAATGCAGGATTTCATTCATACTGGAGGCGAAAGAACGCCAGACTTCCCCAAAAGCCGGCTATCCTTCGCGGGGAGCATAAGGCCCTGCCATGAGGCGGCGCAGCTGGAAACAGGGATTCACCGCGCGGTTTGCTTCACGGAAAGAAAGCGCCCCACAGCGCGCAGAAAGCGAGCAAAGCCGCCAGAAGCCCGAAGTTGACCGCCGAAAACACCGCGAGATACCTCCCGGCGCGCGCGCCATCGCTCTTTTGATAAAGCTGGAACGAGATCACGCTCGCGAGCGAGGCGATCAACGTCCCGAGGCCGCCGACATTGACGCCGGTAAGGAGCCTCGCGCCGTTTTCGGTGAACGCCGAGAGCATCAGAGCCGCGGGGACGTTGCTGATGAGCTGGCTGACCAGCGCGCCAGCCAACAGCTCCCGCCCCGCAATCAGCGGAGCGAGCGCCTCCCGCACCAGAGAGAGGCGGGAGAGGTTTCCGACAAACACAAAAAAGCCGCAAAAGGTCGCGAGAAGGCCCCAGTCCACCCGCAGGAACAGATTCCGCGCGGAAACGGCGAGCAGCAGAAACGTCAGGAGAAGCACCGCTTCCCACGGGAGAATCCGCAGCACCGCGAGAAGGCTGGCCGCGAGAAGGAACAGCCCCTTTCCAAACGCGCTTCCAACGAGCTTAGGCCCCTCGCCTCTCGCCGAAACCCGAAGCGGGGCGTTCGGGAGCAGGAAGACCAGAACCGCGAGCAGCGAGGCGCTCGCGAGGCCCGCCGGAAGTACGGCCCGGAGGAATGCGCCGAGAGAAAGCGCATAGTGCGAATAGAGGAAGAGATTCTGCGGGTTGCCAAGCGGGGTGAGCATGCTGCCGAGGTTTGCGGCGGCCGTCTGGAGCACGACGACATAGATGACCCGGTCCCGGCCTTCGCCGCGCAGGACCAGAAGCGCAAGCGGTACAAAGGTGATCAGCGCCACATCGTTCGTGATCAGCATCGAGGAGAAAAAGCAGAGCGAGACGAGCGCAAGGGCGAGCGCGCGCAGGCTCGGGGCCTTCTGCAGCAGCCAGAACGAAACCGCCTCAAGGGCCCGCCCCTCCCCGAGCGCCGCGACCGCCGCCATCAGGCAGAACAGGAGCGAGAGCACCCGGAAATCGAGATAGCCGAGATACGCCCCGTCCGGCGGGACCAATACCGACGACATCAGCGCGAGCAGAACGGAAACCGACAGCACCGGGTTCTTCCGAAGCCAGCCGAACATCCGCAGTTTGATCATATGTCCTTCCCCCAGAAAAACAGTTCTCCGAAAAATGGAGTCCGGGATAAACTCCCGGACCCCGCCTTAAAAATTTTTATGTCCGAATCAGCTTCATGAGCGGCGGCGCGATCACAACCGAGAACACCACCGCGACAAACGCCTCCGCGACGCCGTTGGTTGCAACGACCACCATCAGCGCCTTCGCGAGCGCTTCGAACGCGATCTGCTGTGCGGCGGCGTATTCCTGGCCGAACATAAAGTAGATCGACCCCATCACAAGGCAGGTGTTGGTCATCGACCCGGCGAACGCCGCGACCGCGCAGGCCATCCGCTTCTTCGGATCGCTCTTCGAAAGCGCCTGATAGACCAGCCCCGCCACCACGCCGACCAGAATCCGCGGCGCCAGCGCGATGAACAGCGCGCGCAGGTCGCCAGACGATTGGCCCGGCACCGGGACAAAGGGCGTAAAGACGAACGAGACGAGCGAGGGTTCCATCGTGTTTTTTATGATGCTGGTGAGGCCGAAGATGCCTCCCAGAACCCCCCCGGCCTTCGGCCCGAGCAGGATTGCGCCGACGATCACCGGGATATGCACCGTCGTCGCTTTGATCACGACGAGCGGGATAAACCCGAGAAACGGCACAAAGGCGACGACGACGACGATCGCCGCCATCAGCGAGAGCTGCACCAGCTCCTTGGTCTTTTTGGAACTTGACAATTTGATTCCTCCCAGCTGCCGCTCCCGTTGGGGATGCAGCGCTTATTTTTTCAGGAATCCCGTCCGTTTTTTTGGTAGAGGGCGTAAAGCCCTTTGTGCAGAAGATCGGGCCGAAACGCAAACGGCTTTCTGCAGAGGGGCAGGATCTCGCCCGCGATATCGCCGGTCGCAACCAGCGCCGCCGGGCCGATGGCCTTTTCATACCGCTCGAGCATCCCCTCCGCCATCGCGACCGTCCCGTAAAGGATGCCGGAACGCACCGCGTCGGCGGTCCCCTTCCCGAGAAGGCGGCAGCCCGGCTCGAACGAAACCTCCGGCAGCTGCGCCGAGGTTTCGCAGAGCGAGCGGAGCGAAGCCTCCACCCCTGGAAGGATCGATCGCCCGACCAGCGCGCCGGTCCCGTCGATCGCGCAGAAGGTCGTCGCGCCCGCCATGTTCATGATGACGAGAGGCGGCCGAAACTCCAATAGCGCCCCGACGGCGTTGCAGATGAAATCGGAACCGACCGAGGCGATGTTATCGAGGCGGATGTTGAGACCGGTTTTGATGCCCGCGCCGACCATCAGCGCCTCCTTCCCGAACAGCAGCCCAAACGCCTTTTTGGCCGGAGCCGAAGCCGACGGCACGACCGAAGAGATGATCACGCCTTCCACTTCCTCTGCCGGGACCGAGTGCAGCCGCAGCACCGCGCCGAGCGTCACCGCCAGTTGATCGGCCGTCGCGTCCGGATCGGTCGCGACCGAAGCGCGGGTCAGGGGCCGCTCCTTCGAGAACAGCCGAAGGCCGATCTCCCGGTTGTCGATATGCACGGTCAGGACCAAAGCGCCGCCCTCCTTTCCAAAAAACCAAGCGGGATTTCCCTGCCTGTTATTATAGGGCCTTTTCCGCAAAAGCACAAGCAAAAACGAATTTAAGTCTGGCAGAAGCTGCGAAACGGCCCTGACCAATGGCCAGGGCCGTTTGAAGGAGTCCGGTTACCTTTCGCCGACCGGTTTTCGCGACATCTCGGCATACCGCTCGATCAGCTCCACACAGTTATCGAGGCCCACGCCGCTGTCGAGGGTGAGATGATACTGTTTGGCCACGCCCCATTTTTCGCCGGTATAATGGTCGTAGTAGTTCGCGCGGCTTTTGTCGATCTTCTGGACGATTCCGGCCGCATCCTTTTCAGGGTGGCCGTATTCCGAGACCGCCCGGGCGATCCGCTCCTGAAGTCCGGCGTGGACGAAGACGTTGACGACGCCGCCCCGTTCCCGAAGGATATAGTTTGCGCACCGGCCGACGATGACCGCCGGGCCCTTTTCCGCGATGTCCCGGATGATCTGGTTCTGCAGCAGGAACAAACGGTCGTTAAAGGTAAGGTTATTGAGCGGCGCAAAATGCCCTCCCGCCATCGACCCGGTCGAGAGCGCATAGAGAAGGCTGCTCCCCGCTTTTTCGTCGACCTGCTCGAACACCTCCTGGGCCATGCCGCTTTCCTTTGCGGCAAGCTCGATCAGTTCCTTGTCGTAAAATGGGATACCGAGCTTTTCGGCAAGCCTGCGGCCAATCTCCCTTCCGCCGCTGCCATACTGCCGTCCAATTGTGATGATCATCCTGTTCTCCATCGCAAAACACCCCATATCCATTAAATAAGTTCTTCGAAAACGCCGCGGCCCGGCCCCGCCAGCCAAAGGCCCTGTCCCATTTTCAGCCCGTGGGAGGATCCAAAACCGCCGGACCCCGCTTGAACCTGCGCGCCGCACAAGCGGCGCACCGGGCTGCTCTGCCGGTTTGGGTTCCGGTTGGACAAACGCAGTGCGCGGCGCTTGCCCCGCGGGGCGAATGACGCCCCAAGCCCAGCCACTATTACTATTGTATCAAAAACCGATACGAAAGGGAACCGGAAAAAGAATATGGGATAGGACAGGCCGAATAGAATGAATTGCCAGACAAATCAATGAGGAGGAGGTTCTCCCGATGAACGACCGCTTTCTCGCCCCTGCCATCCATCTGATGCGCGAGCTAAACCGCCTTGGGAACGGCGATCCCGTCCCAGAAAAGGAAGCGCCCCTGAAAACGCAGCCGGGGTCCGCCGCCGTGGTGATCGGCCGGGAGATCAGCGCCGCGGGCGAACTGCGCGCCGACGGCGTCGTGGTGCTCGACGGTTCGTTTTCAGGCGACATCCACTGCCGGACGGCGAAGATTACCGGGCGGCTCACCGGCAATCTCCGCTGCCGGCGCGCGGTGCTGCGCGGCGCGGCTGTGATCGGGGACGTCTCGGCGTTCGTTTTCGATGCGGACGGCGCTTCAAGGGTTTTTGGGAAACTGATAGCCGGTAAAATTGTCAGGCCGGGAGCGCGCTGAAAAACGCCTCAATCTCCTCCCGCCCCGCTTCGAGCGAACCCTGGACCAGCCCCGGCTTCCCGCCGCCGCGGCCCGCCAGCGCGGCGTTCATCCGCTTTGAAAGCTCCCTGAGATCGGCGTCAGCGGAGGCGAGAGCGTAGTTCATCCGCCCGTCCGCGCCCGGCGAAAAGGCCGCCGCCGTCCCGCCGTGCGCCTCGAGCAGCATCAGGCAGTACTGGCGGCAGAGATCAGGCGAAAGCCCGTCCTCAAAGCAGACAAGCACCGGGCCGCTGCGTCCGGCCGAAGCGGCTTTTCGCCGGAGGGAGGCGAGCAAAAGGCCGTCGTATTGCAGCCGAAGGGACCGGTTCTCCTCCTTCAGCCGTTCGGCCGCCGCGGCGAGTTCGCCGGGCTTGGCGGACAGCAGCGCAGAAATCTTCGCGTTCTCCTCCTGCTTTCGCCGGTAGTCGTCAAGCGCCTGCTCCCCGCAGAGCATCCCGATTCGGACGCCGCCCTTATAGCGCTGGGCCGAGACGATCTTGATCAGCCCAACCTCGCCGGTGCGTGCGGCGTGAACGCCGCAACAAGCGCAGAGGTCGACCTCCCCGATCCGGACCAGACGCACCTGCCCCGCGATCTCCTTCTTGCTCCGGTAGGCAAAGCCCGCCAGCTCTTCCCTCGCCGGATACAGGATCTCGACCGGTAGATCCTGGGCGGCGGCGCGGTTCGCCAGGAGTTCCAGCCGTGCGGTTTCCTCCGCGGACAGCGGGACCGAAAAATCCATCGTCGTAGCCTCACGCCCCATATGAAAGCCGACGTTCTCCGCCCCGTACAGCCGGCGCGCAAGGCCGGAGAGGATATGCTCCGCGGTATGGCGCTGCATATTCGAAAACCGGCGGCGCCAGTCGAGGACGCCGGTCACCCAGGCGCCCTTCTCAAGCGGCGCGGCGAGCAGGTGCCGGATCTCGCCGTCTTTTTCCCTGGTGTCGAGCACCCGGACGCCGCCGAGCAGGCCGGTGTCGCCGGGCTGCCCGCCGCCCTCGGGATAAAACGCGGTCCGGTCGAGGACGGCGGCAAAGCGCCCTGCCCCGTCCGCCTGGCAGGAGAGAACACTGGCGTTAAACTGTTTTAAGTAAGGAGCGCTCTCATAAAGCCGCTGGGTTCCGGTCCCCATGCAATGATTCCCCCTTTATATGGCAAAGAGGGCCTCCCGGCCCTCTGCCGCCCGTATCCGCCGTCAGCTCAGGAACGCCTCGACAATGATCGCTTCGGCTTCCTCCTCTGTCATGCCGAGGGTTTCGAGCTTCAGCAGCTGTTCGTTGTTGATCCGCCCGATCGCCGCCTCATGGACGATCTGCGCGTCCGGGTGGTTCGCCGTGATCTGCGGGATCGAAGAGATTTTCGCATGGTCCATCAGGATCGAATCGCACTGGATATGCGCGCGGCAGGCGGCGTTTCCAACCGCGTCCGGATGGAAAAGCTGCTCCGACTCGTCCCGGCCGACCGAGCGGGAGATGATCTGGACCGAGGAACCCTCGCCGTCGAGGTTGATCTTCATATTCGAATGCGCCACCTGTTTGTCGTGGGTCATCAGCCGTTCCATGACCATCATTTTCGCGTTTTTGCCGAGATGGGCGCTCGTCTCGCGGACGGTGGAGTTGACCCCCGCGATCTGCACCATCTCCATCTCGCAGTAGGAACCCTCCTCCATCGTCACTTCGGTGGTCGGGTTTAAAATCCGCGCGCCGGTCCCGGTCCCCTCGCCGTAATGCTTCTCCACATATTTCAGGCGCGCGTTCTTCCCGATGAAGAAGCGGTGGATGCCGTCGTGCCGGGAGTCCTCGCAGCCGTCGTTGTGGATGCCGCAGCCCGCGACGATCACCACGTCGGCCCCTTCGCCGATATAAAAATCGTTGTAAACCATATCGATCAGGCCGGCCGCAGTGACGACGACCGGGATGTAAACCGTCTCGCCCTTTGTGCCGGGTTTGATGGTGATGTCGATTCCCGGGAGGTCTTTCTTCGATTCGATGACGATATTTTCCGTCGAGCGCCTTCCCGCGCCGGAACCGTTAGAACGGATATTGTAAGCGCCGGTCGGCTTAGAGTCCAGGTCCGCAATCGTCTTTAACAGGTTGTCTACCACGGTATTCATACCCTCGCCGCCTCCTTTTTCTCCATGCAGCATACGTCCGAGACCTCGCCGAGCAGGTCGGGCAGGATCTCGTCGCGCGGGCCCATCTTCTGGATACGCCCGTCCGCAATGATTGCGATTTCGTCGGCGAGGCGGATGATCCGCTCCTGATGGGAGATGATGACCACGCTCTTATCCGACCCGGTCCGCAGCGCCGAGAAGGAATCGACCAGCATCGCAAAGCTCCAGAGGTCGATTCCCGCCTCCGGCTCGTCGTAGATCGAGAGCTTGGGCGCGCGCGCCATCAGCGAGGCGATCTCAATGCGCTTGAGTTCGCCCCCCGAAAGCGAGCCGTCCACCTCGCGGCCGAGGTATTCCCGGGAGCAGAGCCCGACGCCCGAGAGGTACTTGCATAAGGCGTCGTCGCTCATCTCCTCTCCGCGTGAAAGCTCCAGGAGCTTTCGCACCGTAACGCCCTTAAAGCGCGGCGGCTGCTGGAACGCATAACCGATCCCGATGCGCGCGCGCTCGGTGATCGAAAGTCCGGTGATGTCCCGGCCCTCGTAGATGATTTTCCCGCCGGTGGGTTTTTCGATTCCCATGATCAGCTTGGCGAGGGTGGATTTTCCGCCGCCGTTCGGCCCGGTGATCACAAGAAGCTTTCCCGCCTCAACGGTGAGGCTCAGGTCCCGGACGATTCCCACAGTCCCATCGGGACTGTCCACCTGAAAAGAGATATTCTGAAGTGTCAGCATAACGTCCCTCCATAACGCCTCCCGCCCGGCGCGGGGGCGGAAGCCGGATCATAATTTGTCGTAAGGCTTTGCGTTCTTAGTTTACCACATTTGTCCACAAACTTCAATTCGGCGATATTTCCCCAGATTTTTCCCCCGTCCGATAACCCATCGAATTTGGCCGACGAACGGGCGGCTGACAGTCATATCCTTGTTTTGATCAGAGAATCCAAGATAAAATCCACCCGCCGTCGAACGTGAACCCCAACCGAAAACCGTGGCTGTACCCCCACTGCACCCCCATATGTTTGAAAACAAAAAACGTTGGCCTGGAAGAACGCTGTTCTTCCAGGCCGTTTTCCGATTCTGGGAAGATCCCCTGATTTTGCTATTGACAGACCGGCAATACTGCGTTATAGTGTATATATAGTATATATACACTATGGCGGTTCGGAGGCCTCCAATGGATATCATCATCTCAAATTCGAGCGGCAAACCAATCTACGAGCAGATCACCCAGCAGATCAAGAACAAGATCCTGACCGGCGAATTGTCGGAGGGGGACGCCCTTCCGTCGATGCGCCTGCTGGCGCGGGAGCTGCACATCAGCGTGATCACGACAAAGCGGGCGTATGAGGAGCTCGAACGGGACGGTTTTCTCGAAACCGTGACCGGAAAAGGGAGCTTCGTCGCCAGACGGAACCTCGAGTTCATCCGTGAGGAACAGCTCCGGGTGATTGAAGAAGGGCTCGCAAAGTGCGTCGACCTCGCAAAAACGGGCGGGGTCACGCTCTCGGAACTGTTCGAAATGCTGTCTCTTTTATACGGGGAGGAACGTTAGATGAACACCATTCTTTCAGTGAAAAACCTTAAAAAGCGGTTTGACGCCTTCGCCCTCGACGGGGTGAGCTTCGATCTCCCGGGCGGGAGCATCATGGGGCTGGTCGGCGAGAACGGCGCGGGGAAGACGACCACCCTCAAGCTGATTCTCGGCCTCCTGCGCCGCGACGCGGGGGAGGTGAACCTCTTCGGCCGCGGAGCGGCGGGCAGCGAAAAAGAACTTAAGGAACAGCTCGGGGTCGTTTTCGACGAATGCAATTTTCCCGACAACCTCACCGCCGCGGATGTGAACAGCATCCTCTCGTGCGTCTACCGGAACTGGGACGGCGCGAAGTTCCGCTCCTGCTGCGAACGTTTTTCGCTCCCGGAAAAGAAGATTGTGAAGGATTACTCCCGCGGCATGAAAATGAAACTGCAGATTTCGGCCGCCCTCTCCCATCAGGCGCGGCTTCTGATCCTCGACGAAGCGACCAGCGGGCTCGACCCGGTTGCCCGGGACGAAATTCTCGATCTCTTCCTCGAATTCATCGGCGACGAGAATCATTCGATTCTCTTTTCCTCCCATATCACGGGCGACCTCGAAAAAATCGCGGACTACGTCACCTTTCTCCACGCCGGGAAAATGGTGTTCAGCGAGGAAAAGGATGCGCTGCTCGAGGATTGCGGGATTCTCAAATGCGCGAAAGAGGCGCTTTCCGCCGTCGATCCGGCCGACCTGGTCCGGGTGCGGAACGGCCGCTTCGGGAGCGAGGCGCTCGTCCGGAACCGCGCCCGCATCGCCCGGAAATATCGGGATATGGTGGTCGATCCGGCCTCAATTGAGGAGATCATGCTGTTTTACGCCCGGGGGGATCAGATTGGCTCGCCCGATCCCTCCCAGAGAAAGGAATGGTAATCGCGATGAAAGGTCTTTTAATCAAGGAGCTGCGGAACATCCTCCGGTATGCGAAAACGCTTTTGATCCTGCTCGTTTTTTACGCGGCGCTCTCTTTCACCTGGGGCGGCGGCCAGGGGTCGTTCCTCGGCGGGATGATCGTGATGCTGGTGCTGATTATGTCGATCACCTCGTTTTCCTACGACGACCTCTGCAAATGGGACCGGTACGCGCTCACCCTCCCGCTGACGCGGCGGGAGATCGTGCGGAGCAAATACCTGTTTGCAATGATCCTGCTCGGGGCGGGGCTTCTGCTCTCGCTCGCGGCCGGCGTCGGGTTCAGCCTCGCGGGCGGCGGAGAAGATCTGGTGGAGACGCTCGCTTCGACCGCAGGGAGCCTGATCGCCGCGCTGTTTCTGACCAGCGTGATGATCCCGCTGATCTACCGGTTTGGAACCGAAAAATCGCGGCTGATGCTGTTCGCTGTCGCGGTTCTGCCCACCGCCGCGCTGTTCCTTCTTTATCAGTCCGGCGTCACCATCACGGAACAGGCCCTGAAGGCCGCGCTGATCGCCGCGGTCCCGGTCTCGGTGGTGCTGTTCTATCTCTCCTACCGGGTTTCGGCGGCAATCTATGAACGCAAAGAGTTTTAAGCAGAGACGGGCGGCCTGGCCGCCCGTTTTTCTATTTCCGGCGAAAAACTTTGCCCTTTCGGTTGAAAGCCCTCTTTGAATGTGGGATAATAACCGAAAGCGGTTATTATCCCCTCAAACGCACAACGCCCCGCCCCTGTCGGGGCGGCCGGCTTTTGATGTGCAATGATACTAGTTCGCGTTTCACGCTTCATGGTATCAAAACCGCAGTGAATTGGGCTTTGGCCCAATTCTACCCGCCTTTGGCGGGGCCAGCGCGGCTGACGCCGCGCCCTGCGCCTGTTACACCAGGAACCCAAATCGTCTTTTAGACGATTTGAACGCCGCTTTCGCGGCGCCCAGGCCCGATCGGGCCTGCCGTTATAGTGTAATAACCGCGGACGTTTCTATCATTTCTGGCGTTAGGGCGCGAGCGGCATCCAAACCGGCCGCGCGGCCGCAGAAACCTGATTTCAAACAGAGAGCGAGTAACGGTATGGATTTTCGTCAACTGCAATATGTGACGGCGGTCGCGGAACAGCAAAGCATCACCAAGGCGGCGGCGGAGCTTTCGATCGCGCAGCCGACCCTCAGCCATTTTATTGCGAAGATCGAGGAAGAGATCGGGGTGCCGCTGTTCGACCGGTCCACCCGGCCGCTTTCCCTCACCCTCGCGGGGGAAACCTATGTCGCGGCGGCGCGGGACATCCTTCGCCTGAGCGCGAATCTCCAGCGGGAGCTCGCCGACATCGCGGCAGATAAAAAGGGGCGCATTACCATCGGCATCCCG
Source organism: Candidatus Fimivivens faecavium (assembly GCA_018716105.1). GTDB lineage: Bacteria > Bacillota > Clostridia > Oscillospirales > Ruminococcaceae > Fimivivens > Fimivivens faecavium. The sequence goes on along the minus strand of DVKH01000032.1, from coordinate 52,423 downwards.
CAGGAGCGTTCGGCCTACATGCTGCCGCTGGTCCTCCCCTCCTACCACAAACTCTATCCCGATATTATGATCAACACCATTGAGGTGAAAACCTCCAGCCTTCCGCTCCAGGTGGAAAAGGGAAACGCGGATTTCGCGATCATCCCCTATTTCAGCAACAATCTCGATCTCGAAACCGAAACGATTTACGAGGAGGAGCTTCTTCTGGTCGCCAGGGGCGGGATGATTCCGGAGAGCTGGTGCCGCTCCGAAGGGGTTGTGGACATCAGCCGGACGGCGGACCTGCCGTTCATCCTCCCGAAAAAGGGCTACGACATCCGCTCCGCGGTCGACATCCTGTTCGAGCACTACGACATCGAGCCGAAGGTAGTCCTCGAAACCACCAGCAACGAGGCCGCCTACCGGCTGGCGACCGCCGGCCTGGGGGTCACGGTGGTCCCGCGCATGACCGTCGCCCTCTCATTTTCGGTCGATCACCCCGACATTTTTTCGATGGACGATCCGCCGGTCACCTGGGACGTCGTCGCCGCCTACCGGAAGGACTCCTACATCAGCAAAGCGATCCGGGCGTTTTTCGACGTTGCCAAAGAGGCGCTCGCGTCCGAAGTGATCTGACGGCGAAGCAAAAGCCCCGCGGGCTAAAAGTCCGCGGGGCTTTCCTTTTAATCCGATCAGAACTGGGGCGCTTTGAAATCGGTGTTCGCGGTGATGGCCGGGGCAACCGACGCATCTTCGCCGGCGCGGAGCTGACGGGCCATCACGACAAAGCGCTGATCCTCGCGCTTTCCATAGGCGCGGGTGCAGGTCGAAAGGGTCAGGAGCTTATCGGTCGAATCGACCTCGACCGCGTAATCGTGAAGGCTTCTCTCCCTCGCCTCGCTGATCATATAGGCGAGGTATTCTTCGTCAGGGTTTTCGTAGATGTACCTGAAATTCAGGTCGGTGTAGAACGCGGCGAAAACGACGTAGATCATATCGCTTTCGGGCGTCGAGTATTGGATATACGGAGTTGCCTGTGCAAACGAAAGGTGGTGGAACGAAGTCAGCTGGCCGAACATGATATCGCTCGACCGCGCGATGGCCGGATTCGCCGAGTAGTTGGTCCAGTTGTGGCCGAAGATGACGGTGTTGCTGCTGACCGACTCCGCGTCGCCGAAGCGCACGCCGCTGCCCGCCCAAAGCACGCCGTTTTTGCTGTATTTTTTGTCATAGCCGAGCGAATTGTAATAGAGGTTATCGGGGCCGATGACGATCGGCCAGTTGATATTGGTGTTCGGGATGCGGAGCCACGCCCGCACATCGGGATTCACTTCCTCCCACAGCGGGATGGAGGACGAGTACCATGTGTTCAGGTCGTCGGGGTTAAACGTGATTTCGTCTGCTGCCGAAGCGGACACGGCGCCGCCGAACAGCATGCAGCATGCGAACAGGATTGCCAGCGCTTTTTTCAGGAAATTCTTTTTCATGCTCGTCTCTCCATACAAAATTTGTGTTGCTTTTTCTTTTCAATGTTACCTTTCGTTCACCGTTTTGTCAAGACTTATGCATTGGGAAAAATCCCGGGACAGCACGGCTCCGCGCGGGAGACGCCGCGCGGAGCCGGGATGCCTTTTTCATTCTAAAGGATGATGCAGATCAGGCCCGTGCAGCCGTCGTTGATGATGCGTTCAATCGTCTCGGTGAGCTTGAGGCGCGCCTCCGGCGGCATGCGGTAGAGCTTGTTGTGCAGGCCCTCGTTGACCAGCTCATGCAGGCTCTTGCCGAAGATGTTGGATTCCCATATTTTCCCTGGCGCATCCTCGAATTCGCCGAGTAGATAAGACACCAGCTCTTCTGACTGCTTCTCGCTTCCGACGATCGGGGCGACCTCGGTCGTGATATCGGCGCGCATCATATGAATCGACGGCGCCGTCGCCCGCAGCCGCACGCCATACCGCCCGCCCTGCTTGATGATTTCGGGTTCGTCGAGCTTTAACTGATCCATCGTCGGCATCACGATGCCGTAACCGGTCGCATCGACTTCTTCAAGCGCGCAGCGGTACTTGTCGTATTCCTTTTTGGCCGCGGCCAGTTCGATCATCACCGGCATCAGATCCTCTTCGCAGGTGATGTCGAGGCCGGTGCTTTCGCCCATGACGCGGTAGAACAACTGCGGATCAACCATTACGGCGACCCGGGCGCTGCCGTCGCCGAAATCGATGTTCTTCACCGTCATGTCGGTGATGTATTCGCAGTCGCGGAGCGAGGACATCCGCCCGGCGAGTTCGCCCATCCGCTCGATTCCAAACGCCGCGTCCTTGATTGAAGCGTAGATCGAGGATTTGAGCCAGTGGTCGTTCGCAAGCGAAACGGTCCAGCGCGGGATCTCGATCTGGACTTCCTTGATCGGGAACTGGTAGAGGACCTTGGCAAGGATTTCGTTGATCGAGTTCTGGTCGAGGTCGAGGCAGTTGACCGCGACAACCGGGACGCGGTATTTCGCCTCGAGCCGCTCGCGGAGCGCCTCGGACTGCGCGCTTCTGGGTTCGACGCAGTTGAGGGCGACGATAAATGGCTTGTCGATCTCCAGGAGTTCGGTGATCACCCGCTCCTCGGCCTCCTCGTATTCGGAGCGCGGAATATCGGAAATGCTTCCGTCGGTGGTCACCACAAGGCCGATGGTGGAATGCTCGTTGATGACCTTCTGGGTGCCGATCTCGGCGGCCATGTTGAATGGGATCTCCTGGTCGAACCACGGGGTCACAACCATCCGCGGCTGCTCGTTCTCAATGTAGCCGAGCGAGCTGGGGACGATGTAGCCGACGCAGTCGATCAGGCGGACGTTCATCGTGGCCGCATCGTCGATATTGATCTTGACCGCGTCCTCGGGAATAAATTTCGGCTCGGTGGTCATGATGGTCCGGCCGGCCGCCGACTGCGGCAGCTCGTCGACCGCCCGCTCCCGCCAGCTTTCATTCTCGATGTTCGGAATGACGAGCGTCTCCATAAAACGTTTGATGAAAGTGGATTTTCCGGTTCTCACCGGGCCGACCACGCCGATATAGATGTCCCCTTCGGTCCGGCGCGCGATATCTTCGTAGAGCCTCCTGTTTTCCATTAAAACTTCATCCCTTTCCGGTCTGCGCGCGCCTTTTTGCCGCGCAGCTCTCTTTTCAGAAGGTTAAGAGGGGTCCCGGCGCTTCCCGCGCTTCACGCGGTCGGGATGATCAGGGCGGTGTGCTCTCTGATCGCGTCGCCGTCGAGGTCGTTGTCCGCCATCACCTGGCCGGGCAGCGCGCCATATCGTTTTGAAATATCCCAGACGTTCTCGCCCGCCGAGGCATAGTAGATGGTGAGTCCCACCGTCGGGTCGCCGGTTCTCGGCTCGTTCTCATCCACCTGGATTTCGGTGAGGACCGGGTGCTCCTCGTTCCCGATGACCGGGCCGGTCACCAGAAGCTCGCAGACAAGCTGGGCCTGCTGTCCGGACGGGGAAAGATTCACCGACTGAACCGAAACCTTCGGCGAAAGTTCGGTCATCGCGTCCGCGCCGTCCACCGGCACCGGGATTTCGAGGTCATACTGCAATTCGTGATAATCCTGTCCAACGTCGATGACCCGGCAGAGAAGCGAAACCGAAAGGTGGCAGTAAACGGTCAGCACGCCGTTTTCCATCCGCGAATAGCAGCGGGAAGCGTCCGCCCAGAGGTCGGTGAGCTCTTCGAAGCCCTCTGGGAGGTCGATCATCTCCCGCATGGTGTGGCGCTCGTTCGCCATGCCCAGCAGCCGCATCGCGCGGACGCTGCGCTGCTTCCCCTCGGCGCGGAATCGCGTGGAGAAGCAGTCGGTCGCGACCGAGGCCGTGCCGCTCTGGTAAAAACAGACCGAGGCGACAAGCTGCGCCGAGAGGCGGAGCTGTTCGTTTCCGTCGTATTCGCCGGTCGTGATTTCGCAGGAGGACACCGTGAGGTTGACCTCGCACGGGGCTTCCTCCGGCGCGCCGGAGAGTTCCAGAAGCTGGCTGACCGGCAGCTCAAAGTCCGCCGTATAGAGCCTTCCGTCGTCCGGCTCCGGCCGGTAAAGGATGTGGACAAAGAGGGCGCCCTTTAAGACCGCGCGCCCGGCGACAGCCCGGCACTCCTGGACCTCGGCGCGGCAGCCGCAGCGGACAATCTCGCCGACGGCGGGCTTGCCGGCGGGCGGCTGAAGGTCCTCCGTCACGTTGAACTGGCGGATCGACTGACCGGATATCCTTGTCAGGTCCACTTCCTGGGGGCGCACCTGGACCCCCATGCCGGAAGCGTCGGCAACCGCCTGCTCCTCCCGGACGTCCTGAATCTTGATCCCAAGGACAAGGGTGCCGCGGATATCGAGCCTTCTGCGGCTGGTGGCGCGGCAGTTGAGGTAACCCTGATCGATGGTGATGCTGTAAACCGGGCTTTTCGGCTCGAATTTCAGCTCAATGGTCTTTGAGAACGGGATTTTGTATTCCGTGCGTTTGGTTACCCCGCCCTCGCCGACATAGCAGACCGTTACCGTCGCCATGCCGTCGACTACAAAGCGATCCCCGCGCACCGCAGCGTCTGTGACGACGCCGGCAGCCTGGCAGCAGAGAACCCTGACGATATCCGGGCAATAGTCGGGTAACAGAACGTCGCACTCTATCGGCTGCTCGGCGGTGGTTGCGAGCACGGGCTCACAAGCCGCGATTGGCTGTCTTGTAATGGTCAGCTCCATACGATCTTTCTCTCCTCTATCGTTTTCTCACTCCACTTATATTCCCGCCGCGAAAAAAATATGCGGACAATCGTCAGAGAAAACCGCTTTTGAATAGGATAGAGCAGAGACCATCTATCGGAGGTGCCACATGAAAAGACGATCCAATCTGAACGAGACCGCCGCTGTCGCCGGGGCGTTCGGCCTGGGGCTTTTTCTGGCGCTGGCATGCTCCTTTAGACTGGCGCTGATTCTGGCCGCCCTGCTCCTGATCTGGCTCGGCGCATCGATTCTCCGGCGGTGACCCGGCGCATAAAGGGACGGTCCTACATTCATACTTTCGAAGGGGTGCGCAAAATGAAAGTTGTCGTTTGGAAAAGTCCTCGGTTTTTGACGGGGTTCTTCCGGATGATCTTTGGCATGGGCAAGGATCATACATAAAGAACCCACAGCGGAAAAGAGCGGCGCCCCGGGGCGCCGCTCTTTTCCTATTAAAAATTAAAATTACAGGGATGGGCCTTCTTTCCTTTCCAGGCTGGGCCAAAGGTCGGGACAGGGGCGGAAATGCCCGCATGCGGCGTTCGACGCGCGCCTGCGGCGCGCCCTCGGGCTGGAACAGTGCCCCTCTTCCAGAGGCTCAAATTCCCTCCCGGTTTTGACATAATGCCGGCGGAAATACAGACAGTCCCCGCAGGTTTTGCCGTCCATTGATTTCACCTTCCACATAGAGAACTCTTTAGATAGAATAGCGGAAATCAAAGACAAAATCAATCTTTTTCTATGGAAATTGGACGGCCGGACGCGGACATGCCGCGCTATTCCCCGCGCTCCCGGACGATGATGCGGACCGGCGTGCCCTTAAGGCCGAAGGTTTCGCGGATCTGGTTTTCGAGGTAGCGCTGATAGGAAAAATGGAACAGGTCCTTTTTGTTGACAAACGCCACAAAGGTCGGCGGACGGGTGGAGGGCTGGGTGATATAGTAGATTTTAAGCCGTTTCCCCTTGTCGGAGGGCGGCTGCACCCGCGCGGTTGCATAGGCGAGCACGTCGTTTAGCGCGCCGGTCGTCACCCGCTTTTTGTTCTCGGCGTCAACCTCGACGATGGTTTTGAAAAGCTTGTCGAGCCGCTGGCCGGTCTTCGCCGAGATGAAGACAAACGGGACGTAGGACATGAACGAAAAATCGGTTTCGAGCTTTTTCTGATACTCCTGCATGGTTTTGCCGTCTTTTTCAACCGCGTCCCATTTGTTTACGGCGACGACGCAGCCCTTGCCCTGCTCATGGGCGTAGCCCGCGATCTTCGAGTCCTGCTCGGTAAAGCCCTCGAGCGCGTCGACCATGATCACGCAGACCTCGGCCCGGTCCACCGCCATATAGGCCCGGAGGACGCTGTAATGCTCGATCGCCTCGGTTACCTTCGCCTTTTTGCGGATGCCCGCGGTATCGATGAAGTTGAAGCGGCCGAATTCGTTCTCGATCAGCGTATCGGTCGCGTCGCGGGTGGTGCCCGCGATGTCGGAGACGATCACCCGCTCCTCCCCGGCAATCCGGTTGATCAGCGAGGATTTCCCAACGTTGGGCTTCCCGATCACCGCGACGCCGACGGCGTCCTCGCCGGCATCGGCCTCCTTCTCAAAGTCGATCTTCCCGCAGACCGCGTCGAGCAGGTCCCCGGTCCCGTGGCCGTGCACCGAGGAGACGGCGATGGGGTCGCCGAGGCCGAGGTTGTAGAATTCGTAAAATTCGGGCGGCGGATCACCGATCCGGTCGCATTTGTTGACGCACAGGACGATCGGCTTGCCGCTTTTGAGCAGCATCGACGCGACCTCCTGATCGGTCGCCGTGACGCCGGTCATGAGGTCGGTGACCAGGATCGCCACGTCCGCCGAGTCGATCGCAAGCTGGGCCTGGCGGCGCATCTGTGCGAGGATGACATCCTCGGAATAGGGCTCGATGCCGCCGGTGTCGACCAGCATGAACTCCCGCCCGAGCCATTCGCAGGGCGCATAGATCCGGTCGCGGGTGACGCCGGGCGTGTCCTCGACAATCGCCATCCGCCGGCCGATGAGCTTATTAAACAGGGTGGACTTGCCGACGTTCGGCCGGCCGACCACCGCAACAACTGGTTTCGCCATACTGTTAGCCTCCCCTCAGGAGCGTCCGGGCGAGCGCGTCCCCCGACGCGGGCACGACGCGCATTTTGGCGCCGATCCGCGCGGACACCTCGTCCACCGTCATGTTGTCCAGAAAAAGGTCCCCCTCGTGCCGGAGCATCACAGAGGGGATCAGAACTTCGTCCCCGAGCGCGCGCCCCCGCAGCTGTGCGACCAGGTCGCTCCCGGTCACAAGGCCCGCCACCGTTATATATCCCCCGAAAAACCGGTTCTTAACCGGGACCACCTCGCATTGGAGCGCGGGGTCGAGCGCCATCGCCCGCCCGGCGAGGCGGGACAGGAACGGCGCTGCGGCTTCGCCGGTCGCGATGGTCAGCGACCGCGGCGCCCCGGCGGGCGCGAGGCCCTCGAGTTCAAGCAAAAAATCCTCCTCCAGCAGCGCGAGCATCCCAACGCCGTTCTCGAGCTGGTCGAAATCGCCGTAGTAGGACGCGGGCGGCACCGGCAGCCGGGCCCCCAGAAAGAACTCGTCCGACGGATAGACCACCCGCCGCCCGCATTCGGCGAAAAACCGGTCGCCGAAGCGGTCGATCAAAGCGACCGTCTCCCTGCACTCTTCCCCGGTAAACGGGCGGAGAGCTGCGAGGCCGCTCCGATGGCCGGTGAGGCCGACCGGGACGCAGGCGATGCTCAAAACCGCTTCGCCCAGAGCGGCGAGATCGGAAAGGGTCCTTTCCAGCGCCGCCCCGTCGTTATAGCCCGGACAGAGGACAAGCTGCGCGTTGACTCTGATCCCCGCTTCGGCAAAGCGCCTGAGATACGAAAGCGTCCTTCCGGCGTTCGGGTTCTTCATCATCCGGACCCTAAGCTCCGGATCGGTGGTATGGACCGAAATGTTGACCGGGCTGATCTTCATCTTGATGATCCGCTCGACGTCCCGCTCTTGCAGATTGGTGAGGGTGACATAGTTTCCGAACAGGAAGCTCATCCGGTCGTCGTCATCCTTAAAATAGACGCTCTCCCGCATCCCCCGCGGGTTCTGGTCGATGAAGCAGAAGACGCAGTGGTTTTTGCAGCTTCTCTGCCGGTCCATCAGATAGGTTTCGAATTCGAGCCCGAGGTCCTCGTATTCGCCCTTGCGGACGCGGACGCGGCGTTCCCCGTCCCCGCGGCGAAAGCAGAGTTCAATCCTCTGGCTGGCCATGTAAAACCGGTAGTCGAGAACGTCCCGAATCTCCTCGCCATCGATCGAAAGGAGGACGTCCCCCGCCCGAAGGCCCGCCTTTTCCGCGGGCGTATTGGGATCGACCGAACTGATTTTGACCGCCATACGTTTCACATCCCTTCCCATCCGGCGAATACTGCAAAAAAATAGAGGCGGACTTGTCGTTCCCCCTCTATCTCTGTGCGTTTTTGCAAAGATAACTGATCTTAGGCTTCGACCTTCACAACTTCTCTGCCCTTGTAATATCCGCAAATGGGGCAAACCCGATGCGGCATTTTGAGTTCGCCGCACTGCGTGCATTTCGAGAGCGCGGGGGCCGGGAGCTTCCACACGTTTGAACGTCTCTTGTCTCTGCGGGCTCTGGATACCTTTCTCTTCGGCACTGCCATGTCAAGCACCTCCTTCTAAATCCGCCGCGGCTTTTCAGCGGCGGTGTGTGGTTTGATCAAAACGGGAGTCGACATCGCTGCCGGCACACCCGCAGGAAACTTCGTTACGGTCGGCTCCGCAGACCGGGCAAAGCCCTCTGCAGTCCTCCCGGCACAGGATCACCTGCGCGAGTTCAAGCTGGAGATCGTTCGAAACAACCTCCTGGAGATCAATCAGCCCGTCCGGAACCACAAGGGTCCCGTCCCCCGGATCCTCGCCCGAAAGGGACCGGACCACCGTATGGGCAAATTCCTGGCCGGCCGCCGTTTCAAAACGTTTGAGGCACCGGTCGCAGGTGAGCAGCGTCTCCCCCGTCACCCGGAAGCGGAGCGTGACGATCCCGGCGCGGTTTTTCGCCTCGCCCTCCACCCGAAGGGGCTTCGGCCAGAGGGTTTCCCCGTGGCGCCTGACCGTGCTCAGGTCGACCTCGCCGGAGAACTCTTTTTTTTCGCCGGCGGCGTCGAACAGCCGGTCAACCGAAATCTTCATGACGCAGGCTCCTTCCGGCAATACCGATCTTGGGCGCCGAAATTGCGCAAAAAACCCTAAAACGCCCATTGGCGTTACCTAAGTATTATATATACCCAAATTCGCTTTGTCAATACATTTTCACGGTTAAAAGGCCGTTTTTCGGCCTTGAGCGGCGAAAAACCGCCGCGGTTTTCTCTGCCGCGGCGGCCGGGCCACTCGATGACTCTGGAATCCCAGACTTTAGATCACATATTTCTTAATTCGTTCGGGGAGCCTTGACAGATCGCAGGAAACGGTGAAAGTGATCTCCATGCCGTTGGCGGTGGTGAGTGAAATCAATTTCTCGACCATATCGGCAAATGCCTCGAGGTCGTCCCCGCCGATTTTCAGGGTCGCGTCGCAGAAGATGTCGGTGATGTCGTAGTTCCCCGCCATCACGCCGCAGATGAAGCCGCAGTAGGCCTCATATCCCTTGACGCCGTACTGGGTCACGTCGATCAGACGGACCTTATGGCTGAGGTCGTAGGTGAGCTGAAGGCCCTTCTCAATGCAGACGACATTGCCTTTGCTGGCCGCGGCCGCCGCATTCGCCTTCTCGATCATCGCCTTGGTTTTGCCGGAGCCTTTGTTTCCAACGATTAACTTTATCATTGTTTGAACTCCTCCTTCGAATTTATGATTCTTTTTCCATAAAGCCCGCCCCGGTCAAGGGGCCCCGGCTTTATTTCCGTTTGAGCAGCCTTTCTCTTTCATCTTCATATCCCGGCTTGCCGAGCAGCGCGAACAGGTTCCGCTTATATCCTTCCACGCCCGGCTGGTTAAACGGGTTCACGCCGAGGAGATAGCCGCTGACCGCGCAGGCCCGCTCAAAGAATGCGAGAAGCATCCCGTATTCGTATTCGGTGCGGCCGCCGGTGGAGAGCAGAAGGGTCGGCGTCCCGCCCTCGGCATGCGCCGCCGCGACCGCCTCAAGCGCCGAGCGGTTGATCTCCTCATACGGCTTCCCCGCGAGATAACCGAGCCCGTCGCCGTCCGATGCATCCCCGGCGACCGAAAAACGGCTTTTGCCGCCGCGGATGTCGACAACCGTCTCGAAAAGGTTCCGGCTCCCGTCCTGCAGAAACTGGCCGAGCGAATGGAGGTCGGCCGTAAACGACGCGCTCGCCGGGAAAATGCCCTTCCGGTCCTTTCCCTCGCTCTCGCCGAAAAGCTGTTTGAGCCATTCCGCAGTCTGGACGAAGCACGGCTCGTAGGAAGCGAACACCTCCACCACGCGGCCTTTCCGATAAAGGAGGTTGCGCGCCGCCGCATAGCGGTGGCAGGGGTTTTCCGAAAACGGAAGGCTGGCATACCGGGAAAACGCATCCCCGGCGCCGTCGAGCAGCGCCTCAATGTCCACGCCCGCGGCAGCGAGCGGCAGAAGCCCCACCGCGGAAAGCACCGAGTACCGCCCGCCCACGTCGTCCGGGACGGCAAACCGGCGGTACCCTTCGGCGTCGCAGAGTTCGCGCAGCGCGCCGCGCCGCTCGTCGGTCACCGCGACGATCCGCTCCGACGCCTTTGCGCCGTACCGTTCCCGGAACAGCGACCGCACCGCCCGGAACGCCGCCGCAGGTTCGGTGGTCGTGCCGGATTTTGAGATCACAATCGCCGAAAGCTCTTTCCCCTCGCAGAGCGAAAGGATTTCCTCGTGATAAGAGGCGCTCAGGTTGTTCCCGATAAAATAAAGATCGGGCGCCGTCTTTTTCAGCGCGTTGTAAAACGGGCTTTTGAGGTATTCGAGCGCAGCCCGGGCTCCCAGATAAGACCCGCCGATCCCAACGACGAGAACGGCCTGCGAAGCCGAAAGCCGCTCTGCGGCCTCCCGAATCGCCGGAAGCGCTTCCCGCATCGTCCGCGGAAGGACCAGCCAGCCGAGAAAACCGCTTCCCGCGCCGCGCCGTCCGTCGAGCAGGCGCGCGGCCCCGGCGGTTTCCCGCTCGATCCCGGCGAAATCCCTCTCATCGAGCAGTTCGCTGGCATAGGTTAAATCGAGTTCAACAGCCATCGGATTTTCCCCCCCGGTGATTTTATTTTACACGAAAGCGCCCGGCTTTGCAAGGACTATCGCCCGCTTCCGGCCACTGTTCAAAATTTCTTCATCCCATCCGCACCGTCTCGCGCCAAAGGATGTCAAAAGCGGAGAAAAGGGTCATTTTTTCGACCGAATCCGCGGCGACCACGTCGTATTCGCAGACCAGTACGCCTTCGCGCATCAGGCGGACCGTACCGACCTTCTGCCCCGCTTCGACCGGCGCGGAAACCTCGGAAGCGATTTCGACGGTCTGTTTCAGCTCTTTCCCGGCGCCTTTTTCGAGGATCATCACCTCGGGCGGCCGGCCCTCGACCGGGACTTCCTGCCGCACGCCGCCGAGAACCTTCACCGGCGAAAGCGGCGGGTCGGGCTCGGGCACCGGCTGGGCGGCGTAGTTGGCAAAGCCGAACTCAAGAAGCCCGCGGGCGGAGCCGAAGCGGTTGTCGCTGTTCTTCGCGCCGAGAACCACCGCAATCAGCGAAAGGCCGTTCCTGGTCGCAGAAGCGGAGAGGCAGTAGCCCGCGTCGCTGGTCGTGCCGGTTTTGAGGCCGGTTGTCCCCTCGTAGAACCGGACCAGCTTATTGGTGTTTACAAGCTGAGTTTTCCCGTCTCGGAGACTGTCCATCCATATGGTGGTATATTTTGTGATGTCTGGATGCCTTAAAAGTTCCGCCGACATGACCGCGATGTCCCGCGCCGTGGTGAGGTGCCCCTCGGCGTCGAGGCCGGTCGCGTTTTTAAAGGTCGTGTTGGTCATGCCGAGTTCGGCGGCGCGTTGGTTCATCAGTTGGACGAACGATTCTTCGCTCCCAGCGATGAATTCGCCGAGGGCCACGGCGGCGTCGTTCGCGCTCGCGATGGCGGTCGCGCGGAGAAGCTCGTCAACCGTCATCTGCTCGCCGACCTCGAACCAGATCTGGGTCCCGCCCATTGAATTGGCGTGCGGCGAACAGGTCACCATATCGGTGAGTTTGATTTTGCCGCTGTCGAGCGCCTCCATAACCAGCAGAAGGGTCATCACCTTTGTGATCGAGGCGGGGGCCATCCTTTGGTCGGCGTTTTTTTCAAAGAAGATCTGGCCGGTTGTCTGCTCGATCAGAATCGCGCTTTCGCAGGGGATGGACGAATCGACAAGCGCGGCGGCCGGAAGCCCGGCCTCCTCGTCCGGCACATCGCCGCCCCCCGCGGCGCAGGTGAAGGTCAGAAGCACCATCGAGGCGGCCAGGACGAGAGCCGTCGCCGCTTTTGGCCCCGGACGGCCCCCCCGAACGCCGAAGAGCGATTTTTTCATATGTGTCACCGTGCCTTTCTAAGAATACCGCGTCCGGCGCCCGGCCGGGCGGGCGCCGGATGCCGCGGCTTTTCGTGGCGCTCGCCGCCCGGCCGCGCCAAACAGTTCCGTGCCCCACAATAGTATGCGGCAAAGCGCGCGAACATGCGGACAGGTCGGCGCGAACGGGCACAGCTTCCGGTTTTTTCTGGCGAAAGGCGCGTGTTTTGGCTCATTCGCCGATTGTATCCCCCTTCCAAATCCCTTATAATGAGAAAAAAGCCGCGCCGCATTGCGGCGCGAAAGGGTGGTCAGCATCAGACGGGTATCCTTCCTCACCCTGGGCTGCAAAGTCAATCAATATGAAACCCAGGCGATGAAGCGGCAGTTCGAGGCCGCGGGCATCCTCCCGGTCCAGGACGGGGAGGACGCCGAAATCTATGTCGTCAACTCCTGCACCGTCACCGCGGCCGCCGACAAAAAAGCGCGGCAGCTGATCGCGCGCATCCGCAGGGAGCACCCGGCGGCGGTCGTCGCCCTCACCGGCTGCCTCCCGCAGGCGGCGGGAGCGCTTTCCGGCGCGCTGGACGGGGCCGACGTCGTCACCGGCTCCAAAAACCGTGCGGCGCTCCTCCCCGCGGTCCTCCGGTTCCTCGAGACAGGAAGGCCGGTCCGCGAAATCCAGCCCCATCTTCCAAACGAAACCTTCGAGCCGGTTCCCGCCGGCCGGTTTGACGGCCGGTTCCAGAAAGCCTATCTGAAGGTGGAGGACGGCTGCGACCGGTTCTGCTCCTACTGCATCATCCCCGCAGCGCGGGGGCCGGTCCGCTCCCGCCCGCCGGAAGAGATTGCCCGCGAAGCGGAAACCCTCGTCAGGGCGGGCTACCGTGAGATCATCCTGGTCGGGATCAATCTCTCCCGCTACGGGGCCGACCTCGGCCTGCGGCTCCCCGACGCGGTCCGGGCGGCGGCCCGGCCGGCGGGGGACTTCCGGCTCCGGCTCGGCTCGGTTGAACCGGTGCTGGTCGCCGAGGCGGACTATCGGGCGCTCGCGGAAATCCCGCGTCTCTGCCCGCATTTCCATCTCTCGCTCCAGTCGGGCTGCGACGGGACGCTGCGGCGGATGAACCGGCGCTACACCACAGCGGAATACCAAAAGACGGTCGGAACGATCCGCTCTTTGTTCGAGAATCCGTCGGTCACCACCGACCTGATGGTCGGCTTTCCCGGCGAGACCGACGCGGAGTTTTCGGAAACCTGCTCGTTTGTGGAAGGGCTCGGCCTTCTCCGCGCCCATATCTTCGAATATTCCCCGCGGCCCGGGACCCCGGCGGCCGCGATGCCGGACCAGGTCGCTTCCAGGACGAAGGCCGAGCGCGCAAAAGCGCTCGCCGGAATCTGCCGCAGGTCGGCGGAGGCGTTCGCCCGCTCGCAGGCCGGGAAAACCGTCCAGGTCCTCATCGAGCAAACGGGCGGCGGATACAGCGGCAACTATACGTTTGTCCGCGTCCCTCACGCCGGCGCGGACGTCGGCGCGCTGCGCCGGGTCAGGATCACCGGCGCGGAGGGCGAAACCTGCCTCGGCGAACTTTTGCCCGAACCACAGCGATTTCCGGCCGGTTGGCCGCAATTTTAAACCAAACCAGCCGGATGGCGGAATTTGAAGGAGTGTTCAAATTGTCAGTTTACCGTTTGTTCGTGGAGAAGAAACAGCCGTTCGCCGTCGAGGCGGAGAACCTTTTGGCCGACCTTCGGGCGGCGCTCGGTCTCGAGGGCCTCAAGGGCCTTCGGGTCCTGAACCGCTATGACGCCGAGGGGATCAGCGAAGAGGATTTCCTCGCCGCGCGCCAGACCGTCTTTTCGGAGCCGCAGGTCGACCTCGTCTACGACCGGATGCCGCGCGTCTCGGGGCCGGCGTTCGCCGTCGAATACCTCCCCGGCCAGTACGACCAGCGCGCCGATTCCGCCGCGCAGTGCATCCAGCTCCAGACCCAGAAGGAGCGCCCGCTGATCGCGACGGCAAAGGTGTACCTTTTGGAGGGAACGCTCTCCGAGGAGGAACTGGAGGCGGTCAAGCGCTATCTGATCAACCCGGTAGAGGCGCGCGAGGCTTCGATGAAAAAGCCGCGCACGCTCGAGGTGAAATACCCGGTCCCGAAGGACGTCGGCGTGATCGAGGGATTCCTTGCCGCCGACCGCCGGAAGCTCGAGCGGATTTTACAGGATTTCGGCCTCGCGATGGACTATGACGACCTGAAATTCTGCCAGAAATACTTCAAAACCGAAGGCCGCTGCCCGACCGTCACCGAGCTTAGGCTGATCGACACCTACTGGTCCGACCACTGCCGGCACACAACCTTTTCCACCGTCCTCGATGAAATCGAGATCGAACCGGCCCCGGTGAAAGAGAGCTTCGAGCGCTATCTGGAGCTGCGCGCAAAGCTCGGCCGGGACTCCCGCCCGATCACCCTGATGGACCTCGCCACCATCGGCGCAAAGGCGCTCAAAGCCGAGGGCCTTCTCCCCGGCCTCGACGAATCGGACGAGATCAACGCCTGCTCGGTCAAAATCAGCGTCGACGTGGACGGACGGGAAGAGCCGTGGCTTTTGATGTTCAAAAACGAAACCCACAACCACCCGACCGAGATCGAGCCGTTCGGCGGCGCGGCGACCTGCCTCGGCGGGGCGATCCGCGACCCGCTCTCGGGGAGAAGCTATGTCTACCAGGCGATGCGGGTGACCGGCGCGGCCGACCCGCTCACGCCGTTTTCCGAAACCCTTGCCGGGAAGCTGCCGCAGAAGAAAATCTGCGTTGCGGCCGCCTCGGGCTACAGCTCCTACGGCAACCAGATCGGCCTGACGACCGGCCTCGTACAGGAGATCTACCACCCCGGCTACGTCGCCAAGCGGATGGAGGTCGGCGCGGTGATCGGCGCGGCCCCGATTGGAAACGTCGTGCGGGAGGCCCCCGTCCCAGGCGACGTGGTGGTGCTGCTCGGCGGGAAGACCGGGCGGGACGGCTGCGGCGGCGCGACCGGCTCCTCAAAATCCCACACCGCCGAAAGCCTCGCGACCTGCGGCGCGGAGGTCCAGAAGGGCAACGCGCCGGAGGAGCGGAAGATCCAGCGGCTGTTCCGCAACCCCGCCGTCACAAGGATGATCAAGCGCTGCAACGACTTCGGCGCGGGCGGCGTCTCGGTCGCGATCGGCGAACTCGCCCCAAGCCTCGACATCGACCTCGACGCGGTGCCCAAAAAATACGAAGGGCTCGACGGGACCGAACTTGCAATCAGCGAATCTCAGGAGCGCATGGCGGTGGTCCTTTCGGCGGACGACGCCGGCCGGTTTGTCGCGCTGGCCGGGCGGGAAAACCTCAACGCCACCCCGGTCGCCGAGGTGACCGACACCGGGCGGCTGGTGATGCGCTGGCGCGACAAGGTGATCGTCGATCTCTCGCGCGCGTTTCTCGACACCAACGGCGCGGAAAAGCACGCAAAAGTCCGGGTCCCCTCTGGAAAGGGCTGTCACTTTACAATGCCGGAGGGCGGGACCCTCGGCGAGAAATTCGCCTCTCACCTTTCGGACCTCAACGTCTGCTCGCAGAAAGGGCTGATGGAGCGGTTCGATTCTTCCATAGGCGCGGCAACCGTCCTCGCGCCGTTCGGCGGGCGGTTTCAGGACTCGCCAATCCAGGCGATGGCGGCCAAGCTCCCGGTTCTCGAAGGGGAGACCGACACCGCCTCGCTGATGGCGTTCGGGTTCGACCCGTTTGTCTCGTCGGCCGACCCCTACCGCGGGGCGGCGCTCGCCGTCGCGGAATCGGTCGCGAAGATCGTCGCGGCGGGCGGAAGCCTAAAGCGCTGCTGGCTCTCGTTCCAGGAATATTTCGAGCGCCTTCGGGACGACGCGGCCCGCTGGGGGAAGCCCCTTTCGGCGCTGCTCGGCGCGCTCGACGCGCAGATGGCGCTGGAATGCGCCGCAATCGGCGGCAAGGATTCGATGAGCGGGAGCTTCGAGGACATCGACGTCCCGCCGACCCTGATTTCGTTCGCGGTTTCGACCGCGAAAGCCTCCAAGATCCTTTCCACGGAATTCAAACGCGCCGGGAGCGCGGTCGCCCTCCTCGCGCCGCGCGTGAAAGACGACGGCACCCTTGATCTTGAAGACGCGCGGGCGCTGTTCGACCTCGCGGAGCGGCTGATCGCCGAAGGCAAAGTCCGCGCCGCATGGGCGACGTCGATGGGCGGCGTCGCCGAAGGGCTGTTCAAGATGGCCCTGGGCAACCGGACCGGCGTCGCCATCGCCCCTGAAGTGACGGACGAAGAACTGTTCGGCCGGACCCCCGCCGGGATCCTCCTCGAATGCGACGAAGTTCCCGAAGGCGCGAAGCGGATCGGCATGACCCTCAGCCGCTTCGCCTTCGAGCGCGGGGACGAAACCGTCGACCTTGAGGACCTTCTCCGCCCCTATGAGGCAAAGCTCGCCCCGGTCTATCCGTTCCAGCTCCCGACCCCGAAAACGGTGGTGCGGACCTATTGCGCCCCGCACGCCGGGCCGAGGATCGCCCCGAAGGAAAAGGCCGCTTCGCCCCGCGTGCTGATCCCGGCCTTCGCGGGGACCAACTGCGAATACGACACCGCCCGCGCGTTCGAAAAAGCGGGGGCCCAAACCGAGATCTTTGTGGTGCGAAACCTCTCCGCTTCCGACATCGAATGGTCGGCGGCGGAGTTTGAACGGCTGATCCGCGGGTCGCAGATCATCGCGATCCCGGGGGGCTTTTCCGGCGGGGACGAACCGGACGGCTCCGGCAAGTTCATCACCGCCTTCTTCCGGAACCCCCGCGTGGCCGACGCCGTCGCGGACCTTTTGCAGAACCGGGACGGGCTGATGCTCGGCATCTGCAACGGGTTCCAGGCGCTTATAAAGCTCGGGCTCGTGCCGTTCGGCGAGATCCGGCAGGCCGAAGACGATTCGCCGACCCTCACCTACAACCGGATCGGCCGCCATCAGGCGAAGATGGCCGCCACCCGCATCGCCTCGAACAAATCCCCGTGGCTGATGTACCACAACGTCGGCGACCTGCACATGATCCCCGTCTCCCACGGCGAAGGGCGCTTCGTCGCGCCGCCGGAGCTGATCGCAAAACTCGCCGAAAACGGCCAGATCGCCAGCCAGTATGTGGACCTCGACGGGAACCCAACCCTCGACACCCGGTATAACCCGAACTTCTCGATGGATGCGATCGAGGGCATCACCTCCCCGGACGGGCGGGTGTTCGGCAAGATGGGACACAGCGAACGCATCGGTTCATCCGTCCATAAGAACATCCCCGGCCAGAAGGAACAGCGCATCTTCGAAGGCGCGGTGCATTACTTTGCCAAATAAGGCGTTTTGCCAAAAGGATACGCAAGCTAAGCTGCAAAAAGGGACGCGCAGCCCGGAGGACAAAGCGGGCGCGTCCCTTTTGCCCTCCATATGCCGGAAAGGAGTGAAACCCCTGGATTTTCGAAACGCATCCCCCGCGGACGCCGCGCTGATGAGCCGGATTCACGCGCTCTCCTGGAAAAGCGCCTACCGCGGCATGGTGCCCGGCCGCTATCTCGACGAACTCCCGGAAGACTACTGGACGGCGGCGTTTGCCGAATGGCTGGCCGCGGGAACGGCGCAGGCGCTCATCGCCTATGACGGCGAAACGCCGGTCGGATGTTCGGTGTTCGGCCCCGCGCGGGAGGAGGCCTTCGCCGGGTGGGGCGAGGTGATCACCCTCTATCTCCTGCCAAAAGCGGTCGGGACCGGGGCCGGTTCGGCCCTGTTCGAGGCGGCGCTGGAGCGCCTTCGGGCGATGGGCTTTTGCCGGGTCACGCTCTGGGCGCTCCGGGAAAACGAGCGCGCAAGGCGCTTTTACGAGCGGCACGGCTTTTCCTGGAACGGCGATACCTTTGTGGACGTGCGCACCGGCGTCCCGCTGACCGATTACCGCTATCTCCGCCCGCCGGGCTGATTTTCCCGGCCGGGCAGTATTTTCCAGCATTCTGCGCACTTATTCGGATAGAGGGACGACGATCATACGCGCGAAAGGATGGTTTTATGAAACGGTTTTTTTCGTTCCTGATCCTGGCCTGCCTGCTCGCAGGGTGCGCAGACCCGGCCGCGGCTGTGCCGCAGCAGCCCGGCGCCGGCGCTTCCAGCTCCGCGCCCGCAGCGCCTTCGGAAAACGAGCCTCAGGCGCCGGCGGCCGAGGCGTCCGAGGCGTCCATGCCCGGCGAAAGCCTTGGCGCTCCCTCCCTGGCTGGCGGCGGCAGTGCGAAAGACGGCTCCTGCCAGGCGCAGGGGCCGTTTGTCCCGATCGAGCAGTATACCGCGCAGACGCTCCAGCAGGAAACGCTGATGAGCGCGGAACCGGCCGTCCAGAGCTGGCCCGCCGCCTACGAGAGCTTCTACAGCGCCTACGGCCGCGTCAAGGACATGGCCTTTACAAGCGACGAGGCCGAACTGCGGGATCAGTTCGTCTACCCGCTCTACACCATCTATCCGGAAGCGCTGCGGGACGCCTGGCGGAGCCTCTCCGGCCCGCTCTCTGCAAAAGCCGTGGAAGGTCTGATGGGCGAAGCGGATCCCGACGAGGTCGGGCTTCTTCTAAACAAAAAGGGCTCCGACGATTTTTACGGCGAGGGCAGGGCCGAAATCCGCGCGGACCAAAACCTGCTGCTCATGCAGTCGTTGGGAGAGTGGAAGGCCGGCTATTATGCAAACCGGACCTCGCTGACCATGACGGCGGGTTTGGAGGCGCAGCTGCTCGCACTCGGTTATTCACCTGAGACGACAAAGGCGTATGCGCTTTCCATCGAAGGCTACACCCACGGGGTCGCCTTCCTCGACGGGGATAAGGCCTGCTTCTACAACAACAATGACGGCCCTCCTGCGAACGGTTATATCAGCGCCGGGGTGGTCTACACCTTCGACCAGCTCGCCGGGGACATCGAGGAGCGCTGGGACGACCTGTTCCCGCCGGAATCGGAGACCGGTTCTTCTAAGGACGAAAATCCCGTAACCGCAAAGCCGGTCATCTATCTCTATCCGGACGGGCCGGCCGACGTGTCCGTCACCCTCGGCTATCCGGAAGAAAACCTCACCTACGCCTATCCCGCGTATGACGGCGGCTGGCGGGTAACCGCCTACCCCGACGGGCGGCTGGTCAACCACAGCGACGGCAGCGAACACTTCTATCTGTTTTGGGAAGGGAACAAACGGATCGACTGGGATTTCTCAGAGGGGTTCGTCGTCCGCGGAAGCGAAGCGGAGGATTTCCTGCGTGAGAAGCTCTCGTTTTTAGGCCTCACGCCGCGGGAATACAACGATTTTATCGTCTACTGGGCGCCGGAACTCGCGCAAAACGAATACAACCTGATCACTTTTTCCGGGGAACAATATGAGGAACTTGCGCCGCTCACGGTGGTTCCGAAGCCGGACAGCGTCCTGAGGGTACACATGGTCTACAAGGCGGTCGGCGAACCGGTCGAGATTCCCGAGCAGGAACTCGTCCCGTTCTCGCGCAGCGGCTTTACCGTCGTCGAGTGGGGCGGAACCCGCGCCTGACGGCCGCTGTGTCCCTGCCCCTTTGGAGCAGTAAAAAGCGCGGACCCCCTGACGGCCAGGCCGCCCAAGGAGGGACCGCGCTTTTCGTTTTTTAGGTTTCGTCCAAGGGGAAACTGACCGGATGGATCTGCCGGAATACCGCGGTGAGTTTTGACGTCACCGGTTTATCGAGATGGAGCGCGCCGAAATACCAGCGTTTATACTGGACCTTCCGGCTGACTTCGTCGAGGAACAGGTCGAGCGCGTTCGGCTCTTCGGCCGCCGCGCCTCCGAGCAGCCCCACCCGCGCCGGGCTCTCGTGGGTGACGATCACATCGACCGTATCGCCCGCGCGCCGCAGGTTGTCCCGGGCGCGGAGGAGCTCTTCCGGCGAGGGCAGTTCCTCCTTCCACCAGCCGACCCCTTCCTCGCGGCCGTCGGGGTCCCTCGTCTCTCCCCCGCCCATCGCGAACACCCGGACGCCGTCGATCTCAAAGATTTCGCCCCGGCAGAGGCACCAGACGTTTTCCGCGACCTTTCTCGCGCGGCCGCCGCAGAACGGTTCCGGATCAAACCGGCGGATGAGATCGAGGTTGTCGTGCGTCCCCTCCACAAACAGGACCGCATAGGGGCGCTTTGAAAGCCAGCGGAGCTTCTTCCGCTCCGCCTCCCCCCCATCCCAGAGGAACCCGAAGTCCCCGCAGACGATGAGAACATCCTTCCGCTTGGAAAAGAGCGGGCGCTTGGGTTTAAAAGACTGGAAGCGGTCGAGTTCGCCGTGCGTATCGCCAGTAACGTAGAGCATGGCGGAACCTCAGCCCACGGCGGCCAAAAGCGCCTGGTCGAGGTCGGCGGTGATATCCTCCACGTCCTCGATGCCGACCGAGATGCGGATGGTCTGGGAGGAGATCCCGCTCTGGCGGAGCTGTTCGTCGGTCAGCTGGCTGTGGGTGGTGGTAGCCGGGTGGATGACCATCGAGCGGGTGTCGCCGACGTTGGCGACGTTCATCAGCAACCTGAGGGAGTCGATGAACTTCGCGCCCTCCTCGCGGCCGCCCTTGACGCCAAAGGTAAAGACGCCGCCGCAGCCCTTTGGAAGGTACTTGTCCGCGAGCTTTTTATAGGGGCTGGAATCGAGGCCGGGATGGTTCACGAACGCGACCCTGGGGTTCGCCTCGAGGAACTTTGCGACGGCGA
The DNA here is from genome assembly GCA_018716105.1 of Candidatus Fimivivens faecavium. Lineage (GTDB taxonomy): Bacteria > Bacillota > Clostridia > Oscillospirales > Ruminococcaceae > Fimivivens > Fimivivens faecavium. The sequence goes on along the minus strand of DVKH01000032.1, from coordinate 31,373 downwards.
GCGCGTTGTCGCTGTGCTTTCTCATCCGGAGCGATAGGGTTTCGATCCCGTTGAGGATCAAAAAGGCGTTGAACGCCGGCAGGCAGCAGCCGATGTCGCGGAGCATCAGGGCGCGCAGCCGGGTGATAAAGGCGGCGTTCCCGCAGTCCCTGGCGAACACCATTCCGTGATAGCTCGGGTCGGGGCTGTTGTACTGCGGAAAGCGGGGGTTGCCGAGGAACTGAAAGGTTCCCGCGTCGACCGCGATCCCAGCCATCGCCGTGCCGTTTCCGCAGAGGAACTTGGTCGCCGAGTGGATGACGATATCCGCGCCGTATTCGATCGGCCGGATCAGCGCGGGGGTGGTGAAGGTGGAATCGACAATGAACGGGATGCCGTGCCGGCGGGCGATCGCGGCGATCCCCTCGAGGTCGGCGACGTTCGCGTTCGGGTTTCCGACCACCTCAACGAAAAACGCGCGGGTCTTATCGGTGACGGCCGCTTCCCACTCGTCAAGGTTGCCGGGGTTGACGAACCTCACCTTGATGCCGAGGTTCCCGAGCGTCACGCCCATCATATTGATCGCGCCGCCGTAGATGCAGATGGAAGAGACAATTTCATCGCCGGCCTGGGCGAGGTTTAAAAAGGTCGAGAACATCGCGCCGTGGCCGGAACTCATCGCGAGCGCGCCGATTCCGCCGTCGAGTGCGGCGACGCGGCGCTCAAGCACGTCGACCGTCGGGTTCGAGAGGCGCGAATAGATGTTGCCGCTCTGTTTCAGCTCAAAGAGCTCCTTCGCGTATTCGACGCTTTCAAACTCATAGGCGTTGGTCTGATAAACCGGCACCGCGACCGAGCGCTGGTCCGAGTCCGGCGTATAGCCCGCGCGCACCGCGAGGGTGTCGAAGCCGAATTTCCGTTCTTCCATCCGTATTCCTCCAGTTCGTTCATAAAATTGCAATTTAAATTCTCTAATCTTTGCTATAATGGATATAATAGCATATCCGGGGGGATTTCACCATGAAAAAATTTGCGGCAGTCCTGTTTTCGCTCCTCTTTTGCCTCTCCGCGCTGTCCCCCGCGGCAGAAGCGGCGGCTTATTCCCCGTCGTTCGAGGTCGACGCCGAATCGGTTTACCTCTACAACCTCGACAGCGACATGATGATCTATGAGAAAAACGCGGACAAGCGGATGCAGCCCGCCGAGCTTGCCCAGATCATGACGGTGATCCTGACCCTCGAAAACGTCCCTGACCTGGATTCGGCGACGGTCACGATGAAGGGCTACATCCAGGACGAGATGTACCGGCAGAACATCTCGCTCGGCGGAATCCGGCTGGCCGGGCTTTTGAAGGACGAAACGCTTTCGGTGCGAAAGCTTCTCTACGCCGTAATGCTCCCAAGCGCGAACGAAGCCGCGACGATGCTTGCCGACTATGTCGGGGACGGCTCGGTCCCTTATTTCGTCGAGCTGATGAACCAGAAGGCCGCCGAAATCGGCGCGGTCAATACCCACTTTACCAGCCCGCACGGCCTGCCGGATCCGGCGAGCTATACCACGGCCTACGACATGTACCTGATCACGCGCTACGCGATGGAACTCGAGGGATTTTCGGCGCTGATCGAGCCGCAGAGCTATGACGGCGGGCCAACCAACCTCCACGATTCGCTGATCTGGTCGTCGAGCAACAAACTGATCCGGACCCAAAGCGTCTACTACAACCAGAGCGCATTCGGCGTCAAGTCGGGCTATAACGCGGCGGAAGGGGCCTGCATCGCGGCGGCCGCGAAGAAGGACGGCTACACCTACCTTCTCGTCATCTTCGGCGCCAGGGGGCTCGACGGCACCGGGCAGGACCTCGGTTCCGACGCGGTGTTCCCGGTGGCGAATTCGCTGTTCGACTGGGCGTTCGACACCTTCCGGGTAAAAACGCTTGTCGAAAAAGGAAAGAGCTTCGGGGAGGTGCCGCTGAAGCTCGCCTGGGGAAAGGACTTCGTCCGCCTGATGGGCGCTGAAAGCTTCACCGCGCTGATCCCCGACGAAATCGAGCCGTCGTCGATCACCTTCGACCTGGTCCTGCCGGGTTCCGTCAAAGCGCCGGTCGAACAGGGGCAGCTTATCGGGGAGGTCAAGCTCGTCCTCGCGGGCGAGGTGATCGGGCGGGTCGGCCTGGTCTCGGCAGAGACGGTCGAGGTGAGCCGGATGCTCCTCCTGGTGGACAAGCTGGTGGGGATGACCCGCTCCTACTGGTTTAAGTTCATTGTGGTTTTCCTCACGGTCCTGATCATCCTCTATATCATCCTGATGATCGCCCGCAACCGGAACCGCCGCCGCTACCGCAGAAGGCGGTAAAAAGCTGCCGGGAAAAGCCCGGGACTGAAGCGGATTGTCCCTGGTTGACAAATTTGGTATTCTCAAAGTAAAAACCGGCATGGTAGAAGCAATTTCCATGCCGGCTTTTGTTTTTCGGAAAGGGAGGGGCCCGTGCAGCAAGATCAGCCTTCTTCGTAGAATATGGCGTACTTAATTGGTTCATTACCCGCTTCGGAAGAAGTGATATGTAATATTCTTCTTTTCGTCAATAAGCTTTTTACTCATATATTCGTCGTCCGCTTTAATTTTTTTATTTTCTCCCTTGGCTTTCGTTTCTTCACCGCAATACGAGCGGAGGTGTTTCCAATGCTGTGAGGTCGGTCGTCTTTTTCATAAAAAACGGTTTCGATAAGGCAGGGCGCTTTTCCTTTTGAAGCACAGGCAATGCGCGTGATGCGGTCATGGCTGATTTCATTGGCTTTTTGCTCCAGCTCGAAAAAAACCGTTTGAAATTGATGTCCTCTCCCAATTGAAGTTTCGCGAGCTACCCATAAGCTTTTACCATTTTAAACCCCTCCAGTTTTATTTCAAGAATAACACAAATGACAAAACATGAAGAGGAGCAATTATCATGAAAAATCAATTCCCAGGCTCTTTGTTTCACTCTACGGGCGCGACCCAGGAAGTTATCAACCTGCAGCCTGAACGTGTATGTAAGATCTCAACCGCTCGATCTATCCAACATCTATTCACCGATAACGCTCCCGGCAGGACCTTCTCGAACAGGCGATCGGGCATACGGCGGCGGCCGTCTCGTCCGTGCTCGGGGGCGCATGCGCAGGCTTCCATCGCCGCAATTGAATTGCCGCAGGGCGGCATGGCCGCGCAGAATCTGGGTTTTCCTTCGCTGGCCAGCGCCCCCAACCCGCCGAAGGAGGATTCCGGCCCGTGGATTCCCCGCTCTTCCTTAAAAACCCATGCCGAGGCCGCGGCGGAACTCGACGGGGGCTGCGGCTGCCGGGGCCGGCAGGTCCGCCGCCTGAGCGGCGACGGCTCCGGCCCGGCCCCGACCCTGACCCGGGACCCCGGCCAGCCGGCGGCGCGGAATTTCGCCCGCTTCCAGAAGCCGCCGGAAATCCATTTTCACATCGAGAAGATCGAGGCGAAGGCCGGACAGGGCTTGGTCAGCGGCGGATCGCCAGAGACAAGCTCAAGGAGGCCGTCTATGCCCAGCTCACGGAGCCGCTGGCCAAAGCGGTCGCGATCCGGCCGTCCAAGAACTACTGAAACCAGCGTCAAAGGCCGTTTTTCCGGCGCGGCCGTCGGAAAACGCTTGACAGCGCCTTGACATCGCCGGCGGTTCCGGACTACAATTTTGGTAAAGACGCTCCAGCGCGTACAGAAACGGAGGCTTTTGAATGGAACCGCTTCTCCTGGCGGCCATCTGCGCCGCCTGTTTTTTCGGCGGGCTTGTTCAGGCGGTGACGGGATTCGGGTTCGGCATCCTGGTGATGACAGTGTTCCCGTATTTAATGCCGAGTTATGTCTCAGCCGCAACCCTGTCTATGATGCTCTCGATGACGACCAGCATCTGCGTCGCCTTCTCGCTCCGGCGGTTGGTGGACCTTCGGCTGCTGATGATCCCGCTCGCGGGATATGCGCTTTCCAATGTCTTCTGCATCGTCCTTTCGGCCAGCCAGCCGGACGGCGTTCTCCGGCGGCTGCTCGGGCTGTTTCTGGTGCTCATTGCGGTCTGGTTCGTTCGGTTTTCCGAGCGGGTCAAGATCGCCCCGTCGGCCCGCAACGGCTTTCTCGCGGGATTATTGAGCGGCGTGCTCAGCGGCCTGTTCGCCACGGGCGGCCCGCCTATGGTCATCTATCTGATGGCGGTGATCCCGGAGCCGGCGGCCTATCTGGCGAACATACAGTTCCACCTCGCCGCCTCCTCCGTATTCAATCTCATCGTCCGGATTCTCAACGGCATGGTGACCAAAACCGTCCTGATCGCCTGGTGCTTTGGCATTGTCGCGGCGATGGCAGGGACTCTCTGCGGACGGAAAATCTCCTCCCGCCTCAATCCGGTCCTGCTCAAAAGGCTGGTCTACGGCTTTATCGCCGTTTCGGGCGCGGCGCTGCTCGCCGCGTCCTGACGTCCCCTTTCCCCACGGTCCGGCGGCCGCGGGGCGCGTTGTTTTTTCACCTGCCCCGCCGGAGAAATGGAATGGAAACCAAAATGAAGCTTTATCCCGAACTCTCGCTCAACCTGCGCTCGCTCGTGATCTTTCGAAATCTATTGTCCGACCCGGTTGTGGCCCGGCTGCTCGCGCTCTGCGAAGCGGAACGCGGCAACATCACCGCGCTCGTGACCCGGTACGCGGGCTTCGCGCGCGCTCTCTACGCCTCCACCGCGCCCGCGCCCGGCGAGGATGCTGCGGTTTCCGGGAACCTCGGGGCCTACCTTCTCCGGGTGCTGAGCGAGGACGAAAACTTTTATCTCCTTAGACGCGTCGGCGGCTGCGCGCCGGACCCGGAGCTGGAAGCCCTGCTCGACCGGGAGCTGGATTTTTTCGATCAGGTCGCGCTCTTTTCCTCCGAAAAGGTGCGCGCGGCGCTCGGTTGGAACGGCGCCCTCCCCGACTGGAAGAGCGGCGACGCGCATATCCGCGAAACCTACCGCCGCCGGATGGGCGAAATCGGCACCCGGGGCTATGGCATCTTCGCCAAGCACCATATCTTTGTCCTTCGCGGCAACGCGGTCGCCCCGGTCCGGAACCCGGACCCGACGGCCCTTTCCCAGCTGCGCGGCTATGAGCAGGAGCGCGGCGAGATCGTCCGCAACACCGAGGCCCTGCTCAACGGGAAACCAGCCGCGAACATCCTGCTCTACGGCGACGCGGGCACCGGAAAATCCTCGACCGTGAAAGCGGTCGCAAACGAATACAAAGCCCGGGGCCTGCGGCTGATCGAGCTGAAAAAGGATCAGCTCGGGATGATTCCGTGGCTGCTCGACCAGCTCGGAAACAATCCGCTGAAGTTCATCCTGTTTATCGACGACCTTTCGTTCAACTGCGACGACGACAACTTCTCCGCGCTCAAGGCGGTGCTCGAGGGTTCCGTCGCGGCAAAGGCGCCGAACCTTGTGGTCTACGCGACCAGCAACCGCCGCCATCTGGTGAAGGAGAGCTTTTCCGACCGGGCGGGCGACGAGATCCACTTCTCCGATACGATGGAGGAACTCAATTCCCTGTCCGCCCGCTTTGGGCTGACCGTCACCTTTGCAAAGCCGAACCGCGACGGCTATCTCGACATCCTGATGGACCTCGCGCGGCAGTACGGCGTGACCACGCCGGAGGACAGCCTCAAACGCGGGGCCGAGGTCTATGCGATTGAGCGGGGCGGACGCTCCCCCAGGGTCGCAAAGCAGTATATCGAACTGGTCAAATCCCGCGAATAACAGGAAAGCCGGGAACGGGGGGCGGGCCGGGCGAATACCGTCCGGCCCGTTTCGGATGGCCCCGTCTATCCAATCAGCGCACGGCGCATCCGGATTTTGAATACGAAGCAGGCCCGGCGTGTTCCCCCCACGCCGGGCCTGCTTCATATCATGATGGAAAGCGCTTTCTGTATTTTTGGGCACCCAAACCTGGATTAAATTTATCTGAAACGGTTCGCGGCCTGCCGCCGCCGGACCGGTGACACGGGAAAAGAGCCGGTTTAAAAAAGCCGGGTGCGTCAGGACGCTTTTCGGACCGCGGCGGCCATCACGGTCATATCGTCCTCGCGCCCGTCGATCCGCCGGTCCCGCGCCGTGTCGAGAAGGCCCCGGCAGAGGTCGTCAAGCGGTTTGTCTTTGAGCGCCAGAAGCTGGGAGGGGACCCAGTCGGTCCCGGTTTCCACTACGCCGTCCGAGACCATCACCACGATGTCCCCCGCGTCAAGACCGAGGTCGGTTTTCTCAAACGCAACCCCCTGCAGGATCCCGGCGGGAAGCGAGGCGGATTCCACCTCCATGACCCGGCCGCTTCGTATGATGAAGGTCGGGGCGGCCCCGGCCTTGTAGAGTTCGAGGTGACAGGTATAGAGGTCGAGGCAGGCCGCGTCCACCGTCGCGAGCCGTTCCTCCCCCGCCTTTGCGATGAGGGCGGAGTTGACCAGGCGCAGCGCCGCGTCAAACCCCACCCCCGCGCGGACCAGCCGGGAGAGGAGCGAGGTGGTCATCGTCGCGTCGAGCGCCGCGCTCGTCCCAACGCCCATCCCGTCGGAAAGCAGCATGCAGGCCCGGCCGCCGCGGTCGGTGAAATGCTCGCCGCTGTCGCCGCAGAGCTTCGCTTCGCCCGCGGAACGCTGGGAGATGCCGAACTCGGCAAAGTACTGCGCCCGGCCGGTATACCAGAGCTGGGCGGTGTTTTCGTCTTCAATCACTTCCGGCGCGTCGAATTCCTGCTGGGCGAATTCGGAAAGGTCCACCGCGGACATCGCGCGGTCGATCCGGCCGAGCTTGCGCTTTGGCACCTCGACGATCACCGTGATCCGGCCGTAGCGGTCGGTAAAACTTGTGACCGAGACCGGTTCGGCCTCGGCCCGGTCGAAATAGTCGCCGATCAGGCGGTCGAGATCGGGGCGCGCGGCGGAAAGCTCGTCGAGTTCTTTTTCCACCGCGTCGAGCACCATCGCCATTCCGTCGAACTGGTCGGTTACCACCATACGCATCTGCGACATCTCGCGCCGCAGGCCCTGCCGGCCCATATAGCGGTGCATTTGGGCGTTGACCGCCGAGAGCATCGGCTCCACCCGCTTGCAGGAGGCGGCGAAATGCGGGGGGAGGTCAGACGCCGTCGCATCCGCGCCCGCCCGTACTGCCGCGGCCGCAGCGTTGAAAGCCGCCATCGTATCATTGTATTTGAGCTGCCAGCAGGAGGCCGACTCCGGACACTTCCGGCAGACGCTGTCCACCGTCTGGTGCAGCACCGAATCAAAGTCGTCCCCGCCGAGCCGTTCGAGCTTGCGGTTTACCTGTCCGGTAAGCTCGGCGATCTCGGACAGGGCGTTTTTGGTTCTCCTCAGGCGGCTTGTGATCACCTTGCGGAGCATATCCCCGTCCGCCGTGTCCGCCGGGCGCAGAAGGCCCATCCTGGTCAGGGCGCCGGTCGGCAGCAGCATGAAGACGCCGGAGGCGACGGTCACCTCAATCAGCGGCGGGATCACCGGCTGGCTTGGGCTTCCGGTCACAAGGCAAATCGCGTTGGCGACCGCAAAGGCTGCCGCGCTTCCAATCCGCCCGGTCGGCGAGAACACCCCCGCCGCAAGCCCCCCCGCCGCAAAACCGGCGAGCAGGTAGCCGTCCCCCGCGAGCGCCGCGGAAAGCCCCGCCGCGATCCCGGCGATCGCGCCCGCGCCCTGGCCGGCGAAACAGCCGCAGCAGAGGACAAGATCGATCGCGAGAATGTGCCCCAGCGATACGCCCCCCACCGAGATCCGGGTGAGGCTGATCATCAAAATACCGCAGGTGACCGCCGTTGCAATCACCGTCCCGGAGGCGAAAGCCTGCCCATTTGCGATCCCCTGAACCGTCTTCACAAACAGGTAGCCCCCTGTAACGGTTAAAACCACCTCCGATATGGTCATGATCACGCCGTAAAGGGTCGCCCCTCCTGCGAGCACCGCGGCAAGCCCTGTCACAAGAATTGAGAGCCCTGCCATCAGCGGCGAAAACATCCGGACCGTGCGTTCCGAGAAGATCGAAAGGCTCCACCGCAGCCCCATCAGCAGGATGATCGCGGCAAGATAGCGCATGGTCCCGGAAGAGGAGCCCATCGAGAACAGGTATCCGATCAACGCCCCGAGCGACGAAGCGAGGGCCTTGTCCGGCTGCGCCGCGCCGGCCCATGCGACACCGAACGGCGAAGCGCTCCCGTAAATCGACGCGCCCGAAAACAAAAAGCCCATCGCGGCGGAGAGCGCCTGTTGCACCAGCTCCTGTTTTCCCTCCCAGAGTCTTTCCGGTCTCTCGCTGGACGCGCTGGCTGTCTGCATCCGCTCACAACCTTTCTTTTGTATATTTGGCATCCGCGAAGCATATACTAGAGTCTTCCAATATTTGTAAAACCATCATAGCCCGTCCCAAACGCAAAGATTGTCAAAATCGCGGTAGGGATTTTGGCGAATTTCGCGCAAAGACGGCGGGCGAGCCTTGACAAGGGATACCCGCGGACCTAAAATAACGTTATATAGCGGTAAACGGAGCCAAACTGATAAAAAGACATCCCGCGGGACCGCCGGACAACCGGCCCGCCGCGCGAAACAATGGAGGAACGCCCGATGATCAACCACGACAATCCGCGCACCCGGTTCGCCCCAAGCCCGACCGGCTATATGCATGTTGGGAACCTGCGCACCGCGCTCTATGCCTATCTCGCCGCGAAAAGCAAAGGCGGGACCTTTATCCTGAGGGTCGAGGACACCGACCAGGAACGGTTTGTCGAGGGCGCGATGGACGTCATCTATAATACGCTCAAAGAAACGGGCCTCGTCTGGGACGAAGGGCCGGACATCGGCGGCCCGGCCGGCCCCTATATCCAGTCGGAGCGCGGCGAAATTTACGCGAAATACGCCAAGGAGCTGATCGACAAGGGCGCGGCCTACTACTGCTTCTGCGACAAGGACCGGCTCGAAGAGGCCAGGACCCTTCAGCGCGCATCCGGCCTGCCCACCAAATACGACCGGCACTGCCTCTCGCTCTCGAAGGAGGAGGTCGCGGAAAAACTCGCGGCCGGCGTCCCGCACGTCATCCGCCAGCGGATTCCGGACGAGGGAACGGTCACCTTCCACGACGAGAACTTCGACGACATCACCGTCGAGTGCTCGGCCCTTGACGATCAGATCCTGATCAAAGCCGACGGCATGCCGACCTATAACTTCGCGAACGTCGTCGACGACCACCTGATGGGGATCACGACGGTCATCCGCGGGACCGAATACCTTTCCTCCTCGCCGAAGTACAACCTCCTCTATCAGGCGTTCGGCTGGGAAATCCCGAAATACCTCCACTGCCCGCCGGTCATGAAAGACCAGACCCACAAGCTCTCGAAGCGGAACGGCGACGCCTCCTATCAGGACCTGATCGAAAAAGGGTACCTCAAGGAGGCGGTGCTCAATTACATCGCGCTGCTCGGCTGGTCGCCGAAGGGCGAGGCGGAGATCCTGTCCCTTGAGGAGATGGTGAAACTCTTCTCGATCTACGACGTGTCCAAATCCCCGGCGATCTTCGACCAGCAGAAACTGAACTATATCAACGCCGAATACATCCGCCGGATGAGCGACGCCCAATTCCTCTCCGTCGCAACCCCTTGGATCCGCAAGGCGGTCAAACGGGAGGGCGTGGATCTCGGGATCCTCGCGTCGGTCCTCCATCCGCGCTGCGAGGTGCTCGGCGACATCCCGGCCCAGCTCGACTTCATCGACGAGCTGCCGGAGTACGACCTCGAACTCTACACCTCGAAGAAGATGAAAACCAACCCCGCGGTCGCGCTCGATTCGCTTGGAAAGATCCGCCCGGTGCTCGAAGGCCTTTCGCCGTTTAACGCAGAGGCGATTCACGCGGCGCTCTTCTCCCTGATCGAATCGCTGGGCGTCAAGAACGGGATCGTGCTCTGGCCGCTCCGGGTCGCGGTGAGCGGGAAACAGTTCACCCCCGGCGGCGGAATCGAACTCGCGGCGGTTCTCGGCAAGGCGGAAACCCTCCGCCGGATCGATCTCGGGATCGAAAGGCTCCGGGCAGCCCTTTAATTTCAGATAAAACGATCTAAGTCATGGGCGCCGGCCGGCGCTCATGGCTTTTCCGCACCTTCTTTACAAAGGCTTTTTTGGAATGATATAATGGTAAAATATCAAAGCACAGGAAACGGCCGGCATTTCATCCCCCTTCCGTATAAGCAGACGCACGATCATCCACCAGGGAGGCAAACCGATGAATTTTACCATCTCAAACCGCATGTCGGGCGTCGAAGGTTCGGCGATCCGTGAAATTTTAAAGCTTGCGTCCGACCCGAACATCATCTCGTTCGGCGGCGGGAATCCGGCCGCAGACGCATTCCCGATCCGCGAAATCGCCGAGATCGCCAACCGCGCGCTGGCCGAACAGCCGGTTTCGATGCTTCAGTATTCGCTTTCGGAAGGTTATCCGCCGCTCCGGGAGGCGCTCGGGGCGTTCCTTCGCAAGAACGACGGGATCGGGCGGGAAAGCGACCGAATCCTGATCGTCTCCGGCTCGCAGCAGGCGGCCGACCTCGCGACCAAGGCGCTGGTCAACGAGGGGGACGCCGTTTTAGTCGAAGAGCCGTCGTTTGTCGGCTGCCTCAACTGCTTCCGCACCTACGGCGCGAAGCTCGCGGGCGTGCCAATGGATGAGGACGGTGTGAACCTCGCGGCGCTGGAAGAGGCGATGGCGCGCGAAAAGAACGTCCGCTTCTTCTACACCATCCCGAATTTCCAGAATCCGACCGGCATCACCATGTCCTATGAAAAGAGGAAGCGGGTCTATGAACTCGCGCAGAAATACGGCGTCGTCATCCTCGAAGACAACCCCTATGGGGAGCTACGCTTCGCTGGGGAGCCGGTCCCGGCGATCAAAACCCTCGACACCGACGGGCGCGTGATCTACTGCGGGAGCTTTTCGAAGGTTATGGCCCCGGCGTTCCGGGTCGCCTTCCTCTGCGCGGACGAGGGCCTGATGGGCCCGCTGGTGGTTGGGAAACAGTGCGCCGACGTCCACACCAACGTCCTGTTCCAGCACATCTGCGCCGAATACCTGACGAAATACGATTACGCGGCGCACATCGCCGAAATCCGCGAGCTTTACGCCAAAAAATGCCGCCTGATGCTCGCGGCGCTCGAAAGGGAATTTCACCCTTCCGTGAGGTTCACCCGGCCCCAGGGCGGGCTGTTCATTAGCTGCACGCTGCCCGACGGCGCCGACGCGGCCGAATTCGTGGCCGAGGGCATCCGCCGCGGCGTCGCCTGCGTGCCGGGCTTCGCGTTCATGACCGACCAGAAAAAGCCCTCCAGCTTCTTCCGGATGAACTTCTCCACCCCAACCGACGAACAGATTGAAAAAGGCGTCCGGATTCTGGGGCGCCTGACGCACGAGAGATTCGGCAGCTAATTTTACCATCTGAGAAACGAGGAATCGCCACATGGAACCTTCCGTCACCGAAAAGAAAAAAATCGTCCTCTCCGGCATCCAGCCTTCGGGGCTGATCACCATCGGGAACTATCTCGGCGCGGTGAAAACCTGGAGCGAGATCCAGGAGAAATACAACTGCGTCTTCATGATCGCCAATCTCCACGCCACCACCGTCCGGCAGGACCCGGCGGTTCTTCGGAAGAACACGCTGGAGGCGTTCGCCGTCCTGCTGGCCTGCGGCATCGACCCGGAGCGGAGCATCGTCTTCATCCAGAGCCATGTCCCCGCCCACGCGGAACTGACCTGGGCGCTCTCCTGCTACACGCAGTTTGGGGAGCTTTCGCGGATGACCCAGTTCAAGGACAAATCCGCGCGCTACGCAGACAACATCAACGCCGGGCTGTTCAACTACCCGGTTCTGATGGCCTCCGACATCCTCCTGTATCAGGCCGGCCTCGTTCCGGTCGGCGAGGATCAGAAACAGCATGTTGAACTGACGCGCGACATTGCGGGCCGCTTCAACGGCCTCTATGGCAACGTCTTCACCATGCCGGAATGCCTGTTCCCGAAGGCCGGAAAGCGGATCATGTCGCTGCAGGACCCGGCGAAGAAGATGTCGAAATCCGACCCGAACCCGAAGGGCTACGCCGCGCTCCTCGACGACCGCGATGTGATCATCAAGAAGTTCAAAAGCGCGGTGACCGATTCCGAAACGGCCGTCCGCTTTGCCGAGGGCAAAGCCGGGATCAACAACCTGATGGGCATCTATTCGGCCTTCACTGGAAAAAGCTATGAAGAGATCGAGGCGGAGTTTGCCGGGCACGGCTACGGCGACTTCAAGCTCGCGGTCGGCGAGACGGTCGCCGACGCCTTTGCACCGATCAAGGCGGAATACGCGCGCCTGATGGACGACAAGGAGTATCTCAAAAAGCTGGCCGCCGAGGGCGCGGAAAAGGCGAACAGAATCGCCCGCAGGACCCTCGACAAGGTTTACCGGAAGATCGGCTACCTCTGATCCCAAGACGCAGAAAAGCCGGGGAAGGCATCCCCCGGCTTTTCTTACCGTTGCGGCGCGGCGCTTCGGTTAACCTTCAACCGCCTTTTGGATCGACTCAAACACCGCGTCGGCGTTTTCGCACATCACCATGACGACGGTCCCGTCCGAAAGGGTTTCGACCTTTGCGGCGTCAGCGATCACCTTCTGATCGGGCAGGTACATCTCAAAATTCCGCTGCTGGAGCTCCACAAAGCCCTGCAACCCCGCGAGAACCGCGTCCGCCTTGCCCTCGGCCGGCATCACAACCGCGATCCCATAGGCATTGACGTTCATCGGCGACACCGAAAGCGCAAACGCATCGGCGTCCTCGCCGGTGAGGCCGACCAGCTCCATGATCAGCGGGGCGGAGGGGTCTTCGGCGTCGGTGAGAACCGGAAACGCCTCGTTTTCCTCTTCGCCTCTCGCCGCCGTAATCGCGTCGGAATAGAGTTTGGCCCGCTCTTCGGCGGTGAGCTGGGGTTCGCTTTCCTGTCCGCAGCCGGCGGCGGCAAAGAGCATCACCGCGGCGAGTGCAATGGACAACAGCTTTTTCATTTATACATTCTCCTGACTTCCTGAGTTCTCACCGGCGGCCGGGTGGATCCTGCCCGCCGCCGGTCAATATACAGGTGCGGCCTTGTGTGAAAATTATTGCACGGCGGCAGTTCAATACATGGATCCCCTGCATTACAGGATTGAAACACAAAACGGAGGCCAGACATGTCCAAACAAACCAGCGAAGCGATCGCCCAGATCAAACGCGCGGGGATTTTATCGGCGGGCGTCTGCCGGTTTTCCGACGCGCCGCTTCTCCCGGGCGTGCGGTCGGCCGCGCGGCTGCCGAAAGCGGCGAAATCGGTGCTCGTCTGCCTGTTCCCCTACTACGCCGGCGATTTTCCCGGGCGGAACCTCTCGCTCTATGCGGTGATCCCCGACTATCACGCCGTCGCGGGCGGGATGCTGGAGGAAGCCTGCCGCTGCCTTTCCGCACGCTTTCCCGGCGAGGCGTTCGCGCCGTTCGTCGACGCTTCGCCGCTCGACGAGGTGACGGCGGCGGAGCGCGCGGGCCTCGGCGAGCGCGGGAGAAACGGGCAGCTTTTGACAGCGGAATACGGCTCATTTGTCTTTATCGGCGAAATTGTGACAACAATGGAACTGGAACCCACACCGGCGGAACGGCTCAACCTCTGCGGCGGGTGCAGCGCCTGTCTCGCCGCCTGCCCGACCGGCGCGCTCGCCGGGGGGATGGTCCGGAAAGAACGCTGCCGTTCTCATCTGACCCAGAAAAAGGGCGCGCTCTCCGAACAGGAGCGGCGGGAGATCGCGGAGGGCGGATTTGTCTGGGGCTGCGACCGGTGCACCCTCGCCTGCCCGCGGAACCAAAATCCCGCCCCGACCCCGATCGAGGCGTTCCGCAAAGGGGCAGAACCGGTCGTCACCGGGGAAAACCTCGGCCGCCTGCTCCAAAACCGCGCGTTCGCCTACCGCGGGCGGGCGCTGCTCGAACGAAACCTCGCGATTCTCGCCGAACGGGAGGAACCGCGGCGCAAAAATAGCGCCCGGCTTTTGCCTTAGGCCGGAAACGTGGTACAATAACCGCAGACAATTGGGCTTTCGCCCAATTCGCCCCGCCTTTGGCGGGGCTGGCGCGGCAGACGCCGCGCCCCGCGCTTGTTAAACCATATCCCCCGGCTTCGGCCGGGTCCCGCCGCCGCCGCGGCGGGAAAACCGCTTTTGCGGTTCCCTGATATGGTATAATAACCGCGGACAGTTGGGCTTTCGCCCAATTCGCCCCGCCTTTGGCGGGGCTGTCGCGGCAGACGCCGCGCCCTGCGCTTGCCGCACCAGAACACAAATCGGCCGAGGGCCGGTTTGTACGCCGCCGCCGCGGCGTGCAGGCCCAATGGACCCGCCGTTATCGCATCATATCCGCGAACAACCGATTGCGCCAGCACGCCGTTCGGCGGCGGCGCCGGGCTATCCATAACAGAAACGCATTCAGAAAGAGGTGGCCGTCATCTTTGAAATCATCGAAAAGGGAAACTACGCCGAATTCGACCGCTTCGTCGAGCGGCACCCACAGGGCTGTTTCATGCAGTCGAGCGCGTGGCAGAAGGTGAAAAACAACTGGGGGTTCGAGGCGGTGGTCAGCCGGGGTGCGGACGGTTCAATCCGCGGAGCAGCCGGCGTTCTGATCCAGAAGATTCCGCTGATCGGGACAAGCTTTCTCTATTCCCCGCGCGGGCCGGTCTGCGACCTGCACGACCGCGAAACCCTTCTGGACCTCAAGGCGGGGGTCGACGCGCTCGCAAAAAAGACCAACGCGCATCTCTATAAGATGGATCCCGACACCCTGATTTCCGATACCAGGTTCTGCGCCATCGCCAGGGAGATGGGCTTCTCCCAGCTCTGCGGGAGCACCGGTTTCGAGACGATCCAGGCCCGGTTCAACTACCGGCTCTACTTAAAGGGCCGGACCGAAGACGATCTTTTCAGGAACCTCACCCAGAAAACGCGCTATAACGTCCGGGTCGCGCAGAAAAAGGGCGTGGAAATCCGTGTGGCCGGACCCGAATATCTCGACGAATTCGTGCGCCTGATGCGGACGACCGGCGAACGCGACGGCTTCGCGGTCCGGCCGAAGAGCTATTTCGAGCGGATGCTCTCCGCCCTGGGCGAACACGTCCGCCTCTACATGGCGTTTTATGAGGACAGGCCGATCTCCGGCGCGATCACCACCAACTTCGCGGGGAAAACCTGCTATGTCTACGGCGCGTCGGACAACGTCTACCGCAATGTGATGCCCAATTACCTGATCCAGTGGGAGATGATCCGCTGGGCGGTTGAAACCGGCTGCACCGTCTACGACTTTCAGGGCGTCTCCGGGAACCTCGACGAAAACGACCGCCTCTACGGGCTCTACCGGTTCAAGAAGGGCTTTAACGGGACGCTTGACGAACTCGCGGGCGAATTCGACTATGTCTATAAACCCGCCAAGGCGAAGCTGGTCGACAAGGCAATCGACCTCAACGAAGCGCTCCGGGGCATCAGACGGCGGCTTTCGCCGTCCCGAGCATGAAGCCGCCGCTGCTCGACGCGCTTGAAAAACAGATCGGCGCCGGGCGCGCGCGCTTTCATATGCCCGGGCACAAGGGAATTCTCCCCCCGCCGCTTTGCGAAGCGGCCGCCTACGACTTTACCGAACTGCCGCTGACCGGAAGCCTCTTCGAGGGGATCGGGCCGATGGCGGAAACCGAGCGCGCGTTTTCCGCGTTTTACAATAGCGGCGCTTCGCTGCTCTCGGCGGGCGGGAGCACATTGTGCATTCAGGCGATGCTTGCGCTCGGCGCTTCGCCGGGCGGAAAGATCGCCGCGGGGCGCAACTGCCATGCGGCGGCGGTCAACGCGATGGCGCTTCTCGGGCTTGAGCCGGTCTGGCTCTACCCAGACGAACCGTCCGGGACCGCGCTGCCCGGGCGGGTGTCTCCCGCCCTCGTCGGGCGGGCGCTCCGCGAAAACCCGGACCTCCAGGCGGTCTATCTCACCAGCCCCGACTACTTCGGCGTCCTCTGCGACGTGGAAGCGATCGCCGAAATCTGCCACAGACGCCGCGTCCCGCTCCTCGTCGACAACGCGCACGGGGCGCACCTCGCTTTTTTCGGGCTTCACCCGATGGCGCTCGGGGCGGATCTCTGCTGCGACTCGCTCCACAAAACCCTCCCCGCCCTGACCGGCGCGGCGCTGCTGCACCTGCGGGATGGGGCGCGGGCGGAGGAAGCGCGGGCGCGGATGGCGCTGTTCGGCTCCACCTCCCCGTCCTATCTGATTTTGCTTTCGGCCGATCTCCTCGCGGCGCGGATGCAACAGCTGCGCGGCCCCTTCCAGCGGCTCGCCCTGCGGGTGCGCGCGCTCCAAAGCCGCGCGCGGGAGAAGCGCATCTGGGCGGCGGCCAGGTCCGCTCTCGCAGACCCGGTTCGGGTCTCGCTCGCCTTTCCGGACGGCATGCGGGAAGACGCGATCGCCCGGGTGGAGGGCGCCGGGATCGAGGCGGAATACGTCTCCTCGCGGCAGATCGTCCTGCTGCCCGCGCCGGAGCAGGACCTCTCCCCGATTCAATCGCTGATCGACGCGCTTCCCCCGCTCCCAAAGGCCGGAGAAACATCGGATTTTGAAGCCCTTCCCAGGCCGGAGCGGGCGCTCCCGCTCCGGGAGGCGCTCTTTGCGGCGGGAGAACGCATCCCGGTCAGCAAGGCGCAGGGGCGGATCAACCGGCAGATGATCGCGCCCTGTCCGCCCGGTCTCCCCATTGTAATGCCCGGGGAACGAATCGATGACAAATGCGTTAAATCTCTGCAAAGATATGGCGTCCGGGAATGCTTTGTGGTATAATAACCGCAGAGAATTGGGTTCCGGCCCAATTCGCCCCGCCGACGGCGGGGCCGGCGCGGCAGACGCCGCGCGCTGCGCCTGTTACACCAGTACCCAAATCAGCTTTGCCGATTTGTACGCCGCTTTTGCGGCGCGCAGGCCCGATGGGCCTGCCGTTATGGTATAATAACCGCAGAGAATTGGGCCTTGGCCCAATTCGCCCCGCCGACGGCGGGGCCGGCGCGGCGGGGAAACCGCTCTCGCGGTTTCCTGTTATGGTGCAATAAAGCCAGAGGAGGGGACGCTTCATCCCTCTTCCCAGCTGCTTTTACTATGAAGGGAGGCCCCATCATGAAATTGATCATGGCAATCGTTTCGAACGATGACAGTTCAAAGGTCCAGAGCGCGCTGACCAAAGAACGGTATCAGGTCACGCGCCTCGCGACCACGGGCGGTTTTCTGATGGCGGGCAACACCACCTTTATCTGCGGCACCGAAGACGACAAGGTGGATCACGCCATTGAGATTATCGCACAGCACTCGAAAAAACGCACCCAGATGGTGCCCTCCTCCGCGTCCTACGGGGTTGGGATGTATACCTCCTTCCCGGTCGAGGTGCAGATCGGCGGCGCGACCATCTTCGTGATGGACGTCGAACGCTTTGAGAAGGTATAACAGTTGGCGGAACTGATGTACAACCAGGGTCCCAAAGAAACGCTCGCCGCGCTCCTCGCGGGCGGGCGTTTTCCGCATGCCCTGCTGATCGAAGGGCCGGAGGGAAGCGGCAAGAGGACGCTCGCGATGGAAGCCGCCGCTTCGCTCCTCTGCCGCGCGCCGGCGGGGGAACGGCCCTGCGGGAGCTGCCCGGCCTGCAAAAAGCTCCGGAGCGGCAGCCACCCGGATTTTATGACGGTGGACGGCGCGGCGCAGCGGTCGGTTTCGGTCGACGCGGTCCGGGGCGTCCGGCAGGAGGCCTATATCGCGCCGCATGAGTCAGAGCGCCGGATCTTCTTCTTCCCCTCTGCGAACGCCCTCACGGTGCAGGCGCAGAACGCGCTGCTAAAGCTGATTGAGGAGCCGCCGCGGAACGTCTTTTTTATCCTCACCGCGCCGGGAAGAAGCCTCCTGCTCCCGACGGTCGTCTCCCGGGCCATTGTGATCACGATGGAGGAGACGACTAAGGAGCAGCGCTTTGAGGCGCTGCAAAAGCTCCGCCCCGACGCGGGGGAAGAGGCCATGCGGCGGGCGGCCCGCCTCGCCCCGACCATTGGACAGGCGCTCGCCGCGCTCGCGGACGAAACCTATCAGCGGCTTTCGGCCGACGCATTCTCGCTGCTCGATCTTGCCGAAGCGAAGAGCCGCTACGGCATCCTGCGCCTGCTCGCCTCCTACGAAAAAGACCGGGAAAGGTTTCTCCGCCTCATCGCTGCCGCGAAGGCGGCGGCGCTCGCACGGGCGGCGGATTTAGCCCGGGAAGGATCCATATCTTTGGCGTTGCAGTGCGGGATCATTGTTGATATAATGGACTGGGCAGCCGCCGCGGCCAGGCAAAACGTCGGCCTTGGGCTGCTGTCCGCCCTCCTCGCGGACCGGCTTGTGCGCATGTCCGCCGTTGGACAGGCCCTTTAGCACACGACCGCCCGCCCGTTGGGTTCCCGCTTTGGCGGAACCGGGCGCGGGCTTTTTGCCGGTTTTTGCTGCAGCAGCAAGGGCACGCAATTTTTGAAACCCGGCTCCGCGCCCGCTTGGCGGCCGCGCGGATTTCCAGGAAGGATCGGTTTATTGATATGGCAGAAGTGATTGGCGTCCGGTTTAAGGACGCTGGAAAAATTTATTATTTTGATCCGGACGGGGTCCAGGTGACCCTCGATCAGCCGGTGATCGTCGAAACGGCGCGCGGGGTGGAATGCGGTTCGGTCGCGATTGCCAACCGCGTGGTCGGCGAAGACGAGATCACAAAACCGCTGAAAAAGATGATCCGCGCCGCAACCGAGCAGGATCTCAAACAGGTCGAAGACAACCGCCAGAAGGAACAGGCGGCGTTTGAGATCTGCCTTAGAAAGATCGCCGAACACAAGATGGAGATGAAGCTGGTTGACGTCGAATACACCTTCGACAACAACAAGATCCTCTTCTATTTCACGGCGGACGGCCGGGTGGACTTCCGCGAGCTGGTCAAAGACCTCGCTTCGGTCTTCCGCACCAGGATCGAGCTTCGGCAGATCGGCGTCCGGGACGAGGCGAAAATGCTCGGGGGGCTTGGCATCTGCGGACGGGAATTCTGCTGTTCGAGCTTTCTCGGCGAATTTCAGCCGGTCTCAATCAAGATGGCGAAGGAACAGGGGCTCTCCCTCAATCCGACCAAGATCTCAGGCACCTGCGGGCGGCTGATGTGCTGTCTCAAATACGAACAGGAGGCGTATGAAGATCTCCTGCGCACCACGCCGAAGAACGGCGCCCCGGTCCAGACGCCCGAGGGGCGCGGAACGGTGGTGGAGGTGAGCCTCCTGACCGGAATGCTTAAAGTCCGGCTGGAAGCCGACGACGGGGTCAGGGCGTTCCACAAATCGGAGCTTCGCGCCGTCCGCGACGGCGCGCCGCGTCAGCCGCGCGGAGAAGCGCGCAAAGAAAACGAAGCGAAATAGCCTGCCGGCTCCACGGCCGCGGCCCCGGAGCGGGCCGTACGGCCAAAAATAGAAATCAGAGGCGAAGAGCAGCTGTTTTTTCATCTTTTACACAAAATTTACCGAAAAAATTTTAAATTACCCTCTAGGCATCATTCAAAGGTTGTGCTAGAATAGAGACGAAAATGTAAGGAGGTGTATCCCCATGGCATATCAGATTTCTGACGAATGCATCAGCTGCGGCGCGTGCGAGGGCGAGTGCCCGGTTTCCGCGATCTCCGCTGGCGACGGCAAATATGTGATCGACGAGGCTACCTGCATCGAGTGCGGCGCGTGCGCCGGCGTTTGCCCGGTTGGCGCCCCGAAGCAGGCGTAAGAATCTCAAAACCCGATCCAGAAAGCACATGGGAAACCATGTGCTTTTTGTTCTATTGCCCGCTTTGGGCGCCCGCCGAAGGAGGCAACCGATGGATTTTTCCTATGAGGCGCTCTCCCCTGGCGTCTTCGCCGCCGTCACAAAACAGCACCGCTTCGGCGTTGACGCGGTGCTGCTCGCACGGTTTTCCCGGCCGGGCCGCCGGGATTTTGCGGCCGACCTCTGCTCCGGCTGCGGCGTGATTCCGCTGCTCTGGTTTTCAGAGGGTCCCGGCCCGGAACATGCCGACGCGGTGGAACTGATGCCGGAGGCGGCGGAGCTGATCCGGCTTGGAATCGCAAAGAGCGGCCTTACGGGGCGGCTTTCGGCCGTCGAGGCGGATCTTCGGGACCTCTCCGGCGTTCTCCCCGCGGGAAAATACGATCTTATCGCCTGCAACCCGCCCTACCAGGCCAAAGGCGCGGCCAACCAAAGCCCCGACCCCGCGCGAAACGCCGCCCGGCATGAGGTTTCCTGCTCGATTGGCGACGTCTGCGCCGCGGCCGGAAGGCTTCTGCGGTTCGGTGGGCGGCTGTGCATCTGCCACCGGCCGGAACGGCTCCTGGACGCGGCGGCGGCGATGCGCGCAAACAAAATCGAGCCAAAGCGCCTGCGCCTCGTTCAGCACGCGGCCGGAAAAACGCCGTTCCTGCTCCTTTTGGAGGGGCGGCTTGGCGGAAAGCCCGGCCTTTCCGCCGAGCCGGCGCTTCTGCTGGAAGGGCCGGAGGCGGACGCGGATGGGCCTCTGCAAAACTTTCACATAGAAAGGGGGCGGTAATACCGCCATGTCAAAACTGTACATTGTGGGCACCCCGATTGGAAACCTCGGGGATCTCTCCCCCCGCGCGCGGGAGACGCTCGAAACGGCGGATTTCATCGCCGCTGAAGACACGCGCGTAACCCTCAAGCTTCTCAATCACTTTGGCATTTCAAAGCCGATGGTCAGCTATTATCAGCACAACCTCCGCGAACGCGGGGAAGAGATTGTAAACCGGATTGCGGCGGGCGAAAGCTGCGCGCTTGTGACCGACGCGGGGATGCCCGCCATCTCCGACCCGGGCGAAGACCTCGTCCGGCTGTGCGCCCAGCGCGGAATTGAGACGGTTTCGGTCCCAGGGCCGACGGCGGCGCTGACCGCGCTCGCGCTCTCGGGGCTTTCCACCTCGCGCTTTACCTTCGAGGGGTTTCTCTCCACCAGCCGCCAGAGCCGGAAGGAACACCTCGATTCGCTTCGGGCCGAGCGGCGGACCATGATTTTTTACGAAGCGCCGCACAAGCTCCGTACAACGCTCGGGGATCTGCTCGAAGCGTTCGGCGACCGGAAAATCGCCCTCTGCCGGGAACTCACCAAACTCCATGAAGAGGTGATCCGCACCACCCTCGAGGGGGCGGTGGAGCGGTACCGGGAAACGGCCCCGCGCGGGGAATTCGTCCTCGTCGTCGAGGGCGCGCCGCCCGCCGCGCCGCGCGAGATGTTCGTCGCCGACGCGGTCGCGCTCGCGCGAAGCCTGTGCGAGCGCGGACTCGCCCCGGCGCCCGCCGCAAAAGAGGCGGCGCGGATCACCGGCTGCAAAAAAAGCGAAATTTATAAGCTCCTGACCGGGACCGAGGAGTAATGGGAAACAAGCGGCATGGAATCATTTTGATTCCATGCCGCTTTGTTATATTAAAAAATCCTTGCCGGCCGTTTCAAACGTTTTAAAGGCAATCCCTTCTCCCGCTCGTTTTGTTGGACAGGACCGGTTCAACCCTCCCGAAGGAGCATCCGGCAGAGCTCGTCCGGCGTCGCGGCGACGGCGGCGGCCCCCGCTTCCAGAAGCTCCCGTTCGTCCCCATAGCCGTAAAGAACGCCGATGCAGTCGATCCCGGCTTCGAGCGCGCCCTCAACGTCGTATTTCCGGTCGCCGATCATGACGCACTGGGAGAGATCGGCCGCGCCTTTGGACGCGAGCGCCTCGCGGATGACGTCGGCTTTGGTGCTGTGCGCGGTCTCATCCACCGGCGCGCCGTAGATCCCGGTAAAATACTGCGCGAGGTCAAAATCCTCCAGGACCTGTACGGCAAACGGCTGAGGCTTCGAGGTTGCGACCATCAGCGTCTTGCCCGCCGCCTGGAGGCGTCCGAGGCAGCCGGCCAGTCCCTCGTAAGCCCGGTTTTCCCGGATGCCGGCCGATTCAAACCGCTCGCGGTAGGCGCGGATTGCCCTCAGCGCCGTCCCCTCGTCCAGCCCGTATTCCTCCTGGAACGAAACCCGAAGCGGGGGGCCGATAAACGCAGTCAGCGTCCGGTAGTCCATTACTTCGATCCCGACGGTTTGGAGCGCATACTGTACCGAGCGCATGATCCCCTCCCCCGAATCAGTCAGGGTTCCGTCGAGATCAAACAGCAAAACCTGATAATCCTTCATGTTTCCTCCCTCTTCCGCGCATTTGGAGCGAGACCCCCCGGAATACATATCTGGTTTCTTGATTTCATTGGCTTATCATACCAAAAACCGTCCCATCCCGCAACCGCAAATCGCGGCAGAAATTTTGTCGAAGCCTTGCGTATTTGGACAGCCTATTGTATTATTAATATTAATACAATTAGTACTTATTGGATGCATTCTTTTTCTTTGGAGGCCCCGCTATGGAACACACCCTTTATATCATTCTTTCTCAGACCGGCACCGTCGCCAGCCGTCTGATTCAAACTGTCACCCGCGCGCCTTACAACCACTCGTCCATCTCGCTCGACCGGGGGATGAACGAGATGTATTCGTTCGGGCGGCGCAGGCTCTATCTCCAGTGGATCGGCGGCTTCATCCGGGAAAACCCGAACACCCATGTGTTCCGCCGCTTTCCGAACACCCTCTGCGAAGTGATCGCCCTCCCCGTCAGCGGCGGCGTTTACCGCCGCGCCTTGGACGTGATCGATCTCTTTGTGGACGAGGCGTCCGATTTCAAATACGATGTTCTCGGCCTGTGGACCCGTCCGCTCGGGCTGAAGCTGAAACGGTCCCACCGCTTCATCTGCTCGCAGTTTGTCGCAACGGTTCTCCAGATGAGCGGCGCGTGGGATCTCGGCGGCCGGGACCCGTACTTCACCTACCCGGAGGATTTCCGCCGTATCCCCGGCTCAACGGTCGTTTTCCGCGGAAAGCTGCGGGACTGGCAGGGCGGCCGCGGCCCGGAAGAAGCGCCGGGCTTTTCCCCAGAGCTGCCGCTCGCCATGCGCTGACCTTCTCAGATGATGCGAAAAAGGCCCGGAAACCGAATCGGTTTCCGGGCCTGACTGCGTTTCATATCCGGTTATTTGAGCGAAGCGGCAAAATCGCGCCCGAACTGGCGCGCCTTCTCAAGCTCTTCCCCGCTCGGGACAAAATTAAATTTGAAGCCGTCGCCGAACACCGCGAGCTTCATCGTATTCAGGCGGTTCATGACAGCGGGAACCGCTTCGCCGCTCCAGCCGAAGGAACCGAACACCGCGACCGGCTTTTTCTGGTTGTTGACCAGGTCCACATGGGCGAGCAGCTCCCAGACCGGCGGAACCGCATCCCTGTTGATGGTGGGCGAACCGATCAGGAATGCGTCGGAACCCGCGAGCGCGCCCGCGCAGTCGGCCATCGCATGCTCGATGAGGTCGTAGAGGTCGATCTTCGCGTCGGGGATCACCTCGAGGATGCCCTCGCGGATCGCGCCGGCGGCGAGCCCGGTGTTCCCATAGGCGGTGCAGTAGAAGATCGGGATGGTTTTCACCGCGTTCACATGCGGCTGGGACCACTCGCGGTAAAGCTCCTTCACCTCGGGCAGGAGGCCCTTCGCCGTCAGGACCGGGCCATGACTGGTGCAGACGGTTTCGACGTCGAGATCTTTGATCTTATCGAGGCCCCCCAGCACATAAGGTTTAAACGGGCCGAAAATCGCGTCGTAGTAGCCGCGGAACGCGGTCCAGTAAGCCTTTGGGTGGGTGATGGCGGTGTCGATCATCCGCGGCTCGCAGTAGTGGGAGCCGAAGAAATCGCAGGAGAACAGCGTTTTCTCCGCCTCGAACCAGGTGAACATGCTGTCCGGCCAATGGAGGAACGGGGCGTTGATAAAGGCGAGCTTTTTTCCGCCGCCGATGTCGAGGGTGTCCCCGTCCTTCGCGACCCGGAGCTTCAGATCGGCGCGGTTGGTAATGCCCCTGAGATAGATTGAAGCCGCCTGGGAGCAGACGATCTCCGCCCTGGGCGCGGCGTCCAGCAGCCGCGCGAGCGAACCGGAATGATCCGGCTCGGTGTGATTGAGGATGATATAATCGATCTCAGCGGGGGAAATCACCTCGCCGATGTGCTCCATGTATTCATCGAAGTATTTTTCATGGCAGGTTTCAATCAGGACGTTCTTTTCGCCCTTGATCAGAAACGAGTTGTAGCTTGTCCCATACTCGGTTTTCATCACGATGTCGAAGACCCGGAGGTTCGGGTTCAGGACGCCGACCGAGTAGACCGAATCCGATATGCGAATCATCATTTGCTCTCCCCTTATTTGAATGTTTTTTAACAATCTTTCTGCGGTTACTAATATACTACCATTTCGGTATACTTGTCAAGACGTTCCGGCAACTCTCGCCTGGTAAGTTCCGCCTGCCTGGAATGCGAAAGGGCCGCCGTGGTATCAGACAGCTGTTCTGCCCTATAGGATACCACAGACGGTCCCCTGAAATCCACTATCTTTCACTTTGCGGATCGATCGGTTCATAAAAATAAATGAAATCGTCGACATCACCATCAACGTCAAACCACCACAAATCGTTATCTTCCTCCCAGTTTCGACAGGTCTTCTCACACATGGCAATCACCCTTCTGTTAAAGTCGCTTCCATCAGTATATGCTGCGGCGCTTTTTCCGATGCACAGCGGCGGATTTCATTGATAAACCAGCCAAATACCGGTATAATAATTGGAAAAGGTTATGAAACCCGGCCCCCAACTAGTCGCCGCAGGGGGCAAGCCGGTTTTGGGCCGCAGCGGCGGCGGCGGGTGATTTAATGTTGATGTCATATCAGGATTTTTACAGCAAAATGAACGAGCGGAAAATCGATGTGATCGGGCTGGGCGTGAGCAATACCGAGCTGATTTTCCGCCTTGCCGGCGCCGGGGCATATGTGACCCTCCACGACAGGCGGACAGAGGACAAAATCAACCCCGCGCTGTACGAAAAGCTGCGCGCGGCGGGCGTTTCTTTCTGTCTCGGCGAAGGGTACCTCGAAAAGCTGACGGGGGAGATCATCTTCCGCACGCCCGGCTTTAAATATCTGAGCCCCGAGCTGACCGCCGCCCGGGACCGCGGGCAGGTTGTCACAAGCGAGCTCGAGGTGTTTCTCGCGCTCTGCCCCTGCCCGGTCTACGGCGTAACCGGTTCGGACGGAAAAACCACGACGGCAACCCTGATCTCGGAACTGCTCAAGTCCGCGGGCAAAACCGTCCATCTCGGCGGGAACATCGGCCGCGCGCTTCTGCCGCTGCTCGACAAGATTTCCCCGCGGGACGCCGCGGTGGTGGAGCTTTCGAGCTTCCAGCTTATCTCGATGCGCTCCTCCCCCGACGTTGCGGTGATCACGAACATCGAGCCGAACCATCTGGACGTCCATAAGGACATGGAGGAGTACATCGCCGCAAAGTGCAATATCCTCGACCATCAGACCGCCTTTTCCCGCGCGGTGCTCTCGTGGGATAACCAGAAGACCTGTTCGCTGTCCAGCCGGGTCCGGGGCGAGCGCTGCGCGTTCTCCCACCGGGAGCCGGTCAAAACCGGGTGCTGGATGGACGAAAACGGCGACATCTTCCACAGCGTCAACGGCAACTCGGTCCTGGTGATGAACCGCAGGGAAATCCGGCTGCCGGGGCTGCACAACGCCGACAACTACATGGCGGCGATCGCGGCCGTCTGGGGCGCGGTTTCGGTCAAAAACATCGTCGACGTCGCGCGGAACTTTGCGGGGGTCGAGCACCGGATCGAATTTGTGCGGGAGCTGCACGGCGTCAAATGGTACAACGACTCGATCGCGACCTCCCCGACCCGGACCATTGCGGGCCTCAGGGCTTTCGACCAGAAGCTGATCATCATCGCGGGCGGCTATGACAAGAACATCCCGTTCGAGCCGATGGCGCCGGTGATGCTTGAGCGGGTAAAGACGGTGATCCTCACCGGCGCGACCGCGCCGAAGATTGAGGCGGCGCTCAGGGCCAACCCCAATTTTGAAAAGAGCGGGCTTGTGATTCTGCACGCCGAAAGCCTGGATGACGCCGTGAAACAGGCGCAGGAAACGGCAAAGGGCGGCGACGTGGTTTCGCTCTCCCCAGCCTGCGCGAGCTTCGACGCATTCGCGAACTTTGAGGAACGCGGACGTTACTACAAAAAGCTGGTCGCCGAGCTGCAGTGACGGCGCAAAGATCAGGAAACGGAGGAATGCGCCATGATCGAACTTCTTCGCGCGCTCTGCGCCCCCGCGGGCGTTTCGGGGGACGAGCGCGCCGCCGCCGAGGCGGCGGCCGAAATCCTGCGCCCGCTTGGCGAGGTGTCGTTTACGCCGCTCGGCGGGGTTGCCTGCAGAGTCAGCAGCGCAGCCGCGGACGCGCCGCTGGTCCTTCTGACCGCGCATCTCGATGAGATCGGCCTGATGGTCATCCGCGTGACCAGAGATGGCTTTTTAAAGGCCGCGCCCTGCGGCGGGGCCGACCGGCGCTCGCTCGCCGGGGCGCGGGTGACGGTGCACACAGAATCCGGCCCGGTTCCAGGGGTCGTCGGTTCCGTCCCGCCCCACCTCGCCGACGAAACGAACAAGGGCTATCCGAAAGCGGAAGACCTTTGGATCGACCTCGGCCTTTCCGGGGAGGAGGCGGCGCGCCTTGTCTCGCCGGGCGACCGGATCAGCTTCGGCGGCGCGTTCCGCAGGCTGCTGGGCGACCGCGTCTCGATGAAGGCGCTCGACAACCGCGCGGGCTGCGCGGCGGTCATCCGGGCGGCGCAGCTTCTATCGGGCTTTTGCGGCGCGCGGATCGCGGCGGCGCTTGTCACCCAGGAGGAAACCGGCAGCGCCGGGGCGGCGGCGGACACGTTTTCGCTCCGTCCGGACAGGGCCTACGTCGTCGACGTCTCGATGGCGCAGACCCCGGACGACAAGCCCGAGCTCTGCGGAAAGATGGGCGGCGGCCCGATGGTCGGCGTCTCGCCCTGGTTAAGCCGCGCGCTCTCCCGATCGCTGATCGAAACGGCGGAGCGGGACGGCATCCCCTGTCAGACCGAGATCATGTCCGGGCGCACCGGAACCGACGCCGACCACATCGCGCCCGCGGCGGGCGGCGTCCCGACCGCGCTCATCTCGATTCCGCTCCGCTATATGCACACGCCGGTCGAGATCGTCTCGGCCGCCGACGTGGAGAACACCGCCCGCCTGATCGCGGCGCATGTGAGGAGGGATTTTTCATGCTGAAACTGCTGGAAACGCTCTGCTCCCTGCGCGGGGTTTCCTCGGACGAGGGGCCGGTCCGGGACTTCATCCGCGCCCGCCTCGAACCCGTCTGCGAGGTGAAAGAGGATCCTGTCGGGAATCTGATCGCGGTCCGGCGCGGCCTCCCGAAGCCGAAAAACAAAATCGCCCTCTTCGCCCATATGGACGAGGTCGGGGTGATGGTCACCCGGATCACCGAGGAGGGGCTGCTCAAATTCTCCCCGATCGGGATCGACCCGCGCGTGCTGCACGGCCGCGGCGTGCTGGTCGGCCCAAAAGGGCTTCCAGGCGTGATCGGCGGAAAGGCCTGGCACCACCTCACTGCGGCGGAGCGGGACGCGAAGCCCTCCGCCGATGGGTATTACATCGACATCGGCGCTTCTTCGGCCGGGGAGGCGCGGGCAGAGGTTTCCCCGGGCGACACCGCGGCCTTTGACGAACCGTTCCGGCGGCTCGGCGGGGAGACCGTCGCGTCCCGCGCGCTCGACAACCGCATCGGCTGCGCGATGCTGATCCGCCTGCTCGAATCCGATCTTCCGTTTGAGGCGACGGGATGCTTCACCGTCTGCGAGGAGTCGGGGCTTCTGGGCGCGGCTGCCGCCGCGTTTTCGGCCGCGCCGGACGCCGCGGTCATCCTCGAGACGACGACCGCCGGGGACGTGGACGGCGCGCCTGCGGAAAAAACCGTCTGCCGGGTCGGCGCGGGGCCGGTCGTCTCATTCGCGGACAATGGGACGCTCTACGACCGGGAGTTCTACCGCCTCGCCTTCGATCTCGCCGCGAAGAACGGGATCAAAATCCAGACGAAGGAAGGCGTGTTCGGCGGAAATGAGGCGAGAGCCGTCACCCGCTCGCGCGGCGGGGTCCGGACCATCGCGCAGTCGGTCCCCTGCCGGTATCTGCACAGCGCCTCCTGCGTCGCCTCGCTCGGCGACATCGCGGAAAGCGAGCGCCTCCTGCACGCGCTGCTGCCCGCCCTCGCAGGGCGATGATCTCCCGCTGCGAAACGCCCCCGCCGCTCCCCGGGACGGCGGCCGGCGTGAAGATCGAAACGCTGCTCCGGTGCTACGGCCTCGGGCCGGGAAACTGCGAACTCTGGCAAAACTGCGGGGGCGGCGTCCTCTGCCGCTTTGACGCAAGGGTCCTGCTCTGCGGCCGCTGGGACGCGGACGAACTCTCGGCCTTCCTCCCATTTCTCGGCGCGCGCAGCGCCGAGGGCGGCGCGGACGAGCTTCCAGCGCTGCCCGGCTGGCGGGAAACCGTCCTGCCGGTCCTCGCCCTCGGCGGGGCGCCGCCGGAGCCGAAGCGCCTCCCGGAACCGGACAAAAACCCGCCCGGCCGTCTGGTATATGAAATCCTCTCGGCGGCGGACCCGGCGTTCCCGGCCGGGGCGCCTTATCTTCCCTGGCTGTCCGACCTCACGCGGAGGCGGAATCTCGGCCTCGCGCGGTTCTGGACGCTCAGCGGTGCGGCCGCGGCGGGCGTGATTGCACAGGGAAGCGGCCTTGCTCTGATCGCGGGGGTCGCGGTTTTGCCGGAGCGCCGCGGGGAGGGCCTCGCCTCCCGGCTGGTGGGCCTTCTCGCGCGGGACGCGGCTGACCGGGGCTTCACCCCTGTCGCAATCGCGGGGGCCGATTCCCTGGTCCCGTTCTACCGCCGTCTCGGCTTTCGGGAAACCGGCCGGCAGCGTTTTCTAATCCCCGGCTGACCGCGTCCTCCGGGCCGCGGCGCTACATATTGAAATATTGGAGAAATCAACAGATGGAAACAAACTCTCAGTTCCAATTTGACCCCTCCCTGCTTACGCTCGCCGAAAATGCCGAGCGGACCGCCGCGGCGGCCTTTGCGAAGATCGAAGCCGTCGAGCGCAGAAATGCCGAAAAGGTGCTCGGCGCATTCATCCGCCACGGCGTCTCCGCCGCGCATCTGCAGGGATCCACCGGCTACGGCTACGGAGACCGGGGACGGGATACGCTCGACGAAATCTATGCCGAGGCGTTTGGCTGCGAGGATGCTCTGGTGCGCTCTTCCCTCGCCTCCGGGACCCATGCGCTGGCTGTCGCGCTGTTTGGGGCGCTGCGGCCCGGCGATCTGCTGCTCTCGCTCACCGGGAAGCCCTACGACACCCTCGAGGAGGTGATCGGCCTTCGAGGGGAGGGCGCGGGCTCGCTGCGGGATTTCGGCGTGCGGTACGACGAGGTTGCGCTCCGGAACGGGAAGATTGACCTTCCGGCGGCGCTCGAAAAGGCGGCGGGCGCCAAGGTCTGCTACGTCCAGCGCTCGCGCGGATACAGCCTTCGCCCGACGCTCTCAGTAACCGAGATTGGCGAGGCGGCGCGGGCGCTCAAGGCAAAATACCCGGACCTCATCGTCATGGTCGACAACTGCTACGGCGAATTCGTTGAGGAGCGGGAGCCGACCGACGTCGGCGCTGACCTGATCATCGGCTCGCTGATCAAAAACCCCGGCGGGGCGATCGCCCGGACCGGCGGATACATCGCCGGCCGCAGGGATCTGGTCGAACTATGTTCCTACCGCCTTACGACGCCCGGGACCGGGAAGGAAATCGGCTGCACGCTCGATGAGCTGCGCAACCTCTATCTCGGTTTCTTTCTCGCGCCGACCGTGGTGGCCTCGGCCCTCAAAACTGCGGTGTTTGCGGCGGCGCTGTTCGAACAGCTCGGATACAAGGCGTACCCCTCCGCGCTCGAAGAGCGGCACGATATCATCCAGGCGCTCTGTCTCGAGACGCCGCAGGCGCTGACCGCCTTCTGCGAGGGGATCCAGTCCGGCTCGCCGGTCGATTCGATGGCCACGCCCGAGCCGTGGGACATGCCCGGGTACGACAGCCAGGTAATTATGGCGGCGGGTACGTTCACGCTTGGCGCCTCGATCGAACTGTCCGCCGACGCGCCGATGCGCGAACCGTTCGCCGTTTGGATGCAGGGCGGCATCACCTACCCCACCGCGCGGATCGGGATCCTGCTCGCGGCACAGAGGCTTGTGAAAAAGCTCGGGCGGACGCTGTAAGCGGCGGGCCGCGAGTTGACACCGGGGCGGGACGGTGATAGAATAGAACAACGTAAAAATGGGCGGCACGGCCGCCCGGCCATGCGGGTATGGCGGAATTGGCAGACGCGCCAGATTTAGGATCTGGTGGGCTTCCCGTGCAGGTTCAAGTCCTGTTACCCGCACCAAAGAAAAACCGCTTCGGAATGGGGTTTCCGGAGCGGTATTTTTCTGTAATAACACACTTTTTAACACATACGCGAGCTTATTTATCTTGATTTTCCTCTTCCAACCCCTGAAGAGTCCACCGGACAGCCTCAATCACGAACGCAGAAAAGGTGCAGTCTTTGCCGCGGATCGCATTTTCCACGCCTTCAATCAGATCATTTGGGAACCGGACGTTTTTATTAGTCGTCGGCGGGTTGGAGGGAATTTTAAAACCTTTCACGGCGTCGCCTCGCAGTACATCGAATTTATTTTATATGATACCATGAAAACAGCGTTTTCATGGTATCATCGGCCATGCCCGTAGGGCGGCCATTAAAATCCCGTATAATATCCGCTTTGCGGATATTATACCACAAAAAAACCGCCCGCCAAAGGATTTCTCCCCCGGCGGGCGCCGCTCCATCCTATTTAATCATCGCCGGATATCCCTTTT
This sequence comes from Candidatus Fimivivens faecavium, assembly GCA_018716105.1. GTDB lineage: Bacteria > Bacillota > Clostridia > Oscillospirales > Ruminococcaceae > Fimivivens > Fimivivens faecavium. Next base: position 315 of record DVKH01000032.1, on the reverse strand, counting down.
CCTCCAGCTCCTGTTTCATCCGCTCGGCGTTCTCGCGCTGTGCAAACGCCCCGGTCTGGACACGGTAGAGCTTCCCGTCCGGCTCCGTTTCGTCCGCCGTCTCCTTCCACTCGACCCCAAGTTTCCGGCAGGCGGCGTCGGCAATCGCTTTGGCCAGGTCGCCGATCTTCTGGTCAAACAGCGCGTTGTCCTCTGCGTTGGTCACAAACCCCAGCTCGATGAGCATCGAGGGCGAACTTGTCCCCGAGTTGCAGTAGTAGTCCGCCGCCGGGTCGGTCCGAAAGCCGCGGTAAACTCCCTGCGCAATCATGCCGG
>DVKH01000031.1 GCA_018716105.1 Candidatus Fimivivens faecavium | reverse complement strand
GGACAAACTCCGCATCCTGCCAGCCCGCCCCCGCGGCATACCGCCGGACGTTCTCAACCTCGCACCACGCGCCGTCCGTTCCATATCTCTTTAAGCCCATCCTCTCACCTCACCAGACCCATAGGTCGCCGGCCTTCGGGCTGCTCGGAGCGGCGCTCTGGACGGAAACTGAAGTCCCGGCAAGCGGCGTCCACTGCTCTACGTTTGCGACGTGAAAACGGCGCTGCAGAAAGCGATAGCCGGGCGATGTCACATAAGGGCAAATTAAAATCTGATCCGCCCACAGTTTGTTTCCCATGCTCCCGGCATATGTGATGGTAATCACGGTGCCCTGTCCATCCGTCGAAAAATCCGGAGCGTCGGTAAATTTGGCGTTGGCAATCGTTACCTTTTTAGACAAGAACAGGCTCGGATCGTCCAGGGTCGTCACTCCCGTGACATACTGCGGAAAGTCAGCCGCATGCTTGCCGTCCAGTTTGTCGGCGTTCCCCACCGTCACATTCGCCAGGCTTGTCGCCCCCGTCCCGCCGTTTGCAACCGGCAGCGCCCCGGTCGTGTTCCCCAGGCCCATCGCATTGCGCGCCGCCGAAAGGCTCGCCTGCCCCGTCCCGCCCCTCTCGACGGGGAGCGTCCCCGAGGCGATATCCCCCGCCCCGTGCTGGTGGTTTTTCTGCGCCCGTCCCGAAAGCTCCGTGTCGATGACGTCCATATTCGAGTTTTGATCGTTAATGTTGTAATAATCCTCGGGATCCGGTTTATTGAGTTTATAATTTGTCGTCTGTTTCATAATGCACTTCCTCCATCGTCCAAAGAACCGGCCGGCAGAGATGCGCTGATCCCCTTTCAGCGGATTCCCTGCCGGCCGTCTTTTTCCCGCCGCGGTATCGTTTCCCCTGACCGGCCGATTCCAAACCCGCATATCCCCGCTCGTGATGCCCGCCTTTTAATCCGATGATTCGGTCAATACCCTTTTCCCGTCCCAAGTCAAAATACCGCTGCCACAGTTCAGGCTTAATTCTTTGTAATTCGTTCCGGTGGAATCAAATGCCCGCAGCACCGTGCAGGACGTTTCCGGATCTGCATACAACGCGGCCTGCAGCACCCCGCTGCGTTTGATTTGGATGCCGGGATAGGGACTTGCAGAGTTCACCGCCAGCGCGGGGACGAACAGCGCGCCCTCGTTATAGTCAAGGATCATTTCTTTATATTGGCCGCCGGTTTTGTCATAGCCGCGCAGCACCGTCAAATCGTTTTCGGCATCCGCATATAAAGACGAGCGGGTCACTCCGTCTTTCTGGATTTGTACAAACGTATACCGGTCCGACGAGTCGGCGGCAAGTCCCGGCGCTTTCAGCGTCCCCGTCATGGTGTCGCCGCCCCTGCTCACCGCGCCGAGATTCGCCCTGGCCCCCGCCGCATCGCTCGCCCCGGTGCCGCCGTTCGCAACGGGGACCGGCCCCGTCGTATCCCCCAGCCCCATCGCGATTCGCGCCGCTTGCGGATCGGTCTTCCGCTCAATCTCCCCCGCAAATATGTCGATCTTCTCAAAATTCTGATTGAATTTCCCGATATCGTAGAATTCGTCCTCCCCGTCGAGCAGGAGATTTAAATTCGCGGTCTGTTCCGCCGCCATAATGTCACGCCTCCATTGCTATCTCAAATTGTTTTTTCTGCGCGAGCTGCTCGTGGGTCCGCCCGGCCAGATTTTGATAGGTCTGCATGATAAAAAGAACCTCCCTGAGCTGCCGGTGCGTGTACCGTCCAAGTTCCTCATGCCCAAACGGCGAGAGTTCGCGATGCCGGTTGTAAAGATATCCCACCTGCACCAAAAGGTTCGCCGGGACGCTTTTGCGCACCAGCTCACCGACGCTCGAAAGCAGCGCTGACGAATTGACCGCGATCAGAACGCCGAGCGTATAGCGCGCGGGATCCAGCTCCATCCGGTAGCCGTTCTTGCCGCACATCGCCAAAAGCTGCTGATTCAGGGTCCTCTTGGTCACCGGGATCTGCTCCAGCAGCCGGGTCAGAACCCGTGTGCGCCGGTTGCCGAGGGTGTCGCCGCCCTTCGGGGTGATGCCGAGGATTTTTTCCCAGCGCGACACGCCGTTTTCGCTGAGAGACGCCGCATACTGGTCGTTGAACGCCGCCTTCACCGCATCCCAGAGGGCGGAAAGAACCCTCTCCTGCCCGGCCGCCAGCGCGCGCATCTCCCTGAGGTCCCTGACCGCAGGCGGCAGATAATCCAAAATCGCCCTATCCATGCATCTCCCCCCTCACCGGGATCTGGTATTGCCCCAGTGTCAGGTTTTCCGTGTATCCGTTGAGGGTGGTCCCGCCCACGTCCATCACGCCGGCCAGATTCAGCAGCCGGTTGTCGATCTGGCTGATCCGGACCACAAGGGGGTTTTCCGCGCCGGCCCAGCTCTTTGCAAGCTCAAGAAAGTATTCGTCCACCGCCGCCTCGGCGTAGGGCCTTACATCCTCCCAGCCCCATCCGTCCTGATAAACGAGCGTGGTCCCAACCGCCACCTGTCTCTCCTCCACGCCCTGCACCGTCACCACATGGCCGATCGGCGCGATCCCGGCGCCTTCGCCTTCCAGGCCGGATGGGTCCACGGCATCTTGGACCGAGGCGATCAGCTCTTCTGACGGCGCGCGCAGCGCAGCGTCGATCAGGACCAGCCGGACCGTCCCGCCGCCGTTCCAGGCGGGTTCCACCTTGACGCCGCCGACGCCCGCAAGCGCGCCGACCTTTTCCCGGTAATCCGCGGCGTTTCCGCCGTAGGCCTTGGCGTCCATCGCGCTGAAATACCGCTTTCGGAACGCTTCGGTATCCTCCTCGTCCTCGCCGGGGATCAGGATTTCCGTGAGGGTCGCCGTCCCCAGCCCATCGATATAATCGACCGGGAGCAGCGCCCCCGGAGAGACGTTCCCCGCCTCCCCGGCGGTGTCGCATTCGAGCCGGTAGACGCCGTCCGCCGTCTTCCCGGCGGTCCGGAAATAAACCCCGTCCCGCCCAAACCGCGCGCCGATCGGCACCGAAAGCGACGCTGGTGTGAACACCCCTTCAGCGACCGCCTTTTCCGCCGGATACGGCGAGAGCCCCCGCTCCGCTGCCCGCCGCACCAGGCACTCCCGGCTCGCGGTGTCGGCAAAGGTTTCATCCAGCATCTCGTCGAGCGCAAGATACAGGTTTTTCATTTCCACCGCCGCCGGAGCCAGCCCATACCAAACCACCGATCCCTCTCGGGTGTCGATGTTCGGGTTGCTGTCCTTCGCCGCTGAAAGCATTGTTTTCAGCAGCCCTTCATAGGTAATCTCCTCATACATCAGATGTCGACCGTCCTTTCCGCCGGAATCGCCCCGTAAATCGTATCCACAATAAACGAAACGCCGATCTTCCGTCCTCCGGTTGCGAATTTGAAATCCCTTACCGCCCGAATACGGCTGTCCTGTGTCAGCGCCTCGGCGATTCTCCGTTCCAGTTCGGGTAAAACAAACGGGATCGGTTTTCCATACAGGCTGGAAAACTCGACCCCGTAGTTCCAGGAGTGGATCAGATATTGATACCGTTCGACATTCAGGATCAGCCAGACCGCCTGACGGACCGCCTCGGCGCCGTCGATCATCCCCGTGATCACCCCCGCGTCCTCCCGGATGCGGAAGGTGGCGGCCGGCGGCTCGGCCAGCCGGATCGACCGGACCAGCGGCCTATCGGTTTTCGGAATCATAGCCCCGCCCCCAGTCTGTCCAGAATGATAAATTTCTTGCCCCCCTGCATCCGCGCAAGGATCACCCGTTCCCCGGCTTCGAGCGGTTTGTTCACAACTACCTGCAAAACGCCCTGCACAGTGTGCCGGTGTTCCTGTTCCCCGCCTGTCAGCGCAGGCTCCGTCTCAAAATCCGCCGCAGCGTCCACCGTCCGCCGGGTCACGTTTTGCGAGAGGACCAGATTTGCCTCGCCCAGGGTCATTTTCTGGCTGATATTGACCGCCAGCGGCGCTGCCGAAACCACCGTCCCAAACAGAAGGCTCACCGGTTTTCCCGCTTCCACCGCGTCCACAGCCGCTTTTTTCACCAGTTCCACCGCATTAGCCAAAGAAGTCGCCTCCAATCAAGTCCAGATCCATCAGATGCGCGCCCTGCCGAAACCGGTGCGTCACCCTCTCCACCACCATCAGCTGCGAAACCGTCTCCCCGCCGAGGGCAAGCGAGACTGCAAGCCCTGTCCCCGCCCGCACCCGCGGGTCGCCGAATGCGCCCTTCACCGACAGTTTCTTCGTCTTTTGGTCGTACAGGCGCAGAAGGGTTTCGGCTTTTCGAACCGCGCCGGCCGGCGAATTGATCTTTTCAAAATACTGAAGAACGCCCCATTCGTTGATATGATCCCCGTTCTGAACCTGATAGATTTGGCAGGTTCCGGCTTTCTCGTCGTCGAAGGCCAGCTTCACCCGGTTTGCGGTCCCGTTGTCGATACTTGAGGAATAATCGAAGCCCTGGGCCGTCTCTTCGTCGAGCAGCAGCCCCAGCCTGAGATTCTCGATGCTGCGCAGCGTGAGATAACCATAGTCGTCGTACATCACATACAGCCTCCCGGTCGCCTGGAGCGTCTCGTCGAGCGCCCCCTGGATGATGTCGAACAGCGTCTGGTTGTCCTCGATCACGCTCTCGAGCACAAAACCCGTATCCTCGATCACGCCGAGCGAAAGCGAAAACTCTTTGCCAATCCGCCGGATCAGCTCGGACGCCGTCAGATTCCCGTCGATGATCGTATCTTTATTTTTCAGATATCGAAGCTGGTCATAAGCGGTGATGTCGATCATCCTGGTCTGGTTTCTTTTCAGCGTGAATACAAATCCGTAAAACAGTTCCACTCCGCCGATTTTCAAAAGGACCTGGTCCCCCTCCGATACCGGGAGCCGTCCGTCGTCCACCGCCCGGAAGGCCAGTTTTCCGGGCGAACCCTTGCGCTCGAGCGAAAACGAAATATCTTCCTCCACACAGGGTTCATAAAGCGCATCCCCGTGCTGGATATAAAGGCTCAGTTCCAATGCGCTCCCCCCTTACCCCGGAATGGTCAGGACCTGACCCGGATAGATGGTGTACCGCGGGTTTCCGGTGCCCCTGTTTTTGCCGTCGATGACCGCTTTGTTCGCTTCATAAAGCTCGGGGTAGCGATTTCCGTCCCCCATCGCCGCCTGCGCGATCAACCAAAGGGTATCCCCCTTCTTCACCGTGCGGGTTTCCGGTTTCGGGGCGGAATCGGCCTCCCGGTCCCGCGTCGCGTTGCCTTCGGGTTCCCCCTTTTCGTTGATCACATATTCGACAAATTTGGTCCCGAAGTCCCGGTACTGCCGGAGCTTAACGCTCACTACCACATCCATCCCGTTGTCCGCGTCCTCCTGGATGGTGTAGTCCTCAAGGGACACCCGCATGTTGGTCGCAAAGATCGGCATTCCCGCCGGATCGGTCCGGTTGAGCAGGAAGCGGAACGGAAGGTTTTGCGTTTTCAGCCGGTTCAGCAGGTCGAGATAACTCCTCGGCTCCCGGAACCCGTCGGGATATGAGGCGAACGGAAGGCGGTTCTTCGGCAGGAGCAGATCGAACGAAAGCTCGGTCAAACCAGCCGTTTTGAGAAAATTGACCTCGCCCTCGTTGATCAGGGTCGCGGTCTCGTTTTTATTTTTGACCTTCATCTGAAGGCTCGAGGGCGGAATCGGAACCTGGACCTCATCCAAAAACAGATAATACGGCATTTAAGTCAGCGCCCCCTCCGCCGAAACGTCGAGCTTTTCGGCAAACTGCACCGTCCAGGCGTCGGTGATGCCGTCAAGGTCGACGTCCTTTGAAATATGGTTTTCGTTGTTCTGGTTGATGGTGATGTTTGACGTGGCATAGCGGTTGACCGCCTCGCGCTCCGCGATGTCCCTCATATACGCCATGTCCTCTGCCCGCGCCGAATAATCGCCCGTCGCTCCGGCCCCGGCGGAAATGCCGGCCCCGGGGATTTCCGGGGTTTTCATGAAGTTGTTCAGATAGTCCTTCGCGGAATTCTCCAGACCTTCTCCAAATTGATATCCCTGGTTGTAAGCGTTTTCCATCCAGCCCTCTTGAAAAGCTTCATAGGTCGAATTTCCACGGTCAAATGCCGCTCCAACATCCTGATATTCCTGCTTTTTGGACAACAGCTCTTCTATTTTGCCTCTGTTGGCTTCCAGGTTTTCCTTAATTCCCGACACGTCAAGCTCAAGGCCCAAAAATCCAAAAGTTTCGTTCAACCATTGTGCGATGTCCAAAATCCCTTCCTGAAACGCGGTTACAAATTTAAGCCAAGCGGCCTGGGCGTCTATCATTCCATTCTGAAAGGCGATTCCAATATTTTCCGCAATGGCTTTTCCCGCTTCCCAGAGGCCCGTAAACAAATTCCCAATGGCCGCAAAAGTATTCACAAGGAACTGCCATACAACATTAACTGCGCCGCAGATGACGCCCGTCGCGGACAATGTGGAGCCAGTGACTTTATTGATAATCCCTACCATTGAATATACCGCAGCGGCAACCGCGATGATAATAATCAAAATCCATGTCAGCGGCGAAGCCAACAGAGCGGCATTCGCAGCGTCCTGCGCACTTTTAAATAAACCGGTCGCTATCGCGGCAATCGACTGCGCTGCCGAATACGCCGTTGCCGCCAGCCGCAAAATCCCGAACACGGCGGCGATTCCCAGCAAAATCGGCCCGATCCATGACCAGTTTTCCGCGAAAACCGCCGCTGCCTGGAACGCCTTATCCGCCAGCCACGCGGCCCCTTGAGCAATCCTGCTGATCACTGCGGCAAGCGGTCCGGCCAGCTGTGTGATCACCGGCAGCGCCTGCGTAAAGATACCCGCGACCGCTTGAATCGCCGGATAGAGCCCGACCCCAATGGTATCCTGAAGCTTTTTCATCTGTTCCTGCATTACGCCAACTTCCCCCATTGGCATCTGAGCCAGCGCCTCGCTCTGCAGGCCCCAGTTGGCCATAGACATCACGCCCGACCCCATCATCCCCGCCGCTGTGGAGAGAAATTTGAAGCTGGTTTTCTTCTTTTTTTGTGTGTCCCGCTCTCCGCCCTTATCCCCGTTTGCGTCTTTTGCAAGATTGATCTTCCCCCCGCTGCCGCCGCCAGCGGTCTTTCCACAGCACGCGCATTTGATCGCACTGCCAGCGTCTTTTTTCTCGCCGGGGCCTTTTGCAGCATCAAACAGTTTGGAAATATTTTTAAATGCGTCGGAAATCCCCATCGTCTTCATCATGCCCGCCATCGCGGCGCCCGGCCCGGCTGCCTTTGCTGCCGCCGTGGCCTGCGCCGCCGATTTCACCTGGGCGCTTGCGTTGACCGCCCCCTGGAACCCGTCGAAGACATGTCGCAATTCTCTTCCAAACTGCTCGATTCCATCCTGCAGCCCGGCGAGCGCGGCTGTGCTGCGCCTGACCTCCAACTGAAGCCCTGCGAAGCCCTCCGCAGCCAGCTCGATTGCGCCGGTAAAGCCGCTAAGCGTTTTCGACGTCCGTTTGTACATTTTGAGCGCCGCCTGAACGCTTGCCATCTTTCCACCCCCTGATTTACCCCTTCCGTTTCCGCCGTCTGATTTTGTCCTGCAATGTGCCGCAGCCCCGCCCCGGGAAACCCCTGATCCCCGCATATCTTCAAAACCGGTCCGGCCCGTCCCCGCGGCATGTCCCCAGCCTTCGGGCCAATTTATTTTCTTTTCCGCCTGGCTTTCAGCTCGCGGTCTTTTTTCCGTTCATTCTCCACTCTCACCTCAATGGCCGCGATCAGAAACGCCCGTTCTCTGCGCGGAAGCCTGAAAAACTCGGACGGGAGCATGTGAAGCTCATGCAGGCAGTAATACGCCAGATTTGCTTCCGCGTCCCCGTCCTTGATCAGTTTTTTGCCTCGTCCACCTCGTCCTGCACCGACTGGCTAAAGCCGTTGATCTCCTGAATCTTCGAAAGATATTCGGCGTACTCGCCCGGCGTCAGCATCGACTTCAACAACTGGTCCGCCCCCATAACATGATAGCTGTCCTGAAGCTCTTTGTCGTTGAGGTTCGGATACACCGTGCAGGCCGACGCGAGGCGCCCGAGGTAGAGGTTAAAATCCACCTCCTGCGTAAACTGCCCGCGCCTTCCCGGAACCGGGAGCCGTTTGGTGCAGTCCCTGCGGATGCCCTCGTCCTCGGTCGAGGTCACGCAGCGGATCTCCCATTCCTCGGGCCTTCCGTCCTCTCCGATAAACCGCGGCGACGCCGCGTACTTGATGTTCTCCACCGGGAGCGCCCGGTCCGCCAAAAATGCGGATAAACTCATCTTCAAAACCTCCCTTTCATCAAAACAGGGCGCCGGCGGCGCCCTTGACAATCAAATCTCGTGGGACTATAATGGAAATACAAAGGGCGCTGTCAACAGACGGTTGACCCCAGAGTTTAGTTACAAAGTAACCGCGTCATTGGGGAATGAGGGCGGTTACTTTGCTTTTACTGTGGATATGTAAGCCACAAGTGCCATACACAGGAGAATCCAGAGAGCCTTAAGGGCTTTTCGGAATCCTCTCCACATAAGCACCACCCCCCTCTCAAAAGGGAGTGGCCAACCGCCTGCCGTCGCGACAGCGCCGCGCTTATTTTAGCACGGTGCTTTTCTTTGTGTCAACTTCAGTTCATCCCGGCCAGTGGCGTAAATTTTTCGGGGATTTCAAAGTCGTCAAAGGTAAAATCCATATCCTCGTCAAGATATTCCGCGTCGGCGTCAAACTTGGCAAGGATGCCGCCGTCCACGTTGCAGTCCTTTAAAATCACCGTCTGGCGCCCAACCGAGGCGGTCGGGTCCTCGTTGGTGATCTGGATGTCGAAATAGACGTCCTCTCCGGTCTCTTTATACCGGTAAAGCAGCTCGCGGAAGATCGACGTGTTGTAGTGGAAGGTCGCCGAGCCGGTTCCCTTCCACCCCGTGGTCTTATTCCCTTTCCCGGTTTTCCCGAGGATGGGCACCTCCGTCTTGTTTTTCTCGATGCTCGCCTCCAGATTGATCGCCTGCATAAAATTGTACCGGTTCCCCTCAAGCGTGACGTAACACTCGGCGAGGGACGCCGACACCGCGTCTTTCGCGTTCATAACGGTCCGATCCATTTTTTATTCCCCCTCCTTATTCCACGACGACGGTCATATAGAGCTGGCCAAAGCAGCACACCGGCTGGACGCGGTCGGAAACGACGACCGACTTCCTGCTCCCGCCCGCCTCCACCGTCACGTCGTCGCCCGAAAACGCCTCGATCGCGCGGATCGCCAAAAGCTCCTGGTGGTGCTTTACGATGTCGTTCCAAAGGCTGATCCGCCCCGCGTTGTCGTTGGGCACCCTGCCGAGATATTTCTGGTTGAACAGCGCCGCGATGTCGTTGCCGATCTGGTCGAGCACCCGCACCGTCTGGTTGGACTGGAAGTCCGCGGACTTCTCGCCGGTCACGCTGACAAAGGTATTCACGTCGTCAAGCACCCGGACGTCCTCCCCCACCCGGTGGAACAGGAACTTCCCGGCTTTAAGCCCGGCTTCCAGCTCCGCCTGGGTGAGGGAGACGTCGATCTCAAATTCGCCGGTGTAGACGGCGTTCTGGAGGCTGCGGTTGACCTGGCAGCCCGCCTCGGCCCCGGTCGCCCAGTAGACCGCCGAAGCGTCCCCGGCCGCGCCGGCAAGGCCGTTCTCCACCCCGATCACGCCCTCGTAGTCGGCGCCGCCGGGCCGAAACAGAACGGTCTGGAACTTGACGCCGCACTCGTCCCGCATCCGCTTGGTGAACGCCGCAAACAGCGCCTTGACCGCCGGATCGGTCGAGGTGCAGCCCATCACGTTGAAGCTGTAGGATTCGATCTTGTCGAGATAGGCCTGATAATCCGCGTTTTCCGCCTCGCCGTCCGTCCCCCCGGTCAGCGGCGTCCCCGCCGTCGCGGCGAGGGCCGCGCCGCTCTTCCACTCGACGAAGTCGTTGGGCAGAAGCTCCGACGCCGCCGAAACCTTCGTCTGGCTGTCCACAAGCGTGGAGCCGAGCCAGGTGGAAACGTCATAGAGCGGCGCCTCCTCGCTGCTCGCCTCGTTCGCCGCGACGGCGATCTTCAGCGCGTTTCCCCGGCTTCCGGCGTACTTCGCGCTCGCCAGGTCGTTCGCCGCCTTGACGCCGCCCGTGTTGAGCTTATAAAAGTACCCCGTCCGGATGTTCCGGAACAGGTCCCGCAGCCCCTTCATCTCCTCGTCACCATATGCGTGCCCGAAGATCCTCAGGCTGTTTTTCTGGAATTCCTCCGCCGTTACCGCGAACACCTCGCCGTCCGGACCCCAGTCCAGGATCAGCGGCATCGTCGCGACCCCCCGCTCCGACAGCGCCGCCTGCGCCCTGGCCGCTGATACAAAGTTGATGTAGCTCCCTGGCAGCGCCTTGTTTTGACTGATAAACGTTCCCCCGCCTAATGCCATTGTTTCTCACCTTTCCTTCCGTTTTAAAAAACCTTCCAGCTCCCGGTCCACTTCTTCCAGAGCGTACTCCCTTTCTTCCGCCAACAGCGCCGCGATGAGATCTCTCCGCCCGCGGTACCGTTCGCTTCGAAGAAGAGCCTCCTTTCGAAACACGGGAGGCCCGGTCTTACCGGCCTGTTTCTTTTTCAATCGTTTCACCCCCTCGCCTCAGCTGAAATTTGAATATCATCCATCTGTTCCACTCCGCTCCCGGTTTGAAGGAACAGTTGATAGGATCCAAATACGGACGCCGTCCCGTCCCCGACTTCATATCGCCTTGCAGCGCCGAAAACCGTGCAGTCCAGAACCGTCAGCGTTTCCAGCGCCGCAAGCGCCTTCTCCGCGTTCTCACAGAGGCTTCCGTCCGCATACCCCTGTGCCGGGAGAAACAGGACGCACAGCTCAAACCTTTTCCGCACCCAGCGGGGAGTCACCGGTTTATCATCGGCCGAAACCACTCTGACGACAAAACAGGGGCCGGCCGTTCCCGGCGGCGCGGCGCCCTCAAAGACGCTCGTTTCTTCCCCGAATGCCTGACGCAGCCGTTCAGTTACCGCATTGTACAGATTGACCTCCATTCAAATCCCTCCAAAGCTGTGTTTTGTCCCTTCCGGGCTTTTCCAAAATGAAAAGCTGCGCCGGCCTCCGGCGCAGCCTGTCCATTCGCGTTCCATGTTAGTATCATAGCACTTGATTTTTTCCCGCGGGGTTCAACTTCGTCAAAATTCGTCGCAAAGCCCCATAAATTTCGCCGTCCACCAAATCATACGCTGACGCTGGCGCTTGTAGGTGGAATAACTCGCGTCAAGCGGAAAGGGCGCTCCCTCGCAGATGTTGTCGATTACGCCCTTCCGGTATTCTTCCGGAATCTGTCCCAACGCAAGCTCCACCGCCTTGCAGTTTTCCTCCACCTTTACCAACCGAATCGCCCTGATTTCCGTGTCGCTGCGCACCCCGTTTCCCCTCGGCAATCCATCGCGCGCCGTAGTGGAATACAGAATTTCCATTCTCTCTTCCTTCATCCGGTCGTAGTCCCGGATCTGGTATAACACCCTCATGTAAAGATTGTGCGGCAGCGAAAACGGATTGTTTTTCCTGCTCTGATAATCCCGCAAAACTCCATCCCCTTTTGTCGCAGCCTCGGCCAGCCGCTCCCAGTTGAATACACATATCGTGCTTTTCTGTGCACTATTCCCAGTTCGATCCCCTCTTTCTTTGCATTCCGTCCCACAAAAAGAGCACTATATGTGCATTTATAATGATGCACTAATTATGTCCTGTTTTCAATGCCCAGAAATCCAAAAAAACATGTCGTTTTTTGTCTGTTTCCCACAGAGCGCCGTGATTTACTTTGTTTTTCGGGATCTAGACGAGCAGTATAATAGAACAAAAAACCGGGCCGGCGCCGCCGCCAAGAAAAAGATCCTTCCCGGCTTGAAAAATCGCTCGCCTGAAAAACGGGTTCGGCGCCGTTCGGCAGCCACGCATAACCGGTTGGCCGCCCGCATGCAGCGCGGACAGTCTTTTTTCCGATGAGCCTGTCGGAATCTCGGTCCAATTTCCGTTCAAAATGGCTTGTAAGATTGCAAGTTCGGTGCTAATATGTTGTTAAGATTCCGCTTTCTGCAGTAAAACAGTTGCTGCGGGCGCGGCAATCTAACTTTTAATAACGGAGAACTGCCATGAAAATCGTTATTGTCGGCGACGGCAAGGTCGGATTTGCCCTGACGGCGCAGCTCGCGCAGGAGGGGCATGACATCGTCGTGATCGACAACAATAAAAAAGTGCTCCAGGAATCGGCCGAACAGCTCGACGTGATGGTTGTCCACGGAAACGGCGCGGGCGTCAAGGCCCAGAAGCAGGCCGGCGTCGAGGATGCGGACCTTCTGATCGCCGCGACCAGCGCGGACGAGATCAACCTCCTGTGCTGCATCGTCGCCCGGAAGCTCGGCAGCGCCCACACCATCGCCAGGGTCCGCAATCCCGAGTATGTTGAACAGATCTATTTCCTCAAAGACGAACTGGGCCTTTCGATGACCATCAACCCCGAGCGCGCCGCGGCGCGCGAGATTTCACGTCTTCTCCAGTTCCCCTCCTTCTTAAAGCGCGACTCGTTCGCAAAAGGGCGCGCCGAAATTGTTGAGATGGTCATCAAAGAGGGGAGCGTCCTCGAAGATAAGCTCCTCTCGGAACTCTATCAGATCGCGAAGGTCCAGGTGCTCGTCTGCGCGGTCAAGCGCGGGGGCCGCGCCTATATCCCAGACGGAAGCTTCCGCCTGATGCGGGGCGACAGGATCTTTGTCACAGCCCCCACCCACAACCTCGCGCGCCTGATCAAGCACCTCGGCCTCCAGACCCAGAAGATCCGGGAGGTCATCCTGGTCGGCGGAAGCAGCATCGCCTACTACCTCGCAATGGACCTGTTCCTCAACGGCATACGGGTCAAAATCATCGAAAGCCAGGCGGACCGGTGCCTCGAACTTGCGGAACTCCTTCCGAAGGCGATGATCATCCACGGCGACGGCGCGAATCAGTCGGTGCTCCTCGCGGAGGGCATTGAAAAGACGGACGCGGTCGTCACTCTCACCAACCTGGACGAGGAAAACTTTTTGGTCTCGATGTACGCCAATTACCTCAAGGTCCCCAAGGTGATCACCAAAATCAACCGAACCGAGTTCAACGATATCTTCCAGGACAAGGGGATCGACTGCGTTGTCAGCCCCAAACTCCTGACCGCGAACGACATCGTGCGCTATGTGCGCGCCATGCAGAACAAAACCGGCGACTCGATGATCACCCTTCACCGGATCGCGGACGATATGGCCGAGGCGATGGAGTTCCCCGTGACCGAAGAAACCCGCCACCTCGGAGAAACGCTGATCAGGATCCGCCTTCGGCCCAATATCCTGATCGCCTGCATCAACCGGCGCGGAAAGATCATCATCCCAAAAGGCGACGACACCATCGAACTCAACGACACCGTCATAGTGGTGACGACCGCAGAGCAGCGGATCAACGAACTCAACGATATCTTTGAAGACCCGGCGTAGCGCACATTCGTCTGACCAAAATTCTGATCCGGCGGAGGAATCGGGATATCATGAACTATCAGATCATCTTCTTTTTGATCTCGCACATTCTGCGGCTCGAAGCCGTGTTTATGCTGCCGGCGCTTGCGATTTCCCTGTATCAAAAAGAGACGGCGGCGAGCGCCGGCTTCCTTCTGACCATTCTCCTGCTGTCGGTGCTGAGCCTGCCGGGCATCGGCCGGCCGCCGGAACGGAAATCCTTCTACGCGCGGGAGGGGTTTGTCGTGGTCGGCCTGGTCTGGATTGTGGTTTCGGTGTTCGGCGCGCTCCCGTTTTATGTCAGCGGCGCGATCCCCAACCCGATCGACTGCCTATTTGAAACGGTGTCGGGCTTTACCACAACCGGCGCAAGCATCCTTACCAACGTCGAGGCGCTGCCGCTCAGCCTTCTCTACTGGCGGAGCTTCACCCACTGGCTTGGCGGCATGGGGGTTTTGGTCTTTCTGCTCGCGGTCCTGCCGATGGTCAAAAGCGGCGGGAACTCGCTCCATCTCCTCAGGGCGGAAAGCCCTGGGCCCCAGGTTGGAAAACTGCTCCCGCGGATGCACGACTCGGCGAAGATGCTCTACGGCATCTATGTCGCCCTCACCCTCATCCAAATCGTCCTCCTGCTTGCGGGCGGGATGCCGCTGTTTGACAGCGTGACCACCGCGTTCGGGACGGCCGGTACCGGCGGCTTCGCGATCAAAAACGACAGCCTTGCCAGTTACAGCGTCTACCTCCAGGCGGTGGTCACCGTTTTCATGGCGCTGTTCGGCATCAATTTCAACATCTTCTATTTTCTGCTGATCCGCGACTTTTCCAAGGTTTGGAAAAGCGAGGAGCTTCGGGCCTATCTCGGGATTATGTTCGCCTCCACCGCGCTGGTCGCCATGGACCTGATGCACACCCTTCAGGAGCCGTTTGGCCGCGCGCTTCATCTCGCCTCGTTCCAGGTTTCCTCCATCATGACCACGACGGGCTTTGCGACGGCTGATTTCAACGCCTGGCCAGAGCTTTCGCGGATGATTTTGGTCCTTCTGATGATCCTCGGCGCGTGCGCCGGTTCCACCGGCGGCGGGATCAAATCCGCCCGCGTCCTGATTCTCTGGCGGGCCGCGAGGAAAAATATCGAGCGGATGCTCCATCCCCGCGCGGTCCGGCGGGTCACCATTGACGACAAGATTGTCGACGGCGACACCATCGACGGCGTAAACGTCTATATGACCTTCTACTGTATCATCATCGCAGTATCGGCGCTCTTGGTTTCGGTCGACAACTTCTCTTTTGAGACGACCATCACGGCGGTCCTCTCCTGCCTCAACAACGTGGGGCCTGGCCTCGACCTGGTCGGCCCGATGGGAAACTATTCGGCGTTCTCAAACTTTTCAAAATTAATCCTGACCGGAGATATGCTGATCGGCCGTCTCGAAATCTTCCCGATGCTCTTCCTGTTCACCCCTTCGGTCTGGAAGCGGTGACCATCCGTCCCCAGCCGCGCGGCGCGCTCACCCCCCGGCAGGCTTCTGCCGGGGGATATTTTAATATTAACAATAAAAACCGGCCGGCTCCAGCAAGCGGAAATAGACGCGCGCGGCTGTGGCCGGAACCCTTCGTCTGTTCCGGGCATACGATAAAACGAAGGCATGATCCATCCCTTCGCCCGTCATTTTGATCTGAAAGGGGGTGTTATGATGCAGGATCATTTCCCATTTCAGAAGACGCCTCCTCCTTACAGCTACAGCTCGCTCCTTCCCGCGCTTGACCCGGACACAGTCTATCTGCACTGCGATCAGATCTACTTTTCCTATGTCAACCGCCTCAATTATGCCCTGACCCCCTACCCCCAGTTCCACGGCTGGACGCTTGAAGAGCTCATCATGGGCGAAATGAACATCCCAACCATTGACCAAAACGCCATCCGCCACCTCGCCGGAGGCGTTTACAACCACCGGCTGTACTTTGACGGCCTCAGCCGGACGCCGAAACCGGAGCCGACCGGCGAACTGCGCGCGGCAATCGACAATACTTACGGTTCCTTCTCCAACTGGAAGGAGATTTTCCGGCAGGCAACCGACAGCCTTCTCGGCGTCGGGTGGGCCTGGCTCAATTCCTCCGGCGACGGCAACCTCAGCATTGCCGTAACCCTGAACAACAAAACGCCTTCGCTGACCGCGCTCACGCCGCTGCTGGCGCTCGACACCTGGGAACACGCTTATTACCTCAAATACCCCGCCGATTTCGAAAGCTATTTGAAAAATTGGTTCGAGCTGCTGGACTGGGAAACCGCCGAACGGCGGTTTCCCGCTTCCCTCCCCGCAAAGCCTGAGCCGCCCTCCAGCTAAACCCGAAAGGCCCGCCGAAGGCATTTCCCCCGGCGGGCTTTTCGTTTTTCCTTGCGTTTCTCCTCATCATTTGCTATGCTCAAAAACAGGAAATGAAAAGATACAGAGGAGGCGCTTTGTAATGAAGCTTGAACTCGGCTTCGGCAAAACCATTCAGACGGCGGAGCTCCCGGATCGGAACATTTTGAAGGTGCTGACGCCATCTTTCGTTCCGCCCTGCCCCTCCCCAGAGGAAGAGATCCGCCGCGCCCTGCGCCAGCCGGTCGCTTCCCGGCCCCTCGCTTCGATCGTCGCCCCGGGCGAAAAAATCGCGGTCATCACCAGCGACATCACCCGCCCGATGCCATCGAAGCTTGTCCTTCCGATCCTGCTGGAGGAACTCGGCCGCGCCGGAATCCCCCGTTCGGACGTGACGGTGGTCTTTGCGCTCGGAAGCCATCGCCCGCACACCGAGGCGGAGAAGGAGCAGATCGCCGGCTCCGAGGTCTATCATTCGGTCGCCTGCGTCGATTCGACGGCGGAGGGCTTTGTCCGGATGGGCGTGACCGCTTCCGGCACGCCGGTGGATATCGCCGCGCCGGTCGCCAGGGCCGACAGGCGGATCTGCCTTGGAAACATCGAATACCACTATTTCGCCGGTTACAGCGGCGGCGCAAAGGCGATCATGCCCGGCGTCTCCACGCGGGAGGCGATCCAGCAGAACCACCGCCATATGATCGAGGCCGGCGCCAGCGCCGGAAACCTCGACGGGAACCCGGTGCGGAGCGACCTCGAGGAGGCGCTCGGGTTCTGTCCCTGCGACTTTCTCCTGAACGTCGTCCTCGACGAGCGCAAACAGGTCGCCTTTGCCGTCGCGGGCGACGCGATCGAAGCGCACCGCGAAGGATGCCGCATGCTCGACCGGATGTACCGCGTCCCCATCGAGCGGAAAGCCGACCTTGTCATCGTCTCGCCCGGCGGTTACCCCAAGGATATCAACCTCTACCAGGCCCAGAAGGCGCTCGACAACGCGCGCGGCGCCGTTCGGGAGGGCGGGATGATCATCCTATCGGCCTCCTGCGCCGAGGGCCTCGGCGAAAAGACGTTTGAAAACTGGCTTCTCACCATGCCCACCCCGCGCTCGATGATCGAGCGGATTAAAACCGATTTCCAGCTCGGCGGCCACAAGGCGGCGGCGATCGCCCTCGCAATGGAACAGGCGGAGCTTTGCCTCGTCTCGGATCTTGCGCCGGACTTTGTCTCGCGCCTTCACTTCAACCCGTTCCCGGACCTTCAGGCGGCGGTCGATCACGCATTCGAGGTCTTCGGGCCCGGCCTCTCCTGCATCGTGATGCCGTTCGGACAGACGGTGCTCCCCAAAGCGAAGGACTGACCGCGCAAATAACACAGCATGCAAAACCCGGCGGCGGTTTTTGTAAAACCGCCGCCGGGTTGCTTCCATAGGTTGGGCAGGCCGGTCTGCCGGCCCGCACAATCACGCGCCCGCATCACCGCGCAAAACCGGGATTGGGCACGCGCTTTCTGAGGAACGAACCGAGGTGCTCCCCAACTTTCGTCAACCGATAAATATAACAGAGTTCCGCCACCGTGCAGATCTTGTCCGCAAGGCTCACGACAACCGACTCCCGGTGGCGCGGAAGCGAAAGCGTCACCGGCCACATGTGTTTGACAATAATATCCTTCTCGAGATCGGAAAGCTCAAACTTGGAAGCGTTTTTCAGCGCCATCTTCGGGTGGACCACCAGACGTTCCCACATGCCCACTTCGGTTTCCTCCCACTTGCAAAGATAGAGATCGTGCAATAGCCCCCCGCGCGCGGCCGCGACAAAATCAAGGCCGAGACGGCGGCACATCAAAAAGCTGAGGTAGGCGACAAAAATACTGTGATCCAGACAACTGATGCCCTCTTTATGCTGACGGATCTCCTCCATCGCGCGGACGTCGGGATCCTTTAAAAGCTCTTTCACACATTCGACAAACTGGGCGCGGTTCTCCGGGTTCTTCCACATAGGCGCTCCTTTTCTGCATTGTTTCCTGCAAAATGATGGAATCAAAACGGGCTTATTTCTCTCAAATCAAGCTTTTGAAGCTTTGCCGTTCATTTTTGCTTGACGGTATTATCTTAACCATAACACACCCCACCCCTCTCGTCAAGCAGAGCAGACAGCCTAATATTACCAGCGGTACGCAGCCTCGTTCGGCTTATTTGACGAATCGGGGGCTAGTGCGCCGGTCCGTGGCATGATATAATAACCGCAGGCGGCTCCCACATGCCGTTTCACACCGTTCTGCGATTTTCATCCCAACCCTATCGGCATTTCCGCCGATTGCACCGCCGCTTTTGCGGCGCAGGGCCTTTCGGCCCCCCTGTTGGGATGATAACCGCAGCGGAAACAGCGGCCGCTGTTATCCGCCGATACAGGAGACTTTTCCCTCACCGCCTCAGCTTATTCTTTCACATCGAGGCAAAATAAAAGTTCGGAGGAAAAGACGTTGGACAATCTTCTTTTCGTAAACGCCTGCCCGCGCGGAGAGGGCGAATCGAGGACGCTGCGCCTTGCGCGCCATTTTCTGGATCAGGCCGCGCAAAAGCAGCCGGACCGGGCCGTCACGGAGCTGCGGCTTACAGAGCTTTCGCTCGCCTGTTACCACGGGGCGGCGCTCAAAGAGCGCGAGGCTCTGATGAAGGCGCGCGATTTCTCCAACCCGATGTTTGACCTCGCAAAACAGTTCGCCGCCGCCGAACGGATTGTCGTCGCCGCGCCCTGCTGGGACCTCACCTTTCCGGCGCTCCTCAAGGTCTATCTGGAGCACGTCTGCGTCCCGGGTATTACCTTCGGGTATACCCAAAAGGGTCCGGCCGGCCTCTGCAAAGCAAAAAAGCTGCTTCTGATCACGACAAAGGGCGGCTACTTCGTGCCGGCCGCCGAACTGACGCGCGACCTGGCGGCGGTCAATTTCGCCGCGCTCTGCGGCATGTGGGGAATCGGCACATTCCAATCGCTTACCGCCGAAGGCCTCGATATCGCCGGAAACGACCCGGAACAAATCCTCGGACAGGCGTTTACAGAGGCCGGCCGCCTCGCCGAAACGTTTTAGGAGGCAGGCCATGCTTACCACCGTCATCACCCAGGGCCTCTCCCCCGATTCCCCAAACTACCGGATCCGCGAAGAGGTCTTTCTTAAGGAACAAAAATTCAAGGTCGAATTCGACGAAACCGACCGGACCGCATGGCAGGTCCTCCTGCTCGACGACGGCATCCCCGTCGCAGCGGGCCGCCTTTTTCCGAAGGGGCCCCAAAGCGGCGCCTACATCCTCGGCCGCATCGCGGTCGTCCGGGAAAAGCGCGGACGCCATTACGGGGCCGAGATGGTCCGGGCGCTTGAGCAGAAGGCCGCTTCGCTCGGGGCCGCCCAGTTCGAACTCTCCGCACAGGCCCACGCGAGGGGGTTCTATGAAAAACTCGGCTACTTAGCTGTCGGCGATCTCTATTTCGATGAACACGTCCCCGCCATCCGGATGCTCAAAGACGCTCCCGCACCCACCCAGAAGAAAGGAAACGCCGAAAATGTCTGATTCCATCCACAACAGCCCCAAAGTCGTCCTCACCAAACAGTATGTCGAAGAGGCCAGCAGCGCAAATCCTGTGAGCTTCGCAAGGGCGCGGCGGCTGATCTTCCTGCTGGTCTCCCTGTGGTTTGTCGCGTTCATGATCGAAAATTTCGTTTTAATCCTGTTCGGGACCTTTACCTTCAAAATCGGTTTCGGGATGGTTTTTTACATGTTTTTGATCTTTGCCATCTCGCTGTCCGTCTACGACATGGGTTTTCGCATCGGCGGCGTTATCCCGGTTCTCAACGCCTTCGTCACCTTCTATAAATTCAATCAGGTCGTCACCGCCGTCGGGATCGGGCAGGCTTTCAACGCAATCACCATCCCTCTCGTGATCTCCGCCCTGCTCCAGTTCCTGATTGGAATGACGTTGCTCGCCCATCCGGGCGTCAAATCCTACTGCCAGGTCATGCGCGCGGTCAACTGCCGGGTGAAACAGGAACTGCGCCGCCAGAAAGAAGAAAACTCCGATTCCTGAAATTTTCATTCGATTGCCAAAACGCCCTGCGGCAGATTTTTGCCGCAGGGCGTTTTTAGATTTTCCGTTTACTTCGCTTTTCTCGCGACCGCTCTCCTGGCCGCCGCGGCAATCGCCTCGGAGGTGAGATGGAACCGCTCGCGCAGATATTTTTCCGGGCCGACCTCGCCGAATTCATCCATCACGCCGACCTTTTCCACCGGCGCCGGGAACGTCTCGCCAAGCGCCTCGGAAACCGCGCTTGCGAGGCCGCCGATTACGTTGTGGTTTTCGGCCGTCACAATGCAGCCGGTTTCCCTCGCCGCCGCGGCAACCGCTTCCCGGTCGATGGGTTTTATGCTGTACATGTCGAGCACCCGGGCGGAAATCCCCTCCTTTTCGAGCGCATCCGCCGCGCGGAGCGCCTCGGGCACGAGGATCCCGCAGGCGAGAATCGAAACGTCCTTTCCCTCCCGGAGCTTCGCGGCCTTCCCGATTTCGAAGGCCGAACCGTCGGCATAGACCTTTGTCGACCCCTTGCGCACGGTGCGGATATAATAGACGCCGTCGTTTTTCGCCGCCTCTTCCAGCGCCCAGACCGTCTGCGCCGCGTCGCACGGGTCGATAATCGTGATGCCGGGGATGCAGCGCATGATGCCGACATCCTCGAACGGCATATGCGTGCCGCCGTTAAAAGCCGCCGTCACGCCGGGGTCGCTTCCGATGATCTTGACGTTGAGGCGCGCGTAGGCGCAGGAGAGGAACACCTGATCAAAGCATCTCCGGGTCGCGAACGGCCCGAACGAATTGCAGAACGGGATCTTCCCGGTCGCCGCAAGGCCGGCCGCAACGCCGATCATGTTCGCCTCGGCGATGCCGACGTTATACCCCCGCTCCGGGAATTTTTTGAGGAACGAACCCATCGAAAGGGTCCCAACCAGATCGGCGCAGAGATAAACGATCCGCTCGTCCCGCTCGGCGAGCTCATTCATCTTTTCAGAAAAATACGCCCGCATCTCGCGGCTGTCCGGCCCGATGGTTTCCAACACGCGAAAATCCATCACGCCCACCTCCTTTTCTCTTCCTCAAGCGCACGGATGCCCTCTTCCATCTGCTCGGCGGAGATGTTGATGCTGTGGTTCGCGAAAAGGTCCTCCGCAAAGACGCAGCCCTTCGCCTTGACGGTGTCGAGAACGATGCAGGCGGGCTTCTGGAGGCTCTTGGCCTCTTCAATCGCCGCGTCGATCGCCTCAACGTCATGCCCGTCCACCACAACAGAATGAAGGCCGAACGCCCGCATCCGTTCGTCGATGTTCGCTTCGTCGATGATGTCCCTGACATATCCGTCGAGCTGCTTTTTGTTGTAATCCACAAACGCAATCAGGTGGGAGAGCTTCTGCTGGGCGATAAAGCCCATCGCCTCCCAGACCTGTCCCTCCTGAATCTCGCCGTCGCCGAGGATCAGATAGGTGTAGCTGTCTTTCCCGTTCATCCGGTTGCCGAGCGCGATTCCGGCCGCGGCGGAGGAACCCTGCCCAAGGGAACCGGTCGTCATGTCGACGCCCGGGGTCAGAATCCGGTCGCAGTGGCTTGGCAGATGGGTGCCGGGTTTATTGATCTCCAGCATCCATTCCTTCGGAAAATACCCCTTGACGCAGAGCGCGGCGTAAACGGCCGGTCCCGCGTGCCCTTTGGAGCAGACCAGCCAGTCGCGGTCTTCCCACTTGGGATCCTCGGGCCGGATGTTCATCTGCTTCCCATAGAGCACCGCCAGAAGGTCAGCGATCGAAAACGACCCGCCGATGTGCCCGAAGCCGAGCGTTCCAAGCCCCCGCAGCGTCTCAATCCGGATCTCGGCCGCCAGTCTGCGGAGCCTGTCCGCTTCCTGTTTTTGCATCTATTTGCACCTCCAGTAAAAATACAGAGAACCCGCCGCAGGCCGCAAATGCCCGTTTTATCCCGCCGCAGCGGTTTCTTTGAACCTTAAGCCAGTATATCACACGAAAATCCGCATGGCAACGATGTTCTGCCATTCCCCCGGCTGTATGGCCGTTCGATTGACAACAACCTGTTTGTATGATAGAATTTCATATCTAATTACGATATATCAGTTTATGATACAGTTGGGAGGATGTTCCTTGAAAAAGCTCAGGAAATTCCAAGCCGCGACCTATTCAGTCATCACCCTCGCGTTTCTCTACCATATCTTTGCCAATTCAATCAATCTCAATCCGTTCTACGCCGACAGCGCCTTTTTTTGGTGCGTCGTCATCAGCGTCTATCTGCTCGTCTGGTCGTTCTTCCGGCTCGGCGGATCGCTCCGCGGGCTTTTATCGGCAGACGAAGCCGGGCGGATCCAGGTGAACCTCCAGGGTTTTTCGTTCGGGATGATCCCGCGTCTTGTCAAGATCCTGCTGGCGGCGCCGTGGGTACTGTTCGTCGTCGCAATGATCTTCTCCACTGTCCTCTTCAACTGGAAAGCCTACCGCGACCAGCTCGGAGACCCGCAGGTTCAGAGCTTTTCCAGCGATATGCAGGTGCTCGACATTTCCCAGGTCCCGATCGTCGACAAGGCCCTCGCCTCCAAGCTCGCGGACAAAAAGCTCGGCGAGCGGCCCTCGCTCGGAAGCCAGGTCGTCCTGGGCGAGCCGACCATCCAGCGGGTGGACGGGAAGCTGGTCTGGGCGGTCCCGCTCCACCATTCCGGCTTCTTCAAGTGGCTGACCAACCTCTCGGGCACCCCGGGTTATGTGGTCGTCTCGGCAACCAATATGAACGACGTCGAATACGTCGACAGCCACCTGATCAAATACCAGCCGAACTCCTATCTCCTGCACGACCTGACGCGCTACACGCGCTTTACCTCGGCGCTCTTCACCGGGATCACCGACTACTCGTTTGAGCTCGACGACAGCGGCGTCCCGCACTGGATCGTCACCACCTATAAAAACCTGCGCGGCTTCGCGCTGCCGGAGGCGGACGGCGTCATCATCGTCAACGCCACCACCGGCGAGACGAAAAAATACACCCTCGACAACGTCCCGGAATGGGTCGACCGGGTTCAGCCCGAGGACTTCATCATCTCCCAGATCCGGAACAAAGGCGAATACGTCCACGGATTTCTGAACTTCTCCGACAAAGACAAATACCGCCCATCCCAGGGCGAGGCGATCATCTATAACAACGGCCGCTGCTACCTGTTCACGGGCCTGACCAGCGTCGGCAACGACGAAAGCGCCATCGGCTTCATGATGGTCGATATGGTGACGAAGGAGCCGCTGCTCTATCAGATGAACGGCGCAACCGAGGCCGCGGCCCAGGCCTCCGCGCAGGGCAAGGTCCAGCATCTCGGCTACTACGCTTCCTTCCCAATCATCCTGAACGTCGATGGGACCCCGTCCTATTTCATGACCCTTAAGGACCGGGAGGGCCTCATCAAGCAGTACGCGCTCGTCTCGGTGGAGAGCTATTCCATTGTCGGCGTCGGGGACACTATGGAAGATGCGTTCCAAAACTACCAGTCGGCGCTCCGCCAGAGCGGCGTCAGTTCCGACGTGATCCAAACCGGAGGCGAGGAGAAAACAAGCTCCGGCACCGTGCTCCGGATCAAGGGCCAGTTCGACGGAAACGAAACGGTCTACTTCCTGATCCTCGAAGAGATGCAGAACAAAATCTTCACCGTCACCTCCTCCGTCTCCGATGAAATCGTCCTCACCCAGCCTGGCGACCGCATTTCGGTCAGATACTACGAAGCGGAAGGCCAGCCGGTCCTGTCTGCCCTCGAATTCGACAACCTCATGTTTTCCCAGTCCTGATCCATCCCCAAACGGGCCGCCGGCGACCGCCGGCGGCCCGTTGTCGGCTTTGGCTTGAGCTGGAGAAACCGGTGTGATATCATCGATTTATGAAAATCGGCCGTCCTCAAGCGGGCCGGACACGGCGGCGGAGAGAGGGAATCCACGATGCATGAGAAAACAAGGCGCTCCTGTGCGGACGGCTTCCCATCTGCATGGAGTACCACGACTGCGAGTTGGTGCGGCCCGTATATGACGACAACAAGCTGTTTGATAAGTTTTGTCTGTTCCGCCTTGCCGACTCGGACGAAAAACAACCTTTGAGCGCGGCCATTTGGCTGCGCTCTTCCTTCTTCCGGCCGCATGGAAGCTCAAACAGGAGCGGCCGTAAAACGCGCCCGCGTACCGCCGGCTCTTGCGCCTTGACTGCGGTTTTGATATGATCAATGCAGAAATCCCCCTCCAGAAAGGAAGGATCGGGCGTTGGATCAGCCGTTTAAACTTCTCCCCTATCTCCGCGCGCAGCACAAAATCGAATTCGACCCGCAGCAGCGGGAGGCGCTTTCGGCCCGTGCCGGCGCCGTCCTGCTGCTCGCCGTGCCGGGCGCCGGCAAGACGACCGTCACAGTCTCCCGGATCGCCGCGCTGATGCTCGAGGACGGCGTTTTGCCGGAGCGGATCCTCCCGCTCACCTTCAGCCGGGAATCCGCCCGGGATATGAAGGCGCGGTTCGCCGCGCTGTTCGGCCCAGTCGCCCCGAAATCCCCGGCCTTCTCCACCATCCACAGCTTCTGCTTCGGCGTATTGCGCGCCTATTCGTCCCGCTCGGGGCGGCCGCTCCCCACCCTCATCGACGGCCAGTCGCTGCGCCAGGCCGATCTTCTCCGTCCGCTCTGCCGGGAACAGACCGGCGAGTTCCCGGATGACGACACGCTCGAAGAGCTAATCCGCGCCATCGGCTACTGCCAAAACACCCGCACCCCGGCGGAAACGTTCGCGAAAACCGCGTCCCTCCCCGAGTTCCCAGCCCTCTTTTCCGCCTACCGCGCGCAAAAGCGCGCCCGCCGCCTGATGGATTTCGATGATCTGATGGAAATGGCGCTCAAAGCCTTTCGCGCCGACCCCGCTCTGCTTTCCGAATACCGCGGACGGTTCCGCCATATCTGCCTCGACGAAGCGCAGGACACTTCGCTTGTCCAGCATCAGGTGATCGAAACCCTTTCCGCGGGCTGCGAAAGTTTGTTCTATGTCGGCGACGAGGACCAGAGCATCTACGCCTTCCGCGGCGCCGACCCGGGCTATCTCCTCGCCTTCGGCCGCCGGCCGGGAACCCGGCTTTTAAAGATGGAGCGGAGCTTCCGCCTCACAAAGCCGGTGGCCGAGGCGGCGCAGAAGATTATCTCATTGAATCGTAACCGCTTCGAAAAAACCATCCTCCCCGCCCGCGAGGACGGCCCCGCCGTCGCAGTTGCCCCGCTCGAGGACGCGCCCGCGCAGTACGCCCGCCTGCTCGAAGGGCTGACCAGTCTCCCCAGCGGAAAAACGGCCGCGGTGCTCTACCGGAACAACCCGTCCGCCATCGGGGTCGCCTCCATGCTCGACCGCGCCGGAATCGGTTTTTTCATGCGCGAGCATCAAAGCGCCTTCGCCAAAAGCCTTGTCGTGCGCGACGTACTGAGCGTCATGGGCCTCGCGCTGAGGCCATCGGATCTCGATGCGTTTGAGCGCGTTTACTATAAGCTCGGCGCCTATATCTCCCGCGCGATGTGTGAGGAAGCCCGCAAAAAATGCCGTCCCGGGGAAGCAGTGGTCAGCTTCCTGCTCCACCGGAGCCAGGAAACCGTCAACAGCGCTTCGCTTGCCCTCCTTCGGAGCAATCTCGAAAAGCTCCGTTCGCTCTCCCCGGCCGACGCGGTCGATTTCATCCTCGGCCCGATGAATTACCGCCGCTTTCTTGAGAACCGCTGCGGCGGCGGGGAACAGCTCGCCCTCGGCGAGCAGAAGCTCGAGGCGCTGCGCATGCTCGCGCGGGACTGCCGCGGCTTTGAGGAGCTGGCCGGGCGCATCGACAGCCTTGACGCGATGATCGCCGCGCACGCCTCCCCCGACGTCGACCGCCGGATCACCCTTTCCACCATCCATGCGGCGAAGGGACTAGAATTCGACTTTGTCTGGCTGATCGACGTGACCGAGGGGATTCTCCCCTCGCTCGGCGCGATCCGGGACCGAAAGCGCGGGCTTCCCGGCTCAATGGAGGACGAAAACCGCCTCTGCTATGTCGCCGCCACCCGCGCGAAGGAGCGGCTCGAACTGCTCTCCCCTTCCCGCCTCCCCTCCCGCTATCTCGATCGGATCGCGGCGCCAAAACCATCAAACCATGAGAAAGGCTGCCTTCGGGACGAGCTTTCCGGGCGCAGAATCCTCCACCGGTTTTTCGGCTACGGCGTCGTCCTCTCGGTCACGCCGGAACAGAACAGCTGCCGGGTCGATTTTGGAAAGCTCGGCGTCAAGACCCTGACCCTCGACATCTTTCTCGAGGAGGGTCCCCTTGTCACCTTCGCCGACCGGCTCTGACCCGTCAGAGCTTAGGCCGGTTCCACCAGTTCCCCAGCGCTTTTGCCAGCAGAACCGTCCCCGCGGCCGCGGCCGCAGCCGCCCCGGCGGTGATCGCCGTTACGCCCGCCGCCGAATAGGCCCGGCCGTGCGCCGCTGTGAGTTCCGAAAACAGCCCGCAGCTCAATGAATAGAGCAAAACCGCGACCGCGCACCGCGAGAGCGTCCCGCTCGCCGCCTGAAGGCGCGGAACAAACGGCGCGGCCGCCGCCGCCAGGCAGAGCGCGAGGACCATCCAGAATGCAACCGACATGATGCGATTCCCCCTTTGCTTCATCATAGGCGGGAAAAGCCGAAAAGGTTCATCAAATCCCATGTCCGAACCGGTATTCTTTCAAAAAAGCCGGAAAAAGCGAAAAACCCGATGGAAACGCATCCGTTTCCATCGGGTTTTATTCTGTTTCCAGGCGGCGGGCCGCCGGAGCTGTCAACGCCCCCGCCCATGCCGGCTAATCGCCGCGCCTGGCCCCCCTGCGCTTGGTATAAGGTTCCCGAGCGTCCCGCGCAAAGCGCGGCTTCCCGGAGCCGGGCCTGCGTTTTTGGCCATACCGCATCCGCCCTTCCGATTCGCCCTTGAGCGTCACCTTCACCGGGCATCCCCGAATCCGGGAACCCTGCATGTTCTCCATCACAAGCTCCGCATCCGGCCGGCTCAGCTCCACATTCGTGTGCCCGTCGTAGATCTCGATTTTTCCAATCGCCTTCGCCGGGATTCCGGCCGCATCGACCATCGCCCCAACGATATAATTCGGCGCGATTCTCTGATCCCGCCCGATGTCGAGGCTGACCCAGACGCGGCGGCCAGACGCTCCGCCCTCGGGCCGGGCCGGTTCCTCCTTCGGAAGGACGGGCAGCCGCCTCGGCTCCGCCTGTGCAAACATCCCCATCAGCGCAAGCGCCGCCTCTTCGGCGGAAATCCCCGTTTCCAGCAGCCGCCCGAGCAGCGGCCGCCATTCTTCAAAAGGTTTGGTCTCGGCCGCCTCTGCCACCCGCCCGAGGAACAGCTCCTGTTTCTTCTGTGCGATCTCCCGCGCGTTCGGCGCGGGCCGCAGCGCGATCGGCGCGCCGGTAAACCGCTCGATTTCCCGGATTTTATAGACCTGGCTCCGGTTGGTCGCAAGGGTGAAACTCCGCCCGGTCTTGCCCGCGCGCCCAGTCCGGCCGATCCGGTGGATGTAGTATTCAAACTCCTGCGGGATGTCGTAGTTGAACACCGCCTCGACATCCGGCGCGTCGATTCCCCTTGCCGCGACGTCGGTCGCGATCAGGATCCCAATCCGCCCGCTTTTGAACTCCTCCATCACCTGCGTGCGGGTCTGCTGCTTCATATCGCCGTGCAGGCCGATGCACCGGAAGCCGTCCGCCGCAAGCGCCGCGACCAGATCGTCAACCATCTTTTTTGTGTTGCAGAAGATCAGGCTCCGCTTCGGCTCATAGAGTTCGAGCAGGAGCTTGAGCGTGTCGATCTTCCGCGACTGCGGCACCTGATAATAGAGCTGTTCGATGGTTCCAATCGTCTTTTTCCCCTGATCGACCGCCACCATCTTGGGATCCTTCTGAAATTCCCCTGTCAGCCTCATGATCTCCGGCGACATGGTCGCTGAAAACAAGAGGGTCTGCCGCTCCTCGGGCGCCTCGCTCAGGATGGTCTGCATGTCCTCGTAAAAGCCCATGTTGAGCATCTCGTCCGCCTCGTCGAGCACCGCGATCTTAAGCCCGTCGAGCCGAAGGGTTTTCCGCCGCATATGGTCCATCACCCGCCCGGGCGTGCCGATCACAATCGCCGCGGTCCTGAGCTGCCGTATCTGCGTCTCCATCGACTGCCCGCCGTAAACGGTCGCAATCCCGATGCCGGGCTTGTATTTGGCAAACTTGCGGATCTCCTCGGCGATCTGCATCGCAAGCTCCCTCGTCGGGCAGAGGATCAGCGCCTGGGTCCGCACGCCCGGGACGCACCGTTCGACCACCGGGATTCCAAACGCGGCGGTTTTCCCGGTGCCGGTGCTCGACCGCCCAATCAGGTCCCCGCCCTCGAGCGCGAGCGGAATCGCCCGTTCCTGGATGTCGGTCATCGTGTCATAGCCGACGTCCCCGATTGCGCGCAGCAGCTCTGCCGAGAGCTGTAAACTAGAAAATTCTTTCATTCATAACCTGCTTTCTGTTAATGATCCATCAAAAGTCAAATATATGTCATTTTTTTTAATCCTATCATTTACTATACTCTAAGATTATAGTGATAATGCTTATTTTATGCGGTTATATTCATTGACTTTAGTTTATTTTGCACATAAGATAGAAGTATAAAACTCGAAAGGATTGAAATACTTCATGACGTCTTCAAAGAAAAAGCATCTCTTTCCGTTTCGTCTTGTGCTTTTCTTGTGTTCGTTTCTCCTGGCCATTTTGCTCGGCGCCTGTTCCATATCTCTGCCCGACCTTTTAAAAACCGGTCCCAAATTCGTCCGAGCAACTTACTTTTACCAAAACTACCATGATGAAAGCGGCTGCAATACCTTGATTGATTCCAACGGGGTGATCCTTTCCCAAAAGAAAGATCTGATGGATGTCGCCAACAGCATTGACAATTCTAAAATCGTCACTCTGTCTGCGGCTGGACCGGGCGGTTCCGGCGGGACCCTGGAGCTTGCTGGCGAAAGCGGATCAAGCGTGATCGCTGAAAATGTATATGATTTCAAACTCAGTACAAACGGAAATGCAATCCTCTATCTTTCAGATTTTGACGGCAAATCCGGCGTTCTTTATCATTGTGACCTAAAAAGCATGGAAAAAACCAAACTCACCGAAAACGCCTTTGGTTACAATGCAAAGAACGATCAGTGGGATCATACTTATTTTGTTTCGCTTCTTTCAATTTCACCTGACGGCAAAACCGTTGGCTATCTTGAAGGGAAAAGCGATTCCTTCCCGTCCGGTGCAATCAGAACAATTGGAAAAGAACCGCGGATCCTGAACAAAGGCCTTTTTCCGCTATTTCTGACCAATGGCGGCAAAACGGTCTACTGCCTGAAAACAGAGGATAGGAACGCAACCGCCTCTTCTCTCTGCGCCCTGTCCGGCGATGGCCTCGCCACCCTCTGCGAGGCAGTCGAACCCACAGCCACGACGCTCATCCAGGCTTCCGCCGATCACGAGGAACTGTTCCTCACCGCGGGCGACAACATGATCTACTGCCGCGGCGGCGAAATCGTACAGAAATATCCAAACAACAATTATTTCATCATAGCGCCAAATGTCCTAACCAATTACGTTTCCTACGGGCTGCGGCTCTTCGATTACAATTTTACTGTCTATGATCGCGACCTGAACGGCGGCATGGCCGGCCTTTTTTTCACTGCCGCATCAAATAATGAGAGAGTTGTCTGTTATCTCAATGAAAACGCGGAGATGGAAGAGATCCGTTCTCCCGAACCGTTCTACAGCCTGTCGCTTTCTCTTGATGGGAAGAAACTTCTGCTGTGGGGAGAAAGCCAAACGCTTTATCTTGTGGACGCCGCTTCGAAGGAGCTTTCGCCAACCCGCCTGGCCCAAAATGTAAAAAGCTTTTGCTCGGATGCAGATTTTGAAAACGTCTATTATCTCGACCTTGACGGTCAGCTCTGGAAAATAAATTGCAAGGATAAAAAGCCGGAATCTTTGGCGGCAAACCTGGATGCGTTATTCATCGTTTTCCAGGATAAAACCAAAACAATTTTTGCGTCAGCAGACCCTGACGGCGATCGTGTCTATTCCGTCTATTCGATCAAAGAATCGGAAAACAACGTCGATCTCATAAAAATGAACCATTCCGATTTCCCCCTGATGCTGTCCGTAACGGCTGATTCCGTCAGCTATCTTGCTAATGCCGACCTCGAGAAACAAACCGGCGATCTTTATTTTATTGTAGGAGAAGAACCTCCCGTTAAAATCAAACGTGTTTCCTATTAAAATTCAGCCGCCCCACGGCCATCCGGCCGCGGGGCGGCTTCCCATTTCATTCCACTTTGAACAGAAAGCTTCTTTCCTCGCCGATTGCAACCGCCCGGCTGAAATAGCCGGCGATCCGGTAAACGCCCTGCGGGTTGTCCGCGGGGAGGCTCACCTTCAGCCGTTCCTGGAAAGAGCCGCCGACCTCGAGGAACGGCCCGCCCGCTTCCGGGAACCGCTGCTCATGATTGAGCTGAACCCAGATCCCATTGAGTTCATCCCATTTCTCAAGCCGGTAAGAATTCGGACAGCCGAGCATGCTCGCGCCGTCTGGCCCATCATGTGAAATTAGGAGGACGACTTCGGTCGTATCCGCCGGATAAACCGCCCGTTCCAGCTTTGCGGTATAGCTCGCCGGGATCAGCGTCTGGACATTGCCCGGCGTCTCGCGGTACCCCTCTGGAACCCGGTAGGCCTGATCGAGCAGTTCCCGGTATCCCGAATACCCTGCCTCGATCACAAAAGCCTCATTCCGGACCATGTCGTAAGGATATCCCCGTTTGATCAGCTTCTGCACCAGTTCCGTATTCGGGAGCAGAAACCGGATCTGATCGTCGGACAGCTCCAGCATCTCCTCGTACGAATAGCCAAGCCGCGCAAGGACCATGCTCCCGCTGTCGGTGATGCCCTTTGCCATCAGCTCTTTGTGCTGTTCGAGATCCGGCTCAAACCCGCCGTCCCCCGGAATCACCGCTCCGGGAGCAAACAGCTCCTGAAGCGTTTCGTTCCCAAGCGCCATCGCCTGCGTCGCAGAATAGCCGGCGTTGGTCAGAATCCGCAGCTGCCATGCGTCGAAGTGCCACAGCTCGGTCAGCGCATGGAGCGCCTCGTCCTCCCGCTTTTTCCCGGCCAGGTATTCGTCCATCACCGCCCGGAGCGCCTCGTCCGAGGTGTCGCCCATTTTTTGAAACGACTCAAATCCCTTTTCCTCAATCAGCGCCGCCGCGTCCCCGCCGGCATAGCCGAGGGCGATATACCGCGCTTTGAGGATTTCCGCCGTCTTCGGGGCGGTGTCGGGGTTATCGGGGCGGCCGGGATAGCGCGGCTCCACCACCGGGGTCCGATCCCGCTCCGGGACCAAGGATTCGCTCTCTTCCGCCGGCCCGCTGCTTTCCGGCGTGCCGGCCTGGCCGGGCGTTCCAGGCGCTGAAGCGGAGCTGACGGCCTCGCCCGCCGACTCTGTGGAAAGCGTCTGCGCCGCCGTGCCAACCGGCCCCGCCAACGCCGCCGCGTTCGCGCAACCCGCCATCAGCAGCGCGGCAGCCAAACAGAAAACCCCGGATTTCATCCATGCCACCCCTATTTCGATCATTCTATAATACCTTGTGCGATCAATCCGTCGTTTTATTGCGGGCGGAAGATGAACATTCTCTAAATATCGGTGATGCTAACCAGCTCGACATCCTGCATCGTCTTGCCAGACTCGAGGCAGTCCGCGAGCGCGCTCGCCGTGTCGAGCGCGGTCAGGCACGCGATCGAGTGCTCGACGCACCTGCGGCGCATCTTAACCGAATCCCGCGCCGGGTCCACCCCCTGGGAGCTGGTCGAGATCACATAGCTGATCTTCCCGGAATCGAGCAGGTCGATGATGTTCGGCGAGGCCTCCGCCATCTTCCGGACCGCGCTGGTCGCGATCATGTTCTGATTGAGGGTGTTGGCGGTCCCCGCCGTCGCATAGAGGTCGAACCCGAGCCGCGCGAACCTGTCGGCGATCGAGATAATCTCCTGCTTGTCGTTGTCGCGCACGGTCAGCAGAACCCCGCCCCGGTCCTTGAGCCGGTAGCCCGCCGCGACCAGGCCCTTGATCAGCGCTTCATCAAAGGTCTTCGCGATCCCAAGCACCTCCCCGGTCGACTTCATCTCCGGCCCGAGCTGAATGTCAACGTCGTGGAGCTTTTCAAAGCTGAACACCGGCACCTTGACCGCGACATAGTCCGCCTGCGGGTAAAGCCCGGTCCCGTAGCCGAGATCCCGGAGCCTTTCCCCGAGCATGATCTTAGTCGCAAGGTCCACCATCGGCACGCCGGTCACCTTGCTGATATACGGCACCGTCCGCGAGGACCGGGGATTGACCTCGATCACATAGACTTCGCCGTGATAGACGACATACTGGATGTTGACCAACCCCACCACCTTGAGTTCCTTCGCGAGGAGCCCGGTATACCGGATGATGGTCTCGCGGACCTTCTGTGAAAGGGTCTGCGCCGGGTAAACCGAAATCGAGTCGCCCGAGTGGATGCCCGCGCGCTCAATATGTTCCATGATGCCGGGAATCAGATAATCCTCGCCGTCGCAGATCGCGTCGACCTCGACCTCGATCCCCATCATGTATTTGTCGATCAGCACCGGGTTTTCCAGCGGGCTGTTCGCCGTGATGATCCCCATGTATTCGACCACCTGCGCGTCGGAATGCGCGATGACCATGTTCTGCCCGCCGAGCACATAGGAAGGCCGGAGCAGGACCGGATACCCCAGGCCGTTGGCCGCCTTCACCGCCTCTTCGGCGTTCATGACGGTGTGTCCCGCAGGGCGCGGGATGCCGCACTTCTGGAGAACCTCGTCGAAACGCTCCCGGTCCTCCGCCGCGTCGATCGAATCGGCCGGCGTGCCGAGGATGTTGACGCCGCGCTTGTGGAGATGCTTGGTCAGCTTGATCGCCGTCTGCCCGCCAAACTGTACGACGACTCCCCACGGCTTCTCCACCGCGAGCAGGCTGTCGACGCTTTCCGGGGTCAACGGGTCGAAATAGAGCCGGTCGGAGGTGTCGAAGTCGGTCGAAACGGTCTCGGGGTTGTTGTTGAGGATGATCGCCTCACAGCCCGCCTCCTTGAGCGCCCAGACGCAGTGCACCGAGCAGTAGTCGAACTCGATCCCCTGCCCGATCCGGATCGGGCCGGAGCCGAAGACAATCACCTTTTTCTTGTCAGTTGGATGATGCTCCAGGAACTCGGCCGCCTCGTTCTCCTCGTCGTAGGTGGAATAGAAATACGGCGTCTCGGCCGGGAACTCGGCCGCGCAGGTGTCCACCATCTTATAGACCGCCGGCCGCGCGAAGTCCCCGGCCGGCTGTCCGGAAAGCGCCTCGATGGTCTTGTCGAGGAAGCCCTTCTTCTTCGCCTTTATATAGAGCTCCTCCGTAAGCGGCCCCGCCGCGATCTCCCGCTCGAGTGCGATCAGATGCAGGAGCTTTGCGAGGAACCACTCGTCGATCATGGTGATCTCATGGATTTTCTCGACGCTCATCCCGCGTTTAAGGGCCTCGTACACCACGAACAGCCGGATGTCGTCGCAGACGGCGACATGCGCGAACAGCTCTTCGTCGCTCATCTGCTGGACCTTCGGCATATTCATCGAGTCGATCCCGAGTTCCACCGACTGACAGGCCTTCATCAGCGCCTCTTCAAAGCTCACGCCAATGCTCATCACCTCGCCGGTCGCCTTCATCTGGGTGCCGAGCGTCCGCTTCCCGTAGACAAACTTGTCAAACGGCCAGCGCGGGAACTTGACCACGATATAGTCGATGGTCGGCTCGAAGCAGGCGAAGGTTTTTCCGGTCACGGCGTTGAGGATCTCATCGAGCGTATATCCGATCGCGATCCTGGTCGCGACCTTCGCGATCGGATAGCCGGTCGCCTTCGAGGCGAGCGCGGAGGAGCGCGACACACGGGGGTTGACCTCGATGACCGCGTATTCAAACGACTCCGGATGGAGCGCGAACTGCACGTTGCAGCCGCCCTCGACCCCGAGGGATTCCACAATGTTCAGCGCCGCGGTCCGGAGCATCTGGTATTCCTTGTCCGAAAGGGTGACTGCCGGCGCGACGACGATCGAGTCGCCGGTGTGGACGCCGACCGGGTCGAGGTTTTCCATCGAGCAGACGGTGATCTTGTTCCCCTTTGAGTCGCGGATGACCTCGAACTCGATCTCCTTCCAGCCCGAAATGCACTTCTCCACGAGGATCTGGTGGATCGGCGACAGCCGAAGGCCGTTCCCGCCGATCTCCCGAAGCTGCGCCTCGTCGTTCGCGATGCCGCCGCCGGTCCCGCCGAGCGTAAAAGCCGGGCGGACGATCACCGGATAGGCGATCTCTTCGGCAAAGGCGAGCGCGTCGTCGAGATCGGTCACCACCTTCGACGGGATACAGGGCTCGCCGATCCCGAGCATGGTGTCCTTAAAAATCTGCCGGTCCTCGGCTTTATCGATGGTTTCAGGCTTCGCGCCGAGGAGCTTTACCCCCATCTTTTCGAGGAACCCGTCCTTCGCCAACTGCATCGAAAGGGTCAGCCCGGTCTGCCCGCCGAGGGTCGAGAGGACGCTGTCCGGCCGCTCGATCTCGATCACCCGCCGCACCGTCTCGAGGTTGAGCGGCTCGATATAGATCCGGTCCGCCATCGCCTTGTCGGTCATGATTGTCGCCGGGTTGGAATTGATCAGCACAACCTCAAGGCCCTCGGCCTTGAGCGCGCGGCAGGCCTGTGTTCCCGCATAGTCGAACTCCGCAGCCTGACCGATCACAATCGGGCCCGAGCCGATCACCAGCACTTTTCGAATATCGCTTCTCAGCGGCATTTCAAATTACCCCTTTCTCTCGCCTCATGGACAGCGGTTTGCAGGCTTTAAACGTTTTTATTCTCATCCAATTCTTGCCGGCAAAACGGTTTTCAGGTCTTCCCGCATCCGTATTGCCTCCTCCGCCGCGCACTCGGCAAACCGGTTTCCGTCGTCGCCCTTCTTCTTCCAGGCGGTCAGCACCGCGCGTGAGGAGTTAACGACCGCCCCAAGCCCTTTTTCGTCGAACGCGCCGGCGGCGTCGCTCGCCCCGCCGCCCTGCGCCCCGTAGCCGGGGACCAGAATCATCGTGTGCGGCATGAGCCTGCGCAGCGCCGCCAGTTCCTTCGGCCAGGTCGCGCCGACCACCGCCCCGACGGCAGAATAACCGAACGCGCCGACGCTCCCCGCGCCCCATTCCTCGCATTTCGCGGCCATCGCCTCATAGACCGTTTCGCCGCCTTCAAGCTTCCGGTCCTGGAGTTCGCCGGAGGATGGGTTCGAGGTCTTGACCAGCACGAAAACCCCCCGGTCCCGCGCGGCGCACACACCGAGCAGCGGCCCAATTCCGTCGGTCCCAAGATAGCCGTTTACCGTAAGCGCGTCCCCGCCGAACGGTTCATATTCGTTCGCCCCAACCTTCACAATGCCCAGATGCGCGCCGGCGTAGGCCTCCATGGTGGAGCCGATGTCGTTCCGCTTGCCGTCGAGGATGACGAACATCCCCTTCCCCTTCGCATAAGAAACCGTCTCGGCGAGAACCCGCATCCCCTCCCAGCCGAACGCCTCGTAATAGGCGCACTGGGGCTTGACCGCCGGGACAATGCCGCAGACCGCGTCGATGATGCCTTTGTTGTAGGCAAGCACCGCCTCGGCCGCCCCGCGGAGGGTCTCCCCCTCTTTCGCAAACGCCGCGTCCAGTATCTGCTTCGGGATGTAGTCGAGTTTCGGGTCGAGGCCGACCACCGTCGGATTCTGTTTTTCTATAATATTTTGAATCAGTCTGTCCATCGCCATTTTGCTGTTACCCCTCCGCCTTCGATCCGCGCCGGTAGAGCAGGACCTCGTCCGCCCCGTGCCGGCCCTTCGTATGAACCACAATCTTTTCCTCCGCCGCGGTCGGGACGTTTTTCCCGACAAAATCCGACCGGATCGGCAGCTCCCGGTGTCCCCGGTCGATCAAAATCGCAAGCTGGATGTTCTTCGGCCGCCCGCGCGACATGATCGCGTCGATCGCCGCCCGGACCGTCCGCCCGGTGTAGAGGACGTCGTCCACCAGAACCACCCGCTTGTCGCTGATGTCAAACGGGATCGAGGAACGGTCCCCGCCGATCGTTCTCCCCCCGTCGTCCCGATGCGGCGTGATGTCGAGGGAGCCGACCTCGATCTCCCGTCCCTCGATCTGCCCGATCTTTGCGGCGATCCTCCCGGCGATCTCGGTTCCGCCGCCCATAATCCCCACGACGCAGAGGTTTTCCGCACCGCGGTTCCGTTCCACTACCTCGAAGGAAATACGCACAATGGTGCGCTCCATCGCCTTTTCGTCGAGGATGACGGCGGGCGTGTCCCTGTTTTCTGCGGCCATCTGCAATTTCCCCCTCCGGTTTGCATCCTGCAAAAAAGCCCGTCCGCGAGAAGGCGGACGGGCCGGTTTCTGCTTTCGCAAAGCGGAAGGCCCCCTTTGCCGGGCCCTCCAGTCTGTTCTAGAATGAAAACCGCCGCCTTGCCGGCCTCACGGGACCAACTTAAAGGCTTTGCTGGTTTGCATCATACCACATCCAGGAGCGATTGTCCAGACGCTTCCAAACATTTTACGCATCCTTTTCCTTTCCGCGGCCGGGCCTCCCGTCCGGTTCTTTGGGCGGAACGGGCCAAGCGCCGCGGCGCGGCCCTCCGCCCCATTTTCAGGCGATTCTTTGGAGTATAATCGCCGACCGGTTGACCGCCTGATTGTTGACGCCGGCGCCCGCCAGATGGTTTATGGTCGAGCCCTTGCTCCGCAGCGCGACCGCAGCCCCCGCCGGGATCGGCGTGAGGAAGGCCCCGGTCAGCTCAATCCGCTCGGCGTCGCTCAGGCCGGTAATCCGCACCCCCGCAAACGAAAGCGGATTTTCCAGCCCGTTGATCGCCACCGCATACGCGGCGTTGACCGTTCCATCCTCAGGCCGAAGGGTCAGCGCATAGTCAACCCGGTAAACCCCGGCTGTGTTCACCGTAATGGTGGATGTGTTCGGCGAAAATACGAAGTCCCCGGACTGATAAGCGGTCTGGAACGTGACCTCGCCCCCGGGCGGGACATCCTGCGCGCCCCCGTTCGCAGCCGCGTCAAAATAGGACGGCGCAACCCCCGCTCCTGTGGGCCCCGTCGCCCCCGTCGCCCCGGTCGCCCCCGCCAAGCCCTGCGGTCCTGCCGGCCCTGTTGGCCCCGTCGCCCCCGCCAAGCCCTGCGGCCCAGCCGGCCCCGTCGCCCCCGTCGCCCCCGCCAAGCCCTGCGGTCCAGCCGGCCCCGTCGGCCCCGCCAAGCCCTGCGGCCCAGCCGGCCCCGTCGCCCCCGTCGCCCCCGCCAAGCCCTGCGGCCCTGTAGGCCCCATCGGCCCTATCGGCCCCTGCGGTCCTGCTGGACCCTGCGGCCCTGCCGGCCCCATCGGCCCCTGCGGTCCTGCTGGACCCTGCGGCCCCGGACAGCAAAAACATGTTCGCATACTACAATTCATAACTGCCTCCTGGCTACAATCAAATGTTTTCTACATACTATGCCGCCCGGAGACAAAAGGGGCAGGCCGGGCTTTTGATGTACGCGGACAAAACCCGCCGGGAATTCTCTTAAATTCCCGGCGGGATCAAGCTGCATTTTTTTGCGATCGCCGAAAAAGGGTGGCGCTATGGAAGCGTTCCGTATTGAGACAACTTGCAGCTACAACGGTAAAATCCAATTGATACCTACGGTCGCTTTATTAAAACA
This sequence comes from Candidatus Fimivivens faecavium, assembly GCA_018716105.1. Lineage (GTDB taxonomy): Bacteria > Bacillota > Clostridia > Oscillospirales > Ruminococcaceae > Fimivivens > Fimivivens faecavium. The sequence continues at coordinate 62,058 of DVKH01000031.1, read as the reverse complement.
TCGGTATGCCGCTGAGCGCACTGATCGCATCCGCTGTTTTGGGCGCTGCAATTCTATGCCTGATCATATGCTCATTTTGACCCCATTTCATATCTTTCCTGGCAGAACAGGCCCGCCGGCATGCCGGCGGGCCTGTTCCTTTTCCTCAAGGGATTCTCATTCGCAATAAAATCGTTGTAACTATAGTAAACTCGATTCCTCACAAACCAGGTTTCATGCGGGTTTGCGGGCTGTCCATCAGTCCAGCGGCTTCATGGTGGGGAACAACAGCACATCCCGGATCGAAGCGCTGTCGGTCAACAGCATCACCATCCGGTCGACGCCGATTCCAAGGCCCCCGGTCGGAGGCATGCCGTATTCCATCGCACAGAGGAAGTCCTCGTCGATCTCGCCCGCTTCCTCATCGCCCTTCGCTTTGAGTTCCATTTGGCGCTCAAACCGCTCGCGCTGGTCGATCGGGTCGTTAAGTTCGGAAAATGCGTTCGCGTATTCGCGCCCGATGATGAACAGCTCAAACCGCTCGGTGTACTCCTCGTTGCCGGGTATGCGCTTGGCAAACGGGGAGATCTCCACCGGGTACTCTGTGACAAAGGTTGGCTGGATAATGTTCTTCTCCGCGAACTCGTCGAAAAACGCCTCGAGGATCTTCCCAACGCCAAAGTGGGGCTCCACCTCAACATGGTGTTCCTTGGCGGCCCGCCTGGCCTCTTCCTGCGTTTTAATCTCTTTAAAGTCTACGCCGGAATAGCGCTTTACAATCTCGGTCATGGTCACCCGCTCAAATGGCTTGTCCAGTTCAAGTTCGACCCCGCCGTAGCTGATCTTCCCGGTCCCCAAAACCTTTTCCGACACCGTGTGGAACAGGTCTTCGACCAGGTCCATGATGCCGCCGAGGTTGGTGTACGCCTCATAGAGCTCGAGGAGCGTAAATTCTGGATTGTGCCGCGTGTCAATGCCCTCGTTGCGGAACACCCGCCCAATCTCATACACCTTGTCAAAGCCGCCCACGATCAGGCGCTTTAAATGCAATTCGAGCGCAATCCGAAGATACATTTCGATATCGAGCGCATTGTGATGGGTGATAAACGGCTTCGCGGCCGCGCCGCCCGCAATGGTGTGCAGCACCGGCGTCTCCACCTCGAGATAGCCGCGGTTGTCGAGAAAGGTCCGAATCTCCCGGATGATCTTCGAGCGCTTGACGAAGGTTTCCCGCGTCTCGGGATTCACGATCAGATCGACATAGCGCTGGCGGTAGCGGGTTTCCGTGTCTTTGAGTCCGTGCCACTTGTCCGGCAGCGGCAGAAGGCTCTTCGAAAGCAGGGCGATCTCATGCACCTGCACCGAAATCTCGCCTTTGTGGGTTTTAAAGACCGAACCCCGCACGCCGATGATGTCGCCGATGTCCCAGCGGCCGAATTCCTGATAGGCTTCCTCGCCGACGTTGTTGATCCGGATATAAAGCTGTATCCTGCCGGAGGCGTCCATCAGGTCGAGGAAGGTCGCCTTCCCCATGTTGCGCCAGGTCATGATCCGCCCCGCTACGCTGACCTCCTGCCCGTCCATCTCGTCAAAATGCTCGACAATCTGTTTCGCATAGGCGCTGCGTTCAAAGATGGTGATCTCATAAGGGTTCTTCCCGCGTCTCTTCAGGTCGTTTAGCTTTTCCCGCCGGATTTTCAGGAGTTCTGAAAGGTCCTGGGGTTCTTCGTCCGAAAGCCTATTTTGCACGTCGCTCAAACCTTAACACATCCTTCTGCTGGTATTTTTGTCTTTTCCTATCCTGCCCGGACTTCGGTACTGAAAAACGGCCGGGTCCAAAACGCGCTCCGGCCCGGCGCGGGGAAGGCTCCCCGCCCCGGGCCATCGCCGCATCTTTAAACCTCAAATGCTGATCTTGAGAATCTTGAACTTCAGCTCGCCCGCCGGGACTTTGACGACGACCTCGTCGCCCTCTTTCCGTCCCATGATCGCTTTCCCGACCGGCGATTCGTTCGTGATCGCGTCGTCCCCGTCGTCCGATTCGGCCGCAGAGACCACCCGGTACTGCATCTCGTCCCCGAATTCGGTGTCGAGCAGCACCACCTTCGTCCCGATCGAGACCACGCTCGCGTTGACCTGATCGGCCTCAATGATGGTAACGTGCTTGAGCTTTTCTTCTATTTTTTGAATCTTTGCTTCGAGGATGGCTTGTTCATTCTTCGCCTCGTCGTATTCGCTGTTTTCCGAAAGGTCGCCAAATCCGCGCGCAACCCGAATTTTATCCGCAATCTCCATCCGTTTCACGGTTTTGAGATTTTCCAGCTCATCCTTAAGGTTTTGATAGCCCTCCCTGGTCATAAGTAACTTTTCCGCCAAAACAAAGTCCCTCCTGCATTTTTATCGGCACAATTTATCATATATTCGCTCTTTTTCGTAGAGCTCTGACATTTTATACCTTCCAAATCCCCCTAATTTCGTTGCAAGCGCATAAATCCCAGTTTTGTAATAGAGCTATTATATTAGAACAAGACTGCACTGTCAAGCCCGCTTCACTGGTAAGAAATCCCATTCCCAATCCCTGCCATCTCCCGAAATTCCCGAAGGCTCACCGACCTTCCGCCGATCCTTCCGCCCGACGCAGACAGGGCGCCAAGGCTCTGTACGCCGCCGATTTCATAGAGCGCGCCGAGGAATTCAGCGGGCGCGATCCCCTCCGGGATCTGGCCATCCAATTCCTCCGGGGGCGCTACCTTCAGATGGCTGAGAACGGATCCCCCGCCCTCGGTGTCCCTCGCGGAGACCACCGGACACCTGATTTGCGCTGCGAGTCCAGCCCGAAGCCCATCCGGCGCCGCTGCGACGACACAGTCGCACATCGTCGACTCCGGCGTTGTAAGCATCACCGGCGCGCCGAAGTTTTCCATCATCTGTTCGGCAAACTTCCGATACCTGTCCGGTTCCCCGGTCATGACCCGGAGCGCGGTCGAATGCCGAAGGAGCCTTACCGCCATGCTCTGGTAGATCCCGCGCGGATCCACCAGCCCGACGGTCCGCCGGTAAAGCGGCAGTCCCGATTCCTCCAGCAGCAGGCAGACCGTATTCTGTACAACCACGGGCAAAAACCGGTCCTTCGCGTCGAACCTTCGAATGGAATCCGATCCCGTCTCGAACATCTCTTCCGGCAGAACCATCCTTCCGCAGAGCGTATCCGCAAGCCGTTCCACCCGTTTCCAGGTCTTCGCGCCGGCCGGGTCGAAGACCGTCACCTCAAGATACGGCACGTCCAAAGCTTTTTTCCACTCCGCCGCCGGCCGGCGAGGCAATATTCTGTCCAAAACGCGCCCCCCTATGCCGGCTCGTCCCGGCCGCCTGACCAAAACTGAAAACAATCCGTTCCCTCCCATCGATGCCCGGTCAATCCGGCTGGCACTCGATCATTAGCCGCAAAGGAAAACCCCGGGCCAAATCTGGACGGCCGCGCCGGTTTTGCTTCCCGCTTGGAAAAGGATATGCGGACAGCTTTTAAAAAATGTGTCCCGGCGGAAAAGACGGAAGGCAGCGGTTTGCCCCTGGGCGCCGCTGCCTTGTGGTTTTCGCCTCAGGAACCGGAAGCGCCGTCATCCTCGCCGCTTTCCGCATCTGAGGAAGAGTCCGAATCCGAAGAAGAACCATCGCCGGAGGCTTCCTCTTCCCCGTCCTGCGAAGACGCTGAACCCTCCCCACCGGGTTCGCTTTCCCCCTCGGAGGAAGAGGCCGATTCCCCGGTCTCGTCTACGATAGTCGCTTCAAATTCGCCGTTGATGTCGGTCGAAGGATCCAGATTCCGGATCGCCGCGCCGACCAGCTCAAGCGCCTTTCGAAACTGCGGGTCGTTCGTCTCGTCGAGGTCCCAGAGTTCTTTTTCCTGCTCGGCGTTCAGTTTCACTTCATAATCGGGCTTGATCCCAACCCCGTCGAAGTTGGCGGATTTCGGCGGGTTATAGTAAGCCACAGTGATGTCGAGCGCCGAACCGTCGCTCAGCCGCTGGATGTTCTGCATGACGCCCTTGCCATAGCTGGTCACGCCGACCGTCCGGCACTTTCCATAATCCTTGAGCGCCTGGGCAAACAGTTCCGCCGCGCTCGCTGAAGATTGGTTGATCAGGACGACCATCGGAAGGGTAATCTCTTCCGCGTCGCTCGTATAAAGCACCTCGGTTCGCCCGTCCTTATAGGTCGCGGACACAATCGGCCCTTCGGGCAGCAGCCGGTCGAGCATTGCCGCAACCGACTCGATCGGCCCGCCGGGATTCGAGCGCACGTCAAAGACCAGCGCCTCGGCCCCCTCTTGCATCAGCCGGTCGAGCCCGCGGTTGAACTGATCGGGGGTGTTGTTGTTGAACTCCTTGATGCGCAGATAGCCGACGTTGTCGATCATCCGGTATTCGACGCTCGGCACCTCGACCCGCCGCCGGGTGATGGTATAGGATTTTTCTACCCCCTCGCGCCGGACCAAAAGCTCCACCGTCGTCCCAGGGTCGCCCCGGAGCGCTTCAACCGCATCCGCGTAGTTCTCGCCCGTAACCGAAAGCTCGTCCACTTTGACGATCAGGTCGTCTTTCGCAAGGCCGGCTTCCAGGGCCGGCGAATCGGGGTAAACCTGCTCGATCCTGATATATCCATCCGGGTTCGGTCCGCAGACAAGGCCGATGTCCACCATCTGCCCGTCGTAGTTTTTCATCAGGCTGTTGTACTGTTCGGCCGTGAAATAACGGCCGTATTCGTCCCCGAGCCCTGCGATATAACCCTCGATCAAACTGTCCGAAAGCCGGTCCTCGTCGATGCCATATAAATAGTTCTGTCTCGCGATGCCGTCGACCTCGGCGAGCTTTGCATACATGGTTTCGCGCTCTTTGATGTTGTAAACGCTCCCGTTAAAGACGTTCATCGACCAGAGCATCGTGATCACAAAGGTCACGGTCGAAAACATGAGCGCAAGCGTCACCGCGCCGCCCAGTGTAATCCTTCTTTTCATCTAAAACTCCCTTTGCTCCCCGCGGGGCGGTTATTTGAGATATCCCCAGGGATTGACATATTTCCCGTCGACGCGCACCTCAAAGTGCAGATGCGGTCCGGTTGACCACCCGGTCGAGCCGACATAGGCGATGGTCTGGCCGCGCTTTACCTGGTCCCCAACCTTCACCGCAAGCCCGCTCGTGTGCCCGTAGAGGGTCGAGATCCCGCCGCCGTGGTCGATGATCAGATAGATGCCGTACCCTTTCCCGACAACATAGTTCGTCTGGGTAAACGCCACAACCCCGTCGCTCGCCGCGACGATCGGCTTTCCGTAAACGCCCTGCCCGGCCGCGTTTTTGCCCGCGATGTCGATGCCGGTGTGGTAATCGGTGTGGTTAAAGCGCCAGCCGAAATTGGAGGTCACCGTGTTAAAGCCGACCAGCGGCCAGCCCATGACGCCGCCGGTATATTCGCCGACCGAGTTGATCTGCTTGTAAATTTCATCGATCTCGGCCTGAATCTGCTTCTGCTGCGCCTCAATTTCCTCCTGGTTGTTTTTGATCTGCGCTTCCAGCGCCGCAAGGTCCTGGATCTGGCCCTCGGTTTCCTTGAGTTGGTCGTCGAGCTGCGCCTGCTTTCCGGCAAGCTGCCCCTTGGCGCTCTCAATCTCCGTCTTGTTGGTTTCAATTTCTTCTTTAAACGCCTTGATGTCGAGCAGCTCCGCCCGCATCGCCTCGAGCATCTCCTGGTCGTGCTCCGCTACCTTTGAGGCGACTTCGGTGCGGGTCAAATATTCGGTGAAGCTGTCCGCCCCAATCAAAAGCCCCAGAACGCTCGCGTTCCCGGTGGTATACATCACCCTGAGCCGCTGCTTCATCAGGGCGTAGTTTTCGCTGATGTCATATTCCTTCTGCTCAAGTTCCGATGTCGTCTCCTGGAGGTTTTCTTCCAACAGGGAGATCTTGTCGCTCAAAACCGAGATCTGGCTCCGGGTGCTGACAATTTGGTTGTCAATCTGCGCCTTGACCGCCTGCTGGCGTTCCTTTTCGGTCTTTGCCTTGTCAATCTCTTTTTGAAGCGCCTGCTGCTGCTTTTCAAGCTCATCGTATTTTGAATTGAGATCGCTGATCTGATTTTCATAGTCGTCATCCGCAAACGCGCCCAGCGAAAGCGAAGACGTCATCACAACCGCCGCAAGAAACGCGGCCCCGGCCTTCGTCCACTTCATAAATCCAGTAAAACCTCCTGTCTGACAGTATGTGCGACACAGGCGTCAAATTTGTGCACGCCCTGTGAACAAAGACGAAAATTTTCCCAGCCCCCGAAACGCCAAGATTCCCCGGGGCCGCCTTCGGCAGCCCCGGGGCACATCCTAAACTTTGACATACTTTCCGGTAAACAGAAGCGTTCCGACCGCGCCGATCGAGACGCCCGCCGCCGCAAATGTGAGATAGATCGAACCGGCAACTTCTCCAAACGTCACCAGGTTGGCCGAGAGGAGAACCGTCCAGCTTGCCGTAGACTGACTGACCCAGTGGACAAAGCCGCTGTAGGCCCCCCACAAAAGGAAAAACGCAATGGTCGCCGAAATCAGGCCGAGCAGGATCCCCTCCACCACAAACGGGAGGCGAATAAACGCATCGGTCGCGCCGACATATTTCATGATGCTGATTTCCCTGCGGCGGTTGAAGATCGTAATCTTGATGGTGTTGGCCACAATCGCCACCGAAACGGCCGACAGGATCAGGATAATCCCCGCCCCGCCAAGGCGCACCGCCTCCTTGAGGCCCGCCACCGTCTGCGCAACCTCAATCGGCGCCGAGACCGTTTCCACCCAATCCATGCTCCGAAGCTCCATCAGCGTTTCATCGATGTTGGAAAGGTCCTTGATCACCAACCGGTAGGAATTGGGAAGCGGATTGTCGGTCAAAAGCCATTCGAGCAGCGTCCCGTCGTCCCCAAGGGCGTCCATCCATTCAACAAGCCCCTCTTCTCTGCTGACATAGGTGACCGACGCGATGTTTGGCAAGGCCCTGATCTCGTTGTCCGCCCGTTCCATCTGTTCGGCGGACAGTTCGTCCCGGAGGAAGACGACGACCTCGTTCTGGCTCTCGACATAGCCGACAATGCTGTTGATATTGAGGGTGAAGAGCATCGAGGTCCCGACCAGCAGCAGGCACGCGACCAGGACGCCGATCGCCGCAAGCGAAAGCATCCGGTTCGCCGCGATGTTGCGGAACCCCTCTTTGATCAAATAACCGAAACTACTGCCGCGCACGTTTACCTCCGATCCGACCGTCGGCGACAACGGCGCCGCCGTCAATGACAATGGTCCGGTGACGGAACTTCGCCACCAGATTATGTTCGTGGGTGACCATCATCACAGTGGTTCCGCACTTGTTGATCTCGTTGAGCAGATCGACGATTTCAAAGCTCATGGCCGGGTCGATGTTCCCGGTCGGCTCGTCCGCGATGATCAGCGACGGGTTGTTGACCAGGGCCCTCGCGAGGGCGACCCGCTGCTGTTCGCCGCCCGAAAGCTGGTCGGGCATCTTCTTGGCCTTCGGCAAAAGCCCGACCAGGTCGAGCACATAGGGGACCCGACGTTTGATCTCCTTCCCGGATACCCCGGTGACCCGGAGCGCGAACGCCACGTTGTCATAAGCGGTCATGTTCGGGATCAGCCGGAAGTCCTGGAACACCATTCCGATTGAGCGCCGGTAGTACGGCACAACGCCGCGTTTCAACTTCCCGACGTCCACCCCGTCCACGATCACATGGCCGGAGGTCGGGTTCTCTTCTTTCATGATCAGCTTCAAAAGCGTGGATTTGCCTGCGCCGGACGAGCCGACGATAAAGACGAACTCGCCCTTCTCGACATGAAAGTTCACATCGGTGAGGGCGACCGTCTGGTTGTCATAGGTTTTACAGACATTGATCAGTTCTACCATCTGGACAAGATCCTCCGTGCGCGTCAGAGAAGACAAATCAGTATTTCACCGGATTGGCGGTGAGATATTTCTTCACCATCAGCGCCACCTTAAAAACGATTGCATGGTCGAATTCGCGCAGGTCGAGCCCGGTAAGCTTTTTAATCTTTTCCAGCCGGTAGACGAGCGTGTTTCGGTGTACAAACAGCTTTCTCGACGTCTCCGAAACGTTGAGGTTGTTTTCAAAAAACTTTTGGATGGTGAACAGCGTCTCCTTGTCGAGGCTGTCGATTGATCCCTTGAGGAACACTTCCTTGAGGAACATCTCGCAGAGGGTCGTCGGAAGCTGGTAGATCAGCCGCGCGATGCCGAGGTTGTCATACCGCACAATCGTTTTCTCTGTGTCGAACACCTTCCCGACCTCGAGCGAGACCTGCGCCTCCTTGAACGACCGCGCGAGATCCTTGACCCCGGCCACAACCGTCCCGATGCCGACCACAACCCGGGTATAGAACTCGCTTCCGAGGGTTTCGACGATCGAACGCGCGAGCTTCTCCAGGTCTTTCGATTCAATCCCGGGCTTGATCTCCTTGACAATGACAATATCGGTTTCCGAGATATTGAACACGAAGTCCTTCTGTTTGTCTGGGAACAGGTTTTGAATCACGTCAAACGCCGAGACGCCGGACGCCGACACAATCCGCACCAGGAACACAACGCGGGAAACGTCGGTGTTAAAATGCAGCTCCCGGGCCTTGATATATACGTCGCCGGGCAGGATATTGTCCAGGATGACGTTCTTGATGAAGTTGCCGCGGTCGTATTTCTCGTCGTAATACTGCTTGATCCCCGAAATCGCCACGCTCAGAATGCCGGCATAGCGCATCGCAAGATCGTCGGTCCCCTCGACGAAAACGGTGTAATCGGTCCTCTGCCCGTTTCCGAACGGCTTATATGTATAACCGTCGCGGACAAAGGCCCTGCCCTCGCTCAAGTCCAAAGAGAGGTACTCCCTCGACCCATCGAGCTTGCTCAGATCGCTGCAGGCAATGACATGTGCGGTATCATCGATCACGCCGATCACGCGGTCAATCGAGTCGCGCATCTGATGGATGATCCCCTGAAAAAGTCTGTTAGACATAACATACTCCTCTTTCATTGTCAAGAATACCATAACAGTTTGGCCGTTAGTATCTATTTTACATAAAACTCTCTGCATTTGCAACATAAAATAAAGGGATTCATGTAAATAATTGTGGAATTTGAGGTCTTTCGACCGCATTCTTCCCCCGGACTGGCTTAATATCGCTGTTTTCCCACAATTTTCTACGTCTGATTTTACGCTTTTATCAGACCGCTTGTAAAGACCGTCAATTCTTAATCATCTCGCTTCCCCCTTTGTGTGCCGAATCCCCATCCAAATACGGGGCCATCAGTCGTCTGCAATAGATCGCCGATCGTCCCTGCGTTTCGGTTTGCGGTTCTGCGGACCCAGGCAGAAGCCGGGCCGGCGGATTCTATCCTGCACGCCAGCCTGATCTCTTCTGGAAGCGTAAAACTGCTTTTGCGGCTGTGAAGGCCATCCTCCCCTGAATCGGGCCGGCTGTTTCGTTTTTCGGTGTGAGCCTGTCCGTTTTCGGGCAAACTGAATGCAAAGAACGCCCGGAATGGTTGAGTTTTCCTAGCGCCAATGGTATAATTGTTCGCAGCAAATCGGGCGGCGGCCCAGTTCCCCCCGCCTTTGGCGGGAGAGCCGCGCTGCGTTATTCGAACACGTCCACCCAGCCGCGGGTTCGGGCAGCGGGGCCGCATCTCTCTCCAACTATATGAAAGCGGGCCGGACAACTATTCAAACTCGCATCTGAAGATTTCAAATCGGTGTTCCAAGCGGCCTTTGCGCCGTCCGGTTCCGGCGCGGATATCATTGGCGCCTGCGGGAGAGATCTCCCACAGGCGCGAAAGGATGGTCAAAGCATGAAGAAAAAAACGTTCTACATCACAACGCCGATCTATTATCCGTCGGATAAGCTCCACATCGGCCACAGCTACTGCACAGTCGCAGCCGACGTCATGGCGCGGTATAAGCGAATGCAGGGCTTCGACGTGATGTTTCTCACCGGCACCGATGAGCACGGGCAGAAAATCGAGGACAAGGCGAAAGCCGCCGGCGTTACCCCCCAGCAGTATGTGGACAACATCGTGGCGGGCATCAAGGACCTTTGGAAGCTGATGAACATCTCAAATGACCGCTTCATCCGCACCACCGACGATTACCATCAGCAGTCGGTCCAGAAGATCTTCAAAGAGCTCTATGACCGCGGCGACATTTATAAAGGTTCCTACAAAGGCAAATACTGCACACCTTGCGAATCGTTCTGGACCGAAAGCCAGCTGATTGACGGAAAATGCCCCGACTGCGGCCGCGAGGTGGCCGAAACCGAGGAGGAGGCCTATTTCTTCCGCCTCTCGAAATACGCCGACCGCCTGATGCATTATTATTATGAAGAGAACCCCCATTTCATCGAACCGCAGAGCCGCCTCAACGAAATGGTCAACAACTTTATCCGGCCCGGCCTCGAGGACCTCTGCGTTTCCCGGACGACCTTCACCTGGGGCGTCCCGGTCACCTTCGATCCCGGACATATCGTCTATGTCTGGGTCGACGCGCTCTCGAACTATATCACCGCGCTCGGCTACGGCAACAGCCGCTACCACGACTTCGAAAAATACTGGCCGGCCGACGTCCACTTCGTCGGGAAAGAGATCACCCGCTTCCACACCATCGTCTGGCCCGCGATGCTCATGGCGCTCGACCTCCCGCTGCCAAAGCGGGTCTTCGGCCACGGCTGGCTGCTGCTCGAGGGCGGGAAAATGTCGAAGTCGAAGGGCAACGTCGTCGACCCCGTCGTCCTCTGCGGGCGGTACGGCGTAGACTCGCTGCGCTACTTCCTCCTCAGGGAGTTCCCATTCGGCTCCGACGGCGTCTTCTCGAACGAAGCGCTGATCAACAGAATCAACTCCGACCTCGCCAACGACCTCGGGAACCTTGTCTCCCGGACCCTTTCAATGGCGAAGAAATACTTCGGGCAGGCCATCCCGCAGGACCGCGACTTCATCTCCCCGGACGATCAGCTCATCCACATGGCGGAGGAACTGCGCGGCCGCTATGAGGAGGCGATGGAGCGCTATGCCTTCCAGGACGCACTGGTGGAGGTCTTCAAGGTCGTCGCCCGCGCGAACAAATATATCGATGAAACCGCCCCCTGGGCGCTCGGCAAGGATCCGGCCCAGGCCGGCCGCCTCGCCGCCGTCCTCTACAACCTTCTGGAGATTATCCGGATCTCGGCAATCCTTCTGACCCCGTTCATCCCGGATTCCGTGGAGAAGATTATGCGGCAGCTCGGCGTCGACGAATCGGCGGCCAAATATGAAAGCGCCCTCTATTTCGCGAACACCGAATACTGCGTCAACAAAACCGAAAACCTCTTCCCGCGCATCGACATGAAAAAAGAGCTTGAGCTGCTCGAGCAGAAACAGGCCGAGCAAGAAGCGGCCGGCGCGCAGCCCGCCGCGAAGCAAGCGAAACCCAAAGCAGAACAGCCCAAGGACGCTGCGCCCGAAGGGATCATCACCATCGACGATTTCAAGAAGGTAAAGCTCATTGTCGCAAAGGTCACCGCCTGCGAACCGGTCCCGAAATCCGACAAGCTTCTTCGCCTCTCCCTGGACGACGGGACTGGGACCGGCCGTCAGGTGGTCTCCGGCATCCACCAGTGGTACCAGCCGGAGGACCTCGTTGGGAAAAAGGTAGTCGTGGTTGCGAACCTAAGGCCCGCAAAGCTCCGCGGCGTGATGAGCGAGGGGATGATCCTCGCCGCCGATTCGGTCAAGCCGGACGGCGCGGAGGACGTCCGCGTGGTCTTCATGGACGATTCGATCCCCTGCGGCTCCTCAATTCACTGAAAACAACCATATTGCGGGGCATGGCAGGCCGCAGCTGCGGTCCGCCATGCCCCGCCGTTTTGTGATCCCACTGAAAGAAGGAGAACCCCCTTATGGCACTGATCTTCGATTCCCACGCGCACTATGACGAGGAGGCCTTCGACGCCGACCGCGACGCGCTTGTGTCCTCGATGCCGGCTCACGGCGTCGGCTGGATTTTAAATAGTGCAAGCGACCTCTCCTCCAGCCTGCGCGCAAAAGCCCTTGCCGAGCGGTTTCCATTTCTCTACGCCTCTGCCGGCGTCCATCCGCACGAGGCGAAAACGCTCACCGACGAGGCGCTCACGCAGATCGAAGCCCTCACCCGGCACAACAAAGTCGTCGCGCTCGGCGAAATCGGACTCGACTACTTCTACGACCGCTCCCCGCGCGAGGTACAGCGCGCCGCGTTTGAACGGCAGCTCGCCCTCGCGCGCGATCTCGGCCTCCCCGTGATCATCCACAGCCGGGACGCGCATGCCGACACCCTCGAAATCGTCAAACGCTTTCGCCCCAAGGGCGTCGTGCACTGTTTTTCCGGCTCGGCGGAACTCGCGCGCGAATATATAAGGCTTGGGATGTACCTCGGCTTCACCGGCGCCGTCACCTTTCGAAATGCGCGCAGGCCGCTCGAAGCGGCGCGCGCCGTCCCGCTCGACCGGCTTCTCATCGAAACGGACTGTCCCTACATGGCGCCGGAGCCGTTCCGCGGAAAGCGCTGCGATTCCACCATGCTTCCCCGGACTGTCGGAACCCTCGCCGGCGTAAAAGGGATCGAAGCGGATACGCTAATCCGCGAAACGGCAAAAAATGCATTTGCAGTTTACGGAATTCCGCTTCCAATGGCAAAAGGCGCATTTTAGGCGATTTCCGTGAATATTATGTCCGATTTGTAAACGGCGATGAACCTGATCAAAAATCCAAATTCAAAGTGAGCGGCGCAGCGAGCGCCATATGTTCATATTTAGCACATTTATTGTTATTTATTTAGACTTATTTATTCGATATCCTAGATACAATTACTCTTTATTCCGAATTCTGCTGGTTTTAAAAAATAAAATGCGCCATGTTGAATATTAATAATCTTCCTATTGCAGGAAATCTTTCATTGTTCTACGATTTTGTTATAAATTTTGGGGGGTTATGGTTATGAACGCATACATGTCAAAGATCCTGGAGACGGTCAAACGGCGAAACGCCGGGGATCCGGAATTCATCCAGGCGGTGGAAGAGGTCTTCTCCTCGCTCGAAGTCGTCATCGACAAGCATCCGGAATACGAGAATATCGACCTTCTCGGCCGCCTTGTCGAGCCGGAGCGCCAGATCGCCTTCCGTGTCACCTGGGTGGACGACGAGGGGATCACCCGCGTCAACCGCGGCTACCGCGTCCAGTTCAACTCCGCAATCGGCCCGTACAAAGGCGGCCTTCGGTTCCACAATAGCGTCTACATCGGGATTTTAAAAGCGCTCGGATTTGAGCAGACCTTTAAAAACGCGCTCACCGGCCTTCCGATCGGCGGAGCGAAGGGCGGCTCCGACTTCGATCCACGCGGAAAGTCCGATAACGAAATCATGCGCTTCTGCCAGGCGTTCATGACCGAACTCTACCGCCACATCGGCCCGGACATCGACGTCCCGGCGGGCGATATCGGCGTGGGCGGCCGCGAAATCGGCTACCTCTACGGCCAATACAAGAGAATCAAGGGCGTTTGGGAAAACGGCGTCCTGACCGGCAAAGGCACGACCTACGGCGGCTCCCTGATCCGCCCGGAAGCGACCGGCTTCGGCGGCGTCTATTTCTGCAACGAAGTTCTCCAGCACCAGAACGACGGCGGCGTCGCAGGCAAAACCTTCGCGCTGTCCGGCTATGGAAACGTGTGTTGGGGCGCGGCCACCAAAATCAACCAGCTCGGCGGAAAGGTTGTCACCATCTCCGGCTCGGAAGGCTATATCTACGATGAGGACGGCATCTCCGGCGAAAAGGTCGATTATTTGCTTGAACTGCGCGAAAGCAGAAACGGCCGCATCAGAGATTTCGCCGACAAATACCCGAGCGCGAAGTTCTTCCCCGGTGAAAAGCCCTGGGGCGTCAAGGCCGATATCGTGATGCCGTGCGCAACCCAGAATGAAATCCAGCTCGAAGACGCGAAGAAGATTGTCGCGAACAATGTCAAATATGTGGTAGAGCTTTCGAATATACCCACAACCAACGAAGCTCTCGCCTATCTCATGGAGAACGGCGTGACGGTCGCCCCCGCCAAGGCGGCCAACGCCGGCGGCGTGGCGGTATCCGCGCTCGAGATGGCGCAGAACTCCGCCCGGCTTTCCTGGACCGCGGAAGAGGTCGACGCAAAACTCCACCGCATCATGAAGGAAATCCATGCAAATTCCGCCGCTGCCGCCGAGCAGTACGGCCTCGGCTATAACCTCGTCGCCGGCGCGAATATAGCGGGCTTCAACAAGGTTGCGCGGGCAATGATCGAACAGGGAATTTTCTAATCCCACCCCCTCTTTTTCATTTGTGTTTTCCAATGACACAAACAGAAAGTCTCTTGATGCAAAAGGCGCGCTCCCAGGCAGAAGCGCGCCTTTTGCGACTCTTTTAACCGGCAAAAAATCCGGCGGCGGAAAACATTCCGCCGCCGGATTTTTGTTCTTTATGAGATTGGATTTAAAATATTGTCCTCGGTATCCTTCACCGCGCCGATATAATACCCGTTTTCGCCCTTCAGCAGTTCATACAGCATAAATTTGTCGGGAACCGGTTCGCCGGTCTCGGTCTGCTGCTGGCTGCTCCAAACGTTGCCCGGCGCGACATAGCCGACCTTCAGCGTGATTGCGTCGCCCTTCTTGGTCAGCTCCTCGATCTTCGGGGAATAGGCGATTTTCGCCACCAGCGGGACCCGATAAGCCCCGATTTCCGGGTCGTACATATAGCTTGCATCGTTGTCGTCAAACGTCCGGTGTGTGACCGTGACATAGGGCCCGAATAACGAATGCGCCGCAACCTCGACGTCCGACGCAGGGACAAGCAGCATCCCCATCTCGTCGTAGGTGTAGTTCGCCCGGTTGTCCCCAAGCAGCGCCGCCCAAAGCGACGACTGGAGGATCAGGTTTTCCTCCGCGTTTTCAATCCGGTTGAACGGCACCGGGTCCATCATCACGACCGGCGCGATAAACTTCTCAAACCGCTCCACCTCCGCAGAGTTGTCGAGAAAACCCTTGGTAAAATCCACGCTCCAGATCACAACCGCAACAAGGCCCACCAACGCCAGCGCCAGAAAGATCCCGCCGATCGGCGCGGTCTTGCCGGAACGCTTTGCGCGGGTCCTGATCCGCTTTGTATCTTCCATAGAACACTCCATTCCGCCGTCCCCGCGCGCCCCGACCGGGCCGGACGGCACTGTGATCGCTTTGCTCCCGGTCAACGGATTTGTCCGTCGCCGTTGACCACATATTTGACGGTGGTCAGCTCGGTCAGGCCCATCGGGCCTCGCGCATGGAGCTTTTGGGTCGAAATCCCGATTTCGGCTCCAAGACCAAACTCACCGCCGTCGGTAAACCGGGTCGAGGCGTTGACATAAACCGCCGCCGCGTCTACCTCGCGGACAAACCGGCGCGCTTTTTCCACATTTTTCGTGACGATCGCCTCGGAATGCCCGCTTGAGTAGGCCGCAATGTGCCCGACCGCCTCCTCGAAACTTGCAACCACCTTCACCGCAAGAATATAGTCGTTGAATTCGGTTGCGTAATCCTCTTCGGTCGCCGCCACCGCGGTTTTGAGGATCACCCGCGTCTTGGGGCAGCCGCGGATTTCGACATTGTGCGCATCGAGCGCCGCCTTCATCATCGGGAGGAAGTCTCCCGCTGCTTCCTGGTGCACCAGAACCGTCTCCACCGCGTTGCAGACCGACGGGCGCGAGGTCTTCGCATTGTCCACAATCCGCGCCGCCATCGCGAGGTCCGCCTCGCTGTCGACATAAATATGGCAGTTGCCGGCCCCGGTTTCGATCACCGGGACCGTCGCGGTTTTGACCACCGTTTTGATCAGCCCCGCCCCGCCCCGCGGTACCAAAAGGTCAATATAGCCGTCGAGCTTCATCAGCCGTTCCGCCGTCTCGCGCGAGGTGTCCTCCACAAGGCCGATGCAGTCCGCCGGAAGCCCTGCGTGCTCCACCGCGGCGCGCATGATCGCAGCCAACGCCCGGTTGGTCCCGAACGCCTCTTTCCCGCCGCGCAGGATGCAGGCGTTCCCGCTCTTGAGGCAGAGCGCCGCCGCATCCACCGTCACGTTCGGCCGCGCCTCATAGATCATCGCGACCACGCCGAGCGGGACCCGGGTCCGCAGAATCTGCATCCCGTTGGGGTGGTTGTGCCCGTGCTCAACAACGCCGATCGGATCGCGCAGCCGGATGATCTCCTCAACCGCTCCCGCAATCTTTTCAATCCGGTCCTGATCGAGGGTCAGCCGGTCAAGCATCGCGTTTCGCATCCCTGCGACCCGTGCGTTTTCCAGGTCGATCCTGTTCGCCGCAAGGATCTCCTCCCGCCGCTCCCGAAGGGCCCCTGCGATTGCAGAAAGGGCGCGGTTACGCTCCTGTTCGCTGGCCGCGCGCAGCAAGGTTGAGGCCATCTTTGCGCTCTTGCCGAGGGAAACGAGATCATACATGTTTTTTCCCTCCCTTAAAGTGTGTGCCGACGGCCTTGCCGTCAAACAGATCATATAACAAACCCGGGTTGGAACCGTTGAGGATCGCCATATCGATTCCCGCCTCCCCCGCAATCTGCGCCGCATGGATTTTGGTCACCATGCCGCCGGTTCCCAGCGCGCTCCCGCTCCCGCCCGCGAGCGAGAGGATCCGCTCGTCGATCTCCTCGACCACCGGAATCAGTTGTGCGTTCGGGTCTTCCCGCGGGTCTGCGGTATAGAGCCCGTCGATGTCGCTCAACAGCACCAGCGCGTCTGCGCGCACCAGCTTTGCCACAATCGCCGAGAGGGTGTCGTTGTCGCCGATGACGATCTCTTCATAGGATACGGTGTCGTTCTCGTTGACAATCGGCAGAACGCCCCATTCGAGCAGCCGCTCGAAGGTGTTGATGACGTTTTGCTTGCGGTGTTCGTCCTCGACGACGTCGCGCGTCAGCAGCACCTGGGACACGTTGTGATTATATTCGCTGAACAGCTTGTCATATAAGTACATCAGTTCGCACTGACCCACCGCGGCGGCCGCTTGCTTCGATGGGATGTCGTATGGACGCTGGGGCAGGCCGATCGCGCCCATTCCGACCGCGATCGCGCCGGAGCTGACCAGGACCAGCTCCCGCGAAGCGTTTTTAAGGTCGGCCAGCGTCTTGACCAGCCGTTCAACCCCCCGGATGTTGACCGAGCCGCCCGCATGGGTCAGTGTCGTTGTCCCCACCTTAACGACAACCCGCTTCGCCTTCTGAAAACAGTTTTCGTTCATTTTGCCCTCCCTTCCTCCGCTTTCCCGGATCGGGATTTTGGTCAAGTCCGGCCCGGTCTGGCCGCCCTCGCGGCGATAAAGACCGGGCCGGTTATTTCTGTTTATTCGGTCGGAGCAGGCGGCGTATACCGTACCGTCAGGCGGGTGATCCGCTTTTCGTCCATCGCCTCCACCTCGACGTGGACCCCGTTGTAGTCAAAGCTGTCGCCGACCGCCGGGATTCTCCCAAGCCGTTCGAGCGCCCACCCCCCGATTGAGGAATAGTCGCTGTCGAAATCGCGCTCGCTGTAGCCGATCTTTTCGAGCGCCTCGTGGATGCCGTAATCGCCGCTGATGCTGTAAACATATGGCTCAACGGTGACGAAATCAAATTCGGCCTCCTCGTCCTCGTCCCAGATCTCGCCGACCAGTTCTTCCAAAAGGTCCTCCATGCTGACGATGCCCATCGTCCCGCCGTAGTCGTCAATGACGACCGCCATATGAATTCTCTCGCGCTTGAACTCGGCGAGCAGCGCCGAAATCTTCTTTGTCTTATGGACAAACAGCGGCTTTGCAAGCATCGGCCTGAGATCGACCGGCCCCCGGCTTGTAAGAGCCGCTTCCAGATAATCCCGAGTCTGCAGGATGCCGATGATGTTGTCGAGGCTCTTCTCATAGACGGGAAGCCGCGAAAACCGCTCGGAGAGGATAGCCTGCCGGATCTCCTCAGGGTCGTCGCCCAGGTCGATCGCCACCAGGTCAACCCGCGGCGTCAGGACCTCCTGCACCGTCGTGTCGTCAAACGTGAGCGCCGACTGAACCAGTTCGCTCTTCTGCTCGTCGATGACCCCTTCCTCCTCGATCGCCTCGATAATGGTCATCAGCTCGTCTTCGGTCACGAGCGGCTGCGGGTTTTTGTTCCCGTAAAAACGCCCGAGTATCTCCTGAAGTTTGATAAAGAAGAACGCGACCGGATACATGACCGTGGAAATCAGCGAAAACGGCGCCGCAACAGCCATCGCAACCGTCTCGCTGTTTTCTTTTGCAAAACTCTTTGGCAAAATTTCGCCGAAGACAAGGATGACCACCGTCATCACAACGGTTGAAACCGCCGCGCCGGTCGCGCCGAACAGGCCGCTCGCAATCAGCGTCGCCGTTGACGCCGCGGCGATGTTGACGATATTGTTGCCCACCAAAATCACCGAAAGGGTGCGGTCAAACCGCTCTGCAATCGGGTAAGCCGCCTTCGCCCTGCGGTTGCCATCATCCGCAAGGTTCTTGAGGCGGATTTTGTTCACAGCCGAATAAGCCGTCTCAGACGCAGAAAAGAATGCCGAAAAACAGATCAGCAGTACCAGAAGCGCCGGTGTCCACCAGTCTATTCCATCCAAAAAGAAATCAACTCTACTTTCTAAAAACGCCCCGTCCCGCTTGGGATTCAGGCGAAATGTACTCCAATCCGGCCCAGCAGAAGCGCCGGCGCCCTTCTGAACCGGTCGTTGAAGCCGATAAATTATTTTAACATACAAAAAATGCGATCACAACCGTTTTTTGCGATTATTCTGTGAACGAAGTGGGAGCATCGGGCGAAACCGCATCGCCCCGGTCCTTGGATCACAGCCGGCCGCGCCGGGAGGTTTCCTCTCTCCCGGTTTTGTAAAATCGAAACGGGGACGGGTTATCTTTCGGCCCGCCCCCAAAACTTTGGTTTTCAGTGCTGCTTTGCTTCGATCGCCATGAGCGCGTCCCGCCTCGACAGGTTGATCCGGCCCTGGGAGTCAATTTCGGTCACCTTCACCAAAACCTCGTCTCCCACCGTGACCACGTCTTCAACCTTCTCAACCCGTTTGGTGTCGAGCTTCGAAATGTGAACAAGGCCCTCCTTGCCGGGAGCGATCTCAACGAACGCGCCGAAGGCCATCAGCCGGGTTACACGGCCCTTGTAGATCGCGCCGACCTCCGGGTCCATCGCAATGGTCTGTATCATCTGAATCGCGCGGCGGGCGTTGTCGATGTCGATCGCCGAGACGAACACACTGCCGTCGTCCTCGATGTCGATCTTGACGTCGCATTCGGCGGTGATCCTCTGGATCACCTTTCCGCCCGAGCCGATGACCTCGCGGATCTTATCGGGATGAATCTTAAGGGTCAGCATCTTCGGCGCATACTTCGAGAGTTCTTTTCTCGGCTCCGCAATCGCCTTGAGCATGATTTCATCGAGGATATAGATTCTCGCCGCGCGGGTTTTGTCGAGCGCCTCGTCGATGACCTCAAAGGACAGCCCGTCGATCTTGATGTCGACTTGAATCGCGGTGATGCCCTTGTGGGTGCCCGCAACCTTAAAGTCCATGTCGCCGAAGAAATCCTCAACGCCCTGGATGTCGACCATCGTCATCCACCGTTCGCCCTCGGTGACGAGGCCGCAGCTAATTCCGGCGACCGGCGCTTTAATCGGAACGCCTGCGTCCATCAGCGAAAGGGTCGAACCGCAGATCGAAGCCTGCGAAGTCGAACCGTTTGAGGAGGTGATCTCGCTCACCACTCGGATCGCGTAGGGGAACTCCTCAACCGGCGGAATCACTGGCAGCAGCGCCTTTTCGGCGAGCGCGCCGTGGCCGATTTCGCGCCGGCCCGGGCCTCTGGAGGGGCGGGTTTCGCCGACAGAGTAGGACGGGAAGTTATACTGATGCATATAGCGCTTGGATTCATCCTTGTCGATACCGTCGAGGATCTGCGCGTCGCTGACCGGCCCGAGGGTCGTGATGGTCAGCGCCTGGGTCTGTCCCCTGGTAAAGAGGCCCGAACCGTGAACTCTCGGCAGGAGCCCAACCTCCGCCGCGAGCGGGCGCATCTCGTCCATCTTCCGGCCGTCGACGCGCTTCTGCTCGTCGAGGAGCCAGCGGCGGACGACAAATTTCTGGAGCTGGTAGATGCACTCGTCGAGCTGCCCTGCGAGTTCCGGGTATTTCTCGTCGAACTCGGCGTGGATGTCTTCGACAACCGGCGCCAGGCGCTCTTCGCGGACATTCTTGTCGTCGGTGTCCAGCGCCTCCCTCACCCGGTCGGCCGCGAACGCCTTGACTTCCTCGAAGAGGGCCTTGTCGACGACGATTTCCTCATACGGGGCTTTTTCCTTGCCGATCTCGGCCTGCACGCCCGCGATGAAATGCGCCATCTTCGAAACCTCGGCCTGGCCCATGCGGATCGCTTTTTTCATGATCTCTTCCGGGACCTGGTTGGCGGCGCATTCGAGCATGCAGACCTTCTCGCGGGTACCGGAGATGGTCAGGTTCATATCGCTTCGGTCGCGCTGCTCCTCGTTCGGCATCAGGACAATTTCGCCGTCGACCAGGCCGACCGAAACGCCCGCAATCGGGCCGTTAAACGGGATGTCCGAGATCGAAACGGCAAATGAAGCGCCGATCATTCCGCAGATTTCCGGCGAGCAGTCGGGATCATAGGAAAGCACCGTCATGACGATGCTCACATCGTTTTTCAGATCCTTTGGGAACAGCGGGCGCATCGGGCGGTCAACGAGGCGGGAGGCGAGAATCGCCTTGTCGGTCGGCCTGCCCTCTCGCCTGAGGAACGATCCCGGGATCTTGCCCGCCGCGTAAAGCTTTTCTTCAAAGTCCACCGAAAGCGGGAAATAGTCGATTCCCGCCCTCGGCTTCTGGCTCATGGTCGCATTGACCATCACGGTCGTCTCGCCGTACTTGACGACGCAGTGGCCGTTTGCCAGCATGCCGAGCTTTCCGGTTTCAAAGGTCATTTTCCGGCCGCAGAATTCGGTTTCAAATACTCTAAACTGATCAAACATCTGTTTTCCTCCTTGTCTCATTTCCTCGAGAGGGAGGCACGCCCCGAATTTTAGCGATGAATCCGCCGTTCCGAATCCCCGTCCGGACCGTCCGATTCACTGCTAAATCTCCGAGGAGCCGCCCCGTCTCTTTGCACCGAAAGGCAGGCGCAGCGCCCAGCCGGGCGCCCGCACCTGCCTTTCCGGATACGGTCTTATTTACGGATTCCGAGCTTGGCGATGATCGCGCGGTACCGCTCGATGTCGGTCTTCATCAGGTAGCCGAGGAGGTTCCTTCTCTGGCCGACCATCTTGAGGAGACCGCGGCGGGAATGGTGGTCGTTCTTGTTCGCCTTGAGATGCTCGGTCAGATCGTTGATTCTGCGGGTGAGGATCGCGATCTGAACCTCGGGCGAGCCGGTGTCCCCGTCATGGAGCTTATAGTTCTCGATGATTTCCGCTTTCTGTTCTTTGAGCAGCATAAATTTCAGTCCCTTTCTTTTTCTTCGGCTCGGCCACAGCAAAGGGTCCAAGGGTTCCCATTCCGGGCAGCCGCCCTGTGCCGTGAACAGGCCGTATATTTGGGTATTATACCATTGATTTTCCCGTTTGTAAAGCGGTTATTCACTGATCCATATTGGACATTTCATTAGACGTGATAAAGGATAACCGCATCAAAACCCCCTATGCAAAATCCCGATACGGCCGCTTCCACAGTTTACGCAGGATGGCTCCCCCTTTCGGGAGAGCCATCTTTCGTAAATCATTCTTTCTGTGCATGGCCGCAGCAGCTGCAATGCGATTCTTCCTTCCTGGGGCTTTTTGATCCACAGGAACAGCCGTCCGGGCAGCCTATGCATTTTTTTCCGCTTTTTTTCGCTTTGTAAACATATCCGCCAGCGGCGGCAAGGATCGCTGCGATAACGCCGATCAAGATATAATCTATCATGCTTACCGCGCTCCGCTCAGCGCATACTCATGAGACAGGCTCTTATCTGTTTTCACGCACAGATAAACGACGATGGCTGCCATAACAAGAACTGCGGCCAGGCCGGGAACAAAACCGGCGCCCAAAGAGCCTGTTGTAATCAGCGTGCCGACCTGGTATACAAGGAAGGCAACCGTATATCCTATGCCCAACTGCAGGCCGATTCCGCCCCAGAGCCACTTCGAACTTCTCATTTCAGAATTCATAGCGCCGATAGCGGCGAAGCAGGGAGGAGTGTAAAGGTTAAACATCAGATAAGCCAGGGCGGCGACTTTGGTGATTGCGATAATGCCGGCAATTTCTGCGCCCGTCCCTTCCAGCATTGCCAGTTCATCGGTGTCAATCAGGTTTTCCAGTCCTACGAAACAGACGGCCAGCGTTCCGACAACATTTTCCTTGGCGATAAACCCGGTAACTGCGGCGGCTGCAAGCTGCCAGCTGAGAACGCCGACAATGGGGACAAGCAGATAGGCAAAAGGACCGGCGATCGAAGCAAGGATAGAACTGTCTGCGGTTTCCGCGACCTGGAAGCTCCAGTTAAAGGTCTGCATGATTTGGACAGCGGTATTGCACAGCAAAATAATCGTAGCAGCTTTCACAACGTAAGCCCAGCCGCGCGCGCACATGGCCTTAAACGCAAACACAAAAGACGGAACCTTGTATTCAGGGAGCTCGATGATAAAGAAAGATTTTCGGTTTTTGTATCCGGCAATCTTGTTCACCAGAAGCGCCCCCAGGAAAATTAAAACGATGCCAGCGAAATACATGGTAAAGCTGACCCATCCGGCATCATCGAAAAACGCGCCGGCAAACAGTGCGATCACAGGGATTTTCGCGCCGCACGGCATAAAGGGGGTCAGCATCGCCGTAGCGCGGCGTTCTCTCTCGTTTCGGATCGTGCGGCTGGCCATAACGCCGGGGATGGCGCATCCGGTGCCAATGACAAAAGGTATGACCGACTTGCCGGAAAGCCCGACCTTCTTAAAAATAGGATCCAGCACCACGGAAACACGGGACATGTACCCGCAGTCTTCCAGCAGGGCGATCAGGAAATACATGATCATAACCAGCGGCAGGAAACCAACCACAGCGCCCACGCCGCCAATAATCCCATCGGCCAGAAGGGCCGTCAGCAGCGGGTTGGCGTCTGCAAGCAGTTCTGCGACATATCCCTGGAACGTCTCGATCCACGCCACCAGGGTATCGGCAATCAGCGGCCCAACCCAAACCTGGGAAATTTGGAACACCAAAAACATCACAACGGCAAAAATCGGGATCCCCGCAAATTTGTTGGTCAGGACAGCGTCAATCGCGTCGCCCGTCCCTTTATCTTTGGTAAGGACTTTACGCTTCTCAACTTTGGAGACCAGTTGATTGACAAAAGCAAAGCGTTTGCGGTCCGCTTCTTCTACGGCATGCTTATCGGTCAGGTCAATATTGCCTTCGAGATAGGGGGCCTTTTGGGTTTTCCCGTTCGCCGCCGCGGCGGCGTCCACAACGGATTTTAAACCCTCGGACGCAGTCGACACCGTCTCCAGGACTGGGCAGCCAAGCTCTTGAGATAAAACGGAAACGTCGATGACGGTCTCTTTTTTCTGATTAATATCGCTCTTATTCAGGGCAACGACGACCGGGATCCCCAACTCCAAAAGCTGTGTGGTAAAAAACAAGCTCCGGCTGAGATTTGTAGCGTCGACGATGTTGATGATCGCATCTGGGCGCTCGTTCCTGACATATGAACTGGTAATACTCTCCTCGGATGTAAACGGCGACATGGAATAAGCTCCCGGAAGGTCAACCGCAATCAGTTCTTCCGAGCCGCTGTAATAAATCTTCTTGATGGGATGCTCCTTTTTTTCAACGGTAACGCCTGCCCAGTTGCCCACCTTTTCATTCCGCCCGGTTAAAGCGTTATACATGGTGGTCTTTCCTGAATTCGGATTACCCGTCAAGGCAATACGCATAATTCTCCTCCTCTTTTCTATGCTTTTATTACAATGCGTTCCGGTTGCCGTTTGCTAACCGCAGCGTATCGTAACCTCTTCAATGAACAGGGATGTTAAAGACAAAAATCAAATCTCAATCGCTGCGGCCAATTGGCTGTCAATGTTATACCGGCCGTCTTTAATGGAAACCACGCAGCCGCCTTTTAAATGGGATACAACCGTAATCGGCTCCCCTGCATAACAGCCAAGCGAAAACAGAAATGAATCCAGCTCTTCATCATCGGTAACAATTTTCCGTACGATGTACTCTTTTCCCTCCAGCGCGTCAACCAGCGTCATAACCCTTATCCCTCTTTTATATGAAATCAAATGGCCTTCGGTTAGCACACCACAACCGTAAAGCAAAAAAACGCGGTTAGCAAATTCTAACCACGTTTATTATATCTCACTGACGGCCTGTTGTCAATCTCAAACGCAAGTTTTGCGCTTTAACTTCTCTTGATCCTAAACGGAGGAAGGATAGGGGCCACATCGGTAAACTTGCCGAGAGGTTCCCCACCCTTCGCGGTCAAAATCAGATCGCGGTACACGGCGTCAGCCGCTCCGCGCCGCCTTCTCATCCAAAAAACGCCGCCCAATCGATTTCGCCCGCCGGGCGTCCAGCGCGATCTGCTCTTTGAGCGCGTCAAGCGACGGGAACTTCCGCTCAGGCCGGAGGAACGAGAGGAAATTCGTCTCGACCGTCTTCCCATAGAGGTCCCCGTCAAAGTCCAGAAAATAGCTTTCCGCACACACCCCGTCGCTCCCGACGGTCGGCTTGACCCCGACATTGGTGACGCCCGGAAACCATCTCCCGCCAATCTCCGCGGCCGTCGCATAAACGCCGTACTTCGGACAGATCAGGCGCTTTGGCAGCGGCTGGTTCGCCGTCGGAAACCCGAGCTGATGGCCCAGCCTGCGGCCGTGCGCCACCTCGAGTTCAAGTGCGAACGGCCGTCCCAGAAGCCTTTCAGCCTCTTCCGCTTCGCCGTTTTCGACCGCGGCCCGGATGCGGGTCGAGCTGACCGCTTCGCCCCCGTCGAGGACCGCCGGGATCTCAAGAACCTCCACGCCGAACGGCCTTAAAAAGCGCGAAAGCTCCCGCGCGCCCGCTGACGCGCCCTTTCCAAACCGGTAATCGTATCCGCAGGAGACGACCCGCGCGCCGAGCGCCCGAAAGAGGATCTCGACCGCGTACCGTTCCGGGTCGAAGTCCCGGATCGCCGCAAAGTCCGGCTCGATCAGGACATCCACCCCAAGCGCCGCGAGCGCCCGGCGCTTCTGTTCCCCACTCTGGAGAAGCTTTGCGCCGCCCTTGACCGGAAGCGCGTCCTCGGCGGTTGAAAACGAGAAGACCGCAGGCCGGATGCCCCGCTTTTCCGCCTCTTCGACCGCCGCCCCGATCACCGCCCGGTGTCCCCGGTGGACGCCGTCGAAAAAGCCGATCGCGACCGCGGTCCCGCCCGTCTCCCCGATGTTCCAGCTCTCCGAAATCCTCATCTCTGCTCCTTTAATGTTCCGTCAGAATTGTTTGAGCGTCATAGCCCCCGTCTCCCGGTCGGCCGTCCCGAGCCCGAGGAATTCCCCCCCGCTCCAGACGGCGTAGACGCCGCTTTCGGGATTGCCAAGCTTCGGAAGGGAGAGGCGCAC
Organism: Candidatus Fimivivens faecavium; assembly: GCA_018716105.1. GTDB lineage: Bacteria > Bacillota > Clostridia > Oscillospirales > Ruminococcaceae > Fimivivens > Fimivivens faecavium. The sequence goes on along the minus strand of DVKH01000031.1, from coordinate 36,307 downwards.
CCCGTTTTTCAGCATTTTCGCCTGCCACTCGCCCACGTCGAGCCGCACAAGGGCCGAAAACGCCTCCCCGAGCGGCACAAGCCGCTCCTCGAGCGCCCTCTCCCGCGCAAGGGAAACGGCCTCGTCCAGCGTCAGGCAGTCCACAGCCGAAAACCCGTTCGACATCGTCCGCCGGAGGTCCGAAAGCGCCGCCCCAGGGCCGAGCGCCTGCCCGAGGTCCATGACCAGCGAGCGCACATAGGTCCCTTTCGAACAGAGCACGTCCAGCTCGGCCTCGCCCCGCTCCGGATCATAGCCCAGAAGCTGGAGCAGATGGACCGTCACCGAACGCTGCGGCCGCTCGATTTCCTTCCCCGCCCGCGCGAGGTCGTAGAGCCGCCTCCCGCCGACCTTGACCGCCGAATACATCGGCGGCGTCTGCCGGATTTCACCCGTGAACGCGGGGAGCGCGGCGCGGATTTGCTCTTCCGTCAGGGAAACCGGCCGCCGGTCCGAGAGAACCGTCCCGGTCACGTCGCCGGTGTCGGTGACGACGCCGAACAGCGCCTTCGCACGGTACCGCTTCTGCCCCGACGGAAGAAGGTCCGCGGCCCTGGTCGCGCGCCCAAAAAGAACCGGCAGCACCCCGGTCGCCATCGGATCGAGGGTGCCTGCGTGTCCAATTTTTTTCTGCCCCGCCGCGCCCCTGAGCTTTGCGATCACGTCGAAGCTGGTCCAGCCCTGGGGCTTGTCGATCAGCAGGATGCCGTCCATCAGAGCAGCTCCTCCACGGCGGCCTGGGCAATCAGCCGTTCCGCCTCCTCCATCGAAACCTCGAGCCGGCAGCCCGCGGCGCGCTTGTGGCCGCCGCCGCCGAACCGCGCGCAGATGCGCGAGGCGTCGACAGGGGAAGCGGACCGCACCGAAACCCGGATGACGCCGTCCGCTTTTTCCTTGAGCGTGACGCCGCACAGCACATTTTCAATCTGAAGCGCCCGCGCCGAGACCCCGTCGAGTTCGTCGTCGCAAACGCCGGTCCGCTCGATCAGCTCCCGCGGGATCTTGACGACCGAAACCCGGCCCCCGCCGTAAAAGCCGATGTTCTGCATCGCCTCGGCCTCAAGCTGAACCAGCCCCCGGGATTTCGACTCAAACACCCATTCGCGGGTGGCGTTAAAGTCCGCCCCGCATTCCATCAGGTCGGCCGCGTAGCGATGGGTCTGCGGCGACGTGTTCGAGTGCTTGAAAGAGCCTGTGTCGGTCGCGAGCGCCGTGTAAAGCGCGGTCGCGATCTCGGGCGTAACCGGGACCTTCATCTGCTCCAAAACCTCATATACCGCTTCGCCGGCCGCCGCATACGGCGCAAGAAAGGTCTCCCGCGCATAGAGCGGATTGGTCGGGTGGTGGTCGATGCAGAGGTCGATTGCCGGATACCGCTCCCGAAGCGCGCCCAAAAGCTCGGCCGATGCGGTGTCGAGCGCGCAGACGAACCGCGGCTCAAACTCCTGCGGCGTTTCGAAGACAAAATAACCGAGGTTTCTCGGAAACGGGCTTTCGCACTCGATCCGCACCCGTTTTCCCAGGCCGGCCAGCGCATGATAAAGCCCGAACGCGCAGCCAAGCGTATCCCCGTCAGGGTCGCGGTGGCTGAGCAGAACAATATCGTCCGCGCCGGCAAAAAGCTCGGCGCAGCGGGCCGCGTCAATTCTTGCTCCCATAAAGTTCCCCCATGTTCCTTCGCCGTCAACCGGCGGTCAGTCGGGAAAAGGCCGCAGGGCGGCCTTTTCGGGTGACGAGGGCGGCTCACTCCCGCCCGGGATGCAGTTCCCTGATCAGCTTCGAAATCTCCGCGGAGTGCTCGATCGAATCGTCCGCAACAAACTGAAAGGAAGGGACATGCCTGAGTTTCAGGCGGGAGCCGATTTCGCGCCGGATATAGCCTGCCGCGCTCTCAAGGCCCCTGACCGCCTCCTTCGCGCGCTCGATTCCCTCCAAGGAACTCACATAAACCTTGCAGAAGGAGAAATCGCTCGAAAGATCGATTTTCACGACACTCAGCATCCCGCTGATTCTCGGGTCTTTCAGTTCCCGCATCAGGTTTCCAAGCTGAAAGCGGATATCCTCCGCAGTTCGCTCCACACGGTAAGACGGCATAAAACTGCCTCCTTTATCGTTCCGTCATTCGCGGTATTCCTCGACCTCATACGCTTCGAAGATATCGCCTTCCTTAATATCGGCAAATTTCATCAGCGCCATACCGCATTCATAGCCGGAAGCAACTTCCTTTACGTCGTCCTTGAAGCGTTTGAGGCTGTCGAGCTTGTCGTCCGCAACGATGATGCCGTCCCGCACCACCCGGATGTTCGCTGCGCGGGTGATCTTCCCCTCCAGAACATAACAGCCCGCGACCGTTCCAACGCTCGAGATCTTGTAGACGGCGCGCACCTCGGCCCGGCCGAGATCGACGTCGCGGTATTTCGGCGCGAGCATGCCCTTCATCGCCGATTCAATTTCATTGATCGCATCGTAGATGACGCGGTAGAGCCGCACGTCGACCTTATCCCGCTCGGCGTTGTCCCGCGCCGTGGGGTCCGGGCGGACGTTGAAGCCGACGATGATCGCGTTCGAGGCGTTGGCGAGCATCACGTCCGATTCGCTGATCGCGCCGACCGCGCCGTGGATGACCTTCACCTTGACCTCTTCGTTCGAAAGCTTTTCCAGCGACTGCTTGACGGCTTCCACCGACCCGTCGACGTCGGCCTTGACGATGATCGGAAGCTCCTTCATCTCGCCCTCGGAAATCTGAGAGAAGAGGTTGTCAAGGGTGACCTTCTGATAGGACTGGAAGATCTCCTCCTTCGCCTTCTGGCGGCGCTGGTCAACCAGCTCCTTCGCAAGCCGCTCGTCCTCGACGGCGTTGAGCACGTCGCCCGCGGTCGGGACTTCCGAAAGCCCGGTGATCTCCACCGGCATGGACGGGCCAGCCGCGTCGATCCTCTCGCCCTTGTCGTCCTGCATCACGCGCACATGTCCAAGCGCGGTCCCCGCGATGACGACGTCCCCGGTTCTGAGCGTTCCGTTCTGCACCAAAATGGTCGCAACCGGGCCGCGGCCCTTGTCGAGCTTGGCCTCAATGACGGTGCCCTTGGCAAGCCGGTCGGGATTCGCGGTCAGCTCCTTCATGTCGGCGGTCAAAAGGATCATCTCGAGAAGGGTGTCAATGTTCTCGCCGGTCTTGGCGGAAACCGGCACGCAGATCACGTCGCCGCCCCACTCCTCGGGGACGAGTTCATATTCGGTCAGCTCCTGTTTGACCTTGTCGGGGTTCGCGGTCGGCTTATCCATCTTGTTGATCGCGACAATGATCGAAACCCCGGCCGCCTTCGCGTGGTTGATCGCCTCAACCGTCTGCGGCATGATGCCGTCGTCCGCCGCGACCACCAGCACCGCGATGTCGGTCACCTGCGCGCCTCTCGCGCGCATTGAGGTAAACGCCGCATGCCCGGGCGTGTCGAGGAAGGTGATCGGCCTCTCGTTGATTTCCACCTGATAGGCGCCGATGTGCTGGGTGATGCCGCCCGCCTCGCCCTTGGTGACGTTGGTGTTGCGGATCGCGTCGAGCAGCGAGGTCTTGCCGTGGTCGACGTGCCCCATGACAACGACGACCGGACAGCGCGGCTGAAGGTTTTCGTCGGCGTCCTCGGTCGTGTCGATCAGGCGGTCTTCAATGGTGACGACAACCTCGTGCTCCACCTTCGCGCCGATCTCCATCGAGACCATCGCCGCGGTGTCGTAGTCGATGACCTGCGAGATCGAGGCCATCACCCCCATCCCCATCAGGCGCTTGATGATCTCAGCCGCCTGAACCTTCAGCCGGCCGGCCAGCTCGCCGACGGTGATCTCGTCCGGGAGCGCGATTTCGAGCTTCTGACGGCGCTGCCGCTCAAGCTCGAGCCTTCTCATCTTCTCCTGCTCCTGCTCTTTGCGGGAGCGGACCGGCTTGCCGCGCTGCGGGCGGTTGGTGAATTTCTGTTTCTGCGGGCCCTGGTTCCGGGCCGCGAGGTTGGTCGGCGCAATATGCTCATACCGCTCGTTGTAGCGGTCGAGGTTCACCTGCGCCGATCGCATGTCGACATGCTGCGTGCCCGGCTTTTTCACGACATTGCTGTTCGCCCCCTGGCCGGAAGCCTGCTGCGGCTGGGCCGGTCGCTGCTGCGCGTTCTGCGGCCGCTGGCCGGAGCGGTCCCGGTTCTGCCCATTCATGCGCTGGCCGTTCTGCTGCGGGCGGCTGCCATTGTGCTGTCCCTGTCCGCCCGTGCGCTGGCCGCCCTGCTGCGGGCGGCTGCCGCTCTGCTGCCCATGCCCGACCGTGCGCTGGCCGCCCTGCTGCGGGCGGCTGGCGTTGTTCTGGGGCGGCCGGTTCCCGCCTGGCTGGCCCTGTGGGCGCTGGGGCTGCTGCGCCTGCGCCGGGCGGGGCGAATCAGGACGCGGAGCCGTCGCGGGTTCCGCTTTCGGCTGCTCCGCTTTTTTCGCAAGCTCAAAATACCGGTCAAAGTTATCGAGCTGCCGTTTTTTGGTAAAATGGTCGAAGACCACGTTGAGTTCGTCGTCGCTCAGGGCGGTCATATGCTTTCTCTGCGGATCGGGATAGTACTTCTCCAGCAGAGAAAGCACGTCCTTGCTCGGGACGTTTAAATCCTTCGCCACCTCGTGAACGCGATATTTATCCATCATATATCTGACTCCTCCTTGCATCCGTCATTCATCAGTGAGGCCGCCTTTCGGGCGAACCCTTCGTCGGTCACCGCCATCACAGCGAGCTTTTTCCCCAGCGCCAGCCAAATCTCATCCGCGGTGCAGGGCAGCCCCAGGACGGGGACCCCGAAGCGGCCGGCTTTGAGTTCCATGCGCTCTCTGGTTTTTGGGGAACAGTCGCTGGCAAACAGCACCAGAGCCGCATCCTTTCCAAGGGCGCCCACGACGGGGTCGAACCCCATCTTAAGCTTCCCCGCCTTGCGGCAGAGGGAAAGGATCGAAAGCAGTCTATTCACCCGCGCCCATTTCCCCTTCCATCTGGTCGTAGACCTCGTCGGGAATCTGGCAGGAAAACAGCCGCTCCATCCTTCTGGCCTTGCGCGCTTTCCGGAGGCACTCCACATTCCGGCAGAGATATGCGCCCCGTCCGGCTTTTCTGCCGGTGAGATCGAGAGAAATCTCCCCCGTCGGGCTTTTCACTACCCGGACCAGCTCTTTTTTCGGTTTGTGCTCTCCGCAGCCGGTGCACATCCTAAGCGGGATTTTCCTTGCCTGCATCCCAGTCCCCTCCGTTCTTAAGCCTCTGGCTCCTCTATGTCTTGCGCGCCGTGTTTGACGGGCGGCGAGTCTTCGCCGTAAAATCCGCTCTCGGGCCGGATGTCGATCTTCCACCCGGTCAGCCTGGCGGCGAGCCTTGCGTTGTGCCCCTTGTTGCCGATCGCAAGCGAGAGCTGGTGATCCGGCACCGTCACCCGGCAGGCCCTCGGCGTCTCCTCGTCGATCTCCACCCCGAGCACCGTCGCGGGCGAAAGCGCCGCGGCGATGAACTGCGCCGGGTCCTCGGAATACTTGATCACGTCGATCTTCTCCCCGCCGAGCTCGTCGACGATTCCAGAGATTCTCGCGCCCTTCGGCCCGATGCAGGCGCCAACCGCGTCGACGTTCTCATCCCGCGAGGTCACCGCCACCTTGCTGCGGGTCCCCGCCTCGCGCGAGATGGCCTTGATCTCAACCGTACCGTCGTAGACCTCGGGGATCTGCATCTCAAACAGGCGCTTGATCAGGCCCGGATGAATCCGGCTGATCATGATCTTCGGCCCCTTGTCGCCGGACACCACGTCGGAAACATAAACCTTGATCTTGTCCCCGTCGTGGTATTCCTCCCCGGGAACCTGCTCGCTCCTTGGCAGGATCGCCTCGCTCTTTCCAATCTCGACCGTCGCATTGCCCTTTTTCGGGTCGATCCGGATGACGGTTGCGGTCACGATGTCGTGCTGCTTCGACTGATACTCCGCGAGGAGCTGCCCGCGCTCGGCCTCGCGGATGCCCTGGCGGATGACGTGCTTGGCGCTCATCGCCGCGATCCGGCCGAACTCCCTGGTCTCAAGCGGGATCTCCACCACCGCCCCCTCGACCGCGCCCTTCTGGTATTTCTGGGCCTCGGCGACGCCGATCTCAAGCGCCGGGTTCTGAACCTCGGAGACGACCTGCTTTCTCACCGCCACAAAAAACCGGCCGGTGTCCGGCTCGATTTCAACGATGTTGTCCTCGCCCCCGTTGGAGTCGCGCTTGACCGCGATCGAAACCGCGTTCTTGATCTTTTCGATCATATATTCCACCGGGATGCCCTTTTCCTTTTCCAGAAGCGCAAGCGCCTCAAAGAAATCGCTGTTGATCATCTCTTTTACGACCATCCTTTCACGCAGACCGGGCGTTCCAAAGCCGTTCTGCTTTGGAACGCCGCCTTTTTTTCAATATTCAAAGTCGTCAACCAGACGGATATAAGCGGCTTCGCCCTTTTCCACCCGGCGCCCGGCGCCGTCTTCGGTCTCCACGACCGCCGCGCCGTCCTCTGCCGAGTAGGATTTGAGCACGCCGGAAAATTCCCTCACCCCGTCCTTCGCCCGGATATACCGGACGGTTACGGCGGAGCCGAGATACCGCTCAAAATGGCGGGGCTTTACCAGCTCCCGTTCGACCCCGGGCGACGAAACCTCCAGACAGTAGGAGCCGTCGATCGGGTCCTCCTCGTCGAGCTTTTTCTCCACCGCGCGCGAAAACCGCTCGCAGTCGTCGATGTTGACCCCGCCCTCCTTGTCGATCAGATACCGGAGGAACCAGGTCCCGCCCTCTTTTTCATACCGGACGTCCCAGACCTCCAGTCCCATCTCTTCGGCGACCGGCGCGCCGATCCGCTCACAGCGTTCACTCGTCCCCATTTTTTTGGAACTCATGCAGCAAAATCCTTTCTCACCATACTGTCGGGAGCCGCGGGCGGGCAGATGTTTTTGCTCCGCGGCCAAAAACGGGGCGCCGGGGCCTTTCGCCCCTCAACATAAACAAAAGAGCGGGCAGCACCCACTCTTTCATCCAACCTCGTATTCTACAGTGCCTACTATAGCATATTTTGGACCCCGTTGCAAGGATTTTTTCGCAAAACAAGGCCAAAAAATCGTTTTTCCGGCCTGCCCGGGCCCAAAACACGCCGTTTTTTTACGACGGGCCGCGCCCCGAAGGCCAGAGCAGATCGAGAATTTGATCTGAAATCTTCGCCGCCGCCAGCCCCAGAACGGCCCCCGCCGCGACGTCGGTCGGGAAATGCACAAAGAGATAGAGCCGCGAAAAACCGATCAGCGCCGCGAGGACGAGCGCCGCGGCCCCCGCCCGCCGCCGCCCGATGAACAGCGCGCCCGCCGCCCCAAACGAGGTCATCGTGTGCCCGGACGGGAACGAAAAGTCCCCCGGCAGAGGGATCAGCAGCGGCATTTCAGGCCGGAGCCAGCAGGGCCGGGGCCGCGCGATCAGCGGCTTTAGAATCAGGTTCCCGCAGAGGAAGCAGAGGAACAGAGAAAGAAGCATCCGCGCCCCGTCCCGCCGGGTCCGTTTCATCAGGAGCAGCGCGGCCGCCGCCAGCGCCCAGACCGCCCCGTTGTCGCCGAGATGGGTCGCAGCCGTCATCAGCCGGTCGAGAAGCGGCGAGGAGAGGGTCCCGGAAATCCAGTCCAGCGCCGCAAAATCCATCCGTTCAATCCCCGCCATCTTCCGCCTCCGGTTTTCTTTGAGGTTCCGTTGTTTTCAGGAGCAGCTCCCGCTCCTCTTCGGTCAGCTCCCGGCATCCGCCGGGGGGGAGCGCCGGGTCGAGCGGGAGCGCCCCGATCCGGATCCGCACCAGCCGGGTCACCGCCGCGCCGTGCCGCCGGAACATCCGCCGCACCTGATGATAGATGCCCTCGTGGATCGTGACCTCGGCGCTCGCCGGCGAGAGGATCCGAAGCCCCGCAGGCGAAGACCGGTCCCCGCCCCCGAGCTCGACCCCTTTCGCAAACGCCGCCCGGAGCGCTTCGTCCACCACCGGCCGGTCCACCTCGACGTAATAGGTTTTCGGCACATGGCGCTTCGGCGCGAGCATCCGGTGCGCGAACGCCCCGTCGTCGGTCAGCACCAGCATCCCCTCGCTCGCCTTGTCGAGCCTTCCCGCCGGGAACAGCCCCCGGACCCTGAGCTCCGCCGGCACAAGCTCGAGAACCGTCGGGCTGTCGGGGTCGTCGGTCGAGGAAACGTAGCCCTGCGGCTTATTTAAAAGGAGATAGCGGTTGCGGCGAAACGCCGCCAGAACCCCGTTGACCGCGACGGCCGAACGCTCCACGTCCACCTGCCGCTTTGCGGAGCGCTCGGTCTTCCCGTCCACCGTCACTGCGCCCGAGGCGATCAGCCGCTTCGCGTCGCTGCGCGAAACGCCCGGCTGCGCCGCCAGAATTTTGTCGAGCCGCTCCACAGCCTCGCCCCCTTTTCTTCCATCTTCCGAACCATCTTACCACAAACCCCGCGCGAAAAAAACCGGGCCGCGCGGAAAAGCGGAACTTTTCGCCGCCCCGGGTTCCGCCCGCCCTGCGGGCCGCTCCCCGGCGGCGCCTTCCGCGCGGAAATCCGGCCCCGCGCCCCCCGTCCCGGCAAAACGGCGCCGGCCGGAAACCCGGCCGGCGCCATCCGCCTGTCTGAGCCGCTATTTTGTCCCCGCCCCGCCGGAGCCCGCCTCCGGCATCATAAGGCCGTGCATAAAGCCGTCCAGCTCCATCGAGCAGACGTCCCCGCCCACGATCTTCCCGTTGTAGACCAGGAGGTTGAGCCGCACGTTCTCGGCCTGCCCGGGGTAGTTCAGGACCTCATAGCTGTAGCGTTTCATCCGCTTGCCCCGGAGCTTCTGAAGCCCAAGCCCCTGGTCGAGCTGGATCTGGTTGTACTTCTCGTACACCGCGTCGAACTCCTTGGGCACCACGACCTCCTCAACCTCAACCGGCGCCGCGCCGATCTGCCAGCCAAGCTCCGCTGCAAATTCCTGCCGTTGTTCCTCGGTCTTCCCCGCCTGCTTTTTGATCTGGGCGGAGGCGGCCTGGTCCTGCGGGAGAAGCGCCACCACCGCCCGCCCTGTCACAATCACCGCCAGCAGAAGAACCAGAAGTCCCACCGAAACACGCACTTTGCGCGGGATTCGAACAGATAGCAACATCATTTTCAATCACCTCTGTTCGTATATATGCGCGCCGGAGCCGCCGCATTCGTCCGAAACTTGTCCCATTCGACAAAAATGAGACGCGTTTTGTTGTGCTGTGCGTTTTGTTGGTGTGTCTCATTTTTTCATAGGGGGCCTGCCCCCTCTTGACGCATGATTTGCGGCGCTTGCCGCTCTGCAAATCATGCTGTCACCCCCGAAGAAGAAAGCGGTCGATGGCATTCGCCCGACCGCTGGACGCATGTGCACCGTCAAAGCGTATCCATTTTCTTTGCCTGCTCTGTCTCAAACATTAAAAACAATTCCTCAGTTTCCCTCTGCGCGTCCTGAAGCTCCAACATCACTTCAGTCACACGATTGAACAGCCTAAAATAAAGCTCGCTGAACAATTCGGCCTCTGTCGATTGCATCTCATCACCTCATAAATATGAATTGTTTTTATTATAGGTCAATATCACCCTATTTTCAATAGGTCAATTTGCCATAATATAAGTGGTGATATTGATGGGCAGATTAAAAGAATTGCGGATCAGCAGAGGCTATACCCAGCTCAAAATGCAAATGCTCACCGGGATTGATCAAAGCGATTACTCCAAACTGGAGAGCGAAAAACGGCGCTATACGTTTGAGCAGTGCCGTAAAATCGCGATTGCGTTGGACACCAGCATGGATTATCTCGCTGGTTTAACGGATGTAAAAGAGCCGTATCAACGCAAAAAGCCCAATTGAACAAACAAACCGGCCGCGGGGCGTCTGCCCCGCGGCCGGTTTGTTTGATTCCGTTATTCATCTTCCAACGCCTTCGCCTCGGCGATGACCGCCGCTTCGAGGTTCGACGGGAGCTGCTCATACCGCTCGAACTCGAGGGTGAAGCTCCCCCTCCCCTGCGTCATCGAGCGGAGGGTCGTGGTGAAATCGTACATCTCGCTGATCGGCGCTTCGCCCACGATCTCCTGCAGGCCCTCGTCGGTCGGGTTCATCCCGAGGATGCGCCCGCGCCGCTTGTTGAGTTCGCCCATGATGTCGCCGGTGTAGCTCTCCGGCACATAAACCGTCAGCTTCCCGATCGGCTCAAGCAGCACCGGGCTCGCCTGCGGGATTCCGGTCTTATAGGCGATGGACGCCGCCATCTTGAACGCCATTTCGGACGAATCGACCGGGTGGTACGACCCGTCGGTCAGCACCGCCTTCACCCCGACCATCGGATACCCCGCGAGGACGCCCCTCTTGACGCACTCCTGCAGGCCCTTTTCCACCGCCGGGAAGAAGTTTTTCGGCACCGCGCCGCCGAAGACGCTCTCCTGGAACACCAGCTCCTCGCTGTCGCAGGGGCCGAACTCGATCCAGACGTCGCCGAACTGCCCGTGCCCGCCCGACTGCTTCTTGTGCCGGCCCTGGACCTTGACGTTCTTGCGGATGGTCTCGCGGTAGGCGACCCGCGGCTTCGAAAGCGTGACCTCGGAGCCGAACTTGGTCTTGAGCCTCGAGATGATCACGTCGAGGTGCTGCTCCCCGAGGCCGGAGAGAAGCTGCTGCTTGGTCTCGGGGTCCATCCGGTATTTCACAACCGGGTCTTCCTCGATCAGCCGCGCGATGCCCTGCGCAATTTTTCCCTCGTCGCCCTTGTTCTTCGCGTTCATCGCCATCGTAAGGGTCGCGGGCGGGAAATCGACCGGCGCGAGCGAGACCATCCGGTTCGGCTCGCACAGCGTGTCGCCGGTCACCGATTCGACCAGCTTGGTGACCACGCAGATGTCGCCCGCCGGGACCGACGGGACGTCCTCCTGCTTCTTCCCGGTCACCATCATGATCTTGCCGAACCGCTCGGCGATCTTGGTCCGGGAGTTAATCGGGATCACGTCCGCCGAAAGCTTTCCGGCCAGGACCTTGATGTACGACATCTTTCCGACAAACGGGTCTGCGACGGTTTTGAAGATAAACGCCACCAGCGGATCGAGCACGTCGCATTTGACCATGACCGTCTCGCCGTCCGCGTCGGCAGCCGGCTCGCTCGCCGCGTCCTTCGCGGCCGGGAGATGGTTCACCATCGCGTCGAGCAGCAGGTCGATCCCCTCCATCGTCAGCGCCGAACCGCAGAGCACCGGCGCGAAGCTCCCCTCGTGGATGCCCGCGTTGATGCCGCGGATGATCTCCTCGCGGGTGAACGCCTCCCCGGCAAAGAATTTGTCCATCAGCTCTTCATCCGTCTCGGCGACCGCTTCGGCGATGGCGTTCCGATACTCCTCCACCATGCCGGCCATCGCCTCGGGGATGCCGACCTCGGTTCTCTCGCCCTTCGGCCCGGAATAGCGGTAGGCCTTGTTGTCGATGAGGTCGATGTAGCACTGGGCCTTGCCGTTCTCCACCACCGGCAGGACCAGCGGGCAGATGTGCCGGTCGAACGAGGCGCCCAGCCCCTCGAGGCATTTGAAGAAATCGGCGTTTTCCGCGTCCATCTTCGAGACGAAGAACAGCATCGATTTCCCGAGTTTTTTCGCATGCTGATAGGCCTTTTCCGCGCCGACGCCTACGCCGTCCTTCGCCGAAATCACAATCAGGACGCTTCCCGCGGCCCGCATGCCCTCATAGAAACCGGTCGCGAAGTCGAACAGCCCGGGAGTGTCGATCAGGTTTATTTTTGTCGCGTCCCATTCAAACGGCGCGACGGCAGCGGAAACCGAGACGCCTCTTTTGACCTCTTCCGGATCAAAATCGCAGATCGTGCTTCCATTCTCGACCTTGCCGAGGCGGTCGGTTGCGCCCGCTTTGAAGAGCATCGCTTCCGCAAGCGACGTTTTCCCGCAGGAACCGTGTCCGGCAACCGCCACATTTCTGATCTTGTCTGCAAGATATTGTCTCATTTTCCCTTTGCCCCTTTCAACATTCCCAAAAAACTGTAGGAATATTGTTTATTTTGTATAGTTTTTGAGTAAAATCCCAGAAACCTTAAAGCTAATTATACAGGCTCCAGGAACGCTTGACAAGTCCCCCGAAGAAGAAACCCTCCGCAGTTTTCCGCCGCCCGCCGGGACGCGCGATAGCCGCGTAAAGCGCGTATCGGCAAGCTGCCGTGCGCCTTCTTTCACGCCGGCATAAACAGCGTTCCATTTCAAATTTAACACCACTGAAATGGAACCCAACCCCTTCCAATCCTTTATCGCCTCCGCCTGACGGCCGTCCGGCACCCCATGCGGATTTCTTCAGGCCAGGCGCCAGTCCTGGCCCTCGGTTTGCAGCTTCACCATACGGGCATAAACGCCGTTCTTCATCATCAGTGCCTCTGGGGCGCCCTCCTCCGCCACCGTGCCGTTGGAGAGCACCACAATTTTGTCCGCGCCAGCCACAGTGCGCATCCGGTGAGCGATCACCAAGACCGTCTTATCCGCAATCAGGCGGGAAAGGGCGGTCTGGATCAGGGTCTCGTTCTCCACGTCCAGCGAAGCGGTGGCCTCGTCCAGAAGAATAATGGGAGCGTTTTTCAGGAATGCGCGCGCGATTGAAATCCGTTGCCGCTCCCCGCCGGAAAGCTCGCAGCCGTTCTCCCCGATATGGGTATTCCAGCTCTCGGGCAATTTCTCAGCGAATGCGTCCACATTGGCAAGCCTTGCCGCGGCCAAAACCTGCTCGTCGGTGGCGTCCTTGTTGCCGATCCGAATATTTTCCAGAATGGTGTTGTCAAACAGGGTGACGTCCTGGAACACAATAGAGAACAGTGACAAAAGCGCTTCCGGGTCGATTTCAGAAATATCCATGCCGCCCACGGTGATCCTGCCCCGGCTCACATCCCAGAACCGGGCGGCCAACCGGGAGACCGTGGTCTTACCGCCGCCGGACGGCCCCACCAACGCCGTAACTTCGCCCTGTTTCGCGGTAAAGGAAACGTCCTTCAAAACCGCCTCCCCAGAGCTGTAGGCGAAACCCACATGGTCGAAGGCGATATCATAGCCTCGATTGGAGAGCCGGCCGCCGCCCTGTTGGATGGGATGATCGAGGATCTCGTTCATGCGGGCGATATTGGTGCGCGTGCTGATGACGGCCGCCAGGTTTTGCAGCGCGCTTTGCAGCGGATCATACAGCCGGGACGCTACCAACAGGAACATAAAGAAGGCCAGGACATCCAGGCTGCCCCGGACCAGAAGAATAGAACCAACCAGCGCGACGGTGGCAATGCCCAGCTTCAGGACCAGAGATGCAGACACCACAAAGGCGGCAAGCCCAAATTCATTGAGAATCGAACGGCGCTCCACCGCACGGATTTTCTTTTCCAACCCTTTGAGGTATTTTTGTTCCGCGTTGTTGGCCTTCAAGTCGCGAACCGTTTCGATACATTCCTGAATCCCATCGGCACAAGCGATTTTTACGTCCATAGCTTTCTGATTGAGCTTTTCCTGCACCCTTGCGGAAAAACCCACAATGGCAAAAGCGACCGGCATGACCCAGAGTGCGGCAAGCGCCATGCGCCAGTCAATAATAAGCAGACCAATGGAAATCAAAATCGTGGAAACAATCGATCCGGCCAATTCGGGGATAAAGTGGGAAAAGCTCTGCTCTAAAAAAGTACAATCGGCCATAATGGTGCTGGTGAGGTCGGCAAGGTCCTTCTTCCCAAAGAATGAGAGGGGGATTTTTCGGAGCCGCTCCGCCAGAGTAATGCGGCGCACGCCGCTTTCCGTATAGGTGGCAAAATAGGTCGCATTGTACTGTACACAGGTGGTGAGCAAAATAAGCCCAATGCACGCCGCGGAACCGATGATGTAGAAGGCGGTTTTTCCACCGGGAACGCCGCCGTTCATCAGATCGCTGACCAGCAGATACAATAACCCCACAGGGAACATGAAAGAAAGGTTCTGAAGGACGCAGGCAAGGCAGCCCTTCACAAGATCCTTCGCACCCTGACGGGAGAGCGCATACCGTTTTTGCAGCCGTTCCAACATCTCACTGCACCTCCTTTGCAACCTTCCACTGAACGCAGGTCTGATAGTTATCCCACATCCGGCTGAAAACGCCGCCTTTCTCCAGCAGCTCCCGGCCGGCGCCGCTCTCCGCAATCCGGCCGTCCGCGACGACATAGACCTGATCCACGCCCACCACGGTGGAAAGCCGGTGGGCAATCATGATTACCGTCTTGCCCTTGGCGAGTCTGGAGAAAGCGGCCTGCACCCGGGTCTCATTGTCCGGGTCGGCAAAGGCTGTGGCCTCATCCAAAATGACAATGGGCGCATTTTTCAGCATAACGCGGGCAATGGCGATCCGCTGCTGTTCGCCGCCGGAAAGATAAACGCCTTTTGCGCCAATGACGGTGTCCACGCCCTGAGGCAGTTTTTCAAGGATATCGCCGCACTGGGCATTGTGGAGCGCGGCGAGAATCTCCTCGCGGGTGGCGTCCGGCTTCCCCATGCGCACGTTTTCCAGAATTGAGGCTTTGATGAGCCGGCTGTTCTGGAACACGAAGGAAACGGTGTTCATGAGTTCCTCTTTAGAAATATCCTTCACATCGACGCCGCCAATCTTCACAGCGCCGCCCTGCGGGTCAAAGAAACGGGAAATCAGATTCGCAAGGGTTGTCTTCCCGCCGCCAGAAGGCCCGACAAAAGCCGCCGTCTGCCCTTCGGGAATTGTAAGGGAAATACCCTTCAACACCTCTTTCTTTCCATCATAGCTGAAGCGAACATTTTGGAGTTCTACGCAGGCGCCGGAGGGATGTTTCGGCCGTTTTGCCTCCGCTAACGGTTTTAAGTTCAAAACGGCGTCGATTCTCTGCAAGGCGTCGTTGACGATCATAGCGTTCTCACTCTGGAACATGATGCGGGTCAGCGTCACGGAAATGACAGGCGTAATGATAATATAGAAGATCAAGTCCAAAAGAAAACCCGTCGCGACGCCGTTTTGGGTAAACAGCAGCCCTCCGGCAATCAGCGTGGCGAACACCCCGTTAATCGCGGCCGTATAGAACATCATGGGCGCGCGAAGCTCCTTGGTGTAGGCGGTCACCCAGACTTTATACCGGTCGATGGAATCCTTAAATTTCTTGAAGGAAAAAATGGTCTGACCAAAGGTTTTGACCACTGGAATTCCCCGCACATACTCCACCGCCTCGTTGGACATATCATCCAACGCATTCTGGTATTCTTTCATTTTTTCCTGCATCCGCTCTCCGGTCATCGCCATCATGATCAGAAAACCCAGCGCCACCGGCACAAGGCTCAAAAGCCCCAGCCGCCAATCGAATGCCAGCAGCAATATCAGCAGGCCGCACGGGGTGGCGATGGCGTTGGCACGGTCGGGGAGTTGGTGGGCAAGATACGTCTCAGTGGCTGCGCTGGATTCGTTGACAATTTTACGCAGCTTGCCGCTGCCAAAACGCTCGGCAAACCCCATCGGCAGCTTGACGATATGCTTCATGGTCCCAAGCCGCAGATTGGTGGCAACGCGAAACGCCCCTTTGTGAGAGCACATCAGCCCCGCTATGTAGACCAGCACCGAAATAACCGCGAACAGTACCGCCATCCAGCCGTAGTGGGTCAGGTTTTGCGCCCGGCTGAAATCCGGCGCAGCCTTCAGCGCTTCCTGAATGACCTTCCAAATGCAGTAAAATGGCGCCAGGGCGATGAAGGCGCTGGCCGCTGAGAGCGCCCATGAGGCATAAAGCAGGTATTTGTGATTGCCTGCAGCCTGGAGCAGGCGTGACAGATTGGATTGTTTTTTCAAAAAGGGTCCCTCCTTTTCCTTTATCTATGATACAGAGAACACGGGGCGTGATCTTCCAGTATCCAAACTCTAGTTAGCTCTCGCTAACTCCTGGGCAAAAATTACAGGGCTTTACTGCCCCATAATTTTCAGCCATCCGGCTGTGTAAAACGAACGCATTTCCATTACATAATTCTCTGCGTCCCGAAGCGGCATTTCGTGAACCACCAGTTCAAAAAAGGTGTGGAACATACCGGTAATCAGGATATGCTCCAGCGTCGGGTCAATCCGCGGGGAGGGCCGCCCCAATTCCCTCAAGACCTCTTGATAAGCATGGGTGCCTTCTATTTCAATCTCCACCATTCGGTCAATGAGGCCGGAAAACTTTGTCCCTTCCGAACAGCATAGAATGAGCTTGGACTCCTCCAGGTGCTCATAGGCGTAGTGAAGCATATCAAACATACAAAGCCCGGAAATCTCGCTCATGGCCTCCGGCTGCTTTTCTTTGGGAAGCGCGGCGAATTCCTTCTGCGCTCTCTCAAAGCGGTCAATAAAATATGTATAATGATCGCCGGCCAGGGCCTCGAATAGTTCTTCTTTGCTTTTGTAGTAGCCATAAAAGGCCCCGGTGGTCATTCCCACTGATTTTACGATATTCCGCAGGGAGGCACCCTGATAGCCTTTTTCCAGAAATTCCGCTTTTGCCGCCTGATGGATGCGTTCCAAGGTCTTCAAGTTCCCGGCCAATCCGCCCGCCCCCTCATAACAGCGTTATATATCACTGTTATATTGTATGCCCCCAGTTGGTTTTTGTCAAGAGAAAAAGAAGCCGAAAGCGTTTCCCATAGCCGCAGTCCCGGCGGACTTCCCGCCCGGCAAACCGCTTGCAGGGGAGAATCCCCAAGGCCGCAGCGCAGTTGCTGCGCATTCCCCGGGCGCCGAAGATAAAAGAAAAAACTCCAGGCAAATGGCTATCCCACTCGCATAGAGTCTTTCTTTCCCTTCCGCCTTTGGCGCGGGCCGGTATCCTTCCGGGCCTTCCGCCTTTTTAATACGGGGCCTTCTTCATCTCAAAGCTTCGTGAGGTTCGGCGCCACAAGGACCGCCGCCGCCCAGAACCCCTGGTACAGCAGCAGCTGCAGAAAACCGAGCGCGGAGAGCGAATCGGTGAAGCACAAAAACGCAATCAGCACATACCCGAGGATCAGTCCCGCCGCCTGCAGCACCGTCCCGGTCGTGATCGACTGCTTGACGCTCTGCGCCGCGGCAAGGGCGCGCAGCCGCGACGCCGCCGGGCCGAGCGACTGGAGCCAGGCCTTCCCCCGCTCCTTCGGCGCGGAAAGCTCCTGGAAATCCTTGTGGCATTTTGCCGGGACCACCTTTACAAATTCCTCCGGATAGCCGTAGTCCGCCGCCACCTTCGGGGCGGTGATGTTCGGGTCGGTCGAATAGACGATCAGGCTTAAACCCCTCTTCGCGTGCAAGCCGAGCCATTCGGCCGCGTCCTCGTTGACCTGATAGCTCAAAACGAACATCGCCGTCACCTCGCCGGAGTTCGCGAGATAGAGAATCTCCCGGTCCTCCTTGACAAAGCGCTTTTCATAGTCCTTTGACGGCATCGAAACGCCGTGATGCTGCATCAGGTCGCGGTTCCCGATCAGGACCCGCTTCCCGTCCACCCAGGCGGAAAGCCCCATAGCGTCCTCATAGGTGATCGAATCCACCGGTTTTAAAATCGAGGTCTTCCCCCCGATCATCTCGAGGAAACGGTCTTTGAGCAGCCCGTCCACGCCGCACATCACGCTCGCCGCGTCGAGGATGGTCTCGTCAATCCGGCTCTGCGCAAACGACTTGATCCCGTGCAGCAGGACCGACGGGTATAGGTCGGCCGCGTCCACCACGACGGCGTTGGCCGCGTCGAATTCCTCCGCCGCCTCGAGGCCGGAGAGGAACGCCCCGTCCGCCGATAGCTTCTTCGACGCCCTCAGGAGCGGGAGGTTCTGAACCATCGTCGCGGTCAGCGGGCAGGCGATGCACATCACTGCGTTGAACACCGTCAGGTTCACCAGCAGCGGGTTGTGGAACAGCACCCCGGAAAACACGCTCAATAGCGCCGCAAACGCCAAAAACAGCGGCGACAGAATCCTCAGGATCCCCTGCCCGCTGTCGTCGGTGTAGGAGAGCCTCAAAAACTTTTCAGGGAACCCGCACGGCGCCGAATAGGCGACGACCGGGTCGGAAAGCTCCTGCCCCTCGGTCAGCTCGTCCGCCAGACGGCAGTCCGCCGCGAGGAACATCCCAACCCGTTTCGCGTCGGCCGAGGCGATCGCGAAGTTCCGCTCAATCCTTCTGATCATCATGCCCTTCCCAAGGGAGTTGAACCAGAGCGCCGCCACCGCGGCGCAGAAATAGATCCCGCCCTCTTTGAGGTGGAACGAATCCGGCACCACCATCAGGGCGACCCCCTGCGTCACCGTCGCAAGCGCCGCGAGCGCCGCGGGCGTGTCGCTGTCTGCGCGCATCTGGAACAGCGAAATCAGCCCTGACGCGATCACTGAGCTGGACGCCAGCGTCGCGATGAGCAGCACCGCGAGGTTCACCCCCAGATATGCGGTCATGTTCCGCTCGGGCTGAATCGGGATCAGCAGCGGGAGCCCATACAGGTTGCAGAGCGAGAGATAGAGCGAGAGCGCAAAGCAGACGCCGGTCAAAACCGACCGGATCCGGATAGCGCGCCCGACCGCCGCGATGTCGTCCGCGACAAACGGCGCGTCCTTCTGGGTCTTGAATTCGTTCTCGTCGTCCGGCTCGTCCTCCTCTTCCTGCTTCGGAAGGCGCAAGGCCCATTCCCGCCGTTTCGGCTCAGCCTCCCCGGCCTTCGCCCTGCCGGCCCGGCCGCGGCGTTTTTCGCGCGGCGCGGCTTCCTCTTCCTCTTCCGGAAGAGCCGTCCGCTGGCGTTTTCTCATCCCGCTGATGCCGCCGAAAAACTGTTCAAGCGGCGGAACTTCGTCCTGGTCCCCGCTGTCCTCTTCGTCATCCGCGTCGTCCTCGATCGCCGCAAAGGAACTCTTCATAAACTCCTGGACTTTCGCCCTGCGCCGCTCCTCGAGCTTTTGATCGCTCTCGCTGCGCACCGCATGCATCACCCTCGTACTCCCATCCGCGTCATCCTCCAAAGGACCCCGTCCGGTGGGGATATCGAGCCGGGTAAATTCTATTTCGTCCGCCTCCGGCGCGCGCCGGACAGGCTCCCGGCGCGGCTCGGGCGCGATGCGCTCGAGCTCTTCCGTCATCCCGGAAAGCTGAAAGGCCGCGCCGCTCCGGGTGGTGTGCGCCTCGTCCCGAAGGGGCTGCCGCCCGCCGGCCTTCTGGGGGGCGCGTTTTTCGCGCGGCGCCGCGCCGCTCCTCCCCGCGGCGGAAACCGGCTGCCGGCTGAGCGCCTCGGGCGCAGGGGCCTGTCTTTCCTTCTTTCTGCGCACTTCCTCGAGGATATCGTCTACGTTATAGCTGTTGGCCACGCTGTTTCCTCCTACCTTGCCTTGATCCCCAGCCTCTGCCGCGCGATCTCATAGAGAACGATCCCGGCGGCCACTGAGGCGTTGAGAGAGCCGACCGCCCCGCGCATCGGAAGCGAAACCGTCCCGTCGCAGGTCTCGCGCACAAGCCGCGACACCCCCCGGTCTTCTCCGCCGACCACCAAGGCGACCGCCCCGTCAAAATTCACCGTGCACCAGTCCTGCCCGCCGAAATCGGCCGCATAGACCCACACGTTTTTCCGTTTCAGTTCACGGATCGCCCCCGTCAGGTTCGGCACCCGCGCGACCGGGAGATGTCCCGCCGCGCCCGCGGAAGCCCGCATCACCGCGGCCGTCAGCCCCGCGCCGCCGCGCCTTGGGATGATCACCCCGTGCGCCCCGGCGGCGTCGGCGCTCCGGATGATCGCCCCGAGGTTGTGCGGGTCCTCGATGCCGTCCGCCAGCACGACGAACAGCGGTTCCTCCCCCGCGCGCCGGCAGATGTCCTCGAACTCCGCGTAGGCATACGCCGCGCAGAACGCGGCCACCCCCTGGTGGCTGATCCCCGGGCAGAGCTGGTCGAGCTTTTCCTTCGCCGCGTCCTTGACCGGAACGCCCCGCTCCCTCGCCATCGCCCGGATCTTCGAGAGGCTCCCTCCGTCCCGTTCCGCGCGGACCATCAAAATTTTATCCACCGGCCGCTCGCTTTTGAGGAGCTCGATCACGGGGTTTCTCCCCGCGACCAGATCATCCCGTTCGGCCTCGTTTGCTCTGTGTTTCCGTTCGATTTCCATCTGTCCGTCCATCCTCCGCCGGCCGAACCGGCCGCCATCCGCTCTTCTACTCTGTGTCAAAGCCGGCTGTTATTGTTCCCGGCCCGGAAAACGCGCCGAATCCGGCCGCGCCTCCCCATCCCCCCGCTTTCCGCGGCCGGGCCGCCCGGTCCAAACCTCTTTTGCCTGCCGCAGCGCGGCATTCAGGCCTCCCGCGGGCAGGCCGAAAACAGCTCCGCCGTTTTTTGAATATTATATCATATTTTGTCAGACAGCAAAACGGTTTTCAGACGGATTTCACTTACGTCATCGGGAAATAGGTCATCCAGAGCCACATTCCGCCCGCCCCCGCCGCTGCGGAGGCGAGCATCCCGGCCCACGCGGGAACTTTTCTGAGCCTTCGGGCCGGCAGACGCCCCTTTGTCAGCCGCTCCACCAACGCCGCGGAATGCCTGAGCAGCGCGCTGCTCTCCTCCCCGCTCAGCCCCGGCCGGACATACAGCACCGCCCGTTCAAAATACTGGTCCTGCAGGTCGTTGACTTCAACGACCCCTCTGTTCACACCCCGGATCACGCCGTCACCCCTTTAAAACGATTGTACCGAAAGTGTGATCGAATCCGCACGGCGATATTCACCGGCGTTCGCCTTCCCAAACCCCATTACGCTCTGTAAAACTTCCGGGTTTTCCTCCTGATCCTCAAAACTCCTGTGGAAAACCATGTGGAAAACGTGGAAAACTCTGATGGCATGGCAACTTTTCAGAATATTGGTCTGTTGTTAAAAAAACGGTGAAAAACGGTTTTGAAAAAATTTTGTTACGTTTAGTTTAAGAACCTTGTCATTGGTCGAAAAAACCTGTTTTCTTCCCATTTCCGCCGTGTTATACTGTCGTTATCCGATCTATGGGGGGATTTCAATGATCGTCACCGCGGACGCGGGGGGCGTCTCGGTCTCGGGCGTCTCCTGCCTCGATCTTCAGCAGACGCTGTTCTGCGGGCAGTGCTTCCGCTGGCGGGAGACGCCCGGCGGCGTGTTCGAAGGCGTCGCCGGCAACCGGGTCGGGCGCGTCTCGCTCTCGGAGGGGATCCTTCGGTTTCACGGCGCGGACGCGGCCGAATTCGAGTCGTTCTGGCGGCCCTATTTCGACCTCGACACCGACTACGCCGCGATCATGGCGCTCCTCTCCAGCCATCCTGCGCTCGCCGCCGCGTCCCAATACGCCTCCGGCGTCCGGGTGCTGCGTCAGGACCGGTGGGAGGCGCTTTTGAGCTTCATCATCAGCCAGAATAACAACATCAAACGCATCGGCGGCATCATCGCCCGTCTCTGCGAAACCTTCGGCGACGCGATCGGGGAAACCGGCGAATTCTCATTCCCTACGCCGGAGCGCCTCGCCCCGCTCGCCGCGGAGGATCTCGCGCCGATCCGCTGCGGGTTCCGCGCCCGTTACCTGATCGACGCCGCCCAGAAGGTCGCCTCGGGGGAAGTTTCGCTCGAGCGCGCCGCGCGCCTCCCGCTCGCCGGGGCCCGCGCCGAACTGATGAAAATCACCGGCGTCGGCGTAAAGGTCGCGGACTGCGCGCTGCTCTACGGCTTCCACCGGCTCGAATGTTTTCCCGTGGACGTCTGGATCGCCCGCGCGGTCAGGGCGTTTCTGCCGGACGGCCTGCCGGAGCGGATGCTCCCCTACGCCGGAATCGCCCAGCAGTATCTGTTTCATTATGTACGCTGCTGTCCCGGCGCGCTTGAACAGCATTCCTGACCCGCCCGAAAACAAGCAAAGGAAACGACGCTATGAAAACCATCCGGATTACCGAACTTCGAAACGCCCCCGGGCTTCTGGAACAGGCGGCCCTCTGGTTTCACCAGAAATGGGGCGTCCCGGCCGAGGCCTACCGCGAGAGCATGCGGTGCTGCATCGAACGGAAAACCGGCATCCCCCAGTGGTATCTCGTCCTCGACGAAGAACGGAACATCCTCGCGGGCGCCGGGGCGATCGAAAATGACTTCCACCCCCGCAGGGACCTGGCCCCTAACCTCTGCGCCCTTTATGTGGAGCAAGCGCACCGGAACCGCGGCATTGCAAGGGCAGTGCTCGGCTTTGTGAGACGCGACCTCGGCCGGATGGGCGTCCCGGCCGTCTACCTGATCACCGATCACACCGCGTTCTACGAGGCCTGCGGCTGGTCGTTTCTGACGATGGTCGAAGACGGCGGCGGCCATCCGATGCGGATCTACGCCGCTCCAACCCTCTGACGCGCCCCCGCCGCTTTCCCCCGCCTCACGCTTTTTCCTCGTCCCGTTTTCCCCATCTGAGTTCCGCCCCGCACAGCAGCAGCAGCGCGCCCGCCGCCAGAGACGCCGCGCCCCACCACGCGGGGAGGTAGGTTTCCATCCGGTCGAACACCGCCCCGGCGATCGGCGCGCCCGCAGCGGAGCCGAAGGAGGACGCCATCGAAAGCAGCGCGAAAATCCGCGGATACTCCCTTTCGCCGAAATACCGCGCGGTGTCATAGCTTGCGAAGATGCCGTTGACCGTCGCGCCGAAACCGATCATCACCGCGTAAGCCCAGACCGCGGGGGAGAACGCGGCCGCCGCGATCAGCGCCGCCGCCGCGAGGCCGAGCCCTCCGGCCATCGCCGCCGAACCCCAGAGGATGCCGAACCGGTCCACCATCCACCCGACCGCGAGCTTCGCCCCGATCATCGCGATCATCGCCGCCGCCATCACCTTCGAGGCAAGCGGCGGGTCCAGCCCAAGGTCGGTCAGATACGGGATGGTGTGGTTGAACATCCCGAGGTTGACCAGGTTCGCGAGGAACAGCCCCGCCGATACGCACCAAAACACCGGCGCGCGAAGCGCCTCGGCCCGGGTCATCCCCTGCGTCTCCCCGCCCTTCGGAGCGCGCTTCTGTTTCGGCTCCGCGCCGTCCTTCGGCCCGTCCTGGACGAGGAACAGGATCGACGGGATCAGCAGCCCGAGCCCGACCCCGCCGATCAGCCGGTATCCCCAGGCCCAGCCGAAAGCCGCGACCACCTGCTCGGTCACCGGGATCATGATCGAGGCAACCACCCCGCTCCCGGCGTAGGACAGCCCGAGCGCCAGCCCCTTTTTCCCTTCGAACCACCGGTTGATCAGCGTGCCGACGCTGAGCATGGTAATCCCGCTGACCGTCAGGCCGTTGACCGATGCGAGCAGATAAAACTGCCAGAGCTGCGACGAAAACGAGTACCCGACCGGCACCGCCCCGCAGACCGCCGCGCAAAAGAGCATGGTCCACTTGACCGAGCGCTTCCGAAACCATTCCCCGTAAAACGGCAGGGTAAACGCGCCGACCAGGATGGTCAGCGTCGAACAGAGCGAAAAGGCCGCCCGCGAAAAGGAAAGCGCCTCGCAGACCGGCTTTACAAACACGCCGATGCAGTTAGAAAAAAGGCCGACGCCCGCGCCCGTCACCACCGCACATCCGGCCGCAACCTTCCACCCCGCATAAAACCCGCCGGATTTTCGCATACTTGTAACCTCCAGTAATCGAATATCCGAAACTCTAGTCTGCCCGGAACCGGTTCCTGGATACCTTCAAACGGGAAAGCCTTTCCGCATCAAAACGGTATCGCCAAGTCGCTTTTCCGCTTGACGCAGGGGTTTGATTGTGCTACAATAGGCACCGTCAACAAAATTGGAGAGGTGTCCGAGCGGTTTAAGGAGCTGGTCTTGAAAACCAGTGACTCGCGAGAGCCGTGGGTTCGAATCCCACCCTCTCCGCCATAACATCCTCTGTTGTTCCAACCGATTTACCACCACGGAGAAATACCCAAGTGGTGAAGGGGCTCCCCTGCTAAGGGAGTAGGGTGCGAAAGTGCCGCGAGGGTTCAAATCCCTCTTTCTCCGCCAAAAAATCCCGAAGGCTATGCCTTCGGGATTTTTTCCGCAGAGGGCTTTTCCCCTATGCGGCGGAGGTTTTCCCCGCTTTGCTGTAAGAATCTCCCGTACCCCACATAAGGGACCGCGGCGGATGCCATCCGGCCTGCCGCCGGATACGCGCGGGTTCAGGACATCATTTTCAGCCCCGGCAAACAAAGCCGTTGGAAAAAGCCCGTCAAGGCAGGCCCAGCCCAGCGGCTTTAAAGTTATGCCCAACGGAGCGATGCGCAAACACAGCGCCGTCGGGTAGAGGAACAAAACCCCCGCATATATCCGCGGCTCCCCGTGGGCGCAGATTAGCACAGGCGGCTGCCCTTTGCCAAACGGCATCCGCGCCGCTTTTCGTGCGCCGCCAGCAGGCGGCCGCCTTCACAGCCCAAGAGCCGGGCTATGGGAGTTTTTTACTGTCATGTATAAAAGCGATGGCCTGTGCAAATGCGGGGCATCGCTTTTTTCTGTCCCGTTTAATATAATAAATACAAAGGCCACTGCTTACATTGATAAACTCTGTACGGCTTCATTAAAATAAAAAAGGAGTCCATCATGAATTATTCCAAATATCAGCCTCTTATCCCTGTCAGCAATCGAACCTGCTGCTGCCCCTGCCCAGTTCCCGGCCCAACCGGCCCGACAGGGCCAACCGGCGCAACCGGATCGACCGGGCCGACTGGTGCGACCGGCCCCGCTGGGCCATCTGGCGGCCCAACCGGCCCAACTGGGCCAACCGGGCCGACTGGCGTGACCGGCCCAACCGGGCCAACCGGGCCGACTGGCGTGACCGGCCCAACCGGGCCGACTGGTATAACCGGCCCGACTGGTGCGACCGGCCCAACTGGGCCAACCGGGCCGACTGGCGTGACCGGCCCAACCGGGCCAACCGGGCCGACTGGCGTGACCGGCCCGACTGGGCCAACCGGGCCGACTGGTGTGACCGGCCCAACCGGCCCGACTGGTATAACCGGCCCGACTGGTGCGACCGGCCCGACTGGCATAACCGGTCCAACCGGGCCGACTGGTGTGACCGGCCCAACCGGCCCGACTGGGCCGACTGGTGCGACCGGGCCGACTGGCATAACCGGTCCAACCGGCCCTGACGCCGACGCGGCCGAATGCTCCTGCGTCCAGCAGATGCGAAACGTGCTTGCGCAAATCATCGCCCTTTACCCAAACGATAACGTTATCGTTTCGATGGAAAGCGGCAACAACGCCAGCGGACGCCCGGGCTCTCTCCTGCCCGCGCCAAACGCCAATCCAAACGCAGGTCTCTTCCAGTTGGTCAATAATCAGGGCGTGCCGCAGGAGGCGGTGTCGCTCTGCCGCATTGCATCTGTCAGGATCACCAGCGCTACCTATAACAATGCGATCACCTATCTCCCCGCTCCCTCCCCCGCCCCCGAAGGGTGCGGCGCGGATTGCCAGAACGCCGTCCGCGTTTACCTGCCCGCGGGAACGACGGGCGTGAATGTCAAGGCCGGCGGACAGACAGTCGCACAGGGGACAGTGCTGCAAAACCAGTACGGAATGCTGGTCCTGGCCGGACCCAACAACAGCGATCCCACCTTTGTTTCAACCTGCAAAGCGGAAATCCTGACAAAATAGACCTTTAGTCTGAAAGCCATTGAAAGCCGCCCGCAGATTTTAAAAAAGTCTGCGGGCGGCAATTTTTTGAGATTCGTTTCGAAATTTAAAGAAAACCGTAGAATTGTGTCTATCTTTTTTTTGATTCTTTTGTTATACTTTGCTCACAGCAACAGTTTTGGGCCGATCCATAAGCAGAAATGCGGCGAATTGTCAATTGAATGCAATATGATCGACAAAACCGATGAAATCATCTATGTCAGCGATATACAAACTCATGAGTTGCTTTTTATCAATCCCGGCCCGCAGAATTGTGAACGCCGCCGCATCCAGAGGCTCATCAAAGCCGCCATAAATATTCAGGAGGAACCCATATGTTGTCAAGCGCAGTAGGAACCCGTGAAAACATCACCGTCATCGACTCTGCACAGTGCCGCGGAACCCGGATCGAGGTTCTGGAATACCAGAAGCTCATGGGTTCCACCGACATCGGCGCCGCCGTCAATCTTTACTACATGGAAAAGCAGAACATGCGGGCCCGCCAGATCGCCGTGTACCTCGAAAACGACTCGGTCACCATCGAACCCGGCGCGATGAGCTATTTTAAGGGCAAGATCGAGATGGTTTCCGGCGTCACCCTTGGAAACGCGCTCGGCCGGATGTTCTCCTCGATGACCACCGGCGAGGCGGTCGCCCAGCCGGAATACAGGGGCACCGGGCTGCTCGTCCTCGAGCCGTCGTTCCGCCATTTCCTGGTCCTCAACATGGAAAATGAGGACATCATCGTGGACAAGGGCATGTTCTACTGCGCGCAGGGCGGCGTCGCCGTCACCCCGGTCATGCAGAAAAACGTCTCTTCCGCCCTCCTCGGCGGAGAGGGGATTTTCCAGATGGAGCTTAAGGGAACCGGCCTCGTCGTCCTCGAATGCCGCGTCCCAAGCAGCGAAATCGATGTGGTGGAACTCAAGAACGAAACGCTGAAGGTCGACGGAAACTTCGCGGTTCTCCGTTCCGGCAACATCCAGTTCACGGTCGAGCGTTCGGCCAAAACCCTGATCGGTTCCGCCGTCAGCGGCGAGGGCCTCGTGAACGTCTATTCCGGCACCGGAACGGTCTGGCTCGCGCCAAGCATCAAGATCTACGAAAACCTCGACAACGGCAGCCGGAATCTCGCGAATATCAACATGAATACCAGCAACAGCAAAAAGTAAAACGGCGGAAAAGCCCTGCCGCAGACGGCCCGCCCCCTCCGGCAAGCCAAAAAACACGGATCCTCTTTTGAAGGATCCGTGTTTTTCCCATTTCATGGAATTCCCGCGCTGCGCCGCCTTTTCCGGCCGGCCGCATCGCCGTCCAACACCGTTCCGGCGCGGCCGTGAAATTCCAGGCCGGCCACGGCGCCCGTCCGCTTTTTTCAATGTTACCGCTTTCGCCCGCCCAATCCCCATCAGGCGTCCGGCTTATCCTGTTTTTTCGCCGCGCGGTCCTGAGGGTGCCCCGGCTCGTAATAAGCGTCGGTCTCGGTCGGATATCCCTTCTGCCCGAGCTTGTGGTTGATGGTCTGGCGGAACAGCCAATAGATCACCCCGAAGGTCGGCACGCCGATAAACATGCCGAACACCCCGAACACCCCGCCGAAGAAGAGGATCGCAAAGACCACCCAGAACGCCGAAAGGCCGGTCGAATCCCCGAGGATCATCGGCCCGATCACATTGCCGTCCAGCTGCTGCAGGACCAGTACAAAGACCAGGAACACCAGCCCCTGGAGGGGCGAGTCGATCGCGATGATAAAGAACGACGGGATCGCCCCAATGAACGGCCCGAAATAGGGGATCACATTGGTCACGCCGACGATAAAGCTCACCAAAATGATGTTCGGCATCTTCATCACGCTCAGGCCGATGAAGCAGAGAATCCCGATGATGATCGAATCGATGATTTTTCCGGTGATAAAGCGCCCGAACATGTTATGGGTCGTCGCGGTGACGGCCTGCAGGTTGTGGACCATGCCCGGAGAGAAAAACGCGCAGGTGAATTTTCGGATCTGCGCAAAAAACTTCTCCTTCGACGCCAGAAGATAAATCGAAACGATGATCCCCATGATCCACTGGATGATGCCGCTGGTAACCCCAAAGGTCCAGGAGATCATCACCGGGATGGACGCGCCCAGCCAGGAGAACAGGTTCTCGACCATGCTCCCGGCCGCGTCGGTAATCCGGCTCACCACATCGTCCGGGATCAGGCCCGGCGGCACCCGGCTGAACAGATCGGTCGCGAGCGCCTCCGCCGCCGCGGTATATGCCTGGATCTTCGAGAGAAGATTGCTCGCGCTGATGAAAACCTGCGGGACAATGATCAGCATGAATGAGATCAAAAGCGAAAAGGTGATCAGATAGGTCAGCAGCATCGACGCCACGCGGCGGTGCTTTTCCCGGATTGGTATCCGCGACACCGCCTTTGTCTCGAACCAAACCATGATGGGGTTGAGGAGATAGGCGATGGCAAAACCATAAAAAATCGGTTTGATCGGGCTGACAAGCGAGCCGATCCATCCAAAGAACTGTCCCCAGTGGCTCACGCTCCAGGAGAACAGGATCGCCCCGCAGAGCACCAAAAGCGCGTAGACCGCGATTGTGGTATATTTTCGGTTCCACTCCAGTTTCATCCGCCAAAATCCCCTTCCAGCGTCGGGCGGCCTTCCGCCGCTCTGTTTGATCCGGGCCGCTGCAAATATGCCCGTCCCGGCGCGGCGTTCTTTCATCCCGGCCGCACGCCTGTCTATAATGATACTACTATAACGGAAACCCGCTCCCGAAAGCAATCAGGAACACAAAATGTTTTCCCATTCTTCATAATCTTGATCCAATTTCGTCCGGAGCGCCTCCATCTCCGCGAGAAGCCCGGAAAGCCTCGGAAAATCGGACGCCGTTTCCGGGTCGGCGATCTCCGCTTCCAGCTCCTTCATCCGCGCCTCCCCCGCGGCGATCCCCTCCTCCAGGGCTTTCGCCCGGCGCTTGGCCGCCGCCTCCTCGCTTCGCTGGCGCTTGCTGCGGAAATACTCCTTTCCCGCCTCGCTCCCGGCTGCTCTCGAAGCCGGTTTTTGCCCCGCCGCCTCCGCCTCGCGCCGCTTCTGCAGCTCCATATAGGCGTCGAAGCCCCCCTCGAAGCTCTCGACCCCCTCCGCCGACATGTGCACAATCCGGGTCGGAAGGCGGTTTAAAAGATACCGGTCGTGCGAGACGATCAGGATCGTCCCGTCAAACGCCGAAAGCGCCCGGTCAAGCGCCTCCTTCGCCCCGATGTCGAGGTGGTTGGTCGGCTCGTCCAACATCAGGACGTTCCCCTCCTCGAGCATCAGCAGCGCGAGCTTGAGCCGCGCCTTTTCGCCGCCCGAGAGGACCTTCACCGGCTTATAGACCTCATCCCCTGAAAGCCGCAGCCCCCCGAGCAGGGTCCGAAGCTCGGCTTCCCGTTTCCTCGGATAGCGGTCCCAGAGTTCGTCGAGCGCCGTTTTTCCGGGGGAGAGCCTGCCGTCGTCCTGCTCGTAATAGGAAACCCGGGTGTTCCTCCCCCACTCAAACCGCCCCGCGTCGGGCTGGATCAAACCGGCCAGCGCCTTTAGAAGGCTCGATTTGCCGACGCCGTTGTCGCCGATCACCGCAATCTTCTCGCCCCGCATCACATGGAGGCTGAGCGCCCGGAACAGCGTTTTCCGCTTCTCCCCCTCCCCGACCGAGAGGGTCAGCCCCGCGATGTCGAGCACGTCCTTCACCGGACGGACCGGCGACGAAAAGCGGATCACCGGCGGCTTTTCGGGAGGGAGCGGTTTTTCCGCTTCCTCAAGGTGCTCGATCATCCGAAGCCGGGATTTCGCGCTCTGCGCGGTCGAGGCGCGGGCAATGTTCCTGTCGACATACTCGGAAAGCCGTGCGACCTCGTTCTGATACCGGTCATATTCCTTCTCCATCAGCGCGATCCGCTCCTCCCGGAGCTTCTGATACCCGGTGTAGGAGGCGGGATAGCTGATGATCTTCAGCCCCTCCACCTCCCAGGTCTTCTTCGTCACCCGGTCGAGGAAGTAGCGGTCGTGCGACACCGCGAGTATGGCCCCCCGGTAGGCGGCGAGATACTCCTCCAGCCACATCAGCATCTTGAAGTCGAGATGGTTGGTCGCTTCGTCCAGGATCAGCAGCTCCGGCTCCTCCAGGAGGATCTTCGCGAGCGCAAGCCTTGTCCGCTCCCCGCCGCTCATGGTCGCGACCGGCGTCTCCCGCCCAAACGAGGAAAAACCCATCCCCGTGAGGACGGTGTTGATCTTTACCTCGGCCTGATAGCCCTCCATCGCGTCGAACGCGAGCTGGAGCCGGTGATACCGCTCCTCGCACTCCCGGTATTCGTCCGACGCATGATCCTTTATTTTTGCAAGCGCCTCTCCCGCCTCGTTCATCGCCCGCTCGGTTTCGAACACCGCGGAAAGCGCGCCGCGCAGTTCCGATCCGATCGTCCCGTCCGATTCAAGGCCGCTGTTCTGGTGAAAGTAACCGATCCGGAGCCCGCGCCTTCGGTCGACGGTCCCCTCGTCCGGCTCAAGTTCCCCCGCGATCATCGCGAGCAGGGTCGACTTCCCCGCGCCGTTGGGCCCGATGAGGGCGATCCTGTCCGCGTCCTCGACGGTCAGTGAAAGGTTTTCAAAAATCCGTTCGGCGCCAAAGCTCTTGCCCGCGCCGGAAATGGAAATCAGCATTTTGTTTCATCCTTATACTCTGCTATACGTTGATCCGGTGAATAAGACGCCGCGCGCGGAGCGCGAATGGAAGAATTGACCTTTTGAGCCGCCTGCCGTCCGGAGCGGCGAGGCGTCAGCCATAATCCCGGCATCATACCCGCACCGTGGATATGATACCATAAACGGCGGCTTTCTGAAAAGGGCGTTTGCGCATTTCGAACCGTTGCAAACTTTTATGGATCCATCCCCCCGCGTTCTCTTTACATCCCATTTTAACAGATATAAAATGGAAGCTGTCATTTTGCACCCTGAAAGGTTGGATATTCTTTGTCGAATTTCATCTTCGCCGTCAATAAGGTCGTCCCGATTTTTATCCTGATTGCGCTCGGCTTCCTGATCCGCGCCAAAAACTGGCTCGACCCCCAATTTCCTAAAATCCTCAACAGGCTCTGCTTTCAGTGGATGCTCCCCTGCATGATGTTTCGGACGGGCTATACCGCGAATATCCGCGAAACCTTTTCGCTGCCGCTCATCGCCGCCGCGCTCGGTTCCTATTTTGTCATACTCGTCCTGCTTCTCCTGATCATTCCCCGCGTCGTCCCGTCCCGGCAGGACGCCGGCGCGGTGATCCAGGGCGCCTTCCGGCCAAACATCGCGATGTTCGGCATCCCATTGGCCGTCAGCCTGTTCGGCGACGCGGGCGGCGCGGCTATGGCGGTCATCGTCGCGCTGCTGGTCCCCATCCTCAACACCATCTCAGTCCTGCTGATCGCCCATTTTTCTGCCGGCCGGGACCAGAAACCCTCGCCGATGAAGCTGGTCCGCGACATCGCAACCAACCGCCTGATCATCGGGACGGTCGCCGGCGTCCTGTTCTCATTCTTCGGCCTCTCCCTCCCGGCCCTGGCCTACACCCCGATCAGCGACCTCGCCGGCGCGGCGGTCCCGGTCGCGATGCTCTCGCTCGGCGGCGATTTCAACTTCGGCACGGCGCTGAGCCACCTGCGCTACAGCGCCCTCGCCTCGGCGCTGCGGCTGGCGGTCATCCCGGCCGCGGTGATGGCGGCGATGGCTGCGCTCGGCTTCCGCGGGGTAGAGCTCGGCGCCCTGTTCATTGCAAACGCGGCCCCGGCCGCCGCGACCGGCTACGTCATCGCTTCGAATATGAACTGCAGCGGCGAGCTTTCGGGCGAAATTGTCGTGATGACCACCCTGTTCTCCGCGTTTACAGTGGTGGCTGGAATCACCATCCTGCTGAACCTCGGCCTGATCTAAAGCTCTCCACGGCGCGCCAGAACACGGGATGCGAAACCTGTTTAGGCCGCCCGGCCCGGTTCGCAATAACGGCGCGGACGGTGTTTTTGGATACAGTTCCGGCCTTCCTTTGAAAGGCCGGATTCCTTTTTGCCCCGGCCCATGTTAAAATAAAACTGCGCCCGGTCAAACTGCGCGAACGGAAAAGAGGCTTCACGAATGAAAATAGAAAGCGGAAAACAGTACGAGAATCAGGATTTCTCGGGAATTGACCTCTCGGGCGAGGAACTCCACAGCGCCCGCTTCACCGGATGCTCGTTTTCCGGGTCGGCGCTCACCGACCTTCTTACCCGGAACTGCGTTTTCACCCGCTGCCGGTTCTCGCTGGCGCGGCTCGGCGGGTCGGAGCACATCACAAGCGCGTTTGTCAACTGCCGCTTCGATGAGGCAAGCCTCTTTTCCGCCCGCTTTGACCGCTGCAAATGCACCGGCTCGAACTTCGAGAACGCGAACGTCGCCGGCATCGAGATCCGGGAGGGGAACTTCTCCTACGCCTCCCTGCTTCGCTGCGACCTGCGCGGGTGCGGCCTGCAAAACGTCAACCTCTCCTACGCGGACCTGCGCGACGCGATTCTCGACCGCGCGCTTCTCGGCGGGGCCGACCTCTCCCACGCGCTTGTCCAGGGCGCGTCTTTCCGGGGCGCGGACCTTCGCGGCGCAAAGCTGGCGGGGTGCGACTTAAAGCTCGTCCGCTTCCAGAAGACGAAGCTCGACCTCGAACAGGCCGTCCTGCTCGCCGAAGCCCACGGCGCTGAGGTGGTTTTGTAGCTTCCTGCCCTTCCCGCCGCTTACAGAAAGGAATCCCTCATGACCCTCACCGATTCCCAACGCCAAAGCCTCTCCCGCCTCCCCGCCCTCCTGCTCTCGTGGTACGGCCGCGCGGGGCGGGTCCTGCCGTGGCGCTCGGATCCCGCGCCCTACCGCGTCTGGATCTCGGAGATCATGCTCCAGCAGACCCGGGTGGAGGCGGCGCTCCCCTATTTTGAGCGTTTTCTCTCCGCCCTCCCCGACGTCCGCGCCCTCGCCGTGGTCCCGGAGGACGAACTGATGAAGCTCTGGGAGGGCCTCGGCTACTACAGCCGGGCCCGGAACCTTCAGAAAGCCGCGAAGCTCATCGTCTCGGAGCACGGCGGCCGGATCCCCGCTTCTTATGAAGCCCTGCTCTCCCTCCCCGGGATCGGGGAGTACACCGCCGGCGCGGTGGCCTCGATCGCCTTTGGAATCCCGGTTCCCGCCGTCGATGGAAACGTCCTGCGGGTCCTCTCCCGCGTGCTTTCGAGCGATGAGGACGTGACCCTCCCCAAAACCAAGCCGGCGTTTGCGTCGCTCCTTGGCGGCGTTCTGCCCCCGGACCGCCCCGGCGACTTCAACCAGGCGCTGATGGACGTCGGCGCAACCGTCTGCCTCCCGAACGGCGCGCCCCGCTGCCTCGAATGCCCCGCGCGGGAAATCTGTCTCGGCTTTCAGGACGGCTCCGCCCCCGTTCTCCCGGTCAAATCCCCAAAAAAGCCCCGCCGCGTCGAGGAAAAGACGGTGTTCGTCCTCGTCTCCCCCGCCGGCCTCGCGCTCCGGCGGCGGCCCGAAAAGGGCCTCCTCGCCGGCCTCTGGGAGCTTCCGCATTCGGACGGCGCCCTTTCGGAGCCCGAAGCTGCCGCCGTTCTCGCGGGATGGGGGATCCCCGCCCCGCGCCTCGTCCCGCTCCCCGCCGCGAAGCACATCTTCACCCATGTCGAGTGGCGGATGGCCGGCTTTCGCGCCGACTGCGACCCCGTACCGCTGCCGGAGGGCTGGGCCTGGGCCAGCCGGGAAGCGCGCGCCGCCGGATACGCGGTTCCAAACGCCTTTTCCGCCTATCTCCCGGAAAAATAGCCTGATTCCCGCGCAGAAAAGCGGCCGCGCCCTTCAAAAAGGGCGCGGCCGCTTTTGATTACGCCATCCCGCAGGTTCTTTGTCCCATTGCTGCGCCGGCGGCCCTATCTGATGATACCTTCCCCGTCGAACGACGGGATAAAGCTCTCCCCGACCGTTCCGCCTTCCTGGATGAAAACGTTTTCCATCCCGAGCGACTGGAGATAGGCGACCATCGCCTCATACTGCCTTTGTTCCAGCGGATTTTGAAGTTCCGGAAACTCTTGGGCCCCCGGCATCGGCGTGAACTGGTTCATCAGGCTTATATAGATCCGGTTTCCATAGGCCTTCCAGAGGAAATCGAGGATCCGCTTCGAATCGTAAAGCGCCCCGGGCAGCATCAGATGCCGCACAATCACGCCCTTTTTCATCATCCCGTCCTCGCCGAAAACCGGTTCCCCGACCTGCCGGAACATCTCCTCAACCGCCGCTGCCGCCGCCTCGCGGTAACGCGGCGCACGGGAATACCGGACGGCGTACCGATCCTCCCAGTATTTGAAGTCCGGAAGATAAACGTCCACCAGGCCTTCGAGCAGCCGAAGGCCCTCAACCGACTCATACCCGCCGCAGTTATAAACAACCGGGACCAAAAGCCCCCGCCCCCGCGCGCGCCGGATCGCCGCCGCGATCTGCGGGGCATAGTGGGTCGGGGTGACGAGGTTAATGTTGTGCGCCCCCTTCGCCTCGAGGGAGAGAAAAATCCCCGCGAGCTCGTCTTCGCCCACCTCAAAGCCCCCGCCGCCCCGGCTGATCCCGGCGTTCTGGCAGTAGCGGCAGCCGAGGACACAGTGCGAAAAGAAAACCGTTCCCGAGCCGCGCTCCCCGGAAATGCACGGTTCCTCCCAGAAGTGGGGCGCCGCCCGCGCGGCGCGGACCGCACTCCCCGCACCGCAGAATCCCCTCTCCCCCCGCAGCCGGTTGACGCCGCAGCCGCGCGGGCAGAGCGCGCAGCCAGACAGCGCCGCTTCCTCTTCGCTGCAAAAAATTCCCATTGAAAACCAAAACTCCCTTTCAACTCTCCGCGCCGTTCTTGTGCTCACAGACGCCGGATCCCTTCTTTAAAATAGCAGACGCCGGTAAAAAAGCAAGCCGTCGCCCCCGTTTTTTTCTGTTTGCTCTTGGGAAAGTATTAAACTCCCCACCGAAAAGCGAGGCTTCTTCCTAATTTTGCCGAATCAATTGGAGTATAGTTGACAATGCGTGTAAAATGCAATAAACTAGATGAGAATTTAGATAGGTTGTGAACAGTGTATGAACCTATCCGTCCACGGTACAGGATTATGAAAAGCTGTGGCAGCTGCCACGCGGATCAAACAAAAGGAGTGTCATAACAGATGATCTTAACCTACCTGGCTCCCCTCGGCGCGGCTGCCGCGCTGGTGTTTGCCTTGATCCTCTCGAAGCGCGTTCTTCGTGAGAGCGAAGGCACGCCGGAGATGCAGAAGATCGCCGCGGCGATCCGTTCCGGTGCGAACGCCTATCTAAAGCGCCAGTACACCGGCGTCTCGAAGTTCTTCGTAGTGCTGTTCGTCATCATGATCGTCCTCTATTTCCTCGGTCTGATGAACATCTTCGTGCCGTTCGCCTTCATCACCGGCGGTTTTTTCTCGGGCCTGTCGGGCTACATCGGCATGAAAATCGCCACCAGCGCCAACGCCAGGACTGCGAACGCCGCGAACCACAGCCTCAATAAGGGCCTGAACGTCGCGTTTTCCGCGGGCGCGGTCATGGGCTTCACCGTGGTCGGCCTCGGTATGCTCGACATGTCGCTCTGGTTCTTTTTCCTCAAATGGTTCTACCGCGCGCTTCCGGAAGCGGAGCAGGCGGTTCAGATCGCTTCCGCGATGCTGACCTTCGGCATGGGCGCTTCGGTGATGGCGCTGTTCGCGCGCGTCGGCGGCGGTATCTTCACAAAGGCCGCTGACGTCGGCGCCGACCTCGTCGGGAAGGTTGAGGCCGGAATCCCGGAGGACGATCCCCGGAACCCCGCCGTCATCGCGGACAACGTCGGCGACAACGTCGGCGACGTTGCGGGCATGGGCGCAGACCTCTACGAGTCCTATGCGGGCGCGCGCCTCTCGGCATGTGCGCTGGCGGTCACCGCGGGCT
Source organism: Candidatus Fimivivens faecavium (assembly GCA_018716105.1). GTDB lineage: Bacteria > Bacillota > Clostridia > Oscillospirales > Ruminococcaceae > Fimivivens > Fimivivens faecavium. The sequence goes on along the minus strand of DVKH01000031.1, from coordinate 527 downwards.
TCGGCTATGCGGGCATGGGCGTCCCGATGGCGCTCTCCACCATCGGCATCATCGCTTCGATCATCGGCACCTTTTTTATCAAAACCGGTGAAAACACCTCCCAGAGAAGCCTTTTGGGCACCCTCCGGAAGGGCACCTATATTTCGAGCGTTATTGTCGCCGTCGCGTCCTACTTCCTCATCCAGTATGCGTTCGACGGAAAGCAGATCGGCCTCTTCATCGCGATCATCGTCGGCCTTCTCGCCGGCAACCTGATCGGCTATTTCACCGAATACTATACCTCCGACACCTATAAACCCACCCAGGAACTCGCCGAGTCCTCCAAAACCGGCGCCGCCACCATCATCATCAGCGGCCTTTCGCTCGGCATGCTTTCGACCGCGATTCCGGTTGTCATTGTCGGCGCGGCGGTTATTATCAGCTTTATGGCTTCCGGCGGCACCGCAAATCTCTCCGCCGGCCTCTTCGGCATCAGCCTTTCGGCAGTCGGCATGCTCTCAACCCTGGGCATCACCCTCGCAACCGAC
>DVKH01000030.1 GCA_018716105.1 Candidatus Fimivivens faecavium | reverse complement strand
CAGGCCCATCGGGCCTGTGCGCCGCGAAGGCGGCGTGCAAATCGCCTCATGGCGATTTGGGTTCTGGCGTCATAAGCGCAGCGCGCGGCGTTTGCCGCGCCTGCCCCGCCGGAGGCGGGCTGAATTGGGCCGTCGCCCAATTCTCTGCGGTTATTATACCGCGAAAAACAGAAAAAAGGAAATAGAAAATAGGCTTTGCGCTTTTATTTTCCTGTATTTTTACGGGCCAGCCTACCGCCATAACCAATTTTGCCAGCCGGCATAGTCAATAGAAACGGTAACTTATATAATAGATATATCGCTTCAATTTATTTTGATTTTAGCGCTTTCTCAGTTAATCCCCGCAGATGATTGCCGAAACAGCCATCATGCGGTAAAATAGTGGGGAACGTTTTGTGGTTCTCAACTCAAGCCGCAGCCGTTTTTCTGTCTAAAATTTTGGATGGCGCTGCGCCGTCTAAGGAGGTACCCTATGTACTGTTGTCACTGCGGCAGCCCGATTCCGGAACAAAGCCGCTTCTGCCCGCTCTGCGGGGGCACGCTGCCCGCCCAGGATGCCCCCCGGCAAATCGTTCCCGGATCTGCGCCGCCCTATCCGCCGGGTGCGTTTTCCGGCCCTTCCCCCGCGCCGCCGCGCGGCGGTTATCCTCCCAGCGGCGCTCCGGGGCCGGCAGACCGCCCCTATCCCCCGGTTCCGCCGGTTTATGGGATGGCGCCATACGCCCCGCCGTATTATCCCCCTGCCCGGCCGCGGCCCCGCCGCCATCCAAAGGTTTGGATCGGCATTCTGACGCTTGGGCACACGCTGCTGGTGCTGCTCGGCACCTTTCTGCTCCCGGGGATGCTGAAAGCTACGCCGTTCACGGCGATCCTTCCCGATCTGCTGATCTTCTGCACCCAGATCGTCTGCATGATTCTCTATCTCTGGCTCGCCGACCGGAGAGCCGTCGCGGGCCTGTTCATCGCGGAAGCGGCCTATATGGTCCTTAACTTCGCGGCTCTGATCAAAATGGTGACCGGAATCGAAATTCTTCTTCGCGGGCGCTACGGCGCCTCCTTTATGCTGCTCGCGTTGTTGCTGCAGATGGGCCTTCGCTGCATTGCCCTGTGGCTGACCGGCCGGGAATATCACCGGCTATCGAAACAAAAGCAGCCCTCAAAGCCGTTTTAAACCAGCGCCGGCTCCCTGCAGGGCGAAGAGCCGCTCCCTCCGGAGCGGCTCTTTTTAATTTACCCGGTTGTCCAGCCATTCGACGCCGTTCTGATGCACCCTCGCAAAAAGAAGAGGAACCGGCGCCGGACGCTCGCCGGCGATTACGACCGCATCATAAAACCGCTCTCTCGCCGGAGCCAGGGTTTCTTCCCGGCTGGTGAGCAGGACGGCGATTTCCTCCCCCGGCTCCACCCGCTGGCCGGGCTTCACCTTCAGAAGAATCCCCGCAGAAGGGTCGACCGGAGCGTCCTTCGTCTCCCGTCCTGCGCCGAGCACAACCGAGGCCAGCCCGATGCGCTGGGTGTCCATCGACACGATAAATCCGCCGCGCGGTGCCGCGACCGAAAGGCGGTGCGGCGCCTGGGGCAGAAGCGAGGGGTCATCGATGACGCGCGGGTCCCCGCCCTGCGCCGCCACCATCCGGCGAAAGCGCTCAAGCGCGGCGCCGGAGGAAAGGGCCTCTGCGGCAAGCGCGCGGCAGGCATCGATCTCCCCCTTTCCCGCGAGCGAGAGCATGTTCGCCGAAAGCTCAAGGCAGACTTCCACCAGATCGGCCGGGCCGTTTCCGCGGAGGGTCTCCACCGCCTCCCGCACTTCCAGCGCGTTTCCAATCGCCTCGCCGAGCGGGCGGTCCATATCGGTGATCACGGCGGCGGTTTCCCGGCCCATGTGCCCGCCGATCTCCACCATCGTCTTTGCAAGCGAGAGCGATTCCTCCACCGTCTTCATAAAGGCCCCGCTTCCGGTCTTGACGTCGAGGACGATCCGGTCCGCGCCCGCCGCGATCTTCTTGCTCATGATGCTCGCCGCGATCAGCGGGATGCTGTCTACCGTCGCGGTCACATCCCGGAGGGCATAGAGTTTTTTGTCGGCTGGCGCGAGGTTCCCGGTCTGCCCCACAACCGCGAGGCCTGTCTCACGGACGATTTCATAGAACCGCTCAACTGAAAGCGCCGTCTGAAAACCGGGGATGGACTCCAGCTTGTCGATCGTCCCGCCGGTGTGTCCAAGCCCGCGGCCCGACATCTTCGCCACCGGGACCCCGAGCGACGCGACAACCGGCGCGACGATCAGCGTCGTCTTGTCCCCGACGCCGCCGGTTGAATGCTTGTCCACCTTCACGCCCGGAATCGAGGATAGGTCCACCATGTCGCCCGACCGCGCCATACAGCCGGTCAGCTCCGCCGTCTCGGCTTTTGTCATACCCCTGAAATAGACCGCCATCAGAAAAGCCGCGGTCTGATAATCCGGGACGCTCCCGTCGGTGATTCCGGAAACAAGTTCTGAAATTTCCGCCGGCGTCAGTTCGCCGCCCCCGCGCTTTTTGAGGATCATATCGTACATTCTCATCTTCCGCACCTCCAATCTGTCCCGATACCCAAGCCTGTCCTTTTCGTCCTGCGCCAGCCAAAACCGCCCCGAAAAAGCAAAGGGCGAACGAAACGCCCGCCCCGCCTCGTGACATCCGGATCCGGCGGAGAGTACCAAATCCATCGGTATTCTATGCGCCGCATTCTGTTTTAATACGGATAGAAAGCCGTCCCTTCATTTTTATTGCAAAGCGTCAGCGGAGCAATAAAAATCAGCTAAGGCCGCGGGCCGGCCGGTTAATATAAGAGAAAACAGGCGCGCAGCGTTTATTCCCATGATATCACATATTCCCGCCGCATTCCACCGCGCCCTGAGGATTTTCAGCGAACGCCTTTCTGGTAGGGGATTCCGTTCGCTTTCGGCGCAGAGGAGCGCCCGACAAACAAAATCAGAACCAGAATGGTCAGCACATAGGGCAGCATCGCCAGAAGCTGCGACGGAATTGGGAGGACGCCGCCGCCTAGCAGAACCACCAGCGCCTGCGCAAAGCCAAAGGTCAGACAGGCGCCGACCGCGCCCTGCGGCGTCCACCCGCCGAAAATCACCGCGGCGAGCGCGATAAACCCGTGGCCGGAAATGACGGTCGGGCTGAACTGGGAGACGACCGCAATCGACTGCGCCGCGCCGCCGAAGCCCGCAAACAGCCCTGAGAGGATCACGGCCGCGTACCGGATCAGATATACGTTGACCCCAAGGGTGTCGGCGGCGGCCGGGTGCTCGCCGACGGCCCGGAGCCGGAGCCCCGCCCGCGTCCGGTAAAGCGCATACCAAACGATCAGCGCCAGAATCAGCGCAACCGGCACCGTCACGTCGACGTTGAGGTTTTGAAGAACCGGGTCGCTGACCTCGCCGAAGAACAGCGAAAGCGTCTTCGGGAGCTTGTGCGGCACCGGCATGGTTGTCGTCGCGCCGTCGAACAGCAGCCGCGAGAGAAACAGCGAAAGCCCGCCGCCGACAAAATTGATCGCGACGCCCGAGATGGTCTGATTTCCCAGAAAGCTCACCGACGCGACCGCATGGAACAGCGCGAGGAACGCCCCGGCCGCGCCCGCAAACAGAAAACCTGCCCACGGATTCCCGGTGTAAAACGCCCCGGCCGCGCCCGCAAACGCGCCGAAGGTCATCATCCCCTCAATCCCGATATTGATCACGCCCGCGCGTTCGGTGATCACGCCGCCGAGCGCCGCTAAAATCAGCGGCGCGGAGTACATCAGCGTGATGTTGACTGCGAGCAGAAGGCTATTTGCCATGCCGCTTTCCCCCTCTCTTCGCAATGCGCTCCGCCAGTTTTGGAAACACCGACGCGAGCGCGATGCAGTATACGATCGCGCCGATGACGATGTTGATCACCTCGCTCGGCGCCTGGACCACCGACTGGATCGACGCGCTGCCGTATTTAAGCGCGCCGAACAACAGCCCCGACAGGATGCATCCAAACGGCGAAAGCCCCGCGATCAGAGCGACCGAAATCCCGTCAAAGCCAAATCCCTCGTGCGCCGCCAGGGTGGTGATCCTGTGCGGCATCGTCCCTGTGATGGAAAGCGCGCCGGCAAGGCCGGCGAGCGCGCCCGCCAGGAACATCGATAGGACGATGTTCCGGTCGATGGCGATTCCGGCAAAGCGAGCCGCCTCCCGGTTAAAGCCGACCGCACGCAGTTCATAGCCGCGCGTCGTCCGCCCGAGGAAAAACCAGACAAGCGCCGCCGCCAAAACCGCAAACAGGATGCCGTAATTGAGGTCGGTCCTCAGCAGGACATCCGCCAAGCCCGGGTGCTCGCCAAGCCAGGCCCTTCCCTCGGCGGAAAACTTCCATTGGCCGAGCACCACCGACCACGCGCTTTGGGCGGCCTCGTAGGACGCTTCCGTACCCGGCTTTTTGAGCCACGGCCGGTTGATCAGGAAGTTGTTGAGATAGAGCGCGATCCAGTTGAGCATGATGCAGGTGATGACTTCGTTGATACCGGAGCGCGCTTTGAGGTATCCCGCGAACGCTCCCCAGAGGCCCGCCGCCAGCATCCCGGCGAGGATGCAGGCAAAGAAATGCAGCACCGGCGGTAGCGAGAGCTTCGCCCCCACCAAAACCGCGGCAATGCTCCCGAGGATATACTGTCCTTCCGCGCCGATGTTGAACAAACCGGTCCGGTAGGCGAACGCAACCGAGAGGCCGGTCAGAATCAGCGGCGTCGAGCGGATCACCACCTGGACCAGATATCTGGGTTTCGAAAAGATTCCGTTGAGCAGCGCCGCATATGCCTGCGCCGGATGGTACCCCGCGCTCGCGAGAACGGCGGCGCCGACCAGGAAACCGATCAGCACCGACATCACCGCCGCTGTCAGCGGCTTTTTCAGGAGGTCCTGCAGCTTCATTTCGCACCTCCCGCCATCATCAGGCCGATCCGGTTTTGATCTGCGCCCTCGGCGTCGAGTTCCCCCACAATCGCCCCATCGTAAATCACCGCGATCCGGTCCGACAGATCGAGCACTTCATCGAGTTCCAGCGAGATCAATAGGACCGCTTTTCCGCTGTCCCGTTCCCGAACCAGTTCCCGATGCACATATTCGATTGCGCCGACGTCCAGCCCGCGGGTCGGCTGCACCGCAATCAGAAGGTCGGGGTCGTTGGTGATCTCCCGCGCGAGGATCACCTTCTGCTGGTTCCCGCCCGACAGGCCGCGCACCGGCGCGTGCTCGCATCCGGCGGGGCGGATGTCGAAGCGGGAGATCAGATCCCCGCAGAACGATTCAATTTTTTTCCGGTTCAGGATGCCGCGCTTCGAAAACGGTTCCCGCCCGTAATTTTCCAGAACCGAATTCTCCGCAACCGTAAAATCCAGAACCAGGCCGTGCTTCTGCCGGTCCTCCGGAATCGCCGCTACGCCCGAGCGGATCGCCGTTCGCGGCGAAGTGTTCTGGATCTCCGCGCCGTTGACCTGAATCCGGCCGTGCTCGGTCCGGCGAAGCGACATGATCGCCTCCACCAGCTCGGACTGCCCGTTTCCATCGATCCCGGCGACCCCGACAATTTCCCCCCGCCTCACGTTCAGCGACAACCCCTTCACCTTTTCGATCCCTCTGGCGTCGCGGACCCGAAGATCCTCAATCTCAAGGACCGGCTCGCCCGGAACGGCCTTCTCTTTCGGTACTTTCAGATTCACCTCTCGCCCGACCATCAGCGCGGCAAGCGATTTTTCATCCACCGACTTCACCTCCACGGTATCGACGGTCCGCCCTCTGCGGATGACGGTGCAGCAGTCGGCCGACTGGCGGATCTCCCCGAGCTTGTGCGTGATGATGATCACCGTCTTTCCATCCTTGGTCAGGCTCCGCAGGATGCCGATCAGCTCGTGGATTTCCTGCGGCGTCAGCACGGCGGTCGGCTCGTCCAGGATCAGCAGATCGACGCCCCGGTAAAGCGCCTTGAGGATCTCAACCCTCTGCTGCATGCCCACTGAAATATCCTCGATCCTGGCGTCCGGATCGACCAGAAGGCCATAGCGCCTGGAGAGCGCCTGGATTTTTTCCCGCGCCTCGGCAAAGCGGAGCGGCGCAAATGACGCCGCCCCCTCGCTTCCGAGGATGATGTTCTGCGTCACCGTAAACGGCTCAACCAGCATAAAGTGCTGGTGCACCATTCCGATGCCCTTCGCAATCGCCACGCCGGGATTCTTGATCTCAACCGGTTCGCCGTCGATTTGAACGGTTCCCTCGTCCGCTTGATAGAGCCCGTATAGAATATTCATCAGCGTCGATTTTCCAGCGCCGTTTTCCCCAAGAAGCGCGTGAATGCTCCCCTTCTGTACGGTCAGCTCCGCCCCATCCAATGCGGTAAAGCCGCCGAAGCGTTTGACGATGCCCTTCATTTCAACCGCCGGTTTGTTCCTCTGTTCCGGTATCAAAGCGATTCCCCCTCAAACTACTGGAATCAACAACATGGAAACAGCCAGTCAAATCCGACCAGCCATATCGATAAACCATAGGTAACCTCATTTTGCTCAGAATTGGCGGCGACATGCGTTGGCTTGCGCTTCTGAATAAAAGAAAGTATTTTTTGCCGACAAAAAACGGAGCCGTCCCCAAAGGACATGCTCCGTTTTTGGTCTGCGTTTACCGGTTTTGGGCTTATTCGCCTTTGCTGTTTCGGCCTGAGACAACGAAAGGGATAGAACAACGGCCGCCGCCGTTTTAAATTCATATCACCTGCCGCCTCTCACCCGTTCGTTCACGCTCCGTGCCGGGCGTAAAGGGACTCATAGATCCGCAGGAAATCAATCCCTCAACGGTCCCCGCACGCCGCGATGATCTCCCGGTTTTCCGCAGCAAGCGAAACATAGTGCTCCGCCTGATCGAGACGGGAAGCGATTACCTTCTCATCGAGCGTTTTGACCACCCGCGCAGGGATGCCGACCGCGACCGAAAACGGTGGGATCACCGTTCCTTTCGTCACAACCGATCCCGCGCCGATCACCGATCCCCGGCCGACAACCGCGCCGTCCAGTACGACAGCGCCCATCCCGATCAGGCAGTAATCCTCGATTGTGCAGGCATGAATCACACAGCCGTGCCCAACCGTCACATAATCCCCGATGATGGCCGGGATACCGTCGTCTTTCCCGCTCATTTTCTCGCTCGCGGTATGGACGGTCGAGTTGTCCTGAATATTGGAGTGCTTGCCAACCCTGATTCCGCAGACATCCCCCCGCAAAACCGCGTTATACCATACGCTCGAGCCTTCGCCCAGCGTCACATCGCCGATCAGGACCGCGCCCGGCGCGACAAAACCGTCTGCCGGCAGGAGCGGCCTTTTCCCCTGATAAGGATAACAGTTCATAGGTTCGTTCCCTCCATCCGTTGATTCCTCTTCCCAGATTTGAACAAAAGCGCCGGCTCATCCCAGCCGCGGGCGGCTGACGGCCGCTGCGCCGTTTTTTATATTATAACACGGATTACGAGGAATGCATCTGTTTTTTCACCCTGCCGTTGCCGAACGTCTTTTCAATATATTTAAAACTTTTTTGGAAATGCTAGCTCCATCCCAAATGAACTATGGACAATAACCGCAGTAAATTGGCCCCTGGCCCAATTTACCCCGCCCTGGGCTGGGCTGGCGCGGCAGCCGCCGCGCCCTGCGCCTGTTATACCAGAACTCAAACCGTCCATAAGACGGTTTGCACGCCGCTTTCGCGGCGCTCAGGCCCGTCGGGCCTGCCGTTATGGTATAATAACCGCAGGGAAAACAGCTTTGCTGTTTTCGGCCGCCAGTGGGCGGCCACATGCCGGAAAACGGCATGCTGCGCTTGTTACACCAAATCCACCCGGCTGCGGCCGGGTTCCGCCGCGGGCGCGGCGGGGAAACCGCTTCTGCGGTTTCCTGATATGGTATAATGGAAAAGAACGCACAAAATACGACAAGAATCCGCTCTAGCCAGAAAGGAATCCTTCATGCCTCCAAACAGAAAGCCCTTTTCCAAAAACGCAAAGAAGCAGAGCCATGTGGCGCGGGCCATCCCCTGTCTGATCATCACGCTGGCCTGCTTTTTCACCCTGATGTGGGCGGCCCAGGGCCTGATGCAAAGTCCGAACGGGGATGGCGCACAGCAGCCGGCGGCCGCGGCCCCCGATCCCCCGCCTTCCGCCGCGCTCAAAGCCGACGCCGGGAATCCAGCGGAGATCACCAGCTCCATTGCGCCCGCGGAAAAGCCCGGGGCCGGGATCGACATCCAGAGCCGTTACGCTCTTTTATGCTCGCTCGCGGACGGGGAACCGCTTTACGAAAAAGCATCGGATGAACGCGCATACCCCGCCTCGCTGACCAAAATCATGACGGCCATTCTTGCGATCGAAACGATCCCCGACCTGGAAGAACGGGTCGAAGTCCCCGCCTCGCTCTATCAGCGGCTCTATGAGGAAAACGCATCGCTCGCCGGCTTTCTTCCCGGCGACAGGGTGCGGGCGATCGACCTCCTCTACGGGACCATCCTCCCCTCCGGCGCGGAGGCTGCGGAAAGCCTCGCCATCCGGGCAGGCGGATCGGTGGAAGGCTTTGTCGGCATGATGAACCAAAAGGCCGCCGAACTCGGGATGACGGGAACCCACTTTGAAAACGTCACCGGCCTTCACGAGCACGGCCACTACTCAACCGCAGAGGATATGGCGCTGCTGACAAGATACGCGCTCGAAAACCCGGCCTTCCGCGAGCTGTTCACCGCCAAAAGCCACCAATCTGCGCCGACCGAACTGAGCCCCTCCGGCGTCGGGATGGGAAGCATCCTGTTTGGCAGGGCTTCGATGGCCGGGGTCCCAACCGGGCCGATTCTGGGCGGCAAAACCGGCTACACCGAGGAAGCGGGGCTCTGCCTTTCCAGCCTCGGCGTCATCAACGGAAAGGAATATGTTCTGGTCACAATGGGCGCGCCGGGCGACGGGAACAGCGAACCGAATCAGATTCTCGACCAGCTAAAAATTTATGAATATTTCGAAGAAGCGGATAAAGAAGAAACATAAACGGATCAACAGACATGCAGACGCGGAGCTTACGTCGCTCCGCTTTTCTCTTCGCCGTTTTTGGGGGACAAGTCATTGGGGAGCTGAGGACTTGGCCGCCGGTACGATATTCATATCCCGCTTTCTGCGGATATCGATCCTTCCGACAGGCGGCGTATGATCTCCGGCTGGGAACTGCCCGTCTATCTGATAGTAGATCGGACGCCGGATGAAGGCGCTGAAATCCTCATTCCTCATTCTCTTTTCCCCTCGGAACGGCCCGCCATTCTCCCCAAGGCGTGGGCCGCCCCCTTTTCAAAAGCGAAAGGGGCCGCCATCCCCATTTGAAAACGGCGGCCCTTCTTCACCATCACATCAGCGGCGCGAACAACCGCAGGACGGCGCGCACCAGGCTTTTGACGGGGCCGGCGTTGATCAGTTCGCTGTCCAAAGTGATTGGAATGCACTTTTCCAGCGTCTTCACATAGTCCTCTTTTACCTGCATGACCGCGCGCGAACGGTACATCCAGACGCCGCACTCAAAGTGCAGATAAAGGCTTCGGTAATCGAGGTTGATGGTCCCGACCACCCCGACCTCGTCGTCCGCAACAAAGGTTTTTGAGTGGACGAAGCCCGGTTCGTATTCATAAATTTTGACGCCGCCTTCAATCAGCTGGCGGTAATAGGCGCGCGTCAGGCTGTGAACATACCATTTGTCGCCGCGATGCGGCGTCATGATCCGGACGTCCACCCCGCTTTTCGCCGCGAGGATCAGGCTGGTGGCCATTTCGTTGTCGATGATCAGATAAGGGCTCGCGATATAAACATAATCCTTTGCCCGGCTGATGATGTTGGTATAAACCATCTCGCCGACGCGCTCCTGGTCGATCGGGCTGTCGCTATAGGGCTGAACAAACCCATCTTCGCCAAACGGCGCGGGATGGCTCCGGTGCGGGCGGAAGCATTCGTAGTCCTCCTCGCTTCCGGTAACGATCTCCCACATCTGCAGGAACATCACCGTCAGGCTCCAAACCGCTTCGCCTTTGAGCATCACAGAAGCGTCCTTCCAATGCCCGTGCTTGTCGACCGCGTTGATATACTCGTCCGCCAGATTGACCCCGCCCATGAAGCCGGTGTGCCCGTCGATCACCGCAATTTTCCGGTGGTCGCGGTGGTTCATGATCATCGAGAGAACCGGCCGGAATTTATTGAAGCGAACGCACTGGATCCCCATTTCTTCAAGCTGCCGGTCATAGCCGCCCGGAAGCGTCGTGAGACAGCCGCAGTCGTCGTACATCACGCGAACGTCGACCCCCGCGGCGGCCTTTCGCCTGAGGATTTCGAGTACGCCGTCCCACATAACCCCTTTTTCGATGATAAAGTATTCCAGAAAAATAAAATGCCCGGCCTTTTCAAGCTCCGCTTTGAGCGCCTCGAACTTCGCCTCGCCCGGCGAAAGATAGGCCGTCTCGGTGCGGCCGAACAGTGGATATCCCGAATGATAGGTGATATAATGGGACTGGTTTTGAATCCCCTTGTCCAGCTTTCCGAGTTTCTCACCGAGCGATTCATCCTGCTTTAAGAGTGGCAGGGTCCGTTTCGCGACCCTCACCATGCCAGAAGTCATTTTTTTGCTGACGTGGGTATTTCCAAAGAACAGATAAAACAATCCTCCAAACATTGGAAAGGTCATAATGGGGATTATCCACGCTAATTTATACGAAGGATTGTCATTTTTGTTGACCAGCCAGAGCGTCACCAGAATACTCAGGACCAAAAGCGCCCCGTAAAGAAAAACAAAATAGCTCGATAGCCTCCAGATAAACACAACCAAAAAAACGGCCTGAAGCGCAATCAGGAGGCCAACAATCACAAGCCTGCTAAATAGAGTATCGATGAGCTTTCTCATCCGTTTTCCTCCTCTATAGAGTCTCCCCCAATTTTAAACCTTCCGTTCCATACAAGGACTTTATCCTGTCAACGCCTGACTGTTCCCCCGGCCAAACAGAAAAGCAGCATTTATTTTTATTATATCATACGAATTTCACAACGGGCCGCCTTCCGTCGAATTTTGTGGTATAATAACCGCAGAGAATTGGGCTTTGCCCCAATTCACCCCGCCTTTGGCGGGGCCAGCGCGGCGGACGCCGCGCGCTGCGCTTGTTACACCAGAACCCAAATCGTCTATAAAACGATTTGAACGCCGCTTTCGCGGCGCACAGGCCCGATGGGCCTGCCGTTATGGTATAATAACCGCAGTAAATTGGGCTTCGGCCCAATCCAGCCCGCCTT
>DVKH01000029.1 GCA_018716105.1 Candidatus Fimivivens faecavium | reverse complement strand
TCGTCTCCTGGTACGACAACGAGTGGGGTTATTCCAACAAGGTGCTCGAGCTGATCGCGCATATGGCGAAGGTTGACGCAAAGTAAACCTGAAAATGTGAATCAAGGGACGACGGGAACCGGCACAGCCGGTTCCCGTTTTGTATCCTGCGCTTCACGCAGGAATACGGCCTGATCCGGGCGCTGAACGATTGTCGGTTTCGAACAAAAATAGCGCGCTTGTACTTTTTTGACTTCCCAATCCATACAAAATAAAGTATACTAAAGAACAGGGTATGGAAACGGGGGGACACGATGCTCTGTCTGAGGGATATCCGGAAAAACTATGGCGGGCGCACAGTGCTCGGCGGTATCGGGCTTTCGGTGGAATCCGGCGAGGCGGTCTGCGTCGCGGGCCGCAACGCGCAGGGGAAGTCGACGCTTCTCTCCATCGCGGCGGGGCTGATCAGGCCCGACGGCGGGGACGTTGCCTCAGACGGGGAAATCGGATTTGTCCCGCAGGCCCCGGCGCTTCTGCCGGAGCTGAGCGTTCGGGATCATCTCGAATTGTGGATTGCGGCACATGGGCGGAAAAAAAACCGGCCTTTTGAAACGGGTTCCCCGGAGGTAAAGCTTGGCCTTTTGGAACATGCGTCAAAGCGGGCGCGCAGCCTTTCGGGGGGCGTGCAGAAACGCCTTTCGGTCTGCCTTGCACTGGCCGGGTCGCCGAAGACTCTGATCCTTGACGAACCATTTGCCGCGCTCGACCGGACGGGCGGAGAGGAATTGGAAGCGCTTCTCCGGGAGTTTCTCGCGTCGGGCGGCGGGATTCTGATGACTTCCCACGACCCGATGAGGATTTCGGCGATCGGCCGGGAGGTGTATCTTCTGGAGGGAGGGCGTTTTGCCGCCCGGGAGGTCCTGACAGATGAAATGAGCCCAAAAGAGCGTAGACTGCGCGTGCTGAACCTCCTCTCCGGCTGTGCCGGGACAGAGGGGGAGGGCACGGCGCTTGAAGATAGATAAACCGCCGAAAGGCGGCTCCGTGCGTATCGCCAAGGGGGCGCGGCGGAGTGGAAAGGAATAGGGAGGTATTAAAATGAGCGATACGGATTACAGCAGTGCCTACAGCGCGATTGAAGGCGGGCCGAAAAAGAAGAGTCCTGTTCCGCTGATTGCGGCCCTGGCCGTAGTTGTCGTGGCGGTGGCGGGGCTTGCCTGGGCGTTTCTGCGTCCATCAGACCCCAAATCGGCGGTGGAAAGCGCATGGAAAGCGTCCGAGGCCCAGTGGCAGAAGGACGCGGATACGTTGAAAAAAGAGATCCCATTGATTGAAAAGCTCTACCAAGCCGGCGGGCAGCAGGCGTCGACGCAGAACTATGAGCTGAACTTCGAGTCGATCTCCGGCTTTGAGGGCGCCGCGATGTACAGCAGTCTGCTCGGCGGATCGGGGATTCATGGGACGATGACCACCGATCCGGAGCGGATGGTGGCGGAGTTGACGGCGGCGCTTCAGGTCAGCGGCAGCGACCTGATCGACGGCTATGTTTATACCTCGCCCGACCTGTTTGCGTTTGGGATTCCGTCGTTTTCGGATACGATGCTTTCGATCAACCCCAAAACCGCGGTGGAGGACCTTCGGGATAACAGCTATCTCCAACAGCTTGGCATAACGGAACAGGATCTTCAGGAACTCTGCGATTCCCTCAACATGGAATTTGAATCCGGCGCGGCCGCGAATGGGTTCGCCTTTGATCAGGAAAAACTCACGGCCGATATGAAGGCGCTGTTCCAGCCGGTGATGGAGACCGCGGCGTTCGAGAGCGCGGGGAAAATCGACGGGCTCACGAGCTATACCGTCACGCTTGAAGGCGGCGCGGTGCGGCAGTCGGTTCTGGACCTGGTGCGCTATCTCTATTTCGACTCCGACTTGTCCGCCATCTACCGCTCGGCTTTTACGCCGATGCTGGAACAGCTTGGAACCAGCTATGACGATTTTGTCAACAATACCATGCTCCTGGAGCTGGAGAAGGGCCTGCCGGAGATACCGGTTGTGATGACCGTTTCGGTCGACGGGAAGATCATCCGGAAGGTCCATCTCGTTGGAACGCCCGGCCAGCCCGCGCTGGAAGAAGTGACGTTCGGGGAAATTGTGATGGATTTTGCCTATCCAGCCCCGAACGAGCAGACGATGAATCTGGCCATGAGCGTTTCGGACGGCGGCGAGGCCATCGACATCGTTATGGATATGAACAGCGCATATCAGGATAATGTCTATGGCGTCGACCTGAACATGGTGATGTCGGGCAAGGCGGTGACGTTAACCGTCAACGAGAATGTGCTTTACGGCGCGGACGGGACGATCGGCCTCGACATGGGCGTCGATGTCTCCGAAGACGGGAATAATGTGATCCAGCTTTCGTTTGATGCGGATGGGACGCTGACAACCGAAGGCGAGACCGATACTTATGATTTCCCATCTGTCCAGATGGGCCTCCAGTTGGAGGACGGCCCCGAGTATTCGCTTGTCCTTTCCGGCGCGTTTGACTCGACCCCGCTGGAGGACGGCTATACCTTTACCGGGGAGCATACGCCGGTGGCTTCGATGACCGAATCCGACTGGGCGCAGCTTTCCAGCGAATATGAGGCCGGTTTGCAGGGGCTTGTGATGAAGGCGTACAGCCTGCTGATGGGCGCCTGAAATCCGATCTGATCAAAGGAGCATGCTGATGGGATTGTATGTTGCCTCGTTTTGGATGTTCCTAAAGCTATCTCTGCGCGGGCACGGCGGCCGGGGGCTGCCGTGCCTCGCCGTCGTTCTGGCGGTTCTCGCGGCTGTGCCGGGCGCGGTTCCCGCGGGGATTGTGGCTTCGCCGCCGCCTGCGCGGATCGCCGTGGTCAACCGGGACGAAAACCCGTTGACGGCGGCGCTGATTTCCCGCGCGCTGCGGGAAGAATCGTTTTCCGGCAGGGTGGAAGCGAAGCTGGTCCAGGAGGGGGAGGACACGTCGGACTGCGCGGCGGTCGTCCGGATCCCGGAGGGCTTTCTCGACAGCGTGATGAGCGGTGAAAACCATGCGCCGGAGGTGACGCTCCGGCTCTCCTCGCCTGTGGAGGCGCTTCTGGTGAGGGAGATCGCCCTCGCGCTCGAACGGGACCTTTCGAACGCGCAGGCGGGGATCCAGGCTGTGCTCTCGGCGCCGGGAACAAGGGGCCTTTCGCCCGAGGAGCGGCAGAAGCTTTTGCTGGATGCAAACCTCTTTTTCGCCGATGCGTTCGTGAGCCGCGGCAGCCGGATTGCACAGGAGGAGCTCAAAGGCGCGGGGACCCTCTCGCTCCCGGATTTTGCCGTCGCTTCGGGGATGGCGCTTCTGCTCCTGTGCATGACCTTCCTGTGGGCGGACGGCGCGGGCGCGCTGCTCGGTTTCGGCCGGGGGCAGCGCCTCTCCGCGTTCAAACGGGCTTCCCTTGCGGGCGGCGTGTTGACTGGGATCCTGTTGTTTGAGCTGGCCGTGTGCGCCGCCCTTGCGCTGGCAATGGGGCGGGGATTGCGGACGGCGGCGCCGCTCGCGTTTTTGGCGGCGGCGTTCGGCTTTTTCTTCTGCTCCCATTTTGGCGCCGGTGAAAGCTGTCTTCGGGTTTTGGTCCCGGCTGTGTCGGTGATGGGGGCGCTGGGAGGATGCTTCCTCCCTTCCGTCTTCCTTCCGGCGGCATTGCAGAGGGCGGCGCAGTTCCTGCCGACGGCGCCCGCTCTGGCGCTGACCAGCGAGCTGTTTGGCGCGGCCGCCGGCGGCGCGGCGCGGCTGTCCGCGGCTGTCTGGACGTTGGCGCTGGTTGCCTTGGCGCTTCCGCCTTGGTTTCAGAAGGGGGGACGGGAATGAGCTTTTTTGCGCTTTTGTTCCGGAAGGAGCTGGGGGCCCGCCTGTTCTCCCGGCGGTTTCTCGTGGGCGCGGCGCTGGTCCTCTTCCTGACCGGTTCGCTTGCGTTCCTGCTGCCGGGCCCCGCCCCCGCCGGTTTTACGGTCGGCCTGCTCGCGGAAGAGGGCGGGGACGGGGAAACGGTGATCCGCCTTCTCGCGGAACACGAAAACCTCGCGTTTTTTGAAGTCCCGGATCGGGACGCGCTGGAACGGGGCGTCCTGACAGGGCGGTTCCACTGCGGCTATGTGTTTGGCGCTGACGGCTCCGTGACGGCGGTTTCCGGGGAAGGGTCGTATCTCCGGCCGGTTCTCGACGAGGTGGTTTTCTCCGAAGTGCAGAGAGCTTCGCTTGAACAGACGGCCGCGGCGTTTTTGGAGCGGAAGGGGCTCTCCGCGGCCGGCGTGGCCGTCGACGGCGGCGTCGGGATAGGGATCATCCTCAAGGCCGAGGGGAGCGCCCCGGAAGATGCGCTCGCGGACTACGCGGGAAGCGGCGCGCAGCCGCTCCTCTACGCGGCGCTGATCACGGCGGCGTTCGCGGGGGCGATTCTCGCCTCGCCCGAGGAGGAACAGAGCGCCCGCGCATACGATCTGCTGGGAAAGATCAGCGGGCGCGTCTGGCAGGCGCGCTCCGCCCCCATTTTCGCGCGCAGCGTCTGCACGCTGCTGATGCTGGCCGCCGCCGATTTGTTGTTCGGCTGTTTTGTGAGCTACAGCGTCTACTCGGTAACGGCGCGCGCGGCGATGCTGGCGCTGCTCGCCTTCTTGTCTTCCGGGGCGGCGTTGGCTGCGGCGCGGCTTGGGCGGGCGAGGAGCGTTCTATACTGCGCGCTGCCCGCGCTGCTGCTCGGGTCTGTTTTTCTCTCCGGCGCGGTGATCGATCCGGCCTATCTGCCTGGGCCGCTCCCGGTTCTGCGCTTTCTGACGCCGTCGTGGTGGCTTCTGCGGCTGATGGCGGGGTTATCCTGAGACAGGGCGGGGACGCCGGTTTGAAGGCGTCCCCGCTTTTTGTTTTGGGTCTATGCGTTTCGACGGAGTTTTTGCGCCGCGGGGGTTAAAATACTTTCTGGAACAGGACGGGCTGCCGGCGGACCGCATCGCCGCGGTGCAGAAATGATAAACGCAAGCCGCGCAGGTCAAAGCGCGGAGGGGCGGTTTGTGCAACCCGTATCTTGAAAACCCCCCTCTGAGCTGTTAAAATGAAACCGGGAAGGTGGTGCATCATGGCAAAAAGCAGCAGCGATCTTCCGCTCTATCTGTTCCATGAGGGAACGAACTTTCATGCCCAGGACTTTCTGGGCGCACACCCGGTCAGACGGGGACGGGGCTTTGCCACGGTGTTCCGCGTCTGGTGTCCGCGGGCGCGCTCGGTTTCAGTCGTGGGCGATTTTAATGCCTGGGACCGGACGAAAAACCCGATGAAACGGAAAAACGACGGGGAGGTCTGGGAATGCGTCACCCCGGGCCGGAAGCGTTTTGACCTTTACAAATACTCAATCGAGACGGCGGACGGCCGGATTCTGCTCAAGGCCGATCCGTTTGCGTTCCACGCGCAGCGCCCGCCCGAGACGGCGTCGGCTTATGAGCCGCTCGAGGGCTATGAATGGGGCGACGCCGAATGGATGGCGCGCCGCCGGACGGAGAACCCGCATGCCCGCCCGGTGAATATCTATGAAGTGCATCTGGGTTCCTGGCGGCGGTATCCGGACGGAAACTATTTTGACTATGAAAAGCTCGGGGCAGAGCTTTCGGCCTATGCGGCCCGGATGGGCTATACCCATATTGAACTCCTGCCGGTGATGGAACACCCCTATGACGGGTCGTGGGGATATCAGATCACTGGATTTTTCGCGCCTACCTCCCGCTACGGGACGGCGCAGGACTTCATGAAATTTGTCGATATCTGTCACAGGACAGGCATCGGGGTCATACTCGACTGGGTCGGCGGCCATTTCCCAAAGGATGCGCACGGCCTGTTTGAGTTTGACGGCGCGCCGCTGTTTGAATACGCGGATCCCCGAAAAGGGGAGCAGAACCAGTGGGGCACGCGGGTATTCGACTTCGGCCGGCCCGAGGTCAGGAGCTTCCTGATATCGAACGCGCTGTTCTGGGCCGAGCGGTATCACATCGACGGCCTTCGGATGGACGCGGTCGCTGCGATGCTCTATCTCGATTTCGGAAGGCGGCCGGGCGATTGGACGCCGAACCGAGAGGGCGGCCGGGAGAATCTTGAGGCGGTGGAACTGATCCGCGCGCTCAACACCGCCGTCCACAAAAGCTGTCCGGACGTTATGCTGATCGCGGAGGAATCGACAAGCTGGCCGATGGTCACAGGCCCGGCGGCGGTCGGCGGGCTCGGGTTCGATTTTAAATGGAACATGGGCTGGATGAACGATTCGCTGTTCTATACTTCGCTCGACCCGGTCTATCGGGCGTACAATCACGATAAACTGACCTTTGGGATGTTCTACGCTTATTCCGAGCGGTTTATCCTCCCCGTCAGCCACGACGAGGTGGTGCATGGGAAGCGGTCGCTGATCGGCCGGATGCCGGGCGACTACTGGAAGCAGTTTGCGGGCGCGCGGGCCTTCCTCGGGTATATGACGGGGCATCCCGGCAAAAAGCTGAACTTCATGGGGAACGAGCTGGCGCAGTTCATCGAGTGGGACTACCGGAAGGAACTCGACTGGCTGCTGCTCGGCTATGAGTCGCACCGGCGGTTTCAGGACTATGTCCGGGACCTCAACCGCCTCTATCTCGAAACGCCCGCGCTCTGGGAGATCGACGACGGCTGGGAGGGGTTTGAATGGCTGGTGCTCGACGACAACACCCAGAACATCCTCTGCTTCCTGCGCAGGGGGGAGAAGGGGGACGGCGTGGTTTGTCTTCTGAACTTCGCACCGGTGCTGCGGGAAGGGTATCGGATCGGCCTCGCGAGAGCGGGGACGCTGACGGAGCTCTTCAACTCCGACAGCACGCAGTACGGCGGTACCGGAGCGGGAAACCCGGAACCGGTTACTGCCGAAGAAATTCCGATGCACGGGAAGGACTGGTCGGTTTCGGTGACGGTCCCGCCGCTTTCGGCGGTGTTTTTCGCCGTCCGCTGGGAGGAAGACCAGCCAGCCGTAAAGGCGGCTTCAAAGACCGCAGAACAAAAGGCAAAAACCAGAAATCAGGGTAGAATAAGGGGGCGGGAAGAAGATGGCATATAAAAAGGAGTGGATCGCGATGCTGCTCGCGGGCGGGCAGGGTTCGCGGCTCTTTGCGCTGACCAAAAACCTCGCAAAACCGGCTGTGCCCTACGGAGGGAAATACAGGATCATTGATTTCACGCTTTCAAACTGCGTCAATTCCGGCATTGATACGGTCGGGGTTCTGACACAGTATCAGCCGCTGGAACTCAACGAATACATCGGCAACGGCCAGCCGTGGGATCTCAACCGGATGAACGGCGGGGTTCATATCCTGCCGCCGTACCAGAAAAGCTCCGGTTCAGACTGGTATACTGGGACGGCCAACGCCATCTATCAGAACATCAATTTCGTCGACCGGTATCAGCCTGATTATGTTGCAGTGCTTTCGGGCGATCACATCTACCGGATGGACTATTCGAAGATGCTTCGGTTCCACAAGGAGAAAAACGCCGACTGCACCATCGCAGTGCTGGAGGTGCCGCGGGACGAGGCTTCGCGCTTTGGGATCATGACCGCCGACGAGACGGGACGGATCCTCGAGTTCGAGGAAAAGCCGCGCGAGCCGAAAAGCACCCTCGCTTCGATGGGCGTTTATATCTTCACATGGGAGAAGCTCCGGAAACAGCTGGTCGAGGACGAGGCCGAACGCCTTTCCTCCCATGATTTCGGGAAGGACATCATCCCCTCGATGCTCGCCGAAGGCGCGGGGCTTTACGCCTATCGGTTCGACGGCTATTGGAAGGACGCCGGGACGATCGATTCGCTCTGGGAGGCGAACATGGACCTCCTGAACCCGAACGTCCCCCTCGCGCTCTACGACCCGGGCTGGAAGATCTATGCAAGAAATCCGGCGCTTCCGCCCCACCACCTGGGGCCGAACGCGGTTGTCAGCGATTCAATGATTTCCGAGGGCTGCGAGATCGACGGCGAGGTCGATTTTTCGGTCCTGTTCGCCGGGGTAACGGTTGAGGCGGGGGCGTCGGTCCACGGGTCGGTTCTGATGCCGAACGCGGTGGTCCGCGCCGGTGCGGTCGTCGAATATTCGATTGTCGCGGAGGGCGCGGCGATCGGGGAAAGCTGCCGGATCGGCGAGAGGCCGGAGGAATCCCAGAACCGGGACGCCTGGGGGATCACCGTCATCTCGAGCGGCGTGACAGTCGCGGGCGGGACGGCGGTTCCGGCAGGCGCGATGGTCAGCGCCGATCTCCCCGCCAATGCGGGGCAGGATGCGGCTGAGGACGGGATATAAACAAAGAAGCGGGTGAGCACATGAGAGAGAATAAGGCGCTTGGGATTATCCTGCCGGGCGGCGACAACGAGCAGATGGGCGTTTTAATTGAAAAGAGGACGGTCGGCTCGATCCCGTTTGGGGGCCGGTACCGGATGATTGATTTTATCCTGTCGGGTATGGTGCATGCGGGTATCTGGGATGTTGGAGTCATCACCCGGAATAAATATGAATCGCTGATGGACCATCTCGGAAACGGGAGCGACTGGGACCTCGCGCGGAAAAACGGAGGGCTTACCCTTCTGCCGCCGTTTCTGCACCAGTCGGGAAGCGGGGCGTTTCGCGGGGAAATCGAATCGCTCGCGACCTACCAGGGCTATATCCGCAAGTGCGAGGCGGCCTATGTTGTTCTCGCGAACGCGGATATCGTGACCTCCTTCGATCTCGACGCGGTGATCGAGCGGCACGCGCAGAGCGGCGCGGACCTTACCATTGTGGCGAACACCGTCCGCTCCCGGGAGGACCTCGGCGAGCGGGCGCTCGTGCTGACCGCGGACGGGGACGATCACATCACCGACATCGCGATCTCGCCAAAATGGCAGGGGCCCTGCCTTCGGTCGCTAGGGGTGGTGGTGATCGAGAAAAACCTTCTGCTCCGGCAGATCGAGGACCTTTACAGCCACAGCCGGTTTTCATTGATCCAGGACCTGATTCAGGGAAGATGCGGCGATCTCGACATGCGGGTTTACCGGTTGGACGGCTACTGCGCGAGGGTGCAGAATATTGTTTCCTACTACAAGGCGAACATGGATCTTCTGAACCGGGAGGTTCGGGAGGAGCTGTTCCGCCAGTATGGGCCGGTGCTCACGCGGGTCCGCGACGAGCCGCCGGTCAAATACGGCCTTGAGGCGAACATCTCAAATTCGCTGGTGGCGGACGGCTGCATCATCGAGGGGACAGTCGAGCATTCCGTGATTTTCCGCGGGGTGAAGATTGCGAAAGGCGCGGTGGTCCGCAATTCGATCGTCATGCGGGGGACCGAAATCGGGCCGAATGCGTCGCTTTCCTATGGGATTGTCGACCGAAACTGCCTGATTCAGGAGCGCAGGACCCTTGCAGGATTTGAAACATATCCGGTCGTCATCGGAAAAAACAGCGTTGTATAGCCGGCGGGGAATCGGCCGCCAATGACATTTGATCTGCCGACGAGGGGGGTACTTACAATGAAAATTCTATATGCTGCGAGCGAGGCGGTTCCATTTTCTTCTTCCGGGGGGCTTGGGGACGTCGCCGGTTCGCTTCCAAAGGCGATCCGCAACCGCCATGCGGCCTGCCGGGTGGTGACGCCGCTTTACGACACCGTTCCAGCCAAACTGCGAAGCCAGATGGAATGCATCGCCCGGTTTCAGGTGCCGCTCTCCTGGCGGATTCAGGACTGCGCGGTTTACCGCCTGACCTATGACGGCGTGGTGTTTTATTTCCTCCAGAACGACTATTATTTCAGCCGCGGCCGGCTGTACGGCGAATTCGACGACGGGGAACGCTTTGCGTTTTTCTCAAAGGCTGCGCTTGAGATGTTGTTCCACATCGATTTTAAGCCCGACATCATCCACTGCAACGACTGGCAGGCGGCGATGATACCGGCTTATCTCAATCTTTTTTACCGGGGCAGCGCGGTTCACCGGCCGATTTCAACCGTTTTCACCATCCACAACATTCAGTTCCAGGGGAAGTTCTCGATGGATTTCGCCGAAGACGTCCTCGGCGTCCCGGAGTTCCAGCTTGGAATGGTCGAATACCACGGCAGCTGCAACCTGATGAAGGCGGCGGTCGAACAATCGAATCTCGTGACGACGGTCAGCCCGAGCTATGCGGTCGAGCTGCTCGACCCGTGGTACGCCTTTGGGCTCGACCGGCTGCTGCGGGAGAACCGGCAGAAGTTCTCCGGCATCCTCAACGGCATCGATACCCGGCTCTACAACCCCGCGTCGGACCCGGCGCTCTATCAGAACTTCAGCCCGGCCGACCTCGGCGGGAAAAAGGTTTCAAAGCGCGAACTCGAAAAGGCGGCGGGCCTGGAACAGGGGGACCGCCCTCTGATCGCGATGGTGACGCGCCTGACCAGACAAAAGGGGATCGATCTGGTGCGGTATGCGTTTGATGAGCTTATTGAGATGGGCTGTTCCTTTGTGCTGCTCGGCGCCGGGGACGAGGAGCACGAGCGGTTCTTCGCCGAGGCGGCGGGCCGCTACCCTGGCCGGGTTTCGACGACGGTCGGCTTTCGGCCGGAGCTGTCGCACCGCATCTATGCCGGGGCGGACCTCTTCCTGATGCCGTCCCTGACCGAGCCGTGCGGCCTTGCGCAGATGATCGCAATGCGGTATGGGACGATTCCAATCGTCCGGAAAACCGGCGGCCTGCGCGACACGGTGGCGGACGCCGGGGACGGCGGCTGCGGCTATACCTTCGAGAGCTTTAACGCCCACGATATGCTTGGGGCCGTCCGGCGCGCGCTCGCCGGGTACGAAGACCGCGAAGCCTGGGATGGCCTGATCCGCCGCGCGATGAGCCTCGACTTCGGCTGGGGACCGGCGGCGGAACAATACATCCGGCTCTACGAAAAGCTGGTTTCCTGACACATTGCTTCGGACTGTTCAGGGCCGGGCGGCTCGCCGCCCGGCCTTTCGCATCGGGGACGGTTGGCGAAACGCGCCGATTTTCAGTTAAGATATTACAAAACGCCGGAACAGGAAAGGTGAAACGCATGGACGAACAGGGCGCGATGATTATCGGGGTTGCAGGCGGAACCGGCTCGGGAAAAACGACCCTGACGAAAAAACTCAAAGAGCGTTTCGGGGGCGATATCTGCGTCGTCTATCATGATAATTACTATAAAAGCAACGCGGAGCTCCCGTTTGAGGAGCGCGCGAAACTCAACTACGACCATCCGGACGCATTTGAAACCGGGCTGTTGATCCGACAGCTCAAAACGCTCCGCGCGGGCGGGGCGGTTGAATGCCCAGTCTATGACTACAGCCTCCACACGAGAAGCCGGGAGACGGTCCGAATCGAACCGGCGCCTGTGATTTTGGTCGAGGGGATCCTGACCCTCCACGACCCGGGCCTTCGGGAGCTGATGGACATCAAGATCTTTGTCGACTGCGATGCGGACGTGCGGCTTCTGCGGCGAATCAAGCGGGACGTCGAAAAGCGGGGGAGGACGCTCCGTTCGGTGATGGAGCAGTACCTTTCGACGGTAAAGCCGATGCACGACCGGTTTGTGGAACCCTCCCGGCGGTTTGCCGATGTGGTGGTGCCCGAGGGAGGGAAGAACAGGGTTGCCCTCGACCTGATCGAACGGCGGATTGAGGGACATTTATCTGCGGGACAACCCGTCCGGCGGCTGGAAGAATAAGGAGAGAAAAGGAATATGCAAAAACCGGAAATCCTGGCCCCGGCGGGAAGCTTCGACGCGCTTGTGGCGGCGGTTCGCTGCGGCGCGGACGCGGTTTATCTCGGTTCGAAGGCGCTCAACGCCCGGCGGGGCGCCTCAAACTTCGACGGCGCGGAACTGGAAAGGGCCGTCGAATACTGCCATCAGCGCGGCGCAAAGGTTTACCAGACGCTCAACATCCTTCTATTTGAGGAGGAACGGGCGGAGGCGGTCCGCGCGGTGGAGACGGCCTGCCGGATCGGGGTGGACGCGGTGCTTGCGCAGGACCTCGGGATAGCGGCGATCGTGCGGGAATGCGCGCCCGGCCTTTCGCTCCATGCCTCCACCCAGCTTGCGGTGCACAACCTCTCCGGCGCGAAGCTCGCGGCGGAGATGGGGTTCCAGCGGGTAGTGCTCGCGCGGGAGCTCGAAAAGGGCGAGATCGCACGGATCACGGCCGAATGCGGGATCGAGACCGAGGTGTTCGTCCACGGCGCGCTCTGTATGAGCGTGTCGGGACAGTGTTATCTCTCCTCGATGCTCGGCGAGCGGAGCGGCAACCGGGGGCTCTGCGCCCAGCCCTGCCGCCTGCCGTTCACCGCGCCGGACGGACGGGGGTTTGCGCTCTCGCTCAAAGACCTTACCCTCGCGGACCGGGTCGCGGAACTCGCAAGGCTCGGGGTCCGGTCGCTGAAGATCGAGGGGCGGATGAAACGGCCCGAATATGTCGCGGCGGCGGTGACGGCGGTCCGGCGGGCGATCCAAGGGGAGAAGGCGGACTTCGGGACGCTCCGCTCCGTCTTCTCGAGAAGCGGTTTCACCAGCGGCTATTTCGACGGGAAGCGCGATCAGTCCATGTTCGGCATTCGGGAGAAGGAGGATGTTGTTTCGGCCAAGAACGTCCTCGGAGAGCTTTCGCGTCTCTACGACCGGGAAACCCCTCTGGTTCCGGTCCGGGGAGAGCTGACGGCAGAGGCCGGGAAGCCGGCCCGGCTCGTTCTCGCCGACCGGGACGGCAACCGCGCCGAAACGGCCGGGGAAGCGCCGCAAACGGCGCTGAGTAAGCCTACGGCCCCCGAACGTGCGCGGGAAAGCCTTTCGAAGATGGGCGGAACGCCGTTTTTCCTCGAGGAAGCAGAGTGCCGGATCGGCGAGGGATTGATGCTCCCGGCGGCGGCGCTCAACGCCCTTCGGCGCGAGGCGGTGGAACAGCTCCTCTCCCTTCGCGGCGAAGTACGGTCCCATGCGTTTCGGGCGGATGCGCTTCCGAAGGCGGAGGGCGCGCCGGTTGGGAGGAAAAAACCGAAGCTCCGCGCGCGGCTCTCGGCCGGCCAGCTCACGCCGGAATTGACCCAACGGTGCGACGAGCTTGTCCTGCCGCTTATGGAAATCCAGGCAGCGATGGAGCGGGGGGCGCTGACCGGTCCCGAGAAGGTGATCGCCGAAATCCCCCGGTTTTTGTTCACCGGCGAGGACAAAGCGGCGGATCAGCTCCGGAAGGTCAGAGCGCTCGGCGTGCAGAGGGCGCTGGCGGGAAACCTCGGGGCGGTGCGTCTCGCGCGGGAAGCGGGGCTTGCCGTTTCGGGCGGATGGAGCCTCAACCTCACCAACGCGCTCGCCCTGCGGGAGGCGAAGCGGATTGGGCTTTCCGATGCGGAGCTTTCGTTTGAGCTGAACATTCGAAAGGCGCGGGAGCTCGGCGGCATTCTGCCGGTCGGGCTGCTGGCATATGGCTTTCTTCCGCTGATGGCGTTTCGGAACTGCCCCGTCAAGGGGAAGAGCGGCTGCGGGAGCTGCGGCGGGTGGGGCGGATTCCTCACCGACCGCAAGGGCGTGCGGTTTTCGGTGCGGTGTGCAGGAGGGCAGTATTCCGAACTGTTCAATTCCGTTGCGCTCTATCTGGCCGACCGGCTGGACGAATTTCAGGGTTTCGACTTCCTGACGCTTTATTTTACCGGCGAAACGCAGAGGGAATGCGAAGCGGCCGTCAGGGCCTACAGCGGCGGGGCGGCGCCGGCGTTTCCAGGGGAGAGGACCAGGGGGCTCTATTATCGGTATGTGCTCTAAGCAAAACGGTGCTGTTAAATTAATAGCACCGTTTTTGCTTGTAATTTATGACTAGCAGCATTCAATGTGTGTTAATATAAACATATATTGTATGTAATTATTGACTATATTTATGCATTATGATAAAATTCAAAGCAAAGGAGTGGTAAATTATGAAAAAAATCAGCACATTTATTCTTGCTGCGGCGCTAGCGCTGTCCTTGGTTGGATGCGGCGCCAAAACATCGGGTGGCAATTCTGGCATGGAGCAGAATGGGAGTTCGCTGACCGAGAGCGGTCAGGCAGAACCCGAGGTGGTTTGGAAAGACATCGACTGGGAGGTCATGTCATTTTCCGTTCCAGAGAACTGGAAAGAAGACGGCGAACTTACTTTAAAAAATGGCGATCTGGCGTTGATGGGTATGATCAATCAGGATGAAACTGCAAATATGACGAAAATCGACATCTATGTTGAATCGCTGGAAAAAGCGTTGACCGATGGAAACGGCGCGGTTATTGACAATCAGAGAAGTGAAACGTATCACGGCATTGAGTATGGCGCGTTCGATTATGTTTCGCATGAGGGAAAGATTTTTGGCAAGATGTATGTAACCATCTGGAACCGTGCGGTCATTGCATTGTCTTTTCAGAATGTCGGAGCGTTTTCAGAGGAACAACTGGCGCTGACCGAAACGATATTAGAGAGTGTGGCCCTCAAAGGAGAACCCATTCCAGATGATTTTGTCAAGATTGATTGGGGTTCTGTCGTGTTTTACGCCCCAAGCGATTGGAGCGAGTCAGGGTATCATGAGCTGCAGTCGGCGAACAGCGCCCTGAGTTTTGAACTCTTGGAATGCAAGAATGATGAAAAGTACCGAGAAGAATTCGCCTCTGGAATGAAGGAAGGATTCACCAACAGTGGTAATCTAAAGATAACCAACGAAACGACAGCGATATATCAGGGGATAAATTACGGCATCTGGGACTTTACATATTCTGAGTTGGGCAGTGGGCGTTTGTATTTTTCATTCCAAGACAACGCAGTGTTTAATTTTACTTATATAAAGCGTGGAGATATGACCGCTGAAGATGAAGCGCTGTTGGATTCTGTGATTAAAACCGTCAGATACAATCCGGAAGAAGCCAAAGAAGCGCTAGAAAACGACGGCCTGATCACCAAAGCGGCGTTTGATCGGATCCAGACGGGGATGACCTATGCGCAGGTGGTTGAAATTGCGGGGTCGCCTGGCGAGCTGCTGTCTAAATCGGATTTGGGTATGGGTTCGGCTTATGTGACTGAAATCTATGCCTGGTATGGAAAGGGCATGGTTGGGGCAAATTGCAACATCATGTTCCAGGGCGGAAAGGTCATCAGCAAGACGCAGATCGGATTGCAGTAATCATGAAAAAAGGCGCGCCCCGCAAAGGCGCGCCTTTTTTCATTCCGCTTTGACGGTTTCTTTTACAGTGATGGGCCAAACCCCGCTCACGCAGCGGCGGATCTGGTTGAGGTCCTGCTGAAAGGCGATTGTTCCATAACCCCGATCCCTCATGATCGAGGCGACGGCGTCCGCCTGTTGATAGCCGACCTCGAACATCAGGGTCCCGCCGGGCCTGAGCAGCAGCGAGCCGGTCTCCGAGATCCGCCGGTAAAAGCGGAGCCCGTCTTCGCCGCCGTCAAGCGCGAGCGCCGGCTCATACCGGACGGTCTGATCGAGTTCTTCGAGTTCCCGGGCCGTGAGGTACGGCGGGTTGGAGACGAGAAGGTCGAGGGGAGGCAGGGCCAGCGTTTCGAATACGTCGCCGGAGATCGCTTCGACTCGTCCGCCCAGCTTATTCATCTCGATGTTTTCATAGAGGTAATAAAGCGCCTCGGGCGAAACCTCGACCGCATAGACTTTGGCGTCCGGGTGGTTTTTAGCGATGGCGAGCGCGATCGCGCCGCTTCCGGAGCAAAGGTCCGCGATCACAGGCTCGGTCCGGCCCGCCAGCAGCGCGAGCGCCGCGTCCACCAGCGTTTCGGTGTCGGGGCGGGGGATCAGAACGCCCTCGCCGACCTTCAGCGGAACGGAATAGAATTCCCATTCGCCGAGCAGATACTGAAGCGGATACCCGTCCGCGAGGCGTTTGACCTTCATCTGAAAGATAAACGCATCCTCGGCGGAAACCTCCATTTCGGGCCGGCGGACCGATGGAGGGACCTGGAAGACGGCGGATACGGGATCGGCGGCGGATCGGATTGAGGGGACGGAGCCGAACTGCGCCGTCAGAAGCTGGGAAAGATCGAAATCCGCTGTGTCATGGGTGAGCTTTTTCCGGCATTCCAAATAGAGTTCACCGAGCGTCATAAAGAAATCGTTACCCCCTGTCGCTTCCGTCTTCGGGGATACAGGGCGTCATCGCGGCGATTGCCACGGCGAGCTGCCCAAGATCCGGTTCGCGGGTCGTCAGGCGTTGGAGCCAGAGGCCGGGGGCCGAGATCGCCCGGGTGACGGGGTTTTGATATTTACCGGCGAGTTTGATGATTTCATAGGCGATCCCGACCACGACCGGAAGCATCGCAAGCTTGAGGCCGATGCGGATCAGGAGGTTTTCCCAGGTGACCATCGAGAAAACCAATACCGAGACCACCATCACAATCAGCAGAAAGCTGGTCCCGCAGCGGGGATGGAATCGGGTGTGCTTTTTCGCGTTTTCGGGGGTCAGCTCTTCTCCGGCTTCGAAGCAGGCGATCGTTTTATGCTCCGCACCGTGGTATTCGAACACCCTTTGGATCTCCCTGACGCGCGAGGTCGCCCAGAGATAGAGGACGAATATCCCGATCTTAAGGCACGCTTCCACCGCCGCGAGCGCGAGCTGCGACGGGAGCAGCGGGCGGAGAATGCCGACGATGACGGTGGGCAGGACCATGAAGAGCCCGACCGCAAGCGCCGCGCCAAGGATCATCGCGAGCCAGGAAAAGACGGTTGTGAACTTTTCGCCGAGCAGGTCCATCAGCTTTTTTTCCAGGCCGGTCGGTTCCTCGTCGTCAACCCCGGCGAGTTCGGCGGAGCGCATCAAACAGCGATAGCCGAGCGTGATCATATCGACAAAGTTAAAAAACCCGCGGATAAACGGCGTTGTCTTGTACCACGGGCGCTTCTTCGTTTCGGTTTCCCAGGTGGAGACTTCCACTTCCCCATCGGGCTTTCGCACCGCCATCGCGGAAGTATAAGGGCCGCGCATCATCACCCCTTCAATCAGCGCCTGTCCGCCGATCGAGGTGTAGACGATCTTTTTTTTGTTCAATCAGGTTCCTCCTTTGCCTGCTGCTGCGCTTTCTGCGCTTCGAGCTGTTCATACCGGCGCACCGTCGGCAGCAGGATGGTCACGGTTGTGCCGATCCCCAGCTCGGATTCGATTTCCATCGAACCGTTGTGCATGGCGATGATTTCATCCGCCACCGCGAGGCCGATTCCGGAGCCGCGGCGGGTGAGATTCGCCTTATAAAATTTCTGTTTGATTTTCGGAAGGTCCTCCCGGCTGATGCCGCAGCCGTTGTCGGTGACCGAAATGTAGATGGTTTCGTTGTCCAGTCCGCATG
Source organism: Candidatus Fimivivens faecavium (assembly GCA_018716105.1). Taxonomy (GTDB): domain Bacteria; phylum Bacillota; class Clostridia; order Oscillospirales; family Ruminococcaceae; genus Fimivivens; species Fimivivens faecavium. Next base: position 41,562 of record DVKH01000029.1, on the reverse strand, counting down.
CGGCCGCGACAGTGCAGCCGGGATTCGAATATTTGATGGCGTTGTCGATGACGTTGATAAAAACCTGCCTGAGGCGGTTCCGGTCGCCGATGACCGCAAGCGCCGTCTCCGGTTCATCGAACAAAAGCTCAATATTGTCGCGCTTCGCTTTTTCGGTGTACATGAGGACCGCTTCCTCCAGCTCGGCCAGAAGGTCGATCTTCTCCATCGACAGCCGCATCCGCCCGGACTGGATGCGGGAGAAGTCGAGAAGCTCCTCCACCATGCCGGAGAGGCGGTCGGTTTCGCTGATGATGACCTTCATGCCCTTTGTCAGCGTTTCGCTGTCGATTTCGCCGCCGTCGAGGATGGTTTCGCCCCAGCCCTTGATCGCGGTGAGCGGGGTTCTCAGCTCGTGGGAAACCGAGGAGATAAATTCGTTTTTCAGCTTTTCAGCGGTCTGAAGCTCCTCCGCCATATAGTTGATGGTTTCGCAGAGTTCGCCGATTTCGTCGTCGTTCTTTTTCTGGAGGCGGGCGTTGAAATCCCCCTGCGCGATCTTGCGCGCGGTCTTTCCGATTTCACCGACCGGGATGACGATCGAGCTGATGAAATAGGAGCTGGAAAGCACGACGAAAAACAGGATCGCCGCGCCGATCAGCACGGCGAAGATGATCATTGTAAGGATGCGGCGGTCGACATTTTCCAGAGATACGACCAAACGCACCGCGGCGAGCGATTCGTCGCTGGAGGGAGACAGCATGCTGATTGCGAGAACGTTCTCATGGTTGATGGCGCCGCGGTAGGAACCCATCCGGCTGGTGCTCGAGAGCGCCTGCTGAAAGTCGGGCATCTCGATCTTTTCGGCCACCTCGAAACCGGAGGAGGTCACCAGCACGTCGCCGTAGGGGCCTACGGCCATCAGTTCCATCTGGTTGCGAAGGTCGAAGTTTTCGATCAGGTTTCGCACCTCGCGCTGATAATCCGTCGCGGAATCCTCGGCGTATTTTGAGAGGAGGGATGTGATAACGCTCGCCTGTGACAGAAGGGTCTGCTGTACCGAATTATAATAATACATCCGGACCGCAAACGCAAATGCAAACTCCACCAGCACCAGAATGATGACGATGACGCCAAAGCTGCTGGTCAGCCAGCGGGTGGTCATTTTTTTCTGGGCCACGCGGGTTCACCTCCTGACGCAATATTCGGATTCCGGGTTCATCGGGAGCCGGTCACGGCGTCCATTTATAACCGAAGCCCCACACGGTTGTGATATAGCGGGGGTTGCCGGGATCGTCCTCCACCTTCATGCGCAGGCGGCGGATGTTGACGTCGACAATCTTGATGTCGCCGAAATACTTCTCTCCCCAGACGGTTGAAAGGATCTGCGCGCGGTCGAGCGCCGTATCCGGATTCTGTAAAAACAGCTCCATGATTGAAAACTCGACCTGGGTCAGGTCAATCGGCATATCGTTTTTGGTGAGGGTGCGGCTTTTCATGTTGATCGAGAACGGCCCGGAGACGATCACCGGGCCCGGCTGCTGCGGCGCGGCCATCGAGACGCGGCGGTGGATCGCGTCGACCCGCGCGAGCAGCTCGGACGGGGAAAACGGCTTGGTGATGTAGTCGTCGGCCCCGAGCATGAGGCCGTTGACCTTGTCCATCTCCTGGCTTTTCGCGGTCAGCATGACGATGCCGATGGACGAGGACTGTTCACGGATTTTTTTGCAGACGGTGAAGCCGTCCGCCCCGGGCATCATCACGTCGAGAATGACGACGTCAAATCCGTTTGGGCTGTTTTCAAAGGCGGAAATCGCGTCGAGGCCGTTCGCCACATCGGTGACGTCGTAGCCGGCGCGCTTTAAGTTGATCACGACAAAGTCGCGGATCGCATCTTCATCCTCTGCGATGAGAACTTTTCTCATATTCATCGTCCTTTCCTATGTGATCTACAGAAGGGAGAAGAGGCCGGCCAGCTCTTCATAGGTGATCGAATAGCCGGGATAGTCGCCGGGAGGGATATAGCCGTAGTATTCTTTAGTGCCCTTTGAGGCGAGTTTCTGATAGGGGAGGGTGTCGAATTTATCTTGATAGTCGGCGGGTGAAACGACCTTGATGCGGAGAAGCTCCACCGAGGAATCCTCAAGATCCCCGTTATAGAGGACGAACCGCCATTCGCCGGTGTCGGACTGCTGGCGGACCGTGACGCCGTTGGGCCATTCCTTTGGGAATTGGACAAGATAACCTTCCGCAAAATTGACCGCAACCGACATCGCGGTGAAAAGGCTTCCATCGCGAATCCCCATAAAGTCTGTGAGGTAGAGCTTTTCCACCTCGTCGAACTCTTCATAGCCGGGGAGCGGATAGTTCACCGGGATCTCCACGAAGCCGTCCCCGTTGATATCCCGGCAGTTGAGCGTGGGCGGCAATCGGTCGAAGGAGACGTAGATCCCGAGATCTTCTTCCGATATGCTCTCCAGCGTAGAGCGGTCGACGATGGCGATAACGGTGCTGACCTGGCCTCCCGAAAGATTAATGTCGGCCAGAAAAGCCGAAAGGCTTTCGGTCAGCGGGCCGAACAGAATTTGTTCGAAACCGGTCATTGCCGAAGGAAGCGGGAGCTCATCCGCGACCGAGACGGTCCCGTTTCGGTATTTGACCAATCGGACGACCGCCGGGCGGGCGGCGTTGAGCGTACAGAGAAAGAGCTCCGAAAGCGCGTCCCCGTCGACGTCGGTGATCAGCCATTCGCTGTAATCGCCGGAGAAGAGCGTTTCGACCGATTTCCCGTCGAACGAATAGATCGACGCGGTATAGTAATCCTGTCCCGGAACCGACCAGCCGACAATGATGTTGTCCGCTTCCTCGTCGCTGACGGGGGCGAACGCGACCGCGTCGATTTCGCTGCCGCCGCCTGGGATATCGTAGATGCTCTTCCATCCGCCTTCGTCTTTTGCGAGAACGCTCATCCAGGTCGAGGTTGTGCCGCCGACGGTCAGTTCATAAAACGCGATCGCTTCCTGAACGCCGTCGCGGTCGAGATCATGGAAGACGAAAGCGGACAGCGATTCTCCCCGCCGCGGATATTTGAGGCGGAACGAGTTGGTCCCGAGCGCTTTTGCGAGCGCGTCGTTGAGCGCGGCTTGTTCGGCCGTCAGCTTGGGCGGGACGAGCAGGTCTTCGGTTCCCAGCGTCAGGCTGCAGCCCGAGAGCAGGAAAGCCGAAAGGAACAGGGCGAGCAGCCGTTTTCGCATGGGGACACCTCTTTTCCTGAATTTGGCTGGCTTTTGTTTACCAGCGGTTTCTGTGGACGCGCTCTTCGCGGCGGCGTTCCGGCCGGGGGCGATGGGAGAGGCCATGCCCGATGACGGCGAGGGAATAGGGCAGGATTCCGGCGGGGAGGCCGAGCGTTTTGATCATGCCGTCCACCCGCACGTCGCGCGGATAGACCCCGCACCAGCAGCCGTCGAGCCCGATGGCGTTCGCGGCGTGGAGGAGGTTCATCGTCGCGGCGGCGGCGTCGTCCCGCCAGGTGTTCCAGCCGAGCGTGGTGTCGGCGGCGACGCAGATGACGACGGGGTTTCCGTTTTTGATCGGCTGCGCGCTGGTGTGAAACGAAAGGATTTGGTCCTTCACCGCGCTGTCGTCGATCACGATATAGTGACAGGGAAACTGGCTTTTAGAGGATGGGGCCTGAAAAGCCGCGTCCAGAAGCGCGTCAATTTCCTCCCGGGTGGGCGCCTCGCCGCTGAATTTCCGGACGCTCCGGCGGTCGAGGATGAGGTCATAGGCTTCCCTGCTTCGATAAGTCATCGTCTGGACGCTCCTTTCACCGTAAGTTCGCGGGTGGGAACCTTAATATGTATGATAATGCCGCAATGGCGGAGCCGTTTGGGCCGGCACGCCGCGTCGGCGGCGCGCCGGCCGGCTTTGGCGGTTTGAATCCCGGCGAATCGGACGCGGAGCGCGGCCCAGGCCGCGCTCCGCACATAAGGCATGCGGGCAGCGCAAAACCAATCCTTAGCGCTTATTATACCACCCGAAGGGTAGGTGTCAATCAAACCGGTTTTATCTTCCGCCGTTTTAGATGAAAATGTTCAAAAAGAATGGCGAACCGCTTTGCTCCGCTGCCTGAGCAGGATTTCCGGTTCGCCAAATGTGAAGTCAATTTAAAAGGATTCAAAATTTTCTGCCTTCCCTTTTATTTAAAGGAGAACGGTGCTAAAATAAAAGATGCCGGGCGGATGCATTATTTTCCTTTTCCGTTGCCGCTGTCGCTCTTCATGCGGTCCTCGGCGTTCTTGACGAGGTTCATCAGCGAGGTCGCAAACAGCGGATACCCGCTGGAAAGCGCCTGCGAGGTGATCGTGACCGGTTCCACCTCGCCGACCTCGCCCAAAACCGGGAGACGGGAGAGCTGGCCTGAGACAATCGCTTCGGCGTTTGCCTCGCAGAGGCGCATCGCCGCGTCGGCATAGCCGGAACTGAGCGTTTGGGGCACCGAAAACAGCCCCTCCTGGTTTTTGGGGTTGCTCCGGTAGACAACGCGGAACATCCGGTAGACCGACAGCATTAAAAACCCGGAAACCTCTTCGATGAGCAGGCGGTTTTTTGTCTTCGAGACGAGATCAAACAGGACGTTGAGCGAATTGGCGATGAGCTTTTTATTGAGGGTGGGGAGAATCCCCGCGCCGCTGTAAATGTTTTCTTTCCCCGCGCTGTCCGGCTCCGGGATGGTCTCCACCGAAAGGGTCGAGCCGTTCCGATCGGGGGAACGCCCGAGCAGATAATCGCAGGAGACGGAATAATAGTCGGCGACCCGGACAACGAAATCCAACCCGCACTCCCTGATCCCCTTTTCATAGTGGGATAGAAGAGCCTGAGAAATCCCAAGTTCCGCTGCGGCCTGTTTCTGGCTGATGTGCGCCTCTTTGCGGAGCAGGGAGATGATACGGGGAAAGTTTGCATTCACAGCCGGGTTCACCTCACTCAATACAGTGAGTAAATTATAGTATACCGTTAGAATTTTGTAAAGTCTCGATGATATTTCTGTGAAAAAAAGTCGATATCACCAATTTTATGGAGGATTTATGGTTACCTACCGCGTACATTTCATACGGCACGGCATGACCGAAGGAAACCGCGACGGGCGTTATGTCGGGAGAAGGGACCTGCCGCTCTGCCCCGAAGGCGCGCAGGAGGCCCGAGACATGGCCGGGGGCTATTCTTATCCGGAGGTGGATGCGGTCTATTCTTCGCCGCTGCTCCGGTGCCGGCAGACTGCGGAAATTCTTTATCCGGATCAGCAGCTGACCGTGGTGGAGGATTTGATCGAGATGTCGTTCGGCGAATTCGAAGGGAGATCCATCTCGGAGCTTCGCGGCCTCCCGGAATACGAGGCGTGGATCAGGGATTCGATGCACAACACGCCGCCCGGCGCCGCCGAAACCGGCGAGGAATTTGCGCGGCGGATCGGAACGGCCATGCAGGCGATTATCATGGATATGACGCAAAACGGCATAAAGAGCGCGGCCGTCATCGCCCACGGCGGGGTGATCATGGGGCTTTTGTCGGCGTTCGCGCTGCCCAGGCTCCCGCTGGGGAAGTGGGCGGTTGGAAACTGCGAGGGCTATACCGTCTCGTTCAATACGCAGAACTGGATGCGCGACGGCGTGTTCGAGGCGGTGGGAACAGTGCCGGAAGGGCGTGAACCCGGCGGCAATCCCTGGGTGATGGAGAGCCTTGGCGCTTCAGACTGAAGAGGACGGCGGTTTGCCGGAAAACCGGTTTTCCGCGGTTTTCGTAATAAAGCGGCAGGAAATGGGGCAGGATGAAAGGTGTGGAAAAAACTGCGCCCTGCCGCTTCCGGCAGAAATGAAAAAACGCCGCGCACTGCGGCGCAGGAAGGATGGATGACAGATGGCGAACAGGCAGGAAGGGCTGATCCACCTCTATGTTGGGGATGGAAAGGGCAAGACGACGGCGGCGATGGGGCTGGCGGTGCGCGCGAAGGGCGCGGGGAAACGGGTTCTCGTGGCGCAGTTTTTGAAAGGGCAGCCGACCTCGGAACTAGGCCCGCTCAAATCGCTTGGAATCGACGTGATTCGGACTGAGGAGATGAAAAAGTTTGTATTCCAGATGGACGAAGAAGAGCTCGCCGCGGCGCGGCAGAACTGCCGCGCGGTTCTCGGCCGCGTCCGCGAAGCCGTTGAAGGCGGGGAGTACGACCTTTTTGTCCTCGACGAAGTGGTGGACGCGGTGAACGTGAAGCTGGTCGATTCAAAAGAACTGCTTTCGATTCTCTCGGGCCGCGCCAAGGACGCTGAAGTGGTGATGACTGGCCGCAACCCCGGGGAGGATCTTGTGGAGGCGGCGGACTATCTGACGATGATGACCGCTCTGAAGCACCCGTATCAGCGCGGGATCCAGAGCCGGAAGGGCATTGAGTTTTAGGCTGGAACGCTGGGCAGAACCAAAGGAGCTTTGACCGGATGAGCATGCACAAGCTGCTGAAACTAAATGCGCGCCGCGCGCTACGCGGACGATGGGGACCGGCGGCGGCCGTGACGCTGATGGTGCTTGCGATCGGCTTTTTGTTCAACCTTTTTGAAGGGGTTTTGAACATCACGCTCGGGGTCGCGCCGTTTGACGACGTGATGATGACCCCGAACAACCTGTTCGACGACCTCGCCAACACGTCGGCGCTTGCGCTGTCGGTTGCATTTGCGACGGCGGCTCTGGCGTTTGTGATCATGACGCCGCTCGGCCTCGGCGTGCAGAGATGGTTTTACCGGCTCGGGGAGGGCGTTTCGGACGAAATTTCAACTGTCTTTGAGTTTTTCGGCGCATCCCGCCTGTTTTGGAAATCGCTTCTCCTCTGTTGTTCCGTCTGGGTGCGGAGCGCGCTGTGGAGCGTGCTGTTCCTGCTGCCGGGATCGCTCGTGATCTTCTTTTCCGTCATGGTCGCAGGAAGGTCCGGGACCAACCGCGAATCGTTTGCGGCGGCGGGCGGCATTCTTGTCGGCTGCCTGCTCCTGGCGCTTGGGATGCTGTTCGCCATTATCTGGTGCTCACGGTACTATCTCGCGCGGTACTACCTGATGGAAAACGTGAGATTATCGGTCCGTCAGGCGGTTGGAAAATCCATTGCGTCGACCAAGGAATCCCGGTGCAGCATTTTTTTATTCGAGCTTTCGTTTTTCGGGTGGTATCTGCTCTGCCTTTTGGTTTTCCCCTATCTGTTTGTATATCCCTATCACATGACGGCGAGGGGACTCTATGCGCGGTACCTGATGACGGCGGCGGAGCAGCCTCCGCCCGCCGGCTCCGGCTTTCCGGAGGGCGCCGGCCTTCCGGAACAGGCCCAGCATGAGAGCTGGAGCGAATAGACCCTGACAGGAGAAAAAACGAGGCGCGGAGACCAATCTGGTCTCCGCGCCTCGTTTTGTTGCGTTGATTTGCCGCGCGCCCGCAGCCCGTTGTTATTTCAGCTCGTTGAGTTCCGTGAGGCATTTTCCGCAGATGTTTTTATCCTTGAAGATGGTCACGTTTTCCGAACTCCCGCAGAAAATGCAGGCAGGCTCATATTTTTTGAGGATGATGTTGCTGTGATCCACATAGATCTCAAGGGAATCCCGCTCCTGGATATTCAGCGTTTTCCGGAGCTCGATTGGAAGCACAATTCGGCCGAGGTCGTCGATTCTTCTCACAATTCCAGTCGATTTCATGTCGCGATGCCATCCTTTCCTGTAAGACAATGTCAGCATTTCCAGATTTATCTAGTTTTTTGACCTAAAACAAAGTATACAATAATATCATTTGGTTGTAAATAGCGAAAAATGTAAATTTTTGACACTGTTGTCAAATCTGATTGTAAATAAATCGACAAAAAAGATTCTATCAGGTTTCCCGCCAGAATAAAGTTGATTTGGGGGGATGGTTTCGATATGATGAGCGGTATTTTTTGCCTGATGATCCTGTCCGGGGTGATCTTCGGGGCGCTGACCGGACGGATGCCCCAGGTGTCCGACGCCGCGATCAACGAAGCGTCCCGCGCCGTCGAACTGGTGATTTCGCTGACTGGGACTTATTGCCTTTGGGGCGGAATCATGCAGGTTGCAGAGGAGGCGGGATTGACGGAGAAGCTCTCGCGCCTGTTTGAGCCGGTGACCTCGCGGCTGTTCCGGGGACTCAAAACCGGCGGCGCTGCGATGAAGGCGATCACCATGAATCTCGCGGCGAATCTTCTCGGGCTCGGGAACGCGGCCACGCCGCTGGGCATCAACGCGATGAAGGAGATGGAGGCGGAGGAGCGCGCGAAAGGGGTTGCGACTGACAATATGGCGCTGTTCGTCGTGATGAACACGGCTTCCCTTCAGATTCTGCCGACGACAACGGCTATGCTCCGTTCGGCGGCGGGCGCGGCGAAGCCGTTGGATATCCTTCCGGCCTGCTGGCTGGCCTCCGCCGTTTCGATCGCGGCTGGAATTTTGGTGGCCAAGGCGCTCGCCCGGCTGACCGGACACAAAAAACGGCCCGGACGCACCCAACGCTGAATCCCGCGGAAAGGACAGATACAGGTTATGGCGACCATCAGCGATTTTGCGGTTCCGTCCATTATCTTCGGAATCATCTTTTATGCGATGATCAGAGGCGTCAATGTATTTGATGCGTTCGTCAAGGGGGCGCGCGGCGGGATCGGCGTTTCGATCCGGATCCTGCCGGCCCTCGTCGCGCTGATCACCTCGGTTGGCATTTTTCGCGCGTCGGGGGCGCTTGACCTTCTGACTTATGCGCTCGAGCCGGTTGGGAACCTTCTCTCGCTCCCGCGGGAGGTGCTTCCGCTGGCGCTCCTGCGGCCAGTTTCAGGGAGCGGCGCGCTGGTGATCTTCAAGGATATCCTGGCCGAGTATGGGCCGGACAGCCTGATAGGCCGGATTGCGAGCGTGATGGAGGGTTCGACCGAGACGACCTTTTACACCATCGCGGTCTATTTCGGCGCGACTTCGATCAAAAAGACCCGGCACACCATGCCGGCGGCGATTTCCGCGGACCTTGTGGGGTTTTTAATGAGCGCGTATGCGGTGCGGCTTCTGATGGGGCCGTGAAACCATTTTACGCCATATTTTGGAATTTCGATAGAACCAAAAACGAACCGGTTGTGGTTATAGAAATCGGGAATTGCAACCTGATAGAATGAAAAATAGCCGCACACGGCTATTTTCTTCTATTTCAATCGGCCGGCCTACGGCTATGGCCAATTTTTATTGCTCCGCAAAAGAATGTCGAAATTTGGGTTGTGATGGTTATGTTTTGCGTACAAAATAATTTTAAAAATGCAAACCTGCCGGGAACCATCCGCTTTACCGAAGAACTTTTTGAGCGGTTAAACAAAACCGCAGTGTCGAACAGGGTTTCGTTTAACGCTCTTGTCCTCCAATGCTGCAAGTACGCGCTGGATGATATGGAGGAAGATCACATCAAAGAATAGGAAACCGAATCGGGAGAAAAATCAAGGCGAACGCATTTTGATGCGTTCGCCTTTTTTGCGTTTTGCGGTCAAAACAAGGGGTTCCCGCCGCCGCAGGCGGGGCCTTTTTCCTGCGTGCTGAATAGAATGGAGGAGAAGGAGGGGTTCCATTGAATCAACTTTTAAGAGTGGATCATCTCTCGATGCGCTACCAGAGCGCCGAGGGTGAAATAGACGCCATCGACGACGTTTCCTTTTCCGTCAGCGACGGCGAGTTTGTCAGCGTGATCGGCCCGAGCGGCTGTGGGAAATCCACGATGCTCTCGCTGATCGCCGGGCTGATGAAGCCGAGCGGCGGCGAAATCAAGATTGAAACCCAGAAAGCGCCGAAAGACGCGCTTGGATATATGCTTCAAAAAGACTGCCTCTTCGAGTGGAGGACCATTCGGCAGAACGTGACGCTCGGGCTTGAAATCCGGGGGATCATGTCGAAGGAAAATCTCGAATACGCGGATCAACTGCTCTCAACCTATGGGCTTTACGATTTCCGGGACAGCTATCCCGACCGGCTTTCCGGCGGAATGCGCCAGCGCTGCGCGCTGATCCGGACGCTGGTGGCGAGGCCTGAAATCCTGCTGCTCGACGAGCCGTTTTCCGCGCTCGATTATCAGACGCGGCTCGCGGTCAGCGACGATATCTATACGATCATCCGCAGGGAAAAAAAGACGGCCGTCATGGTGACGCACGACATCTCCGAGGCGGTCAGCATGTCGGACCGTGTGATCGTGCTGACCAAGCGGCCGGCCACGGTCAAGAGCGAGCATGTGATCACCTTTGCAGGGGGGCGCATTTCGCCGATCGCCTGCCGGGAACACGAGGAATTCAAAGATTATTTTAATCATATCTGGAGGGATATCGATGTCCATGTCTAATAGGCCCGTTTCCGATGAGCGCGTGGCCTGGCTCCGGCAGGTCCGCCGTGAGAAAACAGCGGTGAACATCACGAAAATTGGCCTGCTCGTCGGCCTTTTTGTTTTATGGGAGGTCGCCGCCCGCGCCGGGTGGATTGACCCGTTCATCACCAGCCAGCCCACCCGCGTCATCGCCACGCTTCACAATCTCTGGTCGCGGGGCGAACTGATGCACCATCTTCTTGTGACCACGGGGGAAGCGGTCGCGGGCTTTCTGTCCGGCACCATCCTGGGAACGCTGATTGCGATTCTGCTGTGGTGCTCGTCTTTCCTCTGCAAGGTGCTCGAGCCGTATCTTGTCGTTCTCAACTCCCTGCCGAAAATCGCGCTCGGGCCGATCTTCATTGTCTGGATCGGGGCGGGGCCGTTCGCGATTGTGGTGATCACGCTGACCATCTCGATCGTGGTGACCATTCTCGAGGTACTCAACGGCTTTCTCGCGACCGACACCGAAAAAATCCGTCTGGTTCAGACCTTCGGCGCGGGAAAACTGACGACGCTCCGCAAGGTGGTCCTGCCCGCCAACGTGCCGACCATCCTCGCCTCGCTGAAAATCAACGTCGGGATGTCCTGGGTCGGCGTCATCGTCGGCGAGTTTTTGATCTCGAAGGCAGGGCTGGGCTACCTGATCGTCTATGGAAGCCAGGTGTTCCAGCTCGACCTCGTGATGGCAAGCGTCGTGATTTTAGCAACTGTAGCGGCAGCGATGTACTTTTGCATACAATACTTTGAACAGAAGATTTCCAGGAGACGGGGAATCGGCTGATTAACTTTTGGGAGGTTGATGAAAACATGGTTAAACGAATTCTTGCTGCGCTGGGCGTATCGGCGATGCTCCTCGCCGGGTGCCAGGGGCAGGCGGCGTCGTCCGCGGCGCCTGACGCGCCCGCCCCGGCGCAGTCGGAGGCGGTTTCTGAACCCGCGAAGCCCGTGAAGGTCACGGTGAGCGAGGTCGCGCGCTCGGTCTTTTACGCGCCGCAGTACGCCGCGGTGGAACTCGGCTTTTTCGAGGATGAGGGCCTCGAAATCGAACTGACAACCGGCCAGGGCGCCGACAAGGTGATGACCGCGGTGGTCGCGGGGCAGGTCGATATCGGCCTTGCGGGACCGGAATCGGTCGTCTACGTCTACAATCAGGGCCGCGCGGACTACGGCGTGGTGTTTGCGCAGCTCACCAAGCGCGACGGTTCGTTCCTGGTCGGCCGGGAGCCGGTCGATGACTTCTCCTGGGAGATGCTCCGCGGCAGCACGGTGATCGGCGGCCGCAAGGGCGGAGTCCCGGAGATGACCCTCGAATATGTCCTGAGGAGCCACGGCCTTGAGCCGAATGTGGACCTCACCGTCGACACCAGCGTTCAGTTTGCGCTGATGGCGGGCGCCTTCACCGGCGGTCAGGGCGACTATGTCGCGTTGTTTGAGCCGACGGCTTCCGCGGTGGAACTCGAGGGGAAGGGTTACATTCTGGCCTCGATCGGCGAGGACAGCGGCGAGATCCCGTATACCGCGTATTTCGCTTCGAAGAGCCTGATTGAAGAGAATCCGGAGCTGATTCAGAAGTTCACCAACGCGATCTACCGCGGGCAGCAGTGGGTCGACAGCCACACCCCGCGCGAGGTCGCCGAGGTTGTGCAGCCCTACTTCCCGGATTCGAGCGTCGATCTGCTTGAGATTGTCGCCAAGCGGTATCAGGATATCGACGCCTGGTGTAAGGATCCCATCATGAAGCCCGAAGCGCTTGACCGGCTCCAGGAGGTTATGACCCAGGCGGGCGAACTCGACAAACCCGCGCCGTATGAGAGCATTGTCAACACCGAATTTGCCGAAAAGGCGATTGAAGCCGCAAAGTAAGCGGTTTCCCTGACTAAAAACGCCCGGTTCCCGCCGAAGCTGCGCGGGGCCGGGCGTTTGTTCCATCTGGCCCGAGGCGGGCGCAAAAACGGCGGCGCGCGGCGAACGGTTTGCAAAGCGAGGTTGGGTTTGATAAGATAGATCCATTCATATTGGACATGGGAAGAAAAGAGAACGGCAAAAAACGGAACACGGCTTGGAGGTATTCGCGTGGAGAAGAGAAAAATGGTCTTGGAGCATTTAAACCAGATGGGGATTTCGTATGAACTCGAGGAGCACGAGGCGGTTTACACCATTGATGAGATGGATTCGCTTGGGATCGGCCGGGGCGGGGAAGTGGTGAAGAACCTGTTCCTCCGCGACGCGAAAGGAAAGCGGCATTTCCTCGTGATGATCCAAAAAGACAAGTCGGCGGATCTCAAGCGCCTGCGCGGGGAGTTGGATTCGACGGCGCTGAGCTTTGGATCGCAGGAGCGGCTTTTAAAATACCTCGGCCTTGAGAAAGGGGCGGTCACGCCGTTCGGCGTGCTCAACGACCCGGCGGGAGCGGTCGAGGTTGCGATTGACCGGGACCTCGTCGGGAATCCGCGGCTTGGGGTTCACCCAAACGAAAACACCGCGACGGTCTGGATTGGTTACGAAAACCTCAAAAAGGCGCTGGAAGCAAGCGGCCACCCGATCAAAACGGTGACGGTCTGACCGGCAAAAAAGCGGGGCCCTTCCATAGGGAAGGACCCCGCTTTTTGGACAGCGCCGCGTTTATCGCGCGTTGGAAGCGAGATGCTCTTTGAGCGCGCGGACCGCCTCGCGGTAGCCCTCGAAACCGAGGCCGATAAACGAGCGGATGCAGGCGGGCGCGACATAGGAGACTCTGCGGAAGTCCTCGCGCTTGGACACGTCGGAGAGATGGACCTCGACCGTTGGGATCGAAACCGCTTTGATGGCATCTAGGATCGCCACGCTCGTGTGCGTATAGGCGGCGGGGTTGATCACGATGCCGTCGATCCGACCAAGCGCGCCCTGGATTGCGTCGACGATCGCGCCCTCATGGTTGGACTGGAAGAATTCCACTTCGGCCCCTTCCTCCTCGCAGACAGCACGGCAGAAGGCGAGGAGGTCTTCGTAGCTCTTGGCGCCGTAGATGTTCTTTTCCCGGACGCCGAGCAGGTTCAGGTTCGGGCCGTTGATGATCAGGATTTTCATACGAGTTTCAGCTCCTTTGCGATCGCCGCGGCGGTTTCTTTCGCGGTGCGGCCATCGTTTTCGATTTCGAAATCCGATGCGGCGCGGTAGACCGGCTCCCGCTCCCGCCAGAGCGTTTCGAGCGCCGCGCCGCCTTTGGAGAGGGGCCTCCCCTCCGAGGAAAGGCGGTCCAGCGGCCGCCGGAGGAAGACGACCGTCCCGTTCTGCCTGAGCGCCCGGCGGTTCTCTGCCCGGAGAACCGCGCCGCCGCCGGTGCTGATCACCTGCCCGGTGCGGGCCGAGGCCGCGCGCACAGCCTCCGACTCGAGCGCGCGGAAGGCGCCCTCGCCCTGTCCGGCGAAGATGGCTGGAATCGCGGCGCCGGCGCGCTTTTCCACCTCGAGGTCGGTATCGACGAACGGACGGCCGAGCAGCTCGGCGAGCGCCCTGCCGACGGCGGTTTTGCCGCAGCCCGGCATCCCGATGAGGACGAGGTTTTTCTGCCCGCCCAGAAGGCGAGCATGAATCTCGGCGGTTTTTTCGTCTGGAATGGTCTGCCCGGTGAAGAGCTCCGCCGCGCGCCTGGCCTGTGCGACCAGCATCAGCAGCCCCCCTGCGGCGGGGACGCCGCGTTCCCGGGCGCGCAGGCAAAGTTCGGTCGAGAGCGGGTTGTAGACCGCGTCGAGCACCCCTTCGAGCCGGGGAAAGAGGTCCGGGTCCGCGGGACAGGCGCCGTTGTGCGGGTACATCCCGACCGGGGTGGTGTTGACGAGAAAGGCCGCGTCCCGGTGCGCCGGAAGGTCTTCGTAGCGGACCGGCCCGGAACGTGAGACGACGATGATTTGCGACGCGCCGAGGTCGGCGAGCACCGTTTGCGCGGTGAGGCTTGTGCCGCCGCTGCCGAAGATCAGGACCTTCTTGCCCGCAGCCGGAACGCCGAGGCTCAGGACCAGCGCCCGAAAGCCGTCGTAGTCGGTATTGTCGCCCCAGAGCGTTCCGTCCGGCCGCCGGAGAAGGGTGTTGACGCTCCCGATCCGCTGCGCGGCAGACGAAAGCCCCGCGCAATAGGGGATGACCGCCTTCTTATAGGGGATGGTGACGTTGAGACCGTCGAACGCGCTGTTGCGGAGAAACGGGCCGAGTTCTTCCGGGGAAAGTTCAAACAGCCGGTAGGAGTAGTCGCCGAGCATGCGGTGGATGGCCGGCGAAAAGCTGTGTCCCAGGGTTTCGCCGATGAGGCCGCAGTTCATAGCGGATTCCCCCTTAGAAAAGCTCGGAATAGCTTCCGAGATAGGCGAATTCGTCGAGATCGGAATCGAGTTCGCAGATCAGGCGAACCACTTCGGGGTCGTAGATCGAGGCGTCGAGATCGAAATAGAACATGAACTCAAAGTCCTTTCCGGGAATCGGGCGGCTCTCGAGCTTGGTCAGGTTCATCCCGAGCGCCGCAATCCGCGCGATCACGCCGTAGAGCGAGCCGGGGCGGTGCGGCACGGTGAGCATCAGGCTCGTTTTGCCAGCGCCGGGGTAGATTTCAAGCTTTTTGGAAATGCAGATGAAGCGGGTGAAGTTGTTTTCGCTGTTCTGGACAGTGTCGGACAGGGTGGAAAGGCCGTAGAGTTCGGCGCAGCTCCGGGAGGAAATCGCCGCGAGGTCGTCCCGGTCTGATTCGGCGACCATCTTCGCGGCCGCGGCGGTGTTCTCGACCACCGTGACCTTGATTTCGGGGTGGTTTTTGAGGAACGCGCTGCACTGGCTGATCGCCTGTTCGTGGGAGACCACCTCTTTGATTTTGGAGAGCGGGACCGCGGTCCGCGCGAGAAGCGAATGCTCGATCCGAAGGCGGATGCTCCGGGCGATGTAGAAATGGTAGCGGCTCATGAGATCGTAGACTGCATTGACCGAGCCGGCGGTGCTGTTTTCAATCGGGAGGATGCCGTACTGGCAGAGGCCCTTTTCCACCGCCTGGAACACGCCCTCGAAGGTCCTGAAATACATGATGTTCGGAAGGGAAAAGATTTTGTCGCACGCCTGCTGGGAATAGGCGCCCTCGACGCCCTGGCAGGCGGCGACTACCTTTGTGGGAAACTGTTTGGGGGTGTTTTCCAGAGCCTCTTGGATCTGTGCCCCAAGCGGGGATTCGGACTTGGTCAGCCGGTTCTGGTAGGAACGGCTCAGGTCGAACAGGGTGGAGAAAAGCACCTTCGAATAGTTTTCGAGTTCCGGCCCCGAAAGATCGGCGACTTTGTTCAAAACCTCGCGCTCGCGGGTGCGGTCCAGAATTGGGAGGTTCTTTTCCGCCTTATATTCTGCGATTTTGGAGGAAAGTTCCATCCGGCTGGAAAAGAGCTTTACCAACTGTTCGTCGATTTCGTTGATTTTCTCTCTCGCTTCATTGAGTTCCATCATAATCTCCGTTTCCGCCGTATGAGTACGGCTGTGTTTTCTTTTACAGCATCAGGTCCAGAAGGGCGACGGCCGCCGCGGCTTCGACACAGGGGACCGCGCGCGGGACGATGCAGGGGTCGTGCCGTCCGCGCACCGAAAGCGGCGCGTCGGCGTGAGCGGCGAGATCGACCGTACGCTGTTCGCGTGCGATGGAAGGGGTGGGTTTGAACGCCGCCCGGAACAAAACCGGCATTCCGGAGGAGATTCCTCCGAGCGCGCCCCCGTGGTGGTTGGTGGCGGTTTTCACCCGGTCTCCGTCGTAATAAAACGGATCGTTGTGTTCGCTCCCGCGCATCGCCGCGGCGGCGAACCCGGCGCCGAATTCGATTCCGCGCACCGCCGGAATGCCGAATACGGCCGCGGCGATCCGGTTTTCGAGGCCGTCGAAGATCGGGTCCCCTATGCCGGGCGGGACGCCGAGGGCGCAGCATTCGATCACGCCGCCGACCGAATCGAGATCCCGCTTCGCGGCGAGGATTTCCTCCCGCATCCGCTCTCCGGCGGCGTCGTCGAGCACCGGGAATGGCTTCTGGGCGATCCGGCCAAGCGCCGCCGCATCGGCCGAGACGGGGTCGAACGGACGGTCTTTCTCACGTCCGATCGAGAAGATGTGCGCGCCGACCGTAATACCGCGCCGGGCGAGAATCTGAAGGCAGACCGCCCCCGCGAAGCAGAGCGGCGCGGTGAGCCGGCCCGAGAAATGCCCGCCGCCGCGCACATCCTGAAACCCGTGGTATTTGACTTCGGCGGTGTAGTCCGCATGGGACGGACGGGGATGGGTTTTGATCTGCGCATAGTCCCCGGAGCGGACGTTGGTGTTTTCGATCACGGCCGCAAGCGGCGCGCCGCAGGTCAGGCCGTTGACCAGCCCGGAGAGGACCTTTACCTCGTCCGCCTCCCTGCGCGGGGTGGAGATTTCGTTCCGCCCCGGCGCGCGGCGGCGGAGAAAACGCGCAGTTTCTTCGAGATCGACCGCTTCCCCTGCCGGCAGGCCGTCGAGCACGACGCCGATTGCCTGAGAGTGGGACTGGCCGAAGACGGTGATTTTCAGGTTAATTCCAAAACTAGAGGACATCGATTTTCCCTCCCAATCGGCGATAATCATCCCAGAAGGCGGGATAGGACTTCTCAACCGCCTCTGCGCCATGCAGGAGGACAGGGCCTTCCGATACCAGAGCGGCGATGGCCGCGGACATCGCGATCCGGTGGTCGTTCCAGCTGTCCGCCTCGCCGCCTGAGAGGGCGGGCTTGCCGATGATCAAAAGGCTGTCGCGCTGTTCCTGAACCTGGCCGCCGAGCGGGACGATCAGCTCCCGGACGGCTGAGAGCCGGTCGCTTTCCTTGATGCGGAGCCTGCCGGCGTTGTAGATGCAGGTCAGGCCCCCGGAAACGGAAGCCAGAACCGAGAGGATCGGGACGAGGTCCGGAATCGGGGCGGCGTCGATCCTCATCGGGCGGAGCGAGGCGCCGGGCTGGACCGTGACCGAACCGCCTCCGAACGAGACTGCGGCGCCCGCCCGCCGGAGCAGGGCGGCGATTTCCCGGTCTCCCTGAAGCGAATCGGGGTCGAGGCCGGTGACGGTGACGCCATCCGGCGCGCCGGTGAGCGCCCCGGCAGTCAGCCAGAACGCGGCGTTCGACCAGTCGCCCTCCGCCGCGATTTGGCCGGGGGAGCGGTAACGCTGGCCGCCGGGGATTTCAAAGGCGCGTTCTGTCCGTGTGATCCGCA
This sequence comes from Candidatus Fimivivens faecavium, assembly GCA_018716105.1. Taxonomy (GTDB): domain Bacteria; phylum Bacillota; class Clostridia; order Oscillospirales; family Ruminococcaceae; genus Fimivivens; species Fimivivens faecavium. The sequence goes on along the minus strand of DVKH01000029.1, from coordinate 23,936 downwards.
CGCCAAAGCGCGAAAGCGCCGTGAGGGTCATATCGACGTAGCTGGAGGATTCCAGCGGAGAGGCAATCTGAATCCGGCTGTCGCCGGCGAGAAGCGGCAGCGCGATCAGAAGGCCGGTGAAAAACTGACTGCTGATGTTTCCGTCAAGCGAAAAGTCGCCCGATGTGAGGCGGCCCTGCACCGAAAGCGGCCAACTGCCGGGCTGCGAAAAGACGCAGCCGTTTCGGATCATCTCTTCCCGGAGCGGGGAGAGCGGCCGCTCCGGGAGCCGTCCGCCGCCGGTGAATTCGGCGCGATCGAACAAAGCGCCCGCGAGCGGGAGCAGAAACCGGAGGGTCGAACCGCTTTCGCCGCAGTCGAGCCGTACCGCCGCCGGCCGGCCGCAGGCCGGGATCGGCGAGACGCTGATTCTGCCGGGGAGGCGTTCGATCCCGGCGCCCATTGCCGAGAGACAGGAGAGCGTCGCCTCGATGTCCTTCGACAGGGCGGGGAGAATCACTTCGGTTGGGCGGTCGGCGAGCGCCGCCAGGATCAGGATCCGGTGCGCGTCGGACTTGGATGGGATCGCCGGGAGGGTTCCGCAAAGCGGGGACGGCGTGATGCGGACATCCATGAAGGGTTCCAGCCTTTCCTGTTTTAGATTGATTCGCGAAGAGCCGCCGGCCTTAGCCCGGCGCAAGGCCAAGCGCGAAGAAGGATTCCAGCTTGTGCGTCGGCATCGGGTAGAGGACGCAGTTTCCAACGGCTTTTGGGAGGACAAGCGTGATGGTGTCGCCGGCGCGCTTTTTGTCTGAGAGCGCGGCTTTCGCAAGGGCGGCGGCGTCATAGGGGCAGGAGACCGGAAGGCGGTGTCCCTTTAAGATCCTCTCCAGCGGCGGCGCGGTGTTTTCGTCAGAGAAACCCAGTCGCCAGGCTGCGCGGGAGACGATCGCCATACCGGCCGCGACGGCGTGGCCGTGGGTGACGGCGTATCCGCTCAGGCGCTCAATCGCATGGCCGGCGGTGTGGCCGAAGTTTAATAACTGCCGCTCTCCGGCGTCCCGTTCGTCCCGCTCGACCAGGCCGCGCTTGAGTTCGACGCAGCGGGTGATCACCCATTCGATTTTCTGGCTGGCGTCGCCTTTCGAGAAGGCGGAAAAAAGTTCGCAGTCAAACGCAGCGCCGTATTTGACCGCCTCCGCGACGCCGTCGGCATAGATTTCAGGCGAAAGGGTGGCGAGAAGCGAATGGTCGCAGAGGACGGCGCTCGGCTGGTAGAACGATCCGGCGAGGTTTTTGCCGTGCGCGAGGTTGACGGCGGTCTTGCCGCCGACCGAGGAATCGATCATCGCGAGCAGGGTGGTCGGTACCTGGACGAAGCGGATCCCCCGCTGGTAGACCGAGGCGGCGAATCCTCCCAGGTCCCCGGTCACCCCGCCGCCGAGCGCGACGACGAGGTCAGCGCGGGTCAGGCCCCGCTCCGCGAGGAATTCGAGGGCATCCCCGAGGACGGCGAGGTTTTTGGACCCTTCGCCGTTTGGGAAGACGAACTTCGAGACGGAAAAGCCCGCCCGCCGGAGGGAATCGGCCGCCTGGCCGCCATAAAGCCGGTCGACGTTGTCGTCGGCGATCAGCGCCGCCGCGCGGCCCGGGCAGACGCTTTGGCAGACGGCGCCGAGCGTTTCGAGAAGGCCGCTCCCGATTTGGATGTCATAACGCCTGGACGCGGAGACGGTTACAGTGTTCATGAAAACAAACTCCCTTTCCCCGCAGGTGGTTACATGGTTTTTCCGACGATCGGGAGAATTTTCTGCACGTTCGACGACACTTCGGCGAACTGCTCCGGCGTGAGGGACTGCGCGCCGTCGCAGAGCGCGTGCTTCGGGTCGTTGTGCACCTCGATGATCAGACCGTCCGCGCCGGCGGCGGCCGCCGCCATCGACATCGGGGGGACGAGACGGGAGAAGCCGGTCGAGTGGGAAGGGTCGACGATCACCGGCAGGTGGGTCATCTCGTGGAGGACCGGGATGGACCCGAGATCAAGGGTGTTCCGGGTTGCGGTTTCGAAGGTCCGGATGCCGCGTTCGCAGAGGATGACCTTTTCGTTTCCGCCCGCCATGATGTATTCGGCGCTCATCAAAAGCTCCTGAAGGGTGTTGGCGAGGCCGCGCTTTAACAGAATCGGCTTGTCGATGGTCCCAAGCTCCTTGAGAAGTTCGAAGTTCTGCATGTTCCGGGCGCCGACCTGGAGAATGTCGACATCCTTGAACAGCGGGATATGGGAGGCCTCCATGATTTCGGTGACGATTGGCAGGCCGGTGCGTTCCTTCGCTTTGAGCAGGAGACGCAGGCCCTCTTCGCGCAGGCCCTGGAACGAATAGGGCGAGGTGCGGGGCTTGAACGCGCCGCCGCGCAGGAGGGTTGCGCCCGCCGCCTTGACCTGTTCGGCGATGGTGCAGATCTGCTCCTCCGACTCGACCGAGCAGGGGCCGGCGATGATCTGGAAATGGCCGCCGCCGATTTTGTTCCCGGCAACCTCGACGATGGTGTCGTCCGGGTGGAATTTCCGGTTCGCGTTTTTATAGGGTTCGGAGATCCGTGTCGCCGTCTCGACGATGTCCATGTTTTTGATCATGTCGATGTCGACGAGCGAGGTATCCCCGACAAGGCCGAGGATCGTCTGATAGCGCCCGACGCTCAGGTGGGTGTCGAGGCCGAGGCTTTTCAGCCACGCGGTCAGGTTTTCGAGCTGTTTGGGGTCGTGGTCCGGTTTTAGTACGAGTACCATGCTGCATTCCTCCGATGGTTTCAAAATCAATCAAAAACGGTCCCGCAGCGGATTCGCTGCGGGACCGTTGGGCGAACGTTTTACAACCCAAATCGATCAAATGATCCTGCGGGGTTCCGCGGGATTTGCAGCCAAACCCGAATAAGCCTTACCAAAAAAGCTGGTAAAGCTAAAGTAAAAATAAAAATATTCGGCTGCAATTAGATTGCGTTTCATTGTTGAATTCTCCTGAAATGCTGGGTTTGTTTTTTGCATTATAACACAAAGGAAACTGGCTGTAAAGAATTTTTTTCCCAAAACTGCGAATTTGCAGCAGCCGCATTTAGAAACGCAGGCTGTCAAACCGGGTCAGAATGCGGTCGACGTCGTCCGGCGTGTGGGCGGCGGCAAGGAACAGCGCCTCGAACTGGGAGGGCGGGAGAAACACGCCGCCCGCGAGCATGTGATTGAAATATGCGGCATAGCGGCCCAGGTCGGAGCGCTTTGCCTCTGCGAAATTCCGCACGGGACCTTCTGTGAAGAACGGCGTCAGGAGCGACGCCGCCCGGTTGACAGTGAGCGGAAATCCGCGGCGACTGGCCGTTTCGAGCAGCCCGCGGCGGAGCGTTTCGCAGAGGGCGTCGAGGCGGGCGTAGATTGCAGGATCCTCTTTTAAAACCGTCAGGGTAGCGATTCCGGCCGCGACCGCCGCCGGATTTCCGGAAAGGGTCCCGGCCTGATAGACCGGCCCGGCGGGCGCAATCTGCTCCATGAGGTCCCGGCGGCCGCCGTAAGCGCCGACCGGCATGCCGCCGCCGATGATTTTCCCGAGGGTGGTCAGATCCGGCCGGACGCCGAAGACGGCCTGCGCGCCGCCATATGAGGCGCGAAAGCCGGAGATCACTTCGTCGAAAATCAGGAGCGCGCCAAACGCATCGCACAGGGCGCGAAGCCCCTCCAGAAAGCCGGTCTCGGGCGGGACAAGGCCCATATTGCCGGCGACCGGCTCGACAATCACCCCGGCGATTTCGCCGCCAAACCGATCGAAGAGGGTGCGGACGGCCTCAAGGTCATTGTAAGGCGCGGTGAGGGTCCCGCCCGCGATCTCGGGCGGGACTCCCGCGCTGTCCGGGACGCCGAAAGTCGCGGCGCCGGAACCGGCCCGCACCAGCATCCCGTCCGAGTGGCCGTGGTAGCAGCCCTCAAACTTGAGGATCTTCGGCCGCCCGGTCGCCCCGCGCGCAAGGCGCAGGGCGCTCATCACCGCCTCGGTTCCGGAAGAGGTGAGGCGGACCATCTCGATTGACGGGAAAGCGCCGGTGATGAGCTCCGCGAGACGAAGCTCCCCCTCGGTCGCTGTTCCGAAGGTCATGCCGTTTCGCACTGCCGCGACCGTGGCCTCGACCACCTCCGGCCGGGCGTGGCCGAGGATCAGCGGACCCCAGGAACAGACGCAGTCGAGGTATTCGTATCCGTCGACGTCGAAGATCCTCGCCCCTTCGCCGCGCGCGGCGAGGAACGGGGAAGCGCCGACCGAGCCGAAGGCGCGCACCGGAGAGTTGACGCCGCCGGGAATCAGGCGGCAGCTTTTCTCAAATAATCCGGCCGAACGGGGGCCGGGCGTAAAATGTTCGTTCATCGCGGTTTCCCTCCTGCGCGCCGGTTTTAGCGCGCGGCTTCGTCTTCTTTGAGCCAGCGGCAGACGTCCGCCGCAAAATAGGTGATGATGATGTTCGCGCCCGCGCGGACAAACGAGGTCATCATCTCCATGACGACCTTCCGTTCGTCGATCCAGCCGTTCTGCGCGGCGGCCTTGACCATCGAATACTCGCCGCTGACGTTGTAGGTGGCGAGCGGGAGGGTGGTGGCCGACGAGGCGCGGGCGAGCATGTCGAGATAGGCGAGGGCGGGCTTGACCATCAGGATATCCGCGCCCTCCTCGACGTCGGAAAAGAGCTCCGACATCCCCTCGCGGGCGCCCCGGGGGTCCATCTGATAGGTGCGCCGGTCGCCGAACGACGGAGCGGAGCCGGCCGCGTCGCGGAACGGGCCGTAAAACGAGGAGGCGTATTTGGCGCTGTAGGCCATGATGATGACGTTGTGAAAGCCGTTGCGGTCGAGCGCCTCGCGCAGCGCCGCGACCCGCCCGTCCATCATATCGGACGGCGCGACGATGTCCGCCCCCGCGCGGGCGCAGGAGACGGCGGCGGCGGCGAGGTGGGGGAGGGTCTCGTCGTTGAGGATTACCCCGTCCTTCACCAGCCCGCAGTGGCCGTGATCGGTGTATTCGCACAGGCAGATGTCGCAGGCGACCACCATCTGCGGAAATTCCTTCTTAATGGCGCGGACCGCGTTCTGCACGCAGCCATAGTCGTTTGCAGCTTCGCTTCCAACCGCGTCCTTTTTGCAGGCGTCCGGCACGCCGAACAAAAGGACCGAGCGCACGCCGAGGTCATAGACCTCGCGGATTTTGGGCAACAAAAGATCGACCGAGCGGCGGCCGACGCCGGGCATCGCGTCGATTTCCTCCTCCACGCCTTCTCCATCGGCGACGAAAAACGGCATCATCAGCATGTCGGGGTGGACCCTGGCTTCGGCGACAAGATTGCGGAGCTGTGCCGTCTGGCGCAGGCGTCTGTGTCTGATCATGATGTTTCCTCCTTAAAGCCGGCCGGCGGACTGTGCAGCGCCGGTATAATATGTGACGACGGTTTCGGCGAGCGCCGGGATGGTGCTGGACCGAGCCGTGACAATGTTGGAAAAGCCCGATTTCCGCGCGGCGTCCGCCGTGATCTCCCCGATGCAGAACGCGGGGAGGGTCCGGAGGCGGCCGAGAACGTCTTCTTTCACGAGCGCGCAGAGATTCTGAACCGTCGAGGACGAGGTGAAGGTGACAAAATCAGCGGCGCCGGGATCGCAGGAGGCCGCCGCGTCCTGCGGGAGTATGGTCCGGTAGAGCGGGAGATCGCGAAAGGGAATCCCCGCGTCCGTGAGCCGTTTCGGCAGATCGGGGGAAGCGGTCTGCGCCCGGAGCAGAACCGCGGCCTCGCCTTGGCACCGCCCCGCGAGCGCGAGCCCGAGCGCGTCGGCGGTGTAGGTTTCGGGGACGAGATCGGGGTAAAGGCCCGCTTCGGCGAGCACTTTCGCGGTGCCGGGGCCGATGGCGGCGATCTTCTGTCCCAAAAGGCGGCGATGGTCGATTTTCCGCTGCGCCAGAAGCGAGAGGAACCGCTCCGCGCCGTTCGGGCTGGTAAGGACGAGCCATCCGGGGGCGAGCGCGCCGGCAGAGAGATCGTCGAGCAGGGCCGCGAGTTCCGGATTGCCGGTTTCTTCAAAGGCGAGAACCGGGAACTCGAGCGTTTGGCAGCCCGCTTCCTCTAGCAGGGCGGAAAGCGCGCCCGCCTGCGTCCGTGCGCGGGTGACAAGGCCGCGCTTTCCAATAAGCGGCCGGTTATCGTACCATTGAAGCGATTCCCGAAGCGGGACGACTTCGCCGATCACCGTGATGGCGGGGGAAACGACCCGCGATTTTTCGGCGAGGGCCGCGATATCGCCAAGGGTTCCGGTGACCACCCGCTGGGCGGGGGTTGCGCCGCGCTCAATCACAGCGGCGGGGGTTGAGGCGGATTTCCCGGCGGCGATCAGGCGATCCGTGATCTGAGGGAGGCTTCTTAGCCCCATCAGAAAGACAAGGGTGCCGGAAAGGCGGGCAAGCACCTCATAATCGAGGCGCTCGGCGTGTTCGCCGGCGCGCTCATGCCCGGTGATCACATGAAAAGACGAGGCCGCATCCCGGTGGGTGACCGGGATGCCCGCATAGGCGGGCGCCGCATAACAGGAGGAGATGCCGGGGATCACCTCGAACGGGATCCCGGCTTCCTGGAGACGTTCGCCTTCCTCGCCGCCGCGGCCGAAGATGAACGGGTCGCCGCCCTTTAAGCGGGCGACCCGCTTTCCCTCCTGCCCGAGGCGGATCAGGAGTTTGTTGATCTCGTGTTGGGGGACCGGGTGCCGGTTGCTTTCCTTTCCGACGTCGTACCGCTCCGCGCCGGCCCGGACATAGCCGAGCAGGGCGGGGGAGGCGAGGCGGTCATAGACGACCGCGTCGGCGCGGGACAGGCGGCCGAGTCCTTTGACCGTGATCAGGCCGGGGTCCCCGGGACCCGCGCCGATCAGGGAGATCAGGCCTTTCTGCATGCTGTTCCCTCCGTTTCCAATGCTGTCTGTCTTTGGCAGGAGACGTCCGGCGGCTGGGCGACGGCGCGGCGGATCTCCTGCGCGAACGAACGGGCGAGCGCCTCGAGCCCTTCCGGCGGAGCGAAGCCGCTCCGCCGGAAAAACCGCCCGGAGCCTTCGTCGAGGAAGCAGCAGGAGAGGCGGCAGGCTTCGCCGGAGCGCTCTGCAAACGCGGCGATCGGCGCGGTGCAGCCGCCGTCCATCCCGGCGACGAACGCGCGCTCCGCCGCAAGGCAGAGAAGCGAATCGGCGCTGTCGATCCCGCGGAGCAGTTCGTTTTCGGGGGCGCCGCGCCGCGCCTCGATGCCGATGATGCCCTGCCCCGCGGCGGGGATGACGCTTTCCGTTTCCAGCGGCGCGCCTTCCTCCGGCATGCCGAGGCGGTTGAGGCCCGCCGCGGCGAGCAGGATGGCGTCGTATTCGGCCTTTTTGAGCTTTTCAATCCGGGTCAGGACGTTCCCGCGCAGGAGCTTGATCTGAAGGTCGGGCCTCAGGCGCAGGAGCTGAACTTCGCGCCGGGCGCTGCTGGTCCCGACCACAGCGCCTTCGGGCAGGGACTGGAGGGCTTCCAGCCCGTCTTTTAGCGCAAGCCCGTTTTGAAGGTCCCGGCGGATGAGGAGCCGGTCCCGCGGGTCCTCGCGGGGCGAGAGCGCCGCAATTGTGAGGCCGTCCGGGATTTCGGCGGGCATGTCCTTCATGCTGTGGACGGCGAAGTCGATTTCGCCGCTGAGGAGCATCTCCTCGAGTTCGCTGGTGAAGACGCCCTTTCCGCCCACCGAGTCAAGCTTGCCGAGAAAGCGGTCGCCTTTTGAAAGGATTGGGATCAGTTCGGCTTTGACGCCGGGATTGAGGCGCTCGATTTCGCCTGCGGCCCACCGGCTCTGCGCCATGGCGAGGACGCTTTGCCGGGTTCCGATCCGGACGGTCCTATTCATCGGCTTTCACCGCCCTTTCGACAATTTCAGGGAGAATCAGTTGGAGTGCGCGCCGGACCCTTCGGACCAGGGAGGGGCTTTCACCGCCGCTTGTGATTCCGACTGTGACGGCCCCCGCCTGGGCGACGGCCGGGAAAAAGAAGCCGCATTCCGCAGGGCGGTCGGCCACGTTGCAGAGGATTTTGCGTTCCCGGCAGGCGCGGGCGACGGCGGCGTTCACTTCGCGCCGGTCGGTGGCGGCGACGGCGAGTAGCGCGCCGCCCAAATCCTCCTCGCGCCATTCGCGCGCAGTATGTTCCACCTGTTCGCGGGGGACGTCGGGCGAGAGCGCGGGGGAGACGACCCGGACCCGCGCGCCGAAGGAGACGAGCGTCCTGATCTTCCGCGCGGCGACCGCGCCGCCGCCGACCACCAGGACGGTTTTTCCCGCGAGGTCGATCATCAGAGGAAAGCTTCCGCCGTGGAATTCAGGCGGATGGTTCGTTTCTGGCATCATCCGTTCGCTCCTTTCACAGCTTTGTTGGAGAGCGCCGCCCCGATCAGCTCGAAATAGTCGAGCGCACGGCGGGTTTCGGCCTGGCTCCGGACCTCATAGACAAGGGTGTTGGTCAATTCGTCGACCGCGTGCGAGAGGGCCCTGCGTAGCGCGTCGGAGCGTTCCGACGCACAGCAGCGGGAGAGTTCCCGTTCGATCAGATCCGTTTTATAGGCTTCGAGCTGGCGGATGACCGGTTCGGTTTCGCGCAGGGCGCTGCGCCGGAGGTGCCGTTCGATCTCGCCGGAGAGAATCTGTTCCGCTTCGAGCCCCGCCTGCTCGCGAAGGATCCGGTTCCCTTCAAGGATTTGGCCGATCCGGTCTATATCGTAGAGCTCGGCCCCGGGGAGCGCCCCGAGCGCCGGGTCGATGTCCCGGGGGACGGCAAGGTCGATCAGGAGAAGCGGTTTTCCCGCCTCGCGCCGGGAGGCGTCGGCTGCGAGCAGGGTGTAGTGGGGGCTCGCCGTGCAGCTGATCACCGCGTCGGCCGTTTGGAGGGCGCTGGCGCGGTCCGGGTAAGGGATGGTGCGGATCCCCGGAAGCTCCGCGGAGAGCGCCTGGGCGCGGTCGCGGGTGCGGTTTGTGGCGGTGAGGCGGGTCAGCCCCATCGACAGGAGGTTCTTCGCGGTGATCCGGCCCATTTCGCCGGTCCCGATCAGCAGGATTTCGGGGTTCCGCCCCGGAAACCGGTCCCGCACCAGACGGGCCGCGACGGTGCCGTGCGACACCGAAACCGAAGAAAGCGACGTTTCGGTTTTGACGCGCTTGGCCGCGGCGACCGCGTCCTGAAACAGACGGGAGAGGACCGGGCCGCAGCTTCCGGCCTCCTGCGAGAGGGCGAGGGCGCGCCGGACCTGGCCGAGAATCTGATCCTCCCCGAAAAGCTGCGAAGTCAGGCCGGGCGCGACGTGAAACAGGTGCCGCACGGCGTCATCCCCGGTCAGCCAGAACGTGTAGTTTCCGATTGAAGCGGGGTCGGCGCTGCGAAAACCGCAGAGGAGGCCGAGCGCCTCCCCGCGGGTGACAGGGGCCTCCCGATAAAGATATAGTTCGGTTCGGTTGCAGGTCGAGAGCAGAACGGCCTCATATCCGGAAAGGGCGGCTTCCTTTAAAAAAAGCGATGCGTCTCCGGCTGTAAAGCACAGGGCTTCGCGTATCTGCCGGGGGCAGGAACGGTATTCCACCCCGAGAAGAACAGGTTGTCCGGTCATTTAAATCATCCATTCCGCCGCTTCGCGCCGGCATCAATCAAAATGGGAGCGCAAATCTTATCACGCGAAGCAGAAAGATGATAAGACGGCTTTGCGCTTGGGGAGGGAAAGTATTAAAAAACGCCTTTTCCGAGATGGAAAAGGCGACGCGCTCCCCGGGCGGCGGATCGCGGCCGTCCGCACAGGCGCACACCCCTCCCATCGATCGTGGGAAGACACGGGTGTTTGTTTGGCTGACGGGCAATCTGGCTCGGGCGCGCTTTTCCGGCGCGCGCCTTACAGCGGCGGGACCGCGCAGGACTTTCACCTGCTTTCCCCGGAAAACGCCGCTCTCTTTTCTTCAGGAGCGGCGGATGCCAAACGCATTCGATTAAGGACGGGACGAACAGTCCGTCCAGATGTCTTTGTCATTTTAGCATTCGGGCCGCTGCGTGTCAAGCGAGCGCGGCCCGAATGCGGGGGCGGAAAAGGGAACCCGGGCCGCGCAGACGCGCGGCCCGGGCTGCCGTAAAGGATTTCAGCGCTTTAGAAGTTTCGGCGCGCAGATTGCGGCGATGCCGATTACGCAGGCCGCGGCGAGCGCCGCAGTGACGGCGACCGCCCAAGACCAGAGGGAGGGCTGTGCGGCGGGGGACTGCGTTTCCGAGATCGAGGGGGCCAGGCCGCCGGGCGCATCCGCGCCAAGGTTCCCGACATCCAGCTTCGGCGCGGCAAGCGTTCCGCTGCCGAGGATGAGATCGATATCGCCGAAACCGCCGGTGGCCGGGTTCGGGTAGACGACGGTTGCGGTGTCGCCGTTGGTCACGCTGGTCACGGTTCCGACCGTTCCGGTGGTCCCGGCCGTGCCGGTGGAATCAACGGTGGGAGCCTCGATGGAGCTGATGTTGAGCTTGACGTCCGAAATCACATAACGGCCGAGCGTCCGGGTTTTGATGACAAAGCATTCTTCCGAACGGTCGTAGGAATAGGCCGGGCGGATCAGCTTTCCATTGCTGTTGATCTGGTAGAGGTAGCTGCCGGGTTCGGCATAGAGATGAAGTTCGCCGATCTTATTGAACGAAGCGCCGTTTCCGTTCCAGAAATCGAGGTTGGCCTCCGGGTATTTGCTGGCGATATCTTCGTCAAATTCGGTGTCCATGCCGAGCAGGATCTTGCCCTGGCCGTTGGTGCTGACCTCGAACCAGCTATAGTCGTCGGCCTCAAAATAGAAGGTCTCGTCGCTGTCGCCCGAGAAACCGTCGCCTTCTTTGAAGACGGCCGGGGTTTCGGGGATCATGTTATCGTCTGTCGGGGAGGCGTATCCGACCTCGAGGTTGACATCCACCCGGATTTCGTCGAAGCCGTTGGAGCCGCTCTTGGAGAGCTTGACGGTGCCGCTCAGATCGTGGGTGGAGGCGGAGGTTTTCTCCTTCATCGTGATCGCGAGGAAGTAGATATACCGCTCGGACGCGGTATAGGCGTCCGAAGGGGTGAACCGTTTCTTGACGATCTCGACGTCATCGACGAGGGAGCCGCCGATATCCCAGCTCTTCTTGATCCGGGCGGATCTGACGGCGTCGTATTCGTTGACGTAGGGGTAGTCGTTGTTGAGCGCGTTCGTGTATTCGTCGTGCGCCTTGGTCTCGGCGGCCTGAGCCGTGGTATAGCGGGCGTAGGCGCTGTCCTTTGTGGACAGGGCGGCCGCGTATTCGTTGGCCTTGTAGCCGTTATAGGCGCCCTGGGCGGTGTTTTTCCGGGCTTCCGCGGAGGAGAGGGCGCTCGAAGCGCTCTGCTGAAGGCTGGCCGCCTGGGAGGCTGCGCTGGTCGGCGTTGAAGCCGCGATCACGCTGGAAGAGGCGGCAGAATTATAGGAACTGACTGCCGACTCGTACAGGCTCTTCTTCGTAGAGACGAGTGCTTTGGCGTCGTTGAGCTTCGTCTGGGCGGTGTTGAGGTCATCCGACGCGGTCTTCCACTCGTTTGCGGCTGTAACCGCGTCTTGTATAACCTGGCTCGCGCCGAGAACGGCTAACGCGCCCGCCTGAGCAACGGCCGCTTCCGGGGTGGCGGCTACATCTGTCTCTTTGATGCCTGCGGCGATTGCTGCCGTCTTATAGGCGGCTTGTTTTTGGGTTACTGCCTTTTGGAGGGCGGGTATATCGGTGCTCGCCTCGAGGCTGTCGTAGGAATCGACGGCTTTCTGCCAGTCAGCGGCTTTTGCCGCGACGGCGTCGGCGGCGTTCTTCACGTTCTGCGCGCGGGTATAGACGTCTTTTGCGTCATCCGCGTCGTTTTCCAGTTCGGTCAGCCGCACCTCAGCGTCGCTGAGCGCGCCGAGCGCGGTTTGATAGGCGGTTTCCGCGGCGGACAGCTCCTCCCGCGCGAGATCCCACGCTTCTTTCGCTTCGACGAGCGATTCGTTCCCGCCCAGGTTGTAGAGCGGATAGTAGGCGGTTTTGCCGTATGCGATCTCATAGACGGGCTGGCTGAGATCGACAATCGAGCTGTCGTCCTCGTCAACCGCATAGGCATCGGACGAGATTGACCCGACGGGATATTTGACGTCTGATGCGGCGAATGCTGTTGCTGTCATACCCAGCGTCAAACAACCGGCGGTCAGGAGAGAAATCCACTTTTTCATCATCGTGACCAATCCTTTCTCTGGGAGCTGCGCCGAGGCCGGCCGTGCGTAAAACGCATATCGGGCGCTTTCGGGCGCAAATCCGGAGGTTTGATGCGAATTTGATTCAAACCCCGTTTCTCATTTGCCTGCCAGCTTATACGGAATCAGTTTACGGCCGGAATCTGATCATGGAATGAAAAGGCGATGAATCTTTGGGGAGGACCCCGCTTAGCTTCATCATCTGCCTCCCGTTTCCGGGCCGGAAGCGGACGCCGGACACGCTTTGTTTCCGTCCCCGCGCCAGAGCGGCGGGGCGCGGAGGGGCGGTCTGCTGTTTCACAATACTAGTGTAGCGTACACACGAAATTTATGCAACGCGATCGAACTTTCCCAGCGCGGGAAAGTTCGCCCAGGAGCGGCGTTTTTTGTCGGTTTTTGCGCCTTTCCTGCCAGTTTGCGGGCAGTTTTACAGAAAAAGGAAGCCGGCCCGGGAAGATTTCTGCTTCCGGGCCGGCGTTTTGGAATAATTTGCACATAAATTCGGCACAATAACATTTGAGTTTTCGCGCAAAAATGGGCTTGACACTAATAACAAACAATTATATAATTATAAACTGCATCATTGTGGGTGACTATGCTATTTTTACCGATTATGATAGCATAGTGCAACAAAAAAATCAATCTTTTTTTGCAAATCGGAGGTTTTAAATCCGTTTTTTTGTCATGATTCACAATAAGGATAGACGAATGGAGTGAGTAGGAAACATGGTCAATGCGAAAGCCGTCAATCTGGGAAAGAATGTCAGACTGAGTTTCTCAAAGATCAACGAAGTTCTGGACATGCCTAACCTCATTGAAGTGCAAAAAAACTCCTACCAGTGGTTTCTCGACGAGGGACTCAAAGAGGTTTTTCGGGACGTTTCATCGATCACCGATTATCAGGGGAATCTGGTGCTCGATTTTATCGACTACCGGCTCGAAGACAAGCCGAAGTATACCATCGAGGAATGCAAGGAGCGGGATACCACTTACGCGGCTCCTTTAATCGTCACCACCAGCCTCCTCAACCGGGAGACCGGCGAAATCAAAGAGCAGGAGATCTTCATGGGGGATTTCCCGCTCATGACTGCGAGCGGCACCTTTATCATCAACGGCGCGGAGCGCGTGATCGTCTCCCAATTGGTCCGCTCCCCGGGCGTCTATTACGCGAAATCCCGCGACAAGACGGGGCGGGAACTGTTCTTCGCGACGGTGATCCCGAACCGCGGCGCCTGGCTGGAATATGAGAGCGATTCGAACGGCGTGTTCTGGATCCGCATCGACAAGAACCGGAAACTCCCCGTCACCACCTTTATCCGCGCGCTCGGCATGGGGACCGACGAGGAGATTTTAAGCTTCTTCGGCGACAGCGAACTGATGCGCAACACCATTGAAAAGGACGGCATCAAGAATACGAACGAAGCGCTTCAGGAGGTTTACCGCAAGCTCCGCCCGGGCGAGCCGCCGACCGTTGAAAGCGCGAAGAGCCACCTCAACTCCCTGTTCTTTGACCCAAGGCGTTACGACCTTTCGAAGGTCGGCCGCTATAAATACAACAAGAAGCTCTCCCTCGGGCACCGGCTGACCGACCGCGAACTCGCGGAGACGGTCGTCGATCCCAGGACCGGCGAAGTGCTCGGCGAGGAAGGCGAGATCCTCTCCCGCGAAAAGGCGCAGCGCATCGACCGCAGCGGCGTTTCCTGCGTCAAAATCAAGGTTGGCGAGAGCGTCGTCAAGGTGATCTCAAACGGGATGGTTTATCTCGAAGACTTTGTGGATGTGGGCGCGCTCGAACTCACCCACTATAAAGAACGGGTCCGCTATTCGGTCCTCTGCGAGATCCTCGACGGGGCCGGCGGCGATATGGAAAAGGTCAGGAGCGAAATCCTCTCCCGGATTGACGAGCTGATCCCGAAGCACATCATCATAGACGATATGCTCGCTTCCATCAATTACATGTGCACCCTTTCGGTCGGCGTCGGCATCGACGACGACATCGACCACCTCGGCAACCGGAGAATCCGCTCGGTCGGCGAGCTCCTTCAGAACCAGTTCAGGATTGGTTTTTCCAGAATGGAGCGCGTTATCCGCGAGAGGATGACCACCCAGGCGCAGGATTCCGGCGAGGTCACGGCGCAGTCGCTGATCAACATCCGCCCGGTCGTCGCGTCGATCAAGGAATTCTTCGGCTCCTCCCCGCTTTCGCAGTTTATGGATCAGACCAACCCGCTGGCGGAGCTGACCCATAAGAGAAGGCTTTCCGCCCTCGGCCCCGGCGGCCTTTCGAGAGACCGCGCCGGATTTGAGGTCCGCGACGTGCACTACAGCCACTACGGCCGGATGTGCCCGATTGAGACGCCGGAAGGACCGAACATCGGCCTGATTTCGTACCTTGCAACCTTCGCGAAAATCAACGAATACGGCTTTATCGAGGCGCCCTACCGCAAGGTGGTGCGCGGAACCGGCGAGATTCTGGACGAGGTCGTCTACATGACCGCCGACGTCGAAGACGAATTCGTCGTTGCCCAGGCGAACGAGCCGATTGAAAACGGCCGGTTCATGAACCCAAAAGTCAGCGCCCGCTACCGCGATACCATCCTTGAAATCGAGCGGGAAAAGGTCGATTTCATGGACATTTCCCCGAAGATGGTCGTTTCGGTCGCGACCGCGATGATCCCGTTCCTTGAGAACGACGACGCGAACCGCGCGCTGATGGGTTCCAACATGCAGCGGCAGGCGGTCCCGCTTCTCAAAACCGAATCCCCGATCGTCGGCACCGGGATGGAATACAAAGCGGCCGTCGACTCGGGCGTTGTGGTCGTCTCCGACTGCAGCGGCGTTGTCAAGAGCGTTTCGGCAAAGGAGATTGTCATCGTCGACGATGAAGGCGAAGAACACGTTTTCCGCCTGATCAAATTCATGCGCTCAAACCAGGGCACCTGCATCAACCAGCGGCCTGTCGTCTCCAAGAACGACAGGATCGCCAAGGGGCAGGTCATCGCCGACGGCCCCGCGACCGCCAACGGCGAGATCGCGCTCGGCAAGAACATGCTGATCGGCTTCATGACCTGGGAAGGCTATAATTACGAGGACGCGGTCCTGATCAACGAACGCCTCGTCAAAGAAGACATCTACACTTCGATCCACATCGAGGAATATGAAATCGAAGCCCGCGACACAAAACTCGGCCCGGAGGAGATCACCCGCGACATCCCGAACGTCGGCGAAGACGTGCTCAAGGAACTTGACGAGCGCGGCATCATCCGGGTCGGCGCGGAGGTGCGGGCCGGCGACATCCTCGTCGGCAAGGTCACACCGAAGGGCGAAACCGAACTCAACGCGGAAGAGCGGCTTCTGCGCGCGATCTTCGGCGAGAAGGCCAGGGAAGTCCGCGACACCTCGCTGCGCGTGCCGCACGGCGAATACGGCATCATCGTGGACGTGAAGGTGTTTACCCGCGAAACCTCCGACGAGCTTTCCCCCGGCGTCAACATGGTCGTGCGCTGCTACATCGCCCAGAAGAGGAAGCTCTCGGTCGGCGACAAGATGGCGGGCCGCCACGGGAACAAGGGCGTCGTCTCCCGCGTTCTGCCGCAGGAGGATATGCCTTACCTCCCCGGCGGACAGCCGCTGGATATCGTGCTTAACCCCCTCGGCGTCCCGTCCCGTATGAACATCGGCCAGGTGCTTGAAGTCCATCTCGGCCGCGCCGCGTCCGCGCTCGGATTCAAGGTCATGACCCCGGTCTTTGACGGCGCCAAGGAAACAGATATCCGCGACTGCCTCAGGGAAGCGGGTTTTGACGAGGATGGGAAGACCATCCTTTACGACGGAAGAACCGGCGAGCTTTTCGACAACCGCGTCACCGTCGGCTATATGTACTATCTCAAACTCCATCATCTGGTTGACGATAAGATCCACGCCCGTTCCACCGGCCCGTATTCGCTGGTCACGCAGCAGCCGCTCGGCGGCAAGGCGCAGTTCGGCGGACAGCGGTTCGGCGAGATGGAAGTCTGGGCGCTCGAAGCCTATGGCGCGGCGTACACCCTCCAGGAGATCCTCACCGTCAAGTCAGACGACGTGGTGGGCCGTGTCAAGACCTTCGAGGCGATTGTCAAGGGCAGAAACGTCCCGAAACCGGGTATTCCGGAATCGTTTAAGGTACTCATCAAAGAGCTCCAGTCCCTGGCGCTCGACGTCAGGGTGCTCGACAAGGACAACAACGAAATCGACCTCAAGCAGAACTTCGACGACGAGGACAACATGGGCCTCACCCCGGGAGACAGCGAGATGTTTGACGCCGGCCCGGTTGAGGTGGATTCGGAGTTCGACGAAGGCGGCTTTGCGATTGAAAACGCAGAGGGGGAGGCCGAGCTGTTCGACGAGGAGCTTTCGGAATTTGACGATCTTGGCCTTGACGGCGATAAGTCCGATGAACTGTAAGGGAGGAGTACCGTTTGGAATTTAATGTGTTTGAGTCCATTAAAATAGGGCTCGCGTCGCCCGAGCAGATCCGGTCCTGGTCCCACGGCGAAGTGAAAAAGCCGGAGACCATCAACTATAGAACGCTTAAACCCGAACGCGACGGCCTGTTCTGCGAACGCATTTTCGGGCCGACGAAGGACTGGGAATGCTACTGCGGAAGGTACAAGAGAATCCGCTTTAAGGGCAAGGTCTGCGAGCGCTGCGGCGTTGAAGTCACCCGCGCGAAGGTCCGCCGCGAGCGGATGGGCCACATCGAGCTGGCCGCGCCGGTGTCCCACATCTGGTATTTCAAAGGCACCTCGTCCCGGATGGGGCTGCTGCTCAACATGTCCCCGCGGCTTTTGGAAAAGGTGCTGTATTTTGCGGCCTATGTGGTCATCGATCCGGGGATCACCTCGCTGAAGAAATATGCGCTGCTGACCGAGAAAGAATACCGCGACCTCAAGGAGGCCTATGAAGACGAATTCGAGGCCGGGATGGGCGCCGAGGCGGTTAAAAAGCTTCTGCAGCAGATCAACCTTGACGAGCTTTCAAATGAGCTCAAGGCCGAACTGGAGACCGCTGCGGGGCAAAAGCGCGCGAAGCTGCTCAAGCGCCTTGAGGTGGTCGAGGCGTTCCGCCTTTCCGGCAATAAGCCCGAGTGGATGATCCTCGATGTGATCTCGGTGATCCCGCCCGACATCCGCCCGATGGTACAGCTCGACGGCGGGCGCTTTGCAACCAGCGACCTCAACGACCTCTACCGCCGGGTGATCAACCGGAACAACCGGCTCAAAAAGCTTCTCGAACTCGGCGCGCCGGATATCATCGTCCGCAACGAAAAGCGGATGCTTCAGGAAGCGGTGGACGCGCTCATCGACAACGGCCGCCGCGGCCGCCCGGTGACCGGCCCGAATAACCGCGCGCTCAAATCCCTTTCCGACATGCTCAAGGGAAAGCAGGGGCGGTTCCGCCAGAACCTCCTTGGGAAGCGCGTCGACTATTCCGGCCGTTCGGTAATTGTCGTCGGCCCGGAACTCAAGATGTATCAGTGCGGCCTGCCCAAGGAGATGGCGATCGAGCTCTTCAAGCCCTTCGTCATGAAACGGCTGGTCGATCAGAAGGTCGCCACCAACATCAAGAACGCCCGCAAGATGGTCGAACGGGCTACGATGAAGGAGGTCTGGGACGCGCTTGAAGTGGTCATCAAGGACCATCCGGTGCTCCTCAACCGCGCGCCGACCCTTCACCGCCTCGGCATCCAGGCGTTTGAGCCGGTCCTGGTCGAGGGCAGGGCGTTAAAGCTCCACCCGCTGGTCTGCACCGCTTACAACGCTGACTTTGACGGCGACCAGATGGCGGTCCACGTTCCGCTGTCCGCCGAGGCTCAGGCGGAGGCGCGGTTCCTGATGCTGGCAGCCGGAAACCTCTTGAAGCTCTCCGACGGCCGCCCGGTCGCGGTCCCGACCCAGGACATGGTGCTCGGCTCCTACTATCTGACGATGGTCCGGGAGAAGGAGAAGGGCGCCGGGAAGGTGTTCCGCGATTTCGACGAGGCGCTGCTTGCCTACGACTCCGGCGTAGTTGGACTCCATGCGCCGATCAAAGTCCGCAATACCGTTGAAATCGACGGGGAAAAGCGCACCATGCTGATCGACGCGACGGTCGGACAGATCATCTTCAACACCCCGATCCCGCAGGACCTCGGTTATGTCGACCGTTCGGTCTATGAAAATAAGTTCCAGCTGGAGATCACCTTCCTGGTCCGGAAAAAGCAGCTCGCCGACATCATCGACCGCTGCATCCGGGTGCACGGCACCGCCAAAACGGCGGAAGTGCTTGACCGGATCAAGAGCCAGGGCTTTAAATATTCGACCAAGGGCGCGATCACCGTCGCGGTCTGCGACGCGGTCATCCCGGAGAAGAAAGCGGGCCTGATCGCGGAGGCGGAGAAGGCGGTCGACGCGATTCAGCGCCAGTACGACCGCGGCTTTATCTCCGACGAGGTCCGTTACGAGAGGGTCATCAAGACCTGGAACGACACCACCGCCAAGGTGAAAGACGAGCTCCAGGCGGGCTTCGATTACGACAACCCGATCCACATGATGGCCGACTCCGGCGCCCGCGGGTCGATGGACCAGATCCGCCAGCTCGCGGGCATGCGGGGCCTTATCGCGAACACCTCGGGACGTGCGATTGAAATCCCGATCAAGGCGAACTACCGCGAGGGCCTGACCATCCTCGACTACTTCAACTCCTCCCGAGGCGCCAGAAAGGGCCTCGCCGACACTGCGCTGAGAACCGCCGACTCGGGTTACCTGACCCGCCGTCTGGTCGACGTCTCGCAGGATGTGATCATCCGCGAGGTCGACTGCGGAACACATGAGGGCATCGTCGCCGTCGACATCGTCGATTCCGGACGCACCATCGAGAGCCTCCAGGAGCGCCTGGTGGGCCGGTATGTGTCGGACGACGTGATCGACCCGGCGACCGGCGAAATGCTCGCCTCCCGCGACAGGATGATCACCGTGGAAACGGCAAAGAGAATCGTGGACGCGGGCTTTACCAAGGTCAAGGTCCGTTCGATCCTCAACTGTGAGTCGAAAAACGGCGTCTGCGCCCACTGCTACGGCGCGAACCTCGCCAACGGCCAGCCGGTTGGGATTGGCGAGGCGGTCGGCATCATCGCTGCGCAGTCGATCGGCGAGCCGGGCACACAGCTCACCATGAGAACCTTCCATACCGGCGGAACCGTCACGGCGAGCGACATCACGCAGGGCCTTCCGCGCGTGGAAGAGCTGTTTGAGGCGAGAAAGCCGAAGAATGCGGCGGTCATCGCGCACTGCTCCGGCGTCGTCGGCTATGAGAAGGACGCCAAAGGAGCCGACCTGATTGTCATTACCAATCCGGAAACCGGCGAACGGTATGAGAAGCAGGTCGTCTATGGTTCGACCCGCCTGTTCCAGGAGGGAGACGAGGTCGAAAAGGGCGAGCTTTTGACCCAGGGCGCGGCGGAGCCCAACGAGATCCTCAGCGTCTGCGGCGAGCTTGCGGTGCAGGACTACCTGATCAAGGAAGTCCAGCGCGTTTATCGAACCCAGGGCGTTGACATCAACGATAAGCATATTGAAGTCATTGTCCGGCAGATGATGAGAAAGGTCCGTATCGACGAGCAGGGGGATACCACCATGATCCCCGGCATCCACATCGAGAAGAGCGAGTTCATCCGCCAGAACGAGGAGATCGACCGCCTCAACGCCGAGGACGGCGGCAGCCGGCAGAAGGCAACCTGCGTGCCGGTGCTGCTCGGAATCACAAAGGCGTCGCTGGTCACCGAATCGTTCATGTCGGCGGCGTCGTTCCAGGAGACCACGCGCGTCCTCACTGAGGCCGCGATTAAGGGAAAAGTAGATCCGCTGCTCGGCCTGAAAGAAAACGTCATCATCGGCAAGCTTATTCCGGCTGGAACCGGCACGGTCGACTATGATTCCGTGCTGATCCATCAAAGCGAGCCGAAAGAAGCGGTTGTGAGCGAAAATTAATGCTTTCCCGTTTTGAAACGGGATTTTGACCTGAATCGGCATGGGGAATTTGAGGTTTTGGGAAAATTTTCGCGGGATTTGCATGATCTTTGTCGTCCCGCCCCTCAAATTCCCCATTCGCCGTTGGGTTTTCGTATAAAACAACAAAAATTAACTAAAAATCTTGTTGACAAGAATTACGGCGTAATGCTAGAATGTAAAACTGGGTACGGCCTAAGTCCGTTTATGTTCAAACGCAGAAAAGCTGAGCTTTTCCGCTTTGATATCGCAAAAATCCAAATAAGAAAGAAGGAGGTGCCATATGCCAACCTTTAACCAGCTGGTTCGCAAAGGCAGAGAGGCAGTCGAGAAAAAGTCCACGGCTCCGGCGCTGCTCAAGGGGTGGAACTCCAAAAAGCGCGTTGCGATCGATCAGAACTCCCCTCAGAAGAGAGGCGTCTGCACGGCGATCAGAACCCAGACTCCGAAAAAGCCGAACTCTGCTCTCCGTAAGGTCGCGAGAGTCAGACTGTCCAACGGGATCGAAGCCACCGCTTATATCCCAGGTATCGGACACAATCTGCAGGAGCACTCGGTTGTTCTCATCCGCGGCGGACGTGTGAAGGACCTGCCTGGTGTGCGTTACCACATCATCCGGGGTACGCTTGATACCCAGGGCGTTGCGAAGCGTATGCAGGCCAGATCGAAGTACGGTGCGAAGAGACCGAAGGCCGGTGCTGCGACTGCGAAAAAGTAATTTTTGAAGATTCACTGCCGCTCTGTTGCAGTGGCTTTTAATAAGCCTCTCAACGGCGCGCACGGGAGCTTCGCTGATTGCGAAAGCGCTTTCGAGTACCGATGAATTCATTCTGTGAAGGAGGGAAGAGAAGTGCCAAGAAGAGGTAATATAGCAAAACGCGATGTTTTGGCTGATCCGCTTTATGGTTCGAAAATGGTGACCCGTCTGATCAACAACATCATGTACGACGGCAAAAAGGGCGTCGCCCAGAAGATTGTCTACGGCGCATTCGAAATTGTCGGCGAGAAGACCGGAAAGGAACCGCTTGAGGCGTTTGAACAGGCGCTCGAAAACATCATGCCGGTGCTTGAGGTCAAGGCCCGCCGCGTCGGCGGCGCGACCTATCAGGTCCCGATCGAGGTCCGTCCCGCAAGACGGCAGACCCTCGGCCTGCGCTGGCTGACGACCTACTCCAGAAACCGTTCCGAAAGGACGATGCAGGAGAGGCTCGCGGGCGAAATCATGGATGCGCTCAATAACCAGGGCAATGCGTGCAAAAAGCGCGAGGACACTCACAAGATGGCCGAAGCCAACAAGGCGTTCGCCCATTTCAGATGGTAACGGCGCAGCTTTGATTTCGATTCTATTTCTAAGGAGGACAATATGCCTAGGGAAGTATCACTTGAGATGACCCGAAACATTGGCATAATGGCGCACATCGACGCCGGTAAGACCACCACTACCGAGCGTATTTTGTTCTACACGGGAATCAATCACAAAATCGGTGAGACTCATGATGGCAGTGCTACGATGGACTGGATGGCGCAGGAGCAGGAGAGAGGGATTACCATCACCTCTGCGGCGACCACCTGTTACTGGAAAAAGCACCGCATTAACATCATTGATACCCCTGGACATGTTGACTTCACCGTGGAGGTCGAGCGTTCGCTGAGAGTGCTCGACGGCTCAGTCACCGTCTTCTGCGCGAAGGGCGGAGTGGAGCCCCAGTCAGAAACCGTGTGGCGCCAGGCCGATAAGTACCGCGTTCCCCGGATGGCCTATGTCAATAAGATGGACATCATGGGCGCGGATTTCTTCAACGTCGTGAAGATGATGCACGACCGTTTGAAGTGCAATGCGATTCCGATTCAGCTTCCGATCGGCTCTGAGAACCTGTTTAAGGGTATCGTAGACCTGATCGAGATGAAAGCCTTTGTTTATTACGACGATCTCGGAAAGGACATCCGCGTTGAGGAAATCCCGGAAGAGATGAAAGATCTTGCCGAGGAGTACCACCAGAAGTTGATGGACGCCGTCGCCGAGCAGGATGAGGCGCTGATGGAGAAATACCTCGAGGGGGAGCAGCTCACCCTTGAGGAGATCAAGGGCGCCATCCGCAAAGCGACCATCGCCAACGACATGGTCCCGGTGCTCTGCGGAACCTCGTACCGCAACAAGGGCGTGCAGCTCCTGCTCGACGCGGTCGTGGATTATATGCCGGCCCCGACCGACATCGACCACATCACCGGAATCAACCCCGAAACCGGGGAGCAGGAGGAGAGGCCTTCCGCCGACAACCAGCCGTTTGCCGCGCTTGCGTTTAAAATCGCGACCGACCCGTACGTTGGAAAGCTCTGCTTCTTCCGCACCTATTCCGGTTCGGTCAATGCGGGCGCCACCGTTTTAAACTCGGTGAAAAGCAATCAGGAGCGGATGGGCCGAATCCTTCAGATGCACGCCAACCACCGTCAGGACATCGACACCTGCTACGCGGGCGACATTGCGGCGGCGGTCGGCCTGAAGAACACCACCACCGGCGACACGCTCTGCGATCCGAAACACCCGATCATCCTCGAGTCGATGGAATTCCCGGAGCCGGTGATCCGCGTCGCGATTGAACCCAAGACCAAGGCCGGCCAGGAGAAAATGGGCCTGGGCCTTGCGAAGCTCGCCGAAGAGGACCCGACTTTCAAAACCTATACCGACGAGGAAACCGGACAGACCATCATCGCGGGTATGGGAGAACTCCATCTCGAGATCATTGTCGACCGGCTCCTGCGCGAGTTCAAGGTGGAAGCGAATGTTGGCGCGCCGCAGGTTGCCTATAAGGAAACTGTCCGCAAGCTCGCCGACGTCGACTTTAAATACGCACGCCAGTCCGGCGGCCGCGGCCAGTACGGCCATGTCAAGATCAAGCTTGAGCCGAACGAGTCCGGCAAGGGCTATGAGTTTATTAACGCCACCGTCGGCGGAAGCATCCCGAAGGAATATATCGGCCCGATCGACCAGGGTATCCAAGGCGCGATGCAGTCCGGCGTTCTCGCGGGGTATCCCGTCGTAGACGTGAAGGTGACGCTGTACGACGGATCCTATCATGAGGTTGACTCCTCTGAAATGGCGTTTAAAATGGCGGGTTCGATGGCCTTCAAAGAGGCGATGAGAAAGGCCGATCCGGTCATTCTGGAGCCGGTCATGAAGGTTGCGGTCATTGTGCCGGATGAATACACCGGCGACGTCATCGGCGATATCAATTCCCGCCGCGGGCAGATGCAGGGTATGGAGGCGCGGTTTGGCGCGCAACAGATCAATGCGTTCGTCCCATTGTCCGAGATGTTCGGCTATGCCACCGACCTGCGCAGCAGATCGCAGGGGCGCGGTCAGTATACCATGGAACCCTCGCATTATGTCGAGGTGCCCAAGAGCATTGCCGAATCCATCATCTCGAGCCGGGGTAAAAAGGACTGAGTTTCCGCATTACCTCTTGCATTTTGCGGGTATGGTTGCTACAATATGCAATGTAGCGTCCAGAGAATTTGAAATGAAAATTTTTCGTTAAGGGAGGAAAATCCAAAAATGGCAAAGGCAAAATTCGAAAGAAATAAGCCCCATATTAACATTGGCACCATCG